>DAOTVC010000076.1:0-93117 GCA_034437215.1 Anaerolineae bacterium | reverse complement strand
ACACGAAGAATCTCCGCGGTCTGCGCCAGGAGGTCGGGCCGGTGTACCAGCTCACCGCGCACGATAACGCCCCAGCGGGCCTGCTCCACGGTCTTGACTGTCGTCAGCAACGCTTCCCCATCTAAACAGAGGCTATCCGTCGTGACCTCTTGCCCCTCGACGTACTCCATCACCAGGAAGTCCGGGAAGTCCGGCTCTTGCTCGAAGATCGTGACGAATTCATCCAGCGACATATAGCGGCTGTTGGGCTTATAGTTCAGCAGCAGATCGCGCCGGCTGATGTGCGCATCCATGATGCGAAAGCCTCGGCTCCCTTTGGCGACGTGGGGTTTGAAGCAGACCGCTTTTTCCGGATAGCCCAGCTCGTGAGCGGCGACGACGAATTCATCCAGGTCCTTGGGCCAGCGGTAGGCCGGCAGCAGCAGGTCCGTGGCTTCGCGGAGCGCTTCGTACATCGCATATTTGTCATTCGCCAGCGCGATGCTTTCCGGGCTGGAGACGATAACTTTGGTACCCAAAGCCTCGATGGTGGCGCGATGCTTGGCCAGCACCGGCACCTCAGAGCTGCTCTCCGGGAACAGCACGTCGGGTTGTTCGCGTTCGACGATCTCGAGGATACGCTCTAGATAGGCAGTTTCGTCTGCGGCGGCGGGTACGGTGTAGAACGTGTCGGTCAGAAAGCGACCGATGGCCTCACGGTCCATATCGACGCCCACGACAGTCACAGGACGTTCGCCGTTGTTCTGCAACATGCGGACGAGTGTCGAAGCGCCGGGACAACCACAGGCGGTGACGATGATCTTCAATGGTGCTAACAAGGTCGGGTTTCCTCTCTCTCTGGGATGTTTGTGATTCGGATGGTAATCATACCATAAATCCAGAGGTGTTTAAGTGCCACAGCTTGTCTTATGATCACGGTACGGCGCTGATCGCCAGCCGGGCGATTGGGTCAATGGACAGTTTGGCCTCTTTGGATGGCTTTCTCTACCTCTTCTTCCAGGAGTGCCAATACTTGAGAGCGCACATTGAGATAGGCGTCCTCGGTGTAGCTGCGCGGACGCGGTACGGTCACTTGAATATCGCCCTTTACTTGGCCAGGACGCGCAGTCATCACGATGATGCGGTCGGCCAGATAAGCCGCTTCGATAACACTGTGGGTGATGAAAACCACCGTCTTGCGGGTGCGTTCCCATATGCTGACGAGCTCCTGTTGCATATGTTTGCGCGTCTGTGCATCCAATGCGCCAAAGGGCTCGTCCATCAGCAATACTTTGGGATTGTAGGCCAGGGCGCGCGCAATACCTACCCGCTGTTTCATGCCGCCCGAGAGCGTGTGGGGATAAGCTTTCTCGAATCCTTGCAGATGGACCAATGCAATAAGCTCCTGTGCTCGTGCTAATGCCTTCTCCTTAGGCCAACCGGTGTGCTTTAATCCGAACATGACGTTGCCCAACACCGTCTTCCAGGGGAAGAGGGCGTAATCCTGGAAAACGAAGCCACGATCCGGCCCTGGCTTGCGGATAGGCACGCCATCCAGCAGAATCTGTCCACTGTTGGGTTTCTCGAATCCCGCCAGTAGGTACAGGAGCGTTGATTTCCCGCATCCTGAAGGGCCAATAATCACATTGAACTCACCCTCACGGATGGACAGATTGAGATTATCCAAGGCGACTACACGCCCGTTCCCATTCCCGAAGATCTTACTTACATTTTCAATTTTGATTATTACCTGCTTTTCCTGCACGTTTTACCTCTCGGTCACCAAGCCCCATCTTTCTATGGTTTGGCGTTCTAGCGAATTTAACAACGTTCGATCCATCAATAACCCTGTGAGACCGATGATCAACAAGCCCACAAACATGATGGTGACGTCATTCCAGAAGCGAGCCTGATAGATCATCTTGCCGATACCCCACGTAATCATGGCCGAAAGCATCTCACCTCCAATCAGCGCGCGCCACGAGTACCCAATTCCCAACCGCAGCCCGGCGATGAGCGAGACCAACGAGCCTGGTAAAAGCACTGTAGTAAACAATTTGAGTCCTCGGATGCCCATGCCCCGCGCTGCGTGGATTAAATTCCGGTCTACCATCTGGATACCACGCATCGTGTTGTGGGTAATGGCGAAGAAACCTCCCAGAAAGACCGCTGTGATGACGGTGCGATCCCCCAGTCCCATCACCAATAACAACACCGGAACCCAGGCGATAGTTGGCACCGAGATTAAGAGGCTAAGAATAGGGGCGAATAATTTGTAGATCGTCTCGTGGATGGCCAGCAGGGTGCCCATGGTAACGCCGCAAATGATTGCAAGTAGATAACCTAGAAGTAGCCGATATCCACTTTGTGCCAGATGATGCAACAGAATACCATTGCGGGTGAGCTCCCATAACTTTCGCAGGAGCTGTGTCGGTGGCGGCAGCAGCTCTATCCTGGCGATGCCCAAGCGGGCCAACAATTCCCAGAGCGTTCCCAGGATTAAGAAGGGTAACAGAAATTCACCCAGCGCTTTGAGCCTGGCCTGCCAGCAGTCTCTCGTTTCTGCTATCATCTCTTGATCATGCCCCACTTTTCGATAGTATGCTTTTCTAAAGGCACGAGAATGAGTTGTTCGAGCAAAAAATAGAGTACAATGAGCAGCCCAATGCCGCCATAGACGAGACCGGCGCGCAGGTACTCCGCTGCGTTCCAAATCATATAGCCCAATCCCCAGCTTGCTGCGGCGACGAATTCCACGGCAATGATCGTTCGCCAGCAACGCGCCAATCCCAATTTCACTCCGGTGAGTGTGTGCCCCGCTGCCCAAGGCAGGTAGATCGTGATCAGTATCTCAAAGCGATGCGCCCCCATGATCCGCGCTGCGCGCACGAGCTGCTTGTCCATGCTGCGTACACCGGCTGCGGTATTATAGACGACAGGGAAGAATGTGGCGATGATTCCCAGGGTGATGATGGAGGGATTACCGAACCCTAGCCAGATGATGAATAGAGGCGCCATGGCAATCCCCGGGATGGGCATCAGCAGTGTGATGAGCGGATCGCAGAAGCGATAGAGTGGCCGGCTAACGCCCATCAGCACACCTAGCAACACTCCGACCATGATCCCAATCCCAGCGGCGATAAAGGTGCGTTGCAAGGTGATCCATACATGGCTGAATAGCACAGAACGAACTGGTAAATCCTTCGTGTGAAGGATTACCAGTTCGTTTAAAATCTTAGTTGGGGCTGGAAACAGTGCCGGATTGATGATGCGCGTGCTGGTTAATATCTGCCAGCTACACAGGAAGAGCGCCACCACTAGGAACGGTAACCATACGCTCCTTAACTTCGCGCTCCAGCGTTTCAGTTCAGTCATTCAGCGCTTGTGCCTCCTCAAGGAAGCTGTTGTCCCAGGAAAAGTCAGGGATGGCATCGATGCGATCCTGATCATAGAGAAACTGTGCGGTATCTTCCAGAGCACGAAGTGCCTGCCCATCAAACTCCAACGAGAAATCCACGCGCTCGAAGATGCGTAAGAAGGCATCAGCGGAAACCTCCACTCCCTGTGCTGCGGCTGCCTCAACAGCGAGTTCGGCAGCGAGCTGGGGGTCATTCTCGATCATCTCCACTTTGGCGATGTGCGCCGCCAGGAAACCTACCAGCGCACCGCGATGGCTTTCCGCAAAAGCCCGCGTCGTGTGGATGGAGACAGGCACGATGGCGATGTCTCCGTAACTAAGTAGCACACGACCCACACCCTGCGCCTCTGCAATCGCCGGGGTCGGCTCCCAGGCGGTAAAAGCGTCAATGCTGCCGCTCTGTAACGCGGCGATCATGTCTTCCACACCGAGATTTACCCAGTCGAAATCCTCCCAGGCGAGGTCTGGCTGTCCTTCGAAGTAGCGCAGGAGTACCTGTTCCGCGCCAGTGCCTAGGCGTACACCAACGGTGTGTCCTCGCAGATCGTCCCAGCTCTGGAAATCGGAATCCCCTCTCACAATTGTGGAGTAACGGTCGCCACGTTGGCTGGTTGCGATGATCAGCGCTTCTTCAGATATAGCATTAAAAAGAGCCACCGTTTTGCTGTCAGCGCCGACATTGATGTCGATCTCACCGGCGATAAGCGCTTGGTTGTTTTCTGTCCCCGAACTGAACAAGATATGTTCGACTACAAGGTCTTGCTCTGTCCACAGTTCTGGATAGCCTTGTAAGAGAAACTCTTCAGGATAGTATTGGCCACCGTAGCGAATTGTTGTGCCGGCATCGCCTCCACAACTTGTCAGAATCATCAGAACCATCCCTAGCGAGAGAATGAACGATTTTCTTGCATATCGAAAGTTTATTTTTGGGGCGCGCTTCATGCGATTCTCCTTTCTGCAAAATCGTTCACTTATTCTACATGCCCTGGACACTTATCGTCAAATAAGAAATTCTTATAGAGACTACTTACGTCCCGCGGAGATCTCTTGAGCGGTGATGCGGGCAAAGTCCAAAAAAGTTCTGGCCAGGTTAGGTAGCGGTAAAGTGCGCAGATATACGACGTGGAAATCATGCGCCATATTAACATCCTCGATAGGTACCTCAATCAGGATTCCCCGATGCAACTCATCTGTCGCGCCCAGGCGTGAAATAATGGTCACCCCGAAGCCTGAGCGTACAGCGGCCTTTGTTGACTCCTGCAAACCGACCTCCATCACAGGATGCAGTTGCTGTAGTGTGATGCCATAGCGATGCAGGGCCTCCTGTAAGGTTGCCCGTGCACCCGAGCCTTGTTGTTGAAGCACCAGGGGCGCCTGAAGCAATTCCTCGTAGGTGATGTGCTTTCGTTGCGCCCAGGGATGCTCTGGATATACCACCAGAATCAGTTCGTCGTGCAAGAAGGGCTCGAACGTCAGATGGCGATCGCGGCGTGTCGCCCCCACAAACCCTACTTCCAGTCGTTGTTGTAGGACGTGCTCGATAATCTCATTGGAATCCCCCACACGTAGTGAGACAGTCACATCTGGATTCGCGCCCTTGAAGCGTCCTAAAAGCAGTGGGAGCAGATACTCACCGGGTCCGGTGCTGGCCCCGATGCTCAGATGCCCCCGCGTCTCTACAAGTGAAGCCTGGACTGCTTCCTGAGAGCGGAGATAGAGATCGATGATTTGGCAGGCAAAATTGTAGACGACCTCGCCGTTTTCCGTAGGCAATATCTCAAAACCCTCTCGATGTAAGAGCTCCGCACCGTATTCTGCTTCAAGTGACTTGATCTGTAGGCTGACCGCTGGTTGGGTCAGACCCAGGAGCTCTGCTGCACGTGAGAAGCTCTTCTGTTCGATCACCTGGCACAGGGTTTTAAATTCTTTCAACCGTGGCATGCTATACTTCTCCAATACGCGAAGAAACCGGTGCTGTTGGAGTTGCACCGGTTTTTTCGCTTGTAGGGGTGCGTGTCCGTCAGGGAGCAGTTCCTACCCCATAACAGATGAATCCCGCCGCACGTAATGCCGTCAGATCGACCACCCGCCGTCCATCCACCAGCACCGCCACGTCCAACGCCTCCCAATCCAGCTCCCGGTACTCATCATGCGCCACCATCACTGCCACCGCGTCGCAGCCCTGTGCCGTCGCCACCAGATCCCCCTGATACTCCGCCACGTACGGATCGTGGATCACCACCTCCGCACCGAGCTCCCGCAATCGCGCCACCAGCACGGCGCTGGGCGAGTGGCGCGTGTCATCGGAGTTCTCCAGGTAGGCGTACCCCATGACCAGCACGCGTGCGTCCGCCAGAGCCACGCCCGCCTCTGCCAAGGCCTCCTCCAGCAGCTCGACCATGTGCAGCGGCATGGACTCGTTCACCGCCCGCGCCGCCGGGATGAGCCGCACGGGTACACCCTGCTCCCGCGCCTGGTAGCTCAGCAGCCACGGGTCCTTGGGGATGCAGTGCCCGCCCACCCCGGCGCCAGGATAGAGCATGTGGCGACCCGGCGATTTGTTGACCAGCTCCCGCACCCGCCAGACGTCCCCGCCCACCGCCTCGCAGATGAGGGCCACCTCGTTGGCGAAGGCGATGTTCACGTCGCGGTAGGCGTTCTCCGCCGTCTTGACCAGCTCCGCCGTGACGCAATCCGCCGCGTCCAGATCGGCCCGCACCACCTGCCGGTAGAGGTCCTGCATCACGGCCGCCGTCTCCGGCGTCTCCCCGCCGCAGACCCGGCTCACGCCGCGCAGATTCGCCAGCAGCTTGCCCGGCATCACCCGCTCCGGGCAGTGGCCCAGGAAGAAACTTACGTTCACCTGCTTACCCGAGCTCTCCTCCAGGAGGGGCTTGACGACATTTGCCATGGTGCCCGGCGCGATGGTGGATTCGACGACCACCAGCGCGTCCTCTTTGAGCACCGGCCCCAGCGAACGCAGAACGCTCTTTAAGGCCACGTAGCGGGGCACGTGCTGTTCGTCCACCGGCGTCTCCACGCAGATGAGGATGACCTCCCGGTCGGCGAGGGCGGCGTAGTCGGTGGTGGCGCGCAGTCGACGGCTGCCGATCACTGCTACCAACAGGTCCGCCAGCCCCGGCTCATCGCCCTCGATGGGCGAGACGCCGGCATTGATCCGTTCCACCCGCTCCGCCTGCACGTCCACGCCGAGCACGTCGAAGCCCGCCTCGGCAAAGAGGCAGGCCACCGGCAGCCCCACGTAGCCCAGCCCGATGACGGCCAGCTTCGCGCCCTGGTCCGCTAGCTTGCTCCGCAGCCCGTCGAGCGCTGCGTTTGCCTCACTACCTCGCCGCCTGGCCGAGTCGCTCATGCGCTCACTCGCACCAACTGCTGGGTCGTCCCCGATTCCACCAGGGCCAGGGCCAGCCGCAGCGCAGCGAGACCATCCTCTCCACTGACGGGAACGGGGGTGTCGTTCAAGACTGCGCCGGCGAAGGTCGCCAGCTCCGCCTTGAGCGGCTCGTGGCGCTGGATGGGATAACGTACCATCCGCCCCTCGCTCACGCCTTTGAGCAGGCTCAGGTGCCCCCATTCCAGCCCGTTGGCCTGCGCGTTCTCGTGGAAGTAGAGGTCCTGGGTGAGGTCGTCGGCGCGGAACATGCCCCGCTCGCCCAGCACCACCACCTCCCGCACCTTCGTCGGCGTCAGCCAGTTGATCTCCAGCACGCCGGAGATGCCGCTGCGGAAGCGTACCATCCCCAGTACCAGATCCTCGTGCGCCGTGTGAATCTGCTGCTCCGTCTCGGCGAAGACGTGGACGATCTCATCCCCGGTGACGAAGCGCATGATATCCAGGTCGTGGGGCGCCAGATCGATCACCACCCCCACGTCGCGGATACGCGCGGGGAAAGGGCCCACCCGCCGGCAGACAATCTGGAAGATGCGGCCCAGTTCACCCGCGTCGAGGTGCTGCTTGAGCGCCTGCATCACGGGACTGAAGCGTACGATGTGCCCTACCATCAGCTTGCGGTTCAATTCTGCCGCGCGTTCGATGAGGGCCTCGCCCTCTGCAATGGTCGCCGCGATGGGTTTTTCCACGAGGACGTGGCAGCCCGCTTCGAGGGCCGCCTCCGCCACGGTGCGGTGCTCCTGGGTGGGCACCGCGATGGTGACGATCTCCGGCTGCTCCCGCTCCAGCAGCTCCCGATGGTCGGTGTAGGTCGGGACGCCGTACTTGCTCCCGATCCGCTGCCCCGTCTCGGGGACGGCGTCGGCGACACCCACGAGGGTCGTCTCTTGGAGTTCCGTGTAGACGCGGGCGTGGTGCTGGCCCATCGAGCCCACGCCGATCACGGCGGCTTTTAACGTATTCACAGATTCAATCTCCTACAAACTCGTTGATCACGGTAACGATGTACTCCAGATCTTCATCGCTGAGAGCGGGATGTACAGGTAGAGATACTACTTCTGCTGCGGCTTTTTCGGCCTCCGGCATTTGATCCTCGTACCCCAAATCCTGGACGTAAAAGGTCTGCTGGTGGATGGGCACAGGGTAGTAGATACCGCAGCCCACACCCTTCTCGTGTAGATAATCTACGAAAGCATCCCGTGTTCCACCAGGCACGCGAACCGTGTACTGGTGAAAGACATGGCGGCAATCCTCGGGAATAGTGGGGGTGACGACCCCCTCGAGGTGTTCACTAAGGTACCGGGCATTTGCGATGCGCGCATCATTGAAGCGCTCCAGTTTGCCCAGTTGCGCCATGCCTATGGCTGCGTGAATATCTGTCATGCGAAAGTTGAAACCCAACTCATCGTGATAGTATCGACGGCGCATGCCATGTTGGCGAATGACACGACAGCTCTGGGCGATCTCCTCATCGTTCGTGGTGATCATCCCTCCCTCTGCCGAGGTCATGTTTTTGGTAGGGTAGAGGGAGAAGGTACCCGTGCCGAAAGATCCCACACGCGCACCTCTGTACTCCGCACCATGAGCCTGACAGGCGTCCTCAATGACCGCCAAGTCATACTGTTCAGCCAATTCCATGATCGACTCCATATCCGCAGAGAGGCCGAAGAGATGTACCGGCAGGATCGCCTTCGTCTGAGGGGTGATAGCAGCCTCGATCATCTCAGGATCAAGGTTGAAGGTCTCAGGGTCAATATCCACAAAAACGGGACGTGCACCGGTAAAGAGGATACTATTTGCCGAGGCGATAAAGGTGAAGGGCGTAGTGACCACCTCGTCACCCGGGCCAATTCCATGAGCCAACAACGCCACATGGAGGGCCGTCGTCCCGCTCGTGGTAGCGATGGCATATTCCGTACCACACATCTGTGCAAAGGCCTCCTCGAAGGCCTTCACCTGGGGTCCCTGGGCAATCATGCCCGAATCGAGAACCTTCAGAACTGCTTCTTTCTCTTCCTCCCCCATAAGGGGCTTGGCGATGGGGATCATTCTGCTTGCCTCCAGATATTCGATGGAATGTTGATAACACCTTCACAACGAGGGCACTGAGCATGGACAACCTCACCCTCTATCTCACGACCCTGCAACCGCCCGCCACACGGACAGACGAACCCGCTAAGGTGGGCAGGATTACCCACGACAAGTCCATAATCTGGCACATCCTTTGTCACCACGGCTCCGGAGCCGACCAATGCCCACTCTCCCACCGTGACCTTGGGCAGCAGGGTGGAGTTTGCACCTAAGGCTGCCCCCCGCTTCACCAGAATGTGGCCTAGTTCCCAATCGTCTGCCGCCTTGAGCTGACCATCGGGATTAATGGCCCGGGGAAGATTGTCATTGGTAAAACAGACATGAGGACCGATAAAGACGCCATCCTCGATTTCCACACCGTGGTAGATGGAGACGTAGTTCTGGACTTTGACGTTGTCCCCAATCTTGACGCCAAAATCCACGTAGACGCCCTTACCGAAGATACAGTTGCGTCCGATGTGGGTATCCTCGCGGATCTGGGATTGGTGCCAGATTGAAGTTCCTTCTCCGATTTGCGCCTTATCCGAGACATCAGCGGTGGGGTGGATTCTTACATCCTTGTGCATAGTGAGCCGTCCTTACTTTGGAGTGAGATTATACGGAAAAACATTGTATCACACTATCCCTCCCCCTCCAACAAGCCCCGGACCCGGGCCGCTACCATCTCTATGGCCACCTCGTTGAAGCCGCCCTCGGGGATGATGACGTCGGCGTAGCGCTTGCTGGGTTCGACGAACTCCATGTGCATCGGGCGCACGGTGCTCAGGTACTGGTCGATCACCGTCTCGAAGGTTCGCCCCCGCTCCTGGACGTCCCGCCGCAGCCGACGGATGAAGCGGATGTCGGCGTCGGTGTCGACGAAGAGCTTGACGTCGAAGAGGTGGCGCAGCGCCGGCTCGGCGAAGATGAGGATCCCCTCGACGAGGACGACGGGCGCGGGAACGACCTCCTCCGTCTCGTCGGTGCGGGTATGCCGGGTGAAGTCGTAGACGGGGATCTCCACCGCCTCCCCGCTTCGCAGCTGCTTCAGATGCTCGATCATCAGCTCGCTCTCCAGGGAGTCGGGGTGGTCGAAGTTGACCTTACGGCGCTCCTCCGGAGGCAGATGGCTCAAATCCTTATAGTAAGCGTCATGGGGGATATAGGAGATGTTCTCTGTCCCCACCCGCTCCAAGATCTTGTGGGCCACGGTTGTCTTGCCCGAGCCCGTTCCGCCTGCTACTCCAATGATTACCGGTCGCACATCACACCTCCTCGACTTCTTGCTTCCCGTCCTCCGTCTGCTCTTCCCCCCCTGGACGCCTGCCGAACAGCGACAACACGCCTGCAGCTGCGAGGAGAAGCCACCCAACCAGCGTGAAGGGCAGACCGGGATTGTAGACGACGCGCAGCTGGGGCAGAAAGATGCTCTCAAAAGATAGGCGTGAATCCTCTGCAAAGAGAGCGCCGCTCCCGTGCAGCAGGGTCTCGGTAAGCAGGGTGCCGCTGCTGCTCTGGTAGACTTGCACCCGAATCTCGGGAGCGGGCGGGAGCTCCTGCAAGGTAGCCCGAAAGACCAACCCGGCGTCGGAGAGGGTGAAGTAGCCATCAGGTCGCTGCTCGGTGAGCACCAGCTGCAGTCGCTCTTGGGGTTCGCTCCGCAGGGAGGTCTGCAGCGTCAGCGGCTCGTCGGATGCGTCCCGCGCTGCGATCTCCAAGCCCAGGGCTAGACTCCCTCGTACCGTGTAGAGGCCGTAGCCGTGACGCCCGAAGAGTGCCTGCCTATCCCTGGGGGTCAGGGAGAGCGTCCGCTCGCTGAGGGTGAGAGGCTCGTCCTCCCACAGGATCACCGCCGTCTCCGACCAACCCCACCGCAGCTGCAGGAGCCATCCGAGCAACAGCAAGAGGGCTCCCACGAGCACGCCTACCCTGCGTAACCGCTCTTGCACCGCACCGGGCCTCTCACTCTCCCGAAGGCGAGCGAGGCGCGCCGCCACGATCAGAACGAGCAGGGCCAGGGGCAGACGAAACCACCAGGAGGTGCGCAGTGACAGGAGACCCAGGTCGGCAAGGGGGCGCGTCCAAGATCCCAGCGACGGGCGTACCCCGGCGAGCCAACGCAGAAAAGCGGCTTCGTTGGCCGGGGAGACGGGTGACTGGGGCAGAAGGAGCGCTACTATCGACACTGATGCCAACAGCGCCAGGGTACTCAGCAAAAGAGGTGGGCTGCTCAGCCACCTCCACGCTCCTTCCAGCAACTGCCGTATGCGCATCACCGTCCTTCCTAGTAAAAAGGCCCCGAATGCGCCGGGGCCTCAGAGCCACCCTTGGGAATCGAACCCAAAACCTGGCGCTTACGAAGCGTCTGCTCTGCCGATTGAGCTAGGGTGGCACCTACGCCCTGCATTATACCGTAAAAGGCCGCTGCGTCAACGTGGCTACGCTTGCGGAACCCCTCACGGCAGCAGCTCCACCCGCACCTCCGTTCCTTGCGCCAGTCCCGTCTCACCGAGGGGAATGTGCACGATGCCCTCCCCCCGTACCAGTGTAAAGATGAGATTGGACTCCCCGAAGATGGGCACGGCCCACATCCCATCGTCCCGGCCCTCCAGACGCACCGTGGCGAAGGTCTCCCGCCCCGAAGCGGCGGGCAGGTTGGCTGCCAGGCGGGCGTGGACGAAGCCGGGGTGGGGCGGTGAGGCGCCCTGCATGCGCCAGAGCAGGGGCCCTACGAAGAGCCGGGTGGTGTTGAGGGCCGAAACGGGGTTGCCGGGCAGGCCGAAGACGGGCTTGCCGTCGCAGACCGCCAGAATGATGGGCTTCCCCGGTTTGACGGGCACCCCGTGGACCAGAACCCCCGGCTCCCCCAGCCGGTTGATCACGTCGGCGGTCACGTCACGCTCGCTCACGGAACTCCCTGCCGTGATGATGAGCACGTCGGCCTCCGCCAGCGCCGCAGTCGCCGTCTCGTAGAGCGCATTGGCCCGGTCGCGAACGATACCGTACCGCAAAGGAATCCCACCGTTGACCGCCACCAGAGCGCCGACGACGGTGCTGTTGACGTCCCGCACCTGGTTGAGGTCGGGCATCTCGTCGGGGGCGACCAGCTCGTCGCCCGTGGAGAGGATGGCGACCCGGGGACGTAGGGCCACGGCGACCTCGGTGAAGCCCAGGGCCATCAGCCCCCCCAGCTCCTGGGGGCGCAGCCGGGTTCCGGCCTCGATGACCACCGCCCCCGTCTGCACGTCCTCCCCCACGGGGATGACGTTTTCCCCGGAGGCGACGGCGCGCAGCACCTCAATCTCATCGGGACCGACCGGCTGCGTGCGCTCGACCATCACGACGGCGTCCGCCCCCGCGGGCAGGGCGCCGCCGGTGTGGATGAGCGCCGCCTCGCCACCACCGACGGTCAGGTCGGGGGGGCGCCCCATGCGCAGCTCCCCGCCCACCCGCAGGTAGGCGGGGAGGGACTCACTCGCCCCGACGGTGTCGGCGGCCCGTACAGCGTAGCCATCCACCGTCGAGCGGGCGAAGTGGGGGAGGGGATGGGGCGCGGTCACGTCCTGCACCAACACCCGGTTCAGCGCGTCGACCGTCGCCAGGGTCTCTGAGCGGAGGGTGTACGGGGGCAGGGCCTGCTGAAAGCGCGCCACGGCCTCGGCACGTGGCGTCAGGTTGAGTAAGGGTTTCATGGTATGGTACCTCCTTCCCGTAGGTCTCTGGAGGTAATGATACTCCCGAACGGAGGAGCTTTCAACGCGCGAGGCCCAACGCAGAGCGTTGGGCCTCGTAGCTCACACTCTTAACCGATCAGTAAGCCCGCCCGAAGATGGCGACCTCGTCGGATTCCTCACCGCAGCGGATGCACCGGCCCTGACCGCCAGGCTGTTCGAGGGGGATACAGCGCACGGTGGCCTTCGTCTCCTCCTTGATGGTGGCCTCGCACGCCTCGTCCCCGCACCACCAGGCCCGGGCGAAGCCCTCGTCCACCGCCTCCTGGAAGGCCTCGTAAGCCTCCACCTCCCAGATATGGGCCTCGCGGAAGGCCAGGGCCTTCTGGAAGATGGCCTCCTGCACCTCGTCGAGGAGCTGCAGGACGGCGCCCTCGACCTCGCCCATGCCCGCCGTGCGCTTGCCCTCCCGGCCGGGTTGGTCCCGGCGGGCCAGCATCACCTGGCGGTTGGCGATGTCCCGGGGACCGATCTCGATGCGCACCGGCACGCCCCGCATCTCCCAGTCGTTGAACTTCCAGCCGGGGGAGAGCTCCTCTCGCCGGTCGATCTCCACCCGCACGCCCAGATCGCGCAGGCGGCGCTCCAGCTGCTCCGCCACGCCCAGCACGCCCTCCCGCTCCTTGTCCTTGCGCCAGATGGGGACGATGATGACCTGGATAGGGGCCAGGCGGGGCGGTAGAACCAACCCCTGATCGTCACCGTGAGTCATGACGACGGCGCCGACCATGCGGGTGCTCATCCCCCACGAGGTCGTCCAGGCGTACTGGAGCTCGTTGTTCTCGTCGAGGAACTGGATCTCGAAGGCCTTGGCGAAGTTCTGGCCCAGGAAGTGGCTAGTACCCGACTGCAGCGCCTTGCCGTCCTTCATCAGGGCCTCGATGGTGTAGCTGGAGACGGCGCCCGCGAACTTCTCGCTCTCGCTCTTCCGCCCGGGGATCACGGGGATGGCGGCCTCGTTGACGGCGAAGTCGGTGTAGACGCCCAACATCCGCATCGTCTCCTCGATGGCCTCCTCCTTGGTGGCGTGAGCCGTGTGCCCCTCCTGCCAGAGGAACTCCATGGTGCGCAGGAAGAGGCGGGTGCGCATCTCCCAGCGCACGACGTTGGCCCACTGGTTGATGAGCAGGGGAAGATCGCGATAGGACTGCACCCACTTGGCGTACATGTGACCGATGATGGTCTCCGAGGTGGGCCGGACGACCAGCGGCTCCTCGAGCTCCTTGCCCCCGCCTATGGTGACGACGGCCAGCTCGGGCGAGAAGCCCTCGACGTGCTCCGCCTCCTTCTCCAGAAAGCCCATGGGGATGAAGAGGGGGAAGTAAGCGTTGACGTGCCCCGTCTCCTTGAAACGCCGGTCCAGCGCCCCTTGGATGTGCTCCCAGAGGGCGTAGCCGTAGGGCTTGATGACCATGGACCCGCGGACGGGCGAATAGTCCGCCAGGTCGGCCTTCTGGACGATCTCGTTGTACCACTTGGAAAAGTCCTCGGATTGTGAGGTCAAAAAGTCAGCCATGGTCTTATATCCCTTCCCTTAATTTCACTTCTGTCATAATAAGTCAAAGCCGCGTGACCACAAGTCGGGTCAGGCGCTGGCGCTCGCCTCAGCCTCTCCCGGCTGCCCATCCTTGGAGCTCGTCTTTTCGAGGAGCTGTTGAACGGCATCCACGGCGCGCTCCAGCGGCTCGTCGACCTCCTCGTCGGTCAGCTCCTGCACCCGGTTCAACCGCCCCAGCATCTCCCCCCGCTCCTCCAGGGTGTGCCGGTGCTCCATGAACCAGAGGTAGAGATCGGCCTCCGTGCGCTTGGGGAAGGTCTGCAGCAGACGGTGGTCGCGAATCACCTGGACGACGGACAGGTAGACCTGATCGTACCAGTCCATCACCGCCTCCTCCTCGGAGATGGAGCGCTGCTCATCGATACCCATAAAGTACCGGTGAGCCGCGATATGCTCCAGGAGCCGCCGGTAACCGCTGATGATGGTCGTGGAGATCCGGTGCTGCGGGCGCAGACGGTCCAGCTGCGTGTACTTGAGGAAGTTCTGATAGGTGGTGGCACCGGCGGGCCCCGTCCCCACCTCCAGGAGATCCTGGACCATGTCCAGAACCTCTTTCAGCGGCCGCAGGGTGTAGTGGCGGATGAAATCCTCCACCGCCTCCTCGTGGCTCAGGTGGGCGCCCTGCTCCTGCAAGAACTGCAGGTGCTCCATGATCCAGAGGTAGATCTCCGTGTCGGTGAGGTGGGAGAGCTCTCGGGTCAGGCCCTGTTCGCGTACCAGACGTACGATGGGGTGGTAGATGTGGTCGTACCAGTCGAGGATGGCCTCCTGCTTGGCGATGAAGCGCTGCTGCTCCAGCCCCATGAAGTGGCGGTGGACGGCGATGTGCTCCAACAACCGCTGGTACCCGCCGGGTCGGCTCACCCGGATGCCGTGATCGGGGCGCAGCTCGTCGAGCCGGGTCTCCACGAGGAAGTCGACGGCGGCCTCCGCCTCCCCCACGTCCTCGATGGAGCTCCAGAGCCCACCGACGATGCTCAGAGCGCGCTTCAGCAGGTTGGCATTGTAGTGAGCGGCAAAGTGCTTGGCGGCGCGCGCCCGTGTGATCTGTCCCCCGCTCTCTCTCAAAAAGTGCAGATGCTCCATCACCCAGAGGTAGAGGTCGGCCTCCGTGCGGTTGGGAAACTCCTTCAGAATCTCCTGCCGGCGGACGGTCTGCACAAGAGGTCGGTAGACGTGATCGTACCAGTGGGTGATCGCCTCCTCCTCCGGCACGAAGCGCCCCAGATCCCCCCCCATGAAGTAGCGGTGGACGGCGATGTGCTCCAACAGCTGCTGGTACCCGCCGGCGATGGTGAACTCGATCCCCTGCCCGGGGCGCAGCTCGTCGAGGCGCGTACGCCGCAGAAACTCGGCGTACTCCCCCTTGATCTGCAGGTCGCGGGCGTCGAGGTCGGCGCTCACAGAGACGGGCGCCTCCACCTCCGTGACCTCGGCGTCGATGTACGCCCGTCCCTGCTCGCGAGCCACGGAGACGCGATGGTTGCCGTCGAGGACGAAGTAGGCCTCCCCCACCTTGTAGAGCTGGACGGGAGGCAGGTGCTTCTCCTGGTAGTAGGCGCTGCTGATGTTCCGCCACCGGGCCTCCGTGTGGGTCTGGCGGGGCAGAAAGGCCCGGTCGAAGTCCCGGTAGCGATTCACGCTGCCGACGATCCTCTCGAGGGGCACCGACTGGATGCCCCGGTAGAACTGCCCGCCGATATGGAGCTGATCCCGCACGTCCTGCCAGGCCAGAAGCTGGTTGGAACGGCCCGTCAGGGTCGAGACCAGTGCGTTCCAGAAGGCCTTCAACCGGGCACGGTCGAAACTCTGTTTGGCGGCGCTGGCACTAGAGGCGTCCATACTTGATCTCATCCTCGTACCAATGAATCACGCGAAAGGGGTGCACGTTCACCACCTCCGTCTCCTCGAACTCCGTACGCCAGGGCATGGGCCCGTAGCGGTGCTTGTGACCGTGCAAGAAGAGGCGCGGTCGGAAGCGCTTCATCAGACCCCGAAAAGCCTCAAAGCCCCGGTGGGGCCAGTCGGGACCGTCGTGGATCCCGGCAGGCGGGGAGTGGGCGATGAAGATGTCCAGGAAACGCCCGTAGAGGGCGTAGTTGAAGAGCAACTTGAGCGCGAGCTTCTGCACCCGCCACCACATCTCGGTCTGCGTGTACTGGTAGGGCGCCTTGGGACGGTAGCGGATGGAGCCCTCGAGTCCGGCGACGAGCAGCCTGTGCTTCTCGGCCTCCCTCACCCGGCCGTCGACGTCGACCCAACCGCCCGGCGCCTCCAGCGTCGTGTTGTTGGCCCGGTACTCGGGCCCGTCGTGGTTACCGCGCACGTAGTAGGCGTAGCGAGTCTGCAGTTGGGTGACGAGATACTCCAGGTAGGAGTAGGACAGATCCCCACAGGAGAGCAGCACGTCGATGGTCCCCACGTACTTCTTGAGATTGTCGCTGAAGAGCGAGGGGGCCACATCGTCGCTGACTACCAGGATGCAGGTCGCGTTGGATTTCCTTGCAGCCTCCCGTGTCTTCACGCCGCCGTGTCTTCCTGCGGCCCAAAGCGTTCGTAGTTCACCGCCAGCTTGTCGACGATGGCCTCCTCCAGATCCACGCCGGTTAGGTAGGCCAGCTGAAGCAGGTAGAGGGCCACGTCGGCCAGCTCCTCTGCCAGATCCTCCGGAACGGCCTCCTCCCCCCACTGGAAGTGCTCGAGCACCTCGCCGGCCTCCAACGTCAGGGAGATGGCGATGTTGCGCGGGCTCTGCACGAAGGGGGAATCGGGCCGGTACCAGCCCATGGCCTCGACGAAGCGGTTCATCGCGTCGGTCAACTCGTCAAGCGTCATCCTATCCTGCTTATCTAACACCTGCCTGTCTAACACCTGCCTGTCTAACACCTGCCTGCCTAACCCCTGCCTGTCTAACACCTGCCTGCCTAACAAAAGACGCCCCGAAAGGGGCTCTGCCTGCAGTATACCCGGAAGTGGAAAAAATTAAAGCGACGCCTTAGAAACTGCGCGCTCTGCAGGTGAGAAGCGGTGGCGGAGCGGTAGAGAGCTATCTTGCCCCAAAATGGAAGAGCGCCTCCCTTCAGGGAAGCGCTCTCGTCGCTGTTGTGTAGAGATCTACCCGGAAGGGGCGTCCCACCGCCGCAAGGTCTCGACCAGGAGTCGCACGCCGTAGCCCGTGGCCCCCTTGGGCGTGTAGGGCTGCTCCTTGTCCACCAAGCCCAGGCCTGCGATGTCGATGTGCGCCCAGGGGATCTCGTCGGGCAGGAACTCACCGAGGAAGTAGCCGGCGGTGATGCTGCTGGCCTCCCGCGTGCCGACGTTTCTGATGTCCGCGACGTCGCTCTTGAGATAGTCACCGTACTCCTCGAAGAGCGGTAGCTCCCAGACCCGCTCGAAGGTGGCCTCGCCCGCTGCCTCCAAGCGCCGGACCAGCGCCTCGTCACCCATGACGGCGGCGGCGTGCGCGCCCAGAGCGATGATCCGCCCGCCTGTCAGGGTGGCGATGTCGAAGATCGCCTCGGGCTCGAACTCCCCGGCATAGGTGAGGGCGTCGGCGAGGATGAGGCGCCCCTCGGCGTCGGTGTTGATGATCTCCACGGTGAGCCCCTTGAGGGACTTGATGACGTCCCCGGGCTTGGTCGCCAGGGCATCGGGCATGTTCTCGGTGAGGGGTGTCAGCGCGACGACCCGCAGGGGCAGGTCGAGGAGGGCGATGGCCCGCATGGCGCCGATGACGGCTGCTGCGCCGCCCATGTCCCCCTTCATCTTCTCCATGCTGGCGCTGGGCTTGAGGGAGATGCCCCCGGTGTCGAAGGTGATGCCCTTCCCCACGAGCGCCACGGTGGGCAGATCCCGGCGGTCGGCGTTATGTTCGAGGATCACCAGTTTGGCGGCCTCGCCACCCCCCTGGTTGACGCTGAGCAGGAGGCGCATGCCCCGCTCCTCCATCTCATCCCTCTCGAGGATCTGCGCGCCCAGCCCGGTCTCCTTCGCCATCTTCTCCGCCACGTCGGCGATGTGGGCTGGGGAGGCGACGTTGGCGGGGCGGTTCACGAGATCCCGGGCGAGGGCGACCGACTCGGCGACGATCTGACCCGCCTGCGCGCCCTGCTCGAGCGCCTCCTGCTTCGAGGCCTCGAACTCGACGAGGACGAGCCTCTCCAGCTCGGGGCGCTCCTCCTCCTGCTGGGTCTTCAACTCGTCGAAGCGGTAGAGGCCCAGCAGCGTGCCCTCCACCACCGCCTGGGCAGCCTCCGCCGGGGAGCGTCCTCCCGCACCCGCCCCGTGGACGACGGTGTGGATGGTGGTGGCTCCCAGGGTGAGGGCGCGCTGCGCCGCCGCCGCGGCGGCCTGGCGGATGGCCTCGCCGTCGAACTTCTCCTCCTTGCCCAGACCAACGAGGATGATCCGCCGGGCAGGGATGACCCCTGCAGGATAGAGTACGGCAATCTCCTGGCGTCTGCCGCGGAAATCGCCCCCCGCTATGAGATCGCTGATGGCGCCCCCGAGGGCCCGGTCCACGGCGCCTGTGGCGCCGCCGGGCTCCTTCACCCCCTCGAAGAGGTTGACGACCAGGGCGGGGGACTCCTGGGCCTGAATCTCACCGCTGATGACTTCGACCTGCATGCAAGGCCTCCCTTGAGACTACGAATTAGGCAGAGTAGGATAACACTATCTATGGTAAGGCTTTTCGGAGAAAGAGCAAGTTATCTTTATCACCTTCGACGGATCCACCGTGCAGGTGGTGTACCCCTTACACGACGATCCTCTGAGGGCCGCTCTCCCTTTTTCCTATTTCCTGTTCTATACCCGGGCAGGGGGCTATTTTAGGGGGAGTGGGCAGCGGCGTTGCCGCTGCCCACTCCCCCTAGCTCTAGCTCTGGCTGTGCCCTTGCAGCGTACAGCCAGAGCACCCCACGAAAACCAAATATAGAACACTTGACACCGAACAAATGTTCGAATATAATTGGGATAGTTTTGGGTTACTTGGGTTAACCAGGGAGGTCTAGGCGATGACAGCAGAGTTGAAAGAGCGCCCCCGACAGATGTTGGAGTTCATCGAACGCTATCTGGGCACAAACGGCTATCCCCCCACCGTCCGTGAGATCGGCAAGGCCGTCGGCATCTCCTCCACGTCCCACGTCACCTACTACCTTGACCAGTTAGAGGCCCACGAGTATATCGTGCGCGAGCGCTCCGTCTCCCGGGGCATCCGCCTTCTCGTGGAGGAAGAGGAGCCCGAGCCGGAGATGGAGCCGGAGGAAGAGCGCGCGCTGGTCTCCATCCCCTTTCTGGGACAGATCGTGGCGGGTCTCCCGCTGAGCTCCGAGAGCCTGCCCGGCACGGAGACGGTGGAGGTGAGCCGTGCGCTCCTCAATCGCGACGTCTCCGACCTCTTCGCCCTCAAGGTCAAGGGGAACTCCATGATCGACGCCCTCGTCCGTGACGGCGACCTCGTCGTCCTCTGCAAGCAGGAAGAGGTGAACAACGGAGAGATGGCAGCGGTCTGGCTGGACGACCGCGACGAGATGACCCTCAAGTACTACCGCCGCGACGGCGATCAGGTCACTCTGATCCCCGCCAATCCCACGATGGAGCCCATCCCGGTGCCCGCCAAGCACGTCCACGTGCAGGGCAAGGTCGTGCTGGTCATTCGGGAGCTCGAATAGCCGGGAGCAGCTCAGAAGAGCACTTGCCTTATCCCGCAACTTCGGTTACTATCGATCCCTGAAGCTGTATCGTTGCTTCTAGTGACGCCCTCGCGCCACCGGATTGGACGAGGGTCGGGATCGGAGAGTTGTTTGCCCATGAAGAGTACTGCCCTGCGCCTCTACGTCACCGCCTTCGTCGGCGGGCTCGTCTCCCTGGCTCTGGAGCTGGCTGCGGCCCGGCTGTTGGCCCCCACCTTCGGAACCTCGGAGCTGGTCTGGACGGCCATCATCGGCCTGATCCTGCTTTACCTCTCCGTGGGCTATGCCTGGGGGGGCAGCATCGCCGATCGCTTCCCCTATCCCGCCGCCCTCTACACCATCCTCGTGGGAGCGGGCGCCGCCATCGCCACCGTCCCCTTCCTGGCCCGTCCCGTTCTGCAGGTGGCCGCCGAGGGCATGGCCTCGCTGAACGCCGGCCTGGTCGCCGGCCCCCTGCTGGCGGTGCTCCTGCTCTTCGCCGTGCCCGTGACGCTGCTCGCCTTCGTCTCCCCCTTCGTCATCCGCCTGGCCCTCACCGACCTGCAGCTCTCCGGC
Source organism: Anaerolineae bacterium (assembly GCA_034437215.1). GTDB lineage: Bacteria > Chloroflexota > Anaerolineae > B4-G1 > SLSP01 > DAOTVC01. Next base: position 72,704 of record DAOTVC010000076.1, on the reverse strand, counting down.
GTCACCAGCGGGCGTATCTATGCCATCTCCACCCTCGGCAGCTTCCTGGGCACCTTCCTGCCGAACCTCGTTCTCATCCCCCTGCTGGGGACCCGGCGCACCTTCCTCCTCCTGGCCCTCGTCACGACCCTCACGGGGCTCTGGGGGCTCTGGCGCTACGATCGCCGCCGCTTCTACCTTCTGGCATGGTCGGCGCTGCTCATCCTGGCCCTGATGCTGCTTCCCCCGGGTACCATTCGCCCGCGGCAGGGCCTGATCTACGAAGAGGAATCGACCTACAACTTCATCCAGGTGGTGGAGAACCAGCACGGGGCGCGCCTGCTGCTCCTCAACGAGGGTGAGGGCATCCACTCCATCTACCTGCCCACGTATATCCTTACGGGAGGGACCTGGGACTTCTTCCTCGCCGCCCCCTTCTTCAATCCACCGCCCCATCCACCGGAGGCGGTGGACAATCTGCTCGTCGTGGGGCTGGCAGCGGGGACCATCCCCGATCAGTACACGGAGATCTTCGGCCCCATCCCCATCGACGGCGTGGAGATCGATCCGGCGATCATCGAGGTGGGCCGGGAGTACTTCGGGATGGTCCAGCCCAACCTGGAGACGCACGCCGTCGACGGACGCGCCTTTCTCCGGCAGACGACGGCCCGCTACGACGTCGTCGCGGTGGACGCCTACCGGCTGCCCTACATCCCCTGGCACCTGACGACGGTGGAGTTCTTCGCCGAGATTCGGGAGCGCCTGACGGAGGAGGGCGTAGTCGCCATCAACGTGGGCCACACCCCCGACGACTGGCGCCTGGTGGAGGTGCTCGTGGCGACGATGCAGGAGGTCTTCCCCTCCGTCCACGTCATCACCGTGCCCGAGTCCTTCAACGCCATCGTCGTGGCGACGGTGCAGCCCTCGACGGTGGAGAACCTGACCGCCAATCTCGCGCTCGTCGAGGAGCCCCACCTGCGCACGGTGCTGGAGTGGACCCGGAGCGCGCTCATCGAGGTCTCCGCCGCCGAGAGGGTCTTCACCGACGACAAGGCACCGGTGGAGCTGCTGACCGACACGCTCATTCTACAGTACATTCTAGGGAGGTAACCATGCCGGAGGCAGAGATCGAAGTTGTGGGCATCTATCCCGTCTTGGAGCACAAGGGGGTGTCGATGGTGGAGCTGATTGTGGACGCACCCTACCGGGAGATCGACGTAGGCGCCTTTCACCAGCCGCAGCCCGGCGAACCCCCGGAGGCGTGGCCTGTCGCCGAGGACGTGCGCTACCTCAACCCGGAGGGCACGCTGATGATCGGGGACACCTTCCAGCGCCCCCTGGAGGAGCACGAGAAGACCCGCCTGCTCTTTTTCATGCACGATCTGGACATCGAGCTGCCGCTCCGGACCCCCTTCGGCCCCCTTGATCTGCCCAAGCGACGTCCCATGCCCAGTCGCCTGCGAACCACCATCCAGTACCATCCGACCCTGTAAGCGTGGCCTGCCGCCGCTCGCCCCCCAAGGAGCTGCGGCAGGCGCGTGGGGATTGACGAAAGGGCGCCCCTTTCTATAATAACCCCATCCTTATACCCTGTCTCTTGGAGGAGAAAACTCATGTGGACCCAACGAACGCTGCTCGGACTGCTGGTTGTTCTCACCCTGGCGTTGAGCGGGTGTGGCTCTCCCACCCCCATGGCCACGCCCACGGCCACCCGCACCCCGACGGTGGTGGCCACCGCGACCCCCTTCCCGACCCCGACCCCGACCTTCACCGCCACCCCTGAACCCGTACCGGAGACGGCGGAGGCGACGCCCTTCCCGCCCGACGTCAATCCGCTCACCGGCGAGCAGGTGGATGATCCGGAGATGTTGGAGCACGCGCCCCTGGCGGTCAAGATCTCCAACTCGCCAGAGGTACGGCCCCAGGCGGGCCTCAACTCCGCCGATCTGCTCTTCGAACACTTCGCCGAGGGGGGCATCACCCGCTTTACCGCCGTCTTCTACGACACCTACCCCGAGCGCGCCGGCTCGGTGCGCAGCGGGCGCCTCATCGACCTGGAGATCCCGGCGATGTACGACGCCCTCTTCGCCTTCTCGGGGATGAGCGGCGGCGTGAAGCAGCGTTTCCGCGCCTCCGACCTCTTCCCCAATCAGGTCGCCTCTCCCGACTTCGGGCAGGGGCAGCCCTACTTCTACCGTGTTCCCGAGGAGGGCAAGGCCTTCGAGCACACCCTCTACGTCGATCTAGAGGCACTGCGGGAGTACGCGACGGACCACGGCATCGACAAGCGCCCGGACTACCCTGCCAACATGCACTTCAGCGAGGCTCCACCGGCAGGTGCTGCAGACGTAGACTTCTTCGATATCATCTACCTGGCCAACGTCTGCACGGCAGAATGGACCTACGATGCTGAAACGGGGCGCTGGATGCGGGAGACGGCGGGCGCCGCCCACCGCGACGCCCTCACCGGCGAGCAGGTCTCGGCGGCCAACGTCGTCGTCGTCTTCGCCAACCACCTGGAGACGGACATCCTGGAGGACATCTGGGGCGGTGGGCACATGTCCATCGAGGTCCAGATCTGGGGTTCGGGGCCCGTGCTGGTCTTCCGCGACGGCAAGATGATCCAGGGCTGGTGGCGGCGGGAGGCGCGCGATCAGATGCTCACCTTCTGGGACGCCCACGGCAACCCCATCCCGCTCAAGCCGGGAAACAGCTGGTTCCAGATGGTGCCTCTGGATACTCCCACCGAAGAGGTTGAGGGGGGCTACGTCTTCTCCCCGGAGCATAACTTCTGATTTTCACCACGTAAAGAGACGGGCCCCGCAGGTTGCGGGGCCCGGTGCTTTGAGGCCAGAACACTCTTTCTAGGCCTCTCGCACACCGCAGACGGGACAGTCAGGCCGCTTCGCGAACTTACCGACGACAAAGGTCGCGCCGAGCCCCTCCCAATATAACATCCGGTCGGTCAGAGGCTCTCCGATACCGAGCAGGATCTTGATCACCTCCACGGCCTGCAGGGAGCCGATGACCCCCGCCGTCGCCCCCAACGTCCCCAACTCCTTCGCCGTGGGATAAACCCCCGGCTCGGGGGTCTCCTCCATCAGACAACGGCGGCAGCCGTGTCCCGGCAGGTAGACGCCCATCTGCCCCTCGAAGCGCTGCACCCCCGCCCAGACGAGGGGGAGGCCCGCTTCCACGCAGAGCTCGTTCATCAGATCCTTGGTCGCCAGATTGTCGCTGGCCTCGACGATGACCTCGTACTGCTGGACCAGAGGCAGCCCGTTGTCCTCCAGCACCCGGATCTCGTGGGGGACGGCGCGGATCTCGGGGTTGAAAGCCCGGAGCCGTTGGACGGCGGTCAGAGCCTTGCTGCGCCCCACATCGTCGACCTCGTAGAGGATCTGGCGGTTGAGGTTGGAAGGGGCTATTTTGTCATCGTCGGCGACGCCCAAGGTTCCCACACCGGCGGCCGCGAGATAGAAGAGCACCGGAGAACCCAATCCCCCGGCCCCCACAACCAGCACGCGCGCCTGGCGCAGGCGCGCCTGCCCAGACACACCAATCTCCGGTATGATGACGTGACGTGTGTAACGGTCTGACATGCTACCTCCCTCTGTGGTGAAATCATGTGGTGACAGAGATATTGTAGCAGCAGGCCCCTCCCACACAAGTCTCCCTGCTTGCGTAACGAAAGCGTTTCAAAGTGCGGCTTCCCTCTTGACACAGTAGCACGCTTGTTCTATAATTACAATTAGAACATACGTTCAAGACCCGCACCGGAGGTATGTCCATGTCGCGTCGTCAACCCCTGCGCATCTATCTAGAGGCTCAGTCAGACCGTATAGAATCCGTGCTCGCCGCCCACAAGGCACCGGGGCGAGTCACCGGAGGGACGGTCGGACCGCGCCTGATTCGCTTCTTTCTCGACCCCGCACCCCACATCCGCTTCTCCTCCATCCGCAGCCTGGCCGACGACCTGGCCCTGGCCCTCCGTGTACCCGCCATCCGGGTGGGACGCGGCAGTGAGGGGGTGGTCCTGGAGTTCCCCAACCCCGAACCCCGGCCCGTGACCCTGTTCAACCTGCTGCCCGACGTGGGTTCGCTGCCGGAGGCGACGGCCCTTCTGGGGCTCACCGACGAGGGGGTGCCGCTGCTGGCCCGCCTCTCCTCGCCCGAGGTGGCGCACATCCTTATCGCCGGAACGACGGGCTCGGGCAAGTCGGTGCTCCTGAAGACCATCGCCCTCTCGCTCATCCTGACCCACCCGCCCGAGACGCTGCGCATCATGTGCCTCGACCCCAAGGGGCGCGTCTTCAAGGCCTTCAAAGGGGCGCCGCACCTCCTACGCCCGCCCATCACCGAGGTGGGCGAGACCCTCGAGGCCCTGCACTCGCTCCTGCACGCCATGGAGATTCGGGATCGCCGGGCGGAGAGCCGCCCCCACATCGTCCTGCTCATCGACGAACTCGCCGACCTCATCCTCCAGGGGGAGAGCCACGCCAGCGGCAACGGAACCGCCGGCAAGGAGATCACCCAGTCGTTGACGCGCCTGACACAGCGGGGGAGGGAGGCGGGCATCCATATCGTTGCCGCAACCCAGCGTCCCTCCTCCGCCCTCCTCGGCGGGCTGATGCGGGCCAACTTCCCCCTGCGTCTGGTGGGGAAGGTGACCTCCTCCAACGATGCCCTGGTGGCTGCCGGGCGGGGCGGGACCGATGCCCACCTACTCGACGGCCGTGGTGACTTCCTGGCCGTCGGGGGTGGATCGCCCATCCGCTTCCAGGCCGCCTTTGTCGATGAAAAAGAGATACGCCGTGAGGTCGCAGATCTTCAACCCCCGCCTCCCCGAGCCCTTCCGCGTCCTCACTACCCCGCCCTCGTCGATGCACGAGCGGCGGTCGGAGGCAGATAACGGGAGATAGCGATGGAAAGAGCAGAGCGCCCACCCCTTGGCAAACGTATCGGATACTTCGTCACCCTTATGGGAATCGTCTGTGTGATCACGACGACGGTCATCGTCACCCAGCGGCTCAGCAATGACGCACTGGCCATTCTGGTAGGTCTGGGAGCCGGGGTAGCGGTCATGACCCCCTCCGTCCTCATCCTCTTCATGGTCTGGCGCCGTCAGGAGCTGCGCCGGGACGAGCGTCGCCTGAGCGCGGAGCCGGCCCACACGATGCCCCAGGTGGTGGTCGTGGCGCCGCCGGCGATGCCCGGCTACTCGGGGGGCTACGGGCCCGCCCCTTATCCGGCTTTGGAGAAAGAGAGCGCGCCCGGCTGGGCCCCCGCCTCGTCCGAGCGCAAGTTCACCATCGTGGGAGGTGAATCATGAGCCTGGCATTCTTGAAACGCGCGCGTCCCGAGCCCATCGAACTGCTGGCGCGCCGCCACAACTACTTCCCCCGTCGCTTTATGTGGCGGGGGCAGCGATACGACGTCCACGCGGTCGAGGAGGCCTGGACGGAGACGCACAGGGGAGGGCGGGATGCCCGTCACTTCTTCCGCGTTCGCTGCGCCGAGGGCAAGTTCGACCTCTTTCAGGACGTGCAGCTGAACGCCTGGTATCTGGCAAGGGAGGTGTAGTGATGGAGATCGGATTGCTCTGGTACGATAACAGCACCCGCGACCTGCAGGTCAAGGTGCACAAGGCGGCGCAGGGGTACCGGAAGCGCTTCGGGGCCGACCCCAACGTCTGCTACGTCCACCCCACCACCCTTCCGGCGGGAGACGAAGAGCGGGTCGACGGGATCGTCGTCCGCCCCTCCCGGCAGGTGCTCAAACATCACTTCTGGGTGGGTGAGGAGCGCCAGAAGAGGTAGGGGGCACTCCCAACAGGGGGTCAAGAGCCGGTCGAACTGGGAGTTCGACCGGCTCCTTGTTCTTGTGTGCGACGTTCAGAGGCGGGTCAGCTGGGCCACCAGAAGATCCAGCGCCGCCTCGGGCGTCAGCTTCCCCGTTTTGATCGCCAGATCGCTCTCCACAAGCAGTCGGTAGGCCCCTCGCAGCTGCTCCTCGGTGAAGAAGGTCGCCTGACCGCGCATCTTCTTGGCGACATAGGGGTGAATCTTCAGACGCTGGGCGATCTCCCGCTCCGTCTGGTTGTCCCGCTCCATCAGCCAGCGCACCTGGATGAGCAGCCGGTACTGGCGGACCACCATCCCGAAGATGCTCAACGGATGCTGGTCGCCCACGTCGAGCAGGCGATGCAGGTGCTGGGCGGCGATGTGGGGCTTGCGCTGACCCAGAGCGTCGACCATATCGAAGATGACGTCGGCGCTCTGCACGTAGGGCACCAGCAGCCGCACGTCCTCCTCCTTGATGGGGCCCTGATCGCCCTTGTAGAGCTGCAGCTTGCGAATCTCCTGATCCAGTTGGTAGAGGTTGCTGCCGATGTTCTGGGCCAGCAGCATCATCGCCCGCGGCTCGATCACACAGCCTCGCGTCTTGCACCGCGCCCGAATCCAGCCGGGCAGATCGCGGGAGGAGGGCACCGCGAAGTGCTGCACCCGTCCCTGGCTCTGGGCCAACTTCAGGACGGGATGGCGCTTGGGCAGCGTCTGGCGCTCCAGGAAGATGAGCAGCGTCGTCTCGGGCAGGGCGGGGAGGTAATCGACGAGCTCCTGCAGCCAGGAGTCCCGCCCCTTCTTCAGGGCATCCTTCACGACGACCACCCGACTGCCCCCCAGAAAGGGCAGCGTATCGCAAGCGCGACGGAGGTCCCCCAAGGTGAGGGGAGGCTCCAGCGTCTCCCGGTTCAGCCCCAGCATCGCCTGGTCGGCCTCTTTCGCCAGGAGCCGGGCGAGAGCCTCGTCCTGCTCCAGGGCGTTGTCCCCATGGATGAGGTGCAGCATCAGGGTTGGCGGGTGTAGACGCGAATCCGCCGCGCTTCCCCCTGCCCCTCGCTACGGATGTAAGAGATGTCGAGATCCTCGACGTGGGTATCCACCGTCAGTTTGGACTGCAACCAGGAGCCCACGGGACGGGCCATGAGAAGGGCGAAGGCATTCAGCGTGGTGAGCTTGAGGACGCTCTCCAGCCGCTCGCCGAAGTCCTGCTTGCGACGCCGCATGCCCAGGGCGGTCACCGCGGTGGTCATCGCCGCAGCAGCGACGAGATTCGTGCCGCAGTTCTCGTGGATGGCGAGGGAGTCGTGGCCCGCCTTGAGGAACTTCAGGGCGTCCCTCACCGCGGGGAAGACCTCCTGCAAGGAGAGATTGGTGTAGAGCAGGAAGCCCCGGGGGCCGGAGAGCCCGATCACCTGAGCGCCGGGATGACGCCGACCGAGCAGGGCGATGGTCGCGTGTTCCAGAGCGTGATTGCGACGGATGCGGCGTAGAAACTTACCTATCATGATCCACCTCTTATTCGGGAAGTTGCGCTACCACAGGGCGCGCGATGACGATGAGGCGGTGACGGGTGCTGCCGTAGGGGTGGCAGGTCACCAGCGTCAACCGCTCGTCGACCGTCTTCTGAATGTAGCGCGCGTTTTCCAGGCGCACCTCCAAGGGCTGTCCCGCCTCCTGGAGAATGTAGATGGCATCTACGGAGTAGGCATAGGTTTCGCCATCCTCGCCGCGGACGAAGATCTGATCCCCCTCTTCCATCTTGTAGAGGTCACGGAAGACCTCGCCCCGGGTGGTGTTGTGGCCGTTGAGAACGGTATTGCCCACAAGCCCCAGGGGGGCGGAGGTCCGGTGCCAGCCCGCGGCCCGCCAGTCGGGCACCTGCCAGACGGAGGCGGACCCCTCCCGGGCCCAACCGATAGAGATTACGGGGGCTTCCAGGTCGATGGTGGGGATCTGGATGAGCACCGGCAGGGCACCCTGGGGCCCAGGAGCGGGCGAGGATTCCGGCGTCACCTCCGGTGTTGTGACCACCGTCGGTGTCGCGACGGGCGTGGACGGGAGAACCAGGTCGGTGGGCGTATCGGGCTCGGGTTGTAGCGCCGCATCCAGCCGCCGGTACTCCTCTGCTTCCCCCTCGAAGGGCAGCAGTTCCGCCGTCTCCTCGCTCTCCGCGATCACCGCCTCCTCGAGAGGAGGCGCGGTGGGGATCCGATCCGTCTCCAGCAGGGTGGCGAAGTAGGGATAGAAGGTGCGGTAACTGAGGCCCATGCCGACCACCAGCAGCAGCACCCCGCCCCAGATGAAGATATTAGCGAATTTCAATTGTCGTGTTGTCATATAGGCTCCAATCCAACCCATTATACTCGACGTTAGAGGTAGGTTCAAATCCGAAATTGGCTGCTTGCCTGCGATTGGGCAGGGGCTTTCAAGTGTGCCAGGTTGGAAGCGCTCCCCTTTTCGCCTATAATTCAGATGGCCTGTTCATCAAAGGGGAGAAAGATGTTCAGAGAGAGCGACGTCCTCGTCATCGGTGCGGGCATCGCCGGCGCGACCACAGCCCTGCAGCTGGCCCGCGACCCTCAGCGGCAGATCGCCGTCATCACCCGGGCGCGGCGCGCCGTCGAGTCCAACACCCTTTACGCGCAAGGGGGCATCGCGGGACGCGGGCCCGGCGACTCCGCCGCGCTCCTCGCGGCGGACATCCTGCGCGCCGGAGCGGGGCTGAGCCTGCCCGCGGCGGCGCACCTGCTGGCCGAGGAAGGGCCGCCCCTCGTGCGCCGGCTGCTCGTCGACGAACTGGGCGTCCCCTTCAGCCGCGACACGGCGGGCGATCTGATCTACACGCTGGAAGGGGGGCACAGCGTCTCCCGGGTGCTCCACGTTCAGGACGCGACGGGCAGGGCCATCGAGAAGGCCCTCATCGAACGCCTGGAGGCGCTGCCCAACGTCACCCTCCACACCAGCGCGACGGCGGTCGAGATCATCACCTCGGACCGCCACCTCGTCGATCCCCTGAGCGTCTACCGCCCCGTCACCGCCTACGGGGCCTACGTCCTCGACCGGGAGCGCGGGGAGGTCGTCCCCCTCCGCGCCCCGGTGACGGTGCTCGCAGCAGGTGGCTTGAGCAACGTCTACCTCCACAGCAGCAACCCCAAGGGGGCGCGCGGCGACGGCGTGGCGCTGGCCCACCGGGCGGGGGCCCGCATCGTCAACGCCGAGTACGTCCAGTTCCACCCCACGACCCTGGCACCCGAAGGAGGCTACAACTTCCTCATCTCCGAAGCGGTGCGGGGGGAGGGCGCCCGCCTCTACACCCCCGACGGACGCCACTTCATGGAGAGCCACGCCCCCGAGTGGCAGGATCTGGCCCCCAGGGACGTGGTGGCGCGCGCCATTCACCAGGAGATGGCAGAGCACGGCTACCCCCACGTGCTCCTCGATCTGGCCTCGGCGATGCCCGCCGAGCGCATTCGCAGACGCTTCCCCAACATCGTGGGGATGTGCCGGCGGGTGGGGATCGATCCTACCCAGGAGCCCATCCCCGTAGTGCCCGCGGCCCACTACTTCTGTGGTGGGGTGCGGGTGGACGACCGGGGACGCACGGGGCTCGAGGGGCTCTACGCCGTGGGAGAGGTGAGCTGCACGGGCGTCCATGGAGCCAACCGTCTGGCGAGCACCTCGCTGCTGGAGGGGCTGCTCTGGGGCTACCGGGCTGCCGAGGATATCGCAACCCGGCCCCTGACGGAGCCGCCCCCCGCCGCCGCCCTCCTGCCCTGGACCGCGCAGGACCGGCGAGCCGATCCGGAACGGGTGCAGCGGGACATCCGGAGCCTCCAGGAGATCATGTGGCTCTACGTGGGCCTCGCACGCACCGAGAAGGGTCTGCGCCGGGCGGTGCGGGAGCTGGAGCAGCTGGGGGCGAGCGTCGGCGAGTTCTACGCCGGCGCCCGCCTCGACGACGATCTCATCGCCCTGCGGAACATGGTGGAGGCGGCCCAGCTCGTCGCCCGGGCCGCGCTGGCAAACCCCAAGTCGCGAGGCGCTCACTACCGGGCGGACGAGTCCACAGCCGAGCGGAGCGCCTCCGCCAGCTCGCGGGCACGCCCCGGCGCATCCCCCACGTAGTCCCCCGCGTGCAGCAACGCCCGAATCCTCTCGGGTTCCAGGTAACGGCGCAGGCACTCGTCCCCGCTGAGCAGACGCGGCAGCGGGTTCTCCCGCCCCGCCTGCACCGCCGCCCACGCCCTCAGCGCGTGCTCGCGGAGCGCCTCGTGCATCGCCTGGCGGTCGGCGCCCGCGCGCACCAGCTCCATGAGCAGCCGCTCCAGCGCCGCAAAGACCCCGTAGGCCTCGAGGTTGCGGGCGACGGCCCGGTCGTCGATGCGCAGGCCGGAGAGGATGCGCCGGGCGCGGTGCAGCAGCTCGTCCACCGCCAGGAAGGCGGAGGGGAGGACGACGCGACGGTTGGCGGAGTCATCGAGGGTGCGCTCGAGGAGGGAGTGGGCGGCGTTATCCCAGGCCACACGGGGAAGCGCCGCCACGTAGCGGGCGAGGGAGTCGAGCGTCTCCGAGAGCACGGGATTGCGCTTGAAGGGCATCGCCGACGAGCCCACCTGCCGGCTCCCGAAGGGCTCGCTCCACTCTCCGATGGGCGGCGACTGAAGCAGGCGCAGGTCGAAGGCGAACTTGTAGAGGGAGCCCGCCAAGCCTGCCAAAGCGTTGAGTACCTCCCAGTCCTGCTTGCGGGGGTAGGTCTGGGTGGCGACGGGAAAGGGCTCCAGGTCCAGGCGGGCCATCACCCGCGCCTCCAGCTCCCGGGGGGAGAGCTCCGTCCCCGCCAGGAGCACGGCGTAGGAAGCCGAGGTCCCCACCGCCCCCTTGATCCCCTTGCCCCGCAGGGCACCCCGCACCCGGCGCAGCGTCTCGTGATCCGCCAACAGATCCTGCCCGTACTGGGCCAACCGGTAGCCCACCGTGGTGGGCTCGGCGGGCTGGAGGTGGGTGAAGGCCATGGTGGCCTGGTCGGCGCGGGCTTCGATGAGCGTCGCCAGCAGGGTCAGCAGGGGGGCCAGCCCCTCGAGGAGGAGAGCGAGCCCCTGGCGGATGCGCAGGACCTCCACGTTGTCCTTGACGTCCATGCTGGTGGCCCCCAGGTGGATGATCCCCCCACCCACAGGGCACTGCTCGGCGTAGGCGCGCACCTCGGCCATCAGATCGTGGTGGATCTCGGCTTCGAGCGCGGCGGCGCGGGCCAGGTCAACCTCGTCGGCGTGAGCGCGGAGATCCTCCAGCTGCTCCTCGGTGACCAGGCCCACCTCCTGCTGTACCGCCGCCAGGGCCACCCAGACCCGGCGCCAGAGCCGCCGGCGGTGGGCCTCCGACCAGAGCCGGCGCATGGCCTCGCTGCCGTAGCGCCAGGTGAAGGGCGAGAGGTAGGTCTCGTAAGTGAACTCGGTCTCCATCCTTCAGGTTCTCCGGGCGTCAGAGGACGATGATCTGATCCCGCTCGGGACCGACGGAGACGTAGCGGATGGGCGCCTGCGCCAGCTCCTCCACCCGACGGAGGTAGTGCTGGGCGGCGGCAGGCAGATCGCTCCAGCGGCGGACGCCCGTGGTATCCACCTGCCAGCCGGGCCAGCTCTCGTAGACGGGCTCCACCTGTTCCTGCACCCGTGTCGTGGGCACATAATCGAGCATGTCGTCGCCCAGCCGGTAGCCGGTACAGATCTGGAGCTCCTCGAAGGTATCGAGAACGTCCAGCTTGGTCACGGCGATGCCCGTGAAGCCGTTCAGCCAGCCGGCGTACCCCAGCGCCACGCCGTCGAGCCAGCCGCAGCGGCGGGGCCGGCCCGTCGTCGCGCCGTACTCGCCGCCGATCTCCCGCAGCCGCTCGGCGGTCTCGCCCTCCAGCTCGGTGGGGAAGGGACCGCCGCCCACGGAGGTGGCGTAGACCTTGGTGATGCCCAGCACCTCATCAATGGCGCGGGGCGGAATGCCGGCCCCCACGCAGGCGCCGCCGGCCGTGGGTGAGGAGGAGGTGACGAAGGGGTAGATGCCCCAATCGAGACCGCGCATGACACCCAGCTGCCCCTCGAGGAGCACCCGGCGTCCCTCGCGCACGGCCCCCCGCACCAGGGGAAGGGTATCGACGATGCGCTCGCCCAGCTGCTCCCTCCAGGCCTCGCAGAGGCTCAGCATCTCCTCGACGGAGACGGTGGGCAGATCGAAGAAGCCCAACGTGCGGTTCTTGCGCGGCACCAACATCTCCAGCCGCTCCCGCAGCCAGACGGGATCGAGGAGCTCACCCACGCGGATGCCCTCCCGGGCCGCCTTGTCGGCGTAGGTGGGGCCGATCCCCCGCTTCGTCGTGCCGACCGCCCACCCCTCCTGGCGCGCGCGCTCCTCGGCGCCGTCGAGCAGGCGGTGGAAGGGGAAGATGAGGTGGGCGCGCTCGTCCACGAGGAGATTCCGGGTGATCACCCCCGCCGCCTCCAACGCATCGAGCTCGGAGAGCAGGGTCTCCACGTTGACCACGGTCCCCGGCCCCACCAGACAGAGGGTCTCGGGGTTGAAGATACCCGAGGGTACGAGGTGCAGGGCGAACTTCCCGAAGGCGTTGATGACGGTGTGCCCGGCGTTATCGCCTCCCTGGAAGCGCATGACCATCTCCGCGTCCTGGGCCAGGTAGTCGATGATCCGCCCCTTGCCCTCGTCCCCCCACTGAGCGCCGACAACAGCTGTGACCGTCATGATCTGCCTCCTTTCGATCCCGACTCAAGAATGACTGCCCTGAAAAAACTCCTTCCAACACGGAGAACACTGAGAAAACCAAGGAGATAGTGAAATATCTTTATAAAAAGCGCTCTTTTGCCTGATTTTATGAAGTCCAATTTAAAAAAATCTCCGTGCCCTCTTCAGAAATATTAAGTTTTCTTTGCGACCTCTGCGTCCTTTGTGGTTTATCCCCCTTCTTTCAGGGAAGTCAAGAATAGTGCCCGGGTGAAACGTGAGATCACGAATCACCCGGGCATGCGTTACTCCTCCCCCTGTCCCCCCGTGACCTCGGCGTAGACGTGGGGTTTGAGGACGCCGATGAAGGGGATGTTGCGGTACTGCTCCGCGTAGTCAAGCCCGTAGCCCATAACGAACTCGTTGGGGACCTCGAAGCCCTCGAAGTCCACGGGTACCTCGATCTCCCGGCGGCTGGGTTTGTTGAGCAGGGTGCAGACGCGAAGGGTGGCAGGGTTGCGGGTGCTGAGGTTGCGCAGGATGTAGTTGAGCGTGTGGCCCGTATCGACGATGTCCTCGACGATGACGACGTGGCGTCCCTCAATGCTCGAAGCCAGGTCGAGCAGGATGCGCACGATACCGCTGCTCTTCGTCGACATCCCGTAGCTGGAGATCTCCATGAAGTCGACCTCGTGGCGGAAGTCGAGGTGACGGACCAGATCGGCGAGGAACATGAAGGCGCCCTTGAGGATGCAGACCAGCAGAGGCACATCCTCATCCGTGTAGAGATCATTCATCTCCTGCGCCAGGGAAGCGATCCGTTCGTCGATCTCCTCCTTGGAGATCAAAACCTTTTCGATGTCATCGTACATGGACATATAAGCGCTCCTAAGAGGATCATAGTGAGTCTACTGTGAATACAACGTTGTTCCCCTATTCTATCCGAGGACAGCCTAGGGGCAACGAAGCAGGATCACGCTGGGTGGAGTTAGGGTCTGTAAAGAAGCGCTTTCCCGATGGCCCAATCGCAGTCGTAAGGCAGAAGCCTCCCACACCCGTTTGAGGCTCGCCAGTTTCAATGAGGTAAGGACTGAAAGCGAAATAACTTGGGCATTATAGGTGACTTTCGGGAGCGCTTTCAGTTTGCTTTTGCTCGAGTTGTTTAATTCGCGTTCCTAAGCGTCCCTGAATAAGCCACCTCGCCATCGCGCGGGAAGCTATTCTTTATACGCGCGCTTACTTTTCGTAAACGCGTTGTTTGAGGGCTGCGATATAGGGCAGGGTGCGGAAACGATCGGCGAAGTCCAGGCCGTAGCCCACCACCCAGACGTCGGGAATCTCGAAGCCCAGGTAGTCCACCTGAACGTCGACCTTCCGGCGTTCGGGCTTGCTCAGCAGCACGCAGGAGCGCAGGGAGGCGGGTTGGCGGGCGCCGAAGAGGCGCTCCAGATAGTTGAGGGTGTAACCGGTGTCGAGGATGTCCTCGACGACCAGGACGTGGCGTCGGGCGATATCGGCGCGGGTATCCATGATGAGGCGCACCTCACCCGTGGCCTCCGCCTTCTCCTGGTAGCTGGAGAGGGCGATGAAGTCGACCCTGTGGGGCACCGTGAGCCGGCGGGCCAGATCGGAGAGGAAGATGAAGCTGCCCTTCAAGACGCCGACGAGGATGAAGTCCTCGTTGTGGATACCGGCATAGTCGGCGCTGATCTCGTCGGCGAGCTCCTGAACACGTCCCTGAATGGTCTCCTCATCCAACAGCACCCTCTGAATGGAATCAGGCAGCGCGAGCGTCATGGTACCTCCTCAATCTCTATCACGGCGGGGAATCTCGTGGCAGCCCCGGCAGCGCGCCTCGTAGACCTCACTGGCCCCCACCAGGACCACCGGATCCTCGTAGCAGGCGGGTTGACCGTCGATAAGACGTTGGGAGTGGCTGGCAGGCCCGCCGCAGACGACACAGATGGCTTGCAGCTTGTCCACCCGCTCGGCGATTGCCAGCAGTCCGGGCATCGGACCGAAGGGCTCCCCCCGAAAGTCCATATCCAATCCGGCGATAATCACACGTTTGCCCTCGTGGGCCAACTCGTCGCAGAGCGACACAATCTCTTGCGGGAAGAACTGAATCTCATCGATAGCCACCACCTCGGTATCGGAGAGCAGCCGGGCACGCAGCTCGGCGGGGTCCTTGACGGGGCTGGCCCTCTGCTGGAGGCCGTTGTGGGAGGCGATGGCCTCTTCACTGTAGCGCTTATCCATCGCAGGCTTGAAGACCTGCACCTTCAGCCGGGCGATCTGGGCGCGGCGGAGACGACGGAGGAGCTCCTCCGTCTTGCCGCTGAACATGCTCCCACAGATCACCTCAATCCAACCACCGCTGGGTTTTCCGTACACGCAAAAGCCCTACCTTTCTGACAGCGTGGGGAAGGGGGGGGGAACAGAACCGGCAAAAAAGTAGGGCAGGACCCCGGGGTCCTGCCCTTGAACGCTCTCTTAGGCGGTCTCCACTTCTTCCTGTGGAGCCTCTTCTTCCTCTACCTCGTCACCGGGTAGCACATAGCCACGCGCTCGCAACGTCTTCTTGAGGTCGGCCAGCGCCTTGAGCCCAAAGCCGCGGATCTCCGTGAGGCTCTCGTCGCCGCTCTCCTCCAGACGATCGAGAACGTCTCCGACCTTCTCGAAGCCGGCCTCCTCCAGGAGATTCAGCACCCGGGACTTAAGTTCCAGATCTACCAGCGGCACCTCAGGGGAGGTGCGAGCCTCCCGCCGTCGTTCGGCCTCGCGCCGCACTTCCTCGCGCGCCTCCAGGCGGCGCATGAAGCGATCGACCTGACCCTCGGTGTCCACAATGCGCTGCTCGCCGGTGAAGAAGGGATGACATTGAGAGCAGACGTCGGTGCGGATCTCCGGCTCGGTGGCTCCCACTGTCCAGTTGTTGCCGCAGGAGCAGACTACCTTGGCCTCGGGATACCATTTGGGATGAAGATCGGACCTCATGCCTCAGCCCCTCCCTCATACATATCCACGTTGACCCGCTTGCGCCCGTGTCGGACGTCGTAGCGCACAATACCGTCGGCCAACGCGTAGAGGGTGTAGTCCCTACCCACCCCGACGTTCTCGCCGGCCTTGATATGTTCGCCAACCTGGCGCACGAGGATGTGCCCCGTCCGCACACGTTGACCACCGTACTTTTTGACGCCCCGGCGCTTGGCGATGCTGTCGCGCCCGTTCGTGCCTGTGGCCTTCTTACGCGCCATAGCTCCTACGCTCCCTTCACAATCTCGTCAATCCGCAGGCGCATGTAGTCCTGGCGATGACCCTTCCGCAAGCGATAGCGCTTCCGCGGATGGTGCTTGAAGATGCGCACCTTAGGACCGCGGAACTGCTCCAGGATGGTCGCGCGAACGACAGCGCCCGGTACCGTGGGGTGCCCGACGTGAACTTCGTCCCCGTCGGAGACCAGATAGACCTCGTGGAGCTCAATCTGCTCACCCACGTCATCAGGGAGCTTCTCGATAACGATCTCACTCCCTACCGTAGCCTTGTATTGATGTGAACCTGATCTAATAACTGCGTACACGATGCTTCCTCCCGACATACACAATAGGAGCCGAGCCCAAGGGGGGTTCGGCTGCCCGAGTATTATAACCGGCTCGCTTATTTTGTCAACCGCGTTCCCTCCTCGGGGCGCCCGTCACAGTTTCGCAATCCCCGCACAGAACCTGCCGTGAAACGCGACTTCAACCAGGCGAGAAGAGGATTGTGGTTGCGGTTATGCGGGCCAGCGCTGAAAGCGGCTCAGGGAGCCACACCCGTTGCAAGCCGACCGGTCACCTGACCGATAGAGAAATCCCCCATCTGGACGATGGGTAAATCATCCACCCGTCACGGGGTAATTCCCCTGAATGCCGGAAGCATTTCAAGCCTCCTTGTTGTACCATAAGACTATGAGCGCAATCTCCCTGGCTAAAACAGATCCAATTCGGGTGCTAATAGCGGATGATCATGATCAGATCCGCAGCAGTCTCTCCATCTTTCTCGAGGTCTTCGATGACCTGGAGCTCGTGGGGGCCGCCCATAACGGTCAAGAGGCTTTGAAGCTCTGCAAGGAGCTGGAGCCCGATATCGTTTTGCTGGACCTGTTGATGCCGCAGATGGACGGCGTCGCCGCCACACGGGAAATTCGCCGCATTCACCCATACACGCAAGTAATTGTGCTGACCAGCTTCTACGATGAGACGATCCTGCACAAGGCACTCCAAGCAGGCGCATCCCACTATCTCTTAAAGGACGTCACCATTGACGAGCTCGCCGCTGCTATCCGCTCCGTGCACGGACAGAAACTCTCCAACCTACCGGCGTCCGCGCCTATCCATTGATCCACGACTACGTCGGCCCTTACTTGCCCAAGTGTCGTCTCTTCCTTGCGCTACTACCCCTGCCGAGCAGGGGGGTGTGTTCAGCGAAGAGAAAACAGAGTGTCTATTCGCCCCCGCGGGGAGAGATAGTCGCTCACTTCATTGAATGGGTAGCCGCGACCCAAATAGAATAGGGGGAAACCATGAATACCGAACTGTTTAGCCAAGCGGTAGCAATGGCTCAGGAGAGGCAGCACGTCTTTATCACGACCGCCGATGCTCGGGGCTGGCCGCACCTTACCTCGGTAGGTGAGTTTGCCCTCGCCTCCGACCGGCACATCGATCTCTCAGACTGGTTCTGCCCCCTGGTTGAGGCCAACCTCCAACAGAATCCCAAGGTCACGATCGTGGTCTGGGACATCGCTACCGATAGGGGTTACCAGATGCTCGGAGAGGTCGAAACCGTGACGGTTTTGGAGGGCATCCTCCACCCACACAGGGACCCTCCGACCTTTGGGCAGAGCGCGAAATCGCTGCGCGTCCGAGTGGACCAGGTCCTGCTCTTCAGCCACGCTCCTCACGACGATGTGGAGCCGGAGAAAACCAGCGACTACCTCTTCTCGGCCAAATATAGGGCGACGGTGTTGGAGGTGTAGACAGCACCTCCGGAAGCGTCTGCCGAGCCTGTTGAACTACTTCTCAAGGAGAGCGGAATGCGCTACAGCATCGAGACCGACCTGAGCCCCAGCGAAGCGTTGGAGAGGCTCGAGACCTACTTCGGAGAACAGGGGTTGGGGCTCACCCTACAGCAAGAGAGCGCCTGTTGCATGCGACTGGAAGGCGGCGGCGGGCACGTTCAAGCCACGGTCGTCCAGCAGGACGACCAGACGGTGATTGATCTGGAGACGCGTGAGTGGGACTATCACGTGCGCCAGTTCATGGTGGAAGTGTAGACTCCAAGGAGAACTATGATCGGAGAACTGCCCCAACCGGTGTTAAAAGCACTTTTAGAGAGCGTACCCATTGAGTTTTCCGTCATCGATGCCGAGGATCAGGTGCTGGCGTGGAACAAGCACGAGACGCGCGTCTTCAAACGTCCCAAGGGGGTCGTGGGACGGGATGTCCGCAACTGTCATCCCCAACAGAGCCTCGACAAGGTGGAAAGACTCCTCGAGGAGATGAAAGCGGGAGAGAGGGAGAAGGCTCGCTTCTGGATCGATATGAAGCCGGATTCCCAGGAGAAGCCCCAGAAGATCCTTATCGAGTACTACGCTCTGCGTGACCCCGAGGGTGAATACCTGGGGTGCGTAGAAGTGACCCAGAACGTCACCGAGATTCAGGATCTCGAGGGGGAGAAGCGTTTGCTCGATCTCCCTTCCCCATCAGAGTAACTATTCAGTCAAGGAGGTTTCAATGGCAGAGAAGTACAAGGTCACCATCGATCGCGATGAATGCATCATCTGTGGTGTGTGCTGGAGCACGTGCCCTGAGTTTTTCGAATCGAGCCCGGAGGACGAATTGAGCCAGGTAGTGGAGGAGTACCGGGTCGACGACGCCGTCGACGAGGGGCTGGCTCCGGCTGACCTGGAGGAGTGCGTGACGGAAGCCGCTGACGGCTGCCCCGTCGAGATCATCCACGTCACCGAGGCTTGAGGAGCCTCAGGGGGTAGAGAACTCGGGGGAGGGCACGTGTCGTGCAGGTTGAGGGCCCCCACACCTCTTCATCCGGGGCGGCTGTCGTCTTCGGGGGCCCTCACACGAAAGGAGGGTTGGTGAGCTGTAGCCTGCGTCGCCCCGGCTACAGCTCCCGCCAATTCTTATGCTAGAAGATCGCGTAGTTCTTATCACAGGAGCCACCGGGGGGCTGGGAACCGCCGTTGCCCGCGAGTTCGCGCGGACGGACGCAGCGCTGGCCCTGACCAGCACGTCACCGGAGGCTCTGGCGATGCTCGCGGAGGAGACGGGGCTGCCCGAGTCCCGGCTCTATCACCAGGCCGCCGATGTCACACACCCGGAGGGCGTTCAGGAGCTCGTCGAGGAGATCGTGGAGAGGTGGGGAGGGCTACACGTCCTCCTCAACAACGTGGGGACGTGGCAGGGGGGCGATCCCGTCCACGAGACCTCCATCGAGGCGTGGAACCGGCTGCTGCGGGTCAACCTGCAGTCGGCGTTCCTACTCTCGCGCGCCGTGCTCCCTCACATGCTGGAGACCGGGTGGGGCCGCATCGTCCACATCAGCTCCAGGGGTGCCGTGCAACCCAAGCCCCACGAAGCCTCCTACGACGTCTCCAAGCGCGCTCTGATTACGCTCACGGAGGTCATCGCCCTGGAGACCAAGGGCACGGGCGTGACGGCTAACGCTATTCTACCCAGCATCATCGATACCCCTGCCAACCGCCACTACATCTCCAAGCCCGATCCCAGCCGTTGGGTCTCACCTCAGGACATCGCTGCGACGATGCGCTTTCTCTGCTCGGAGGCCGGCGAGGCCATCAGTGGGGCCAGCATTGCCGTGTATGGGGACGTGTGACAGGCGTCATGCAAGGTGAGCCCTTTTGTAATTCAGTCACTGTAGCCACAGCCATTCATTCAAAGGCTTCACACAAAGGAGAGATCTACGAATGCGAAGAACGCTTATACTCGTAATTATCATTGCGCTGCTGATCCTGAGTGCCTGCGGCACCGACGGTGCCGGTACCGACGTCCCCGATGGGGAGACACTGCTCCAGACCCGTTGCATCGAGTGCCACGACCTGCAGCGCGTCACAGATGAGGAGAAGACCGAGGCCGAGTGGGAGGAGACGGTGGAACGGATGATCGAGCTGGGCGCGGAACTGAACGTGGAGGAGAAAGAGGTCCTCGTGGACTACCTGGCGGAGAACTACGGGCCTTAAGGTCCAAAGATGGAGGGTCACCAACGCTACGAGAGGAGGTGAGGGGAGACTGGAATCTGCCGCACGAGGGGTACCATCGCATCCGGTCAGCGCAGACACCCCGAGACATAATCGCCGGCGCCGTCTAAACCAGGCCCGGAGAACAACACAGATACTGTTTTCGTAGTCAGAAGGAGGGTACGTCAAGATGTTCAAACGCACACTTTGGGTTCTCGTCAGCGTCCTGCTGGTGGCGAGCATGCTCCTGAGCGCCTGTAACGGCGAGGAGCCCACCGAGCAGATGACCGAAGAGCCCACAGAAGAGATGACAGAAGAGCCCACAGAAGAGATGACCGAAGAGCCTACACCGACGGAGGAGATGGCCGAGGAGACGGAAGAGGCCATGCCGACGGAGGAGATGGAAGAGGAGATGGCCTTCAGTTGTGAGGAGGACATCTCCGGCGAGACGGTCAACGTTCTCGCCGTCTGGGGCGGCGACGAGCTGGAAAGTTTCGAGGCCATGGTCGCGCCCTGGGAGGAAGCCACGGGCGCCATGATGGATTACGAGGGCACCCGTGACCTGAACGCCGTGCTGACCACGCGCGTCGAGGGCGGCAACCCGCCCGACATCGCCGGTCTGCCCGGCCCCGGTCAGCTGCGCCAGTACGCCGATGAGGGCTATCTGGTGGATCTGAGCACCTTCATGGACATGGAGATGCTGCAGGAGGACTACGCCGACACCTGGATCGACCTGGCGACCTTCGACGGCGGCCTCTACGGTATCTTCACGAAGGCCGCGATCAAAAGCCTCGTCTGGTACAGCCCTCCTAATTTTGAGGAGGCCGGGTACGAGATCCCCGAGGAGAGCTGGGACGAGATGATGGAGCTCTCACAGACCATCATCGACGACGGCAACGCGCCCTGGTGCCTGGGGCTGGAGAGCGGCGCCGCGAGCGGCTGGCCCGGCACCGACTGGATCGAGGACATCATGTTGCGCACTGCGGGACCTGAGGTCTACGACCAGTGGTGGCAACACGAGATCCCCTGGACCGACGAAGCCGTACGCAATGCCTGGGAGATCTTCGGACAGGTCGCCACCGACGGCGATATGGTCCAAGGGGGCACGACCGCTGTGCTGGCTACCGGCTTCGGTGAGTCTGTCTATCCCATGTTACAGGAACCGCCGGGCTGCTACATGCACCGCCAGGCCATCTTCATCCAGAGCTTCATCCAGGACCAGTTCCCTGACGCCCAGCCCATCGAAGACTTCGACTACTTCGCCTTCCCGCCCATCGACGAGCAGTACGGCACACCGGCCCTCGTGGCGGGCGACCTCTTCGGGCTCTTCAACGACGAGCCGGCAGCCCGCTGTCTGATGCGCTGGCTGGCGACCGATGACGCCCAGAGCATCTGGGCCGAGCGCGGCGGCTTCATCGCCACCAACCGGAACGTCGCTCCGGAGATCTATCCCGATCAACTGACGCAGCAGGCCGCAGAGGTTCTCGTCGAGGCCGATGTCGTACGCTTCGACGCCTCGGATCTCATGCCGTCCGCCGTCAACGACGCCTTCTGGTCCGGCATCCTCGAGTACGTGGAGAACCCCGATCAGTTGGACAGCATTCTACAGAATATCGAGAGCGTCGCCGAGGAAAACTACTAAACGTTGATCAATCGAGCCGGCCGTTACGGCGTTCTCTGCCGCAGCGGCGGCTCCATACCTAAGTCCGGGATGCGTGTTGCGGTCTCCTCAAAGGCGCAACACGCATCCCGTCGCAAGCAGACCTGATATTCACACAGAGAAAGGAGCACTTCAATGCGGAAGGCTGGGCTGCGTTCCTGGTTCTACATCGGACCGACCTTACTGATTCTCGCCTTTTACCTGATCTACCCCACCATCGCCACCATCCGGTTGAGCTTCTACGGCCCCAACTCCGAGACCTTCGTGGGGTTTGAGAACTACGTCTTCGCCTTTACCAGCGCCCCCATGTTGAGCGCCTTCAAGAACAATCTTCTCTGGCTCATCTTCTTCACCTCTTTGACCGTCGTCGCCGGCCTTATCATCGCCGTGCTGGTGGACAAGGTGCCTTACGAGTCGGTAGCGAAGTCCATCATCTTCCTCCCGCAGGCCATCTCCTTCGTAGGAGCCGGGGTGATCTGGCAGTACGTCTACGACTATCGTCCCAATGTCGGCCTGCTCAACGCCGTTCTCACCTCCCTCTTCCCGAACTTCGAACCCGTAGGCTGGTTGGTCAACAGCAATATCGCCACCTACGCCCTCATCACCACGGGTATCTGGATGTGGACGGGCTTCGCCATGGTCATCCTCTCGGCTGCCATCAAGGGCATCCCTGACGAGATCATCGACGCGGCCAAGGTGGACGGCGCCAGCGGCTTCCAGATCTTCTGGAGGGTGACGGTGCCCATGATCGCCTCCACCATCGCCGTCGTCACCACCACGCTGATCATCATGGTGCTGAAAATCTTCGATCTCATCTACGTCATGACGGGTGCGCGCTACGACACCAACGTCATCGCCTACGAGATGTACCGCCAGCTCTACATCAACCGCAACGACGGACGCGCTGCCGCGGTGGCCGTCGTCTTGCTGCTGGCTATCGTCCCCGTCATGATTGTCAACATCCGGCGGTTCCAGGAACAGGAGGCTATACGATGAGTGACAAAATGCGCAAGCTCCTGGGTAGAATTCCCCTCCACGTCGTAGTCATCACCATTGCCCTTATCTGGATGTTGCCCTCCATGGGCGTCTTGCTCAACTCCTTCCGCCCCCCGCAGGCCATCCGGTCGAGCGGCTGGTGGAACATCTTCGCCCATCCCTTCAACATCACCACGTGGACGCTGGAGAACTACGAGACGGTGCTGGAGGCCCAGGGTTTGGCCCACGCCTTCCGCAACAGTCTCTTCATCTCCGTCCCGGCCACCGTCATCCCCATCCTCGTCGCGGCCTTCGCGGCCTACGCTTTCGCCTGGATGGATTTTCCGGGACGCCGGCTGCTCTTCTCCCTCGTCGTGGGCCTCCTCGTGGTCCCCTTGCAGATGACCTTCGTCCCCGTCTACTCCATCTACACCTCCTTGGGCCTCAACGGGACCTTCCTGGGGATCTGGCTGGCCCACACGGGCTACGGCCTTCCCTTCGCCGTCTACCTGCTGCGCAACTTCTTCGGCTCCCTCCCCAGCGAGCTCTTCGAGTCCGCCTATCTCGACGGCGCCTCCTTCTTCACCGCCTTCACACGCTTGGCCCTCCCCCTCTCCGTCCCCTCCCTGGCGGCCCTGGCCATCTTTCAGTTCCTCTGGGTCTGGAACGACCTGCTCGTCGCCCTCATCTACCTGGGGGGCACACCCCGCGTCGCCCCGCTCACCGTCCGCGTCGCCAACCTCGTGAACTCGCTCGGGGCCCAAGCCTACCTCCTGCCCGCCGCCGCCGTCGTCTCCATGGCCCTGCCCCTCGTCGTCTTCTTCTCCCTGCAGCGCTTCTTCGTCCGTGGTATTCTCGCGGGCTCCATCAAGGGTGGGTAGAGTTAACAAAGCTACATGTCAGGAAAGGAGATCAAGCATGGACCTTAACTTCATCAAATCTCTCGTCGAGAGAAACAGAGACACCAAGATCGTGATGCTGGTCATGGACGGGCTGGGGGGATTACCCATGGAAAGGGGTGGCAAGACGGCCCTCGAGGCGGCCCACACCCCCAACCTGGACCGGCTGGCGGCGGAAGGCATCTGCGGCCTCCACCAGCCGGTGCGTACGGGGGTCACCCCCGGCAGCGGGCCCGGTCACCTGGGCATCTTCGGCTACGACCCCGTCACCTACCAGGTGGGCCGGGGCGTCCTCTCGGCGCTGGGCATCGACTTCGATCTCCAGCCCCAGGACGTGGCGGCTCGCGGGAACTTCTGCACGGTTAACGAGCAGGGCGTCGTCGTCGATCGGCGCGCGGGCCGCATCTCCACCGAGAAGAACAAGGAGCTGGAGGAGCTCGTCTGCAGTAATCTCGACATCTCCGAGGTGGAGGTCTTCATGGAGCCCGTCAAGGAGTACCGCTTCCTGCTGGTGCTGCGGGGCGCGGAGCTCTCGAGCGCCGTGACGGAGACCGATCCCCTGGAGGTGGGAGAGGAGCCGGTGCGCCCGGAGGCCACCCTGCCCACACCGGAGGCGAAGAAGACGGCTCGGATCGTGCGCGACTTCGTCGACCAGGTCCGGGAGATCCTGCGCGATGAGAAGCCCGCCAACATGGTACTGCTGCGCGGCTTCTCCCAGCAGCCCGAATGGCCCTCCATGCAGGAGGTCTTCGGGCTGCAAGCGGCCGCCATCGCCATGTACCCCATGTACCGGGGCGTCTCCAAGCTCATCGGAATGGACGCCCTGCCCGTCAGCCACACCGTGGAGGAGGAGTTCGACCTTTTAGAGGAGAAGTGGAACGACTACGATTTCTTCTTCGTCCACGTGAAGCGGATCGACAGCGCCGGGGAGGACGGCGACTTCGACCGCCGAGTCAGCCTCATCGAGGAGACGGACGCGCTCGTACCCCGCCTCGTCGACCTCCATCCCGACGTGATTGTGGTGACAGGGGATCACTCGACGCCCGCCAAGATGAAGTATCACAGCTGGCACCCCGTGCCGGTGCTTCTCTGGTCGGAGTTCTGCCGGCCTGATAGAGTGGAGCAGTTCGGCGAGCGAGCGTGCGTCACCGGCAGTCTGGGACCGCGCTTCCCGGCCTTCGAGATCATGCCCCTGGCCCTCGCCCACGCGCGACGGCTGGGGAAGTACGGGGCTTGACCCCTGTAAGAGAGTGGGCACCTGTCTGTTAGTTCCCTGTCTGTTAGTTCCCTGTCTGTTAGTTCCCTGTCCGTTAGTTCCCTGTCCGTCAGTTCAAGGAGGATAACCACCATGTTAGTACGTAAAGGGATCTGGATGTTGATTGCTCTGATGTTGTCCCTGCTCCTGGTCGGCTGTCAGAATCGGCAGGAGGCCCCCTTACCTGCTCCTATTCAGCAGCTTCGTGGTCAGTTAAGCGAGGAGCTGGAGATACCCGAGGATGCTGTGGAGATCGTCTCCTACGAGCAGGAGGACTGGCCCGACGCCTGCCTGGGACTCGCCGAGGAGGGTGAAGTCTGCGCCCAGGTCATCACCCCCGGTTACCAGGTGACGGTCGAGGTGCAGGGCGAGGAGTACGTCTTCCGCACCAACGAGGACGCCACCGTCGTCCGTCTCGTCGAGGAAGAGTAGCCGACCAGAGGGATGGGGGGGCACCAGAGATCGGGTTCAAGAGCCTCCGACGCCCTCAGGGCTCGCAGAAGTATAACTTCGTGCTGGCGTAACCGAGAGCGTGGGGGCGGAGTACCTCCTGGGCGTTTGAGGCTCGCAAATTACAGTGACGCAAGCACCCTTTAAGTAGATCACCCACCATCACTCGGAAAATTATACTTTTAAGAGCGCTTTGTCGGACGGTCGCGGTTGAAAGGAAGCAAAAACTATGTTCGAACAGATACTCGTTCCACTTGACGGTTCGTCTCTCGCCGAGAGTGTGTTGCCCCACGTCGTCGCGCTGGCCCGGCCTTTCGGCTCACAGATCATCGTCATGCGAGTCGTGGAGCAGCCTCAGGGGGAGGATCGCTCCCAGGCGGTCGATCCGCTGGGGTGGCAGATGCGCAAGGCGGAGGCCGAATCCTACCTCGACGAGGTCAGTGCCCGCCTGAAGGACCTGGACCTGAACGTGAAGAAGGTCCTCTTGGAGGGGCGCGCAGCGAAACGCATCGTCGCTTATACGCGCGAAAAGAACGTCGACCTGCTGGTCATGAGCAGTCACGGGCAGAGTGGTCTGAGCGAGTGGAACATCAACAGCGTGGTGCAGAAGGTCATCCTGCGCGTCTACATGCCCACCCTGATCGTCCGGTCCTACCAATCCGTGCCCCAAGACCTAACAGCGTTGGAGTACCATCGCGTCCTCGTCCCGCTGGACGGCTCACGCCGGGCCGAGAATCTGCTGCCCTTTGCGCGCTCCATCGCCAACTACCACGACTGCCGCATCGTCCTGGCCCACGTCGTCGCCCGGCCCGAGGTACCGCGTCGCGCACCGCTCAAGGAGCAGGAGCAGGAACTCGTCGACCGGCTCACCGAGCTGAACCACGAGCACGGTAAGGAGTACCTCAAGGATCTGCAAACTCGGCTCGCCTCGGAGGCGGAAACCCGTCTTCTGGTCAGCGAGAATCCTGCCGCTGCCCTGCACGACCTGGTGGAGAAGGAGGATATCGACATGGTCCTGCTGAGTGCTCACGGCTACTCCGGTGAGGCGCGCTGGCCCTACGGCAGTATCGCTCTGAACTTTATCGCCTACGGGACCAAGCCCCTGCTCATTGTGCAGGATCTGTCGCGAGAGGAGATTGCAGAGAGTGCCGCCGAGAAGGCGGTCAGTCAGGAGAAGGGTCACTAGAGTATGGCAGACACTGCGGATCACACAGCCCCCACCCATACCGAAGAGCGAATCGCAACCCGCGGTCGGCGACTCGCCGAGAAGCAGAGCGCGACGCGGCGTCCCGGCACCCGGACTTCACCCCTGGAGGCCCTGCCTGCTTACCGGGAGGCACTGCGCGAGGCCTACAACTACTTCGTGCAGCTCTCCGAGGAGGAGGGCACCCTTTCCGGTGTAGGTGAGTGGCTGCTCGACAACTTCTACGTCATTCAACAGACCATGCGGGGCATCCGGGAGAATCTCCCGGAAGGCTACTACCGCCGGCTGCCCAAGCTGGACGACGGCGAGCTACAGGACTATCCCCGTGTCTACGCCATCGCCCGGGCCCTCGTCAGCTGCGCCACTGGGGCCGTCGACGTCGATCGGGTGCAGCGCTTCACCAACGCCTACCAGGAGGTGCGCCCTCTCACCATGGGGGAGGTCTGGGCCATCCCCATCATGCTCCGCCTGAGCATCATTGAACTGCTAACGTACACCGTCGTCGACGAAGCAGGCGTGGCGCTCGACGAGGTCGCCGCACCCATCCCCAGCCTTGGGTGTGCTTTCGGGGAGGAGGAGCCGACGGCACCTCCCGAGGTCGTGGTCGGGAACGCGATCCGCAGCCTACGCGCCCTCGAGGCCTACGACTGGAAGAGCTTCTTCGAAAAGGTGAGCCGCGTCGAGGTGACCCTGCGCCAGGACCCGACCGGCATCTACGCCCGCATGGACTTCGACACCCGTGACCACTACCGCAAGGAGGTGGAGACCCTCGCCCGCTTCTCCGAATATAGTGAGGAGAGCGCCGCACAGGAGGTCGTGCGGCTGGCAGAGGAAGCGGAGGAGACGGATCCCAAGGGCGAACGCGTCCGGCACGTCGGATACTACCTCATCGGCGGGGGCCGACCGGCCCTGGAAGCCGCACTCGACTACCATCCCCCGCTCGGGAAGCGGTGGGGCGCCTGGGCCCTCGACCATCCCACCTTCGTCTACCTGACGAGCATCGTCCTGCTGACCCTTCTCGTCGTCCTGGGGCTGGCCCTCTTCGCCTGGAATGCAGGCGCTACCCCCTTCGAGCTCGTCGCCACGGTGCTCCTCACCCTCATCCCCGCCTCCATGGTCGCGGTCAACCTGATCAACTTCACCATCACTCACCTCACCTCCCCCAGCGACCTGCCCAAGATGGACTTCAGCGAAGGGATACCGGAAGCCCATCCTGCCTTCGTGGT
The DNA here is from genome assembly GCA_034437215.1 of Anaerolineae bacterium. Lineage (GTDB taxonomy): Bacteria > Chloroflexota > Anaerolineae > B4-G1 > SLSP01 > DAOTVC01. Next base: position 45,232 of record DAOTVC010000076.1, on the reverse strand, counting down.
GATCCCCGCACTGCTGACGAGCGACGAGGTGGACTTCCTGCTGCAGCAGATCGAGCTCCACTACCTGAACAACAGCGATCCCCGGCTGCGCTTCGCCCTGCTCACCGATTTCAGCGACGCGCCCGAGGAGGAGATGCCCGAGGACGAGACCCTCCTCGAGCAGGCCATCGAGGGCATTCGCGCCCTCAACCGCCAGTACGATCCCCAGAACCGCGGCCTCTTCTACCTGTTGCACCGCAAGCGGCAGTGGAACCCCCAGGAAGGGGTCTGGATGGGCTGGGAGCGCAAGCGGGGCAAGATTGAGGAGTTCAACCGCCTGCTGCTCGACCGCGGTGAGACCTCGTACAGCACGCAGGTCGGTAACTTCGCGGCGCTCCCCGACATCCGCTACGTCATCACCCTCGACGCCGATACCATCCTACCCCGTGAGGCTGCTCAGCGCCTCGTGGGCACGCTGGCCCACCCGCTCAATCGCCCCCTCTTCGATCCGGAGACGGGGCAGGTCATCGCCGGCTACACCATCCTCCAGCCGCGGACGGAGGTCAAGCCCACCGACGCTCACCAGACCCTCTTCACCCGCATCTTCACCGGCGATACGGGCCTCGATCTCTACACCCGCGCCGTCTCCGACGTCTACCAGGACTTCTTCGGCGAGGGGATCTACGTGGGCAAGGGCATCTACGACCTGGAGGCCTTCTATCGCAGTCTCGAGGGTTGGGTGCCGGAGAACGCGCTGCTGAGCCACGACCTCTTCGAGGGAATCCACGGGCGGGCAGGGCTGGTGACCGACATCATCCTCTACGAGAGCTATCCCCCCAGCTATATTGCCTACACCCAACGCAAACACCGCTGGGTACGGGGCGACTGGCAGCTGCTGCCCTGGCTCGCCCCACGGGTGCCGGAAGCCGCAGGGGAGCGTCTGCCCAACCCCTTCTCCCTCATCGACCGCTGGAAGATCGTCGACAATTTGCGCCGGAGTCTGCGCACGCCGGCGCTTCTGGCCCTGCTCTTTGCCGGCTGGGTCTGGCTGCCCGGCTCCGCCTTCCTCTGGACCCTCTTTACCCTGCTGATGTCGGCGGTCCCCCTGGTCGTGGCCGCCGTCGCGGAGATCCTGCGTCGTCTGCAGGACGGCGGCACCAACACCCCGCTCGAAGCAGTACGCAGGGAGACGGGGCGTTGGTTGCTCTTTCTCGCCTTCCTGCCCTACGAGACCCTTCTGATGGCGGACGCCATCGGCACGACCCTGGTGCGCCTCTTCATCAGCCACAAACGCCTCCTGCAGTGGACGACGGCAGCCCACACCGTGCGCCTCTTCGGGCGGGAGTCCAAGATCGCGGTGCTCTGGCAGTGGATGGGAGGGGGAGCGCTGCTCGCCGTCGTGCTGGGCATCGTGACCGCCGTCGTCCACCCGCCGGCCCTCTTCGTCGCCCTACCGCTGGTCATGCTATGGACGGCTTCCCCCTACGTGGCCTACCTGGTCAGCCAGCCCATCGAGAGGGAGCGCAAGCCCTTGACCGCGGAGGAGCGCGCCGAGCTGCGCCGCCTGGCCCGCCGCACGTGGCTCTACTTCGAGCGCTTCGTAGGGCCCGAGGATCACTGGCTCCCCCCCGATCACTTTCAGGAGCAGCCTCGGGGGCTGGTCGCCCATCGCACCTCCCCCACCAACATCGGACTCCTCCTCCTCTCCACCCTGGGGGCCTACGAGATAGGCTACATCGGCTTCCTGGAGCTGACGGTACGCATCCGCTCCACCCTGGAGACCATCGACCGGATGGAGAAGTACAGGGGCCATCTGCTGAACTGGTATGACACCCGGGACCTGAGCACGCTCACACCGCGCTACGTCTCCACCGTGGACAGCGGCAACATGGCGGCCTGTCTCATCGTTCTCAAGGAGCGCTTCCGTGCCCTGGGAGGACAATCCGTGCTGCACGACGAGCGCTGGCGGGGGTTGAGCGATACCCTCGGCGTCCTTCTGGAGCTCGTGGAGGAGGTAGAGGCGGAGGAGCTGCAGCCGGCGGTGGAGGATATCACCACACAGATTCAGGAGATCCAAGAGACCCTGAGGGAAACTCAGGAGAAGCCCGAGCGCCGGGGTCTCCTGCTGCGACGGTTGCTTACAGAGAGCGGCGTGACCCTCGATCAGCGGATCAGAACGTTGAGTCAAAAGGGAGCCGGCACCCTCGACACCGTGCTCATCCGGGACTTCCGTCTCTGGGCGGAGCGTATCCATGATCACCTGCGCCACATGCAGCAGGAGATGGACCTCCTGCTACCCTGGCTGGTCATGCTGCAGGAGCCGCCCGAGAGCCTGGTGGAGGCCCCTGCGGACTCCGCCGTCGGCGAGCGCTGGCAGGGGCTCAAGGAGGCCCTGGCCCCGGCCCCCACGCTCGAGATGATCTCGGACCGCTGCCGCAGGGCCGAAGCGCAGTCGGAGGCTCTTTGTGAGCTGTTGCAGGAGCAAGGAGACGAGGCGGGTCTGCGGTGGTGCGAGGATCTTCGGCGTGCCCTCGAGTCGGCCCGCATCGCCGCCGGTTCCCTCCTCATCGGGTTACAGGACCTGAGCAACCGGGCCGAGGAGCTGGCCCAGGCGATGGAGTTCGGCTTCCTCTACGACGACCAGCGGAAGGTCTTCTACCTCGGCTACCGGGTGGACGTCGAGGATCTCGACGGGAACCACTACGACCTTTTGGCCTCGGAGGCCCGCACGACCAGCCTCATCGCCATCGCCAAGGGGGAGGTGTCGCAGAGCCACTGGCTCCACCTGGGCCGCCCCCTCACGCAGGTAGACGGTAAAGAGGCCCTCCTCTCCTGGAACGGCAGCATGTTCGAGTACCTCATGCCCGATCTCTGGCTGCGGAACTACGAGAATACCCTTCTGGATCAGACCGACGAGGCGGTGGTGGAAGGACAGATGGCCTATGCAGCGGAAAACGACGTCCCCTGGGGCGTCTCCGAATCCGCTTACTACCGCTTCGACGCCGCCCTGAACTACCAGTACCGGGGCTTCGGTATCCCGGGGTTGGGCCGCAAGCGCGGTCTGGGGGACGATCTCGTCATCGCCCCTTACGCCTCCCTCCTGGCCCTCTCCGTCTACCCCCAGGAGGTCATGGAGAACATCGAGCGCCTCAGGGCAGGACAGGTTCTGGGTCACTTCGGCTTCTACGACGCCGTGGACTACACTGAGGCCCGTCTGCCGTTGGGGCAGGAGCGCGCCATCGTGCGCACCTACATGGCCCACCACCAGGGGATGATCATGGTCGCGCTCACCAACTACCTCTGTGAGCAGGTCATCGTCGACGCCTTCCACGCTGACCCCCGGATGCAGAGCGTCGAGCTGCTGCTCCAGGAGCAGATCCCGCAGCAGGCGCCTGTGGAGGAGACCCCCGAGGAGGACGTCGGAGTGGTGCGTCAGGTGGAGCCCGAGGTGCAGCTGGAACCCTGGTCCATCTCCGAACAGACCCCCCTGCCCCTCGTTCACTACCTCTCCAACGGGCGCTACGGCACCCTCGTCACCGGCTCGGGAGGCGGGTACAGCAACTTCCAGAGCGAGCGGGCGCAGACCGAAGAGCCCCGGGCGCTGACCCGCTGGCGGGCCGATACCACCCTCGACTCCTGGGGCACCTGGGTTTACGTCCAGGACGTGGATCGCGGGCACCTCTGGTCCGCAGGTGCCCAGCCTATCCGCACCGCTGGCTCGCCGGAGGTGCGCTTCTATCCCCATCAGGCGGAGCTGCGTCGCCAGGATCACGACATCGTCCTCCGCACCCTCATCACCATCGCCAAGGAGGACAACGCCGAAGTCCGCAGGGTCAGCCTGACCAACCACAGTGGCGACTCCCGACGCCTGCGGCTGACGAGTTACGCGGAGCTGGTGCTGGCGGACCAGAACACCGACCGGCGCCATCCCACCTTCAACAAGATGTTCATCGAGAGCGACTACCTGCCCGAGCTCAACGCCCTCCTCTTCTGGCGACGTCCCCGCTCCGCCGAGGAGCCGCCCTTCTACGTCGCCCACCTGCTCGTCGCCGAGGAGGGCATCGAGCTGACGGGCGCCCACGAGAGCGACCGGGAGCGCTTCCTGGGGCGCGGGCGCGCCCAGAAGAACCCCCGTGCGCTGGAGAGCGAGGGCTGGCTGACCGGGACCACCGGCGCCACCCTCGACCCCATCATGGCGCTGGGACAGGAGCTGGAGATCGCGCCCCACACCAGCGGCGAGGTCGCTTTCGTCACCCTCGCCGCCGACGACCGGCAGCAGATCCTGGAGATGGCGCGCCGCTTCGCCAGCTGGCCCACCGTCACCCGGGTCTTCGATCAGGCCAGCGCTCAGGCAGAGGTCGAATTGCGCAACCTCAACGCCGACGCGCAGGACGTCAAGCACTTCAACCACCTCCTCTCGGCGCTCATCTACCCCTACGCAGCCCTGCGCGCAGCGCCGGAGATCCTGGCAGCCAACGAGCGCGGGCAGTCGGGGCTGTGGCCCTACGCCATCTCGGGCGACTACCCCCTCCTGCTGGTGCGCATCGGCGAGCAGGAGGAGATCCCGCTCATCCGCCAACTGTTGAAGGCCCACACCTACTGGCGCAACCGCAATCTCAAGATCGACCTCGTCATCCTCAACACGAAGGACACGGGGTACGCCCAGGAACTCAGCGACCAGATCAACAGCCTCATCCGCCAGAGCGACAGCGACGCCTGGATCAACCGCAGAGGCGGGATCTTCATCCTGCGCAAGGGGCAGATGGATCGCGAGACCCAGATTCTCCTGCAGACGGCCGCGCGGGTCGTCCTCGACGCAGGCGCCGGCGCCCTCGAGGAGCAGCTGCGCCCCCTCCAGCAGCGCCCCACCTACCTCCCCAGCTTCTCGCCGCCTCAGCCCGGGGGATACGCCGAGGAGCCCCTGCCGCCGGTGGAGCGTCCCACCGACCTGGAGTTCGACAACGGCTTCGGCGGCTTCACCGCCGGGGGGAAAGAGTACGCCATCTACCTGGAGAGCGGCAGCGAGCGCCCGGAGGGGTGGACGCCGGCGCCCTGGATTAACGTCATCGCCAACCCGGACTTCGGCTTCCTCGTCGCCGAATCCGGTCCCGGCTTCAGCTGGGCCCTCAACAGCGGAGAGAATCGCCTCACCCCGTGGCGCAACGACCCCGTCTCGGCGCCGCCGGCGGAGGCCCTCTACCTGCGCGACGAGGAGACGGCGGAGGTCTGGACGCCCACACCCCTACCTCGGGGCGAGGACGCTCCCTACCTCATCCGCCACGGGGCCGGCTACTCCATCTTCGAACACCACAGCCACGGGCTCGAGCAGCGGCTGCGCCTCTTCGCCGCTCCGGATGCGCCGGTCAAGATCGTCCAACTCAGGCTGCACAACGCCTGGGAACGCCCCCGCCGCCTCACCGCCACCTACTACGCCGAGTGGGTGCTGGCGACCTTCCGGGACCTGGCCCAGCAGTACATCGTGCCCGACTACGCGGGCGAGCATGACGTCCTCCTGGCGCGCAACCCCTATAACGCCGAGTTCGCCGGGCGGGTGGCCTTCCTCGCCGCCGACCGTCCCCTCCACGGCCTCACCACCAATCGCACGGAGTTCCTGGGGCGGGAACGCAGCCTGGAGGATCCGGCGGCTCTGAGCCGGGTGGGCCTCTCGGGCACCGTGCGGGCGGGTTTCGATCCCTGTGCGGCTTTGCAGATCCACATCGACCTGCAGCCCGGCGAGACCCAGGAGGTGACCTTCTTCCTGGGCCAAGGGGCCGACCGCGAGGAGACGCTGGCCCTGGTGGATCGCTTCCGCCAGGAGGGCGCCGCCGGGGAGACCTGGCAGGCGGTGACGGACTTCTGGGAGGGGGTGCGCTCCAGCATCACCGTGAGCACGCCGGAGCGCTCCATGGACCTCCTCCTGCCCTGGCTCCTCTACCAGGCCCTCTCCTGCCGCATCTGGGGGCGCTCGGCCCTCTACCAGTCGAGCGGGGCCTTCGGCTTCCGGGACCAGCTCCAGGACGTGATGTCGGTGGTGCACGCCCGGCCCGAGGTGGCCCGGGAGCACATCCTCCGCACGGCGGCCCACCAATTCGAGGAGGGCGACGTCCTGCACTGGTGGCACCCGCCCTCGGGCAGGGGGGTGCGTACGCGCATCTCCGACGACCTCCTCTGGCTCCCGTACGTCACCGCGGAGTACGTCGAGACGACGGGTGACACCGCCGTCCTCGAGGAGGAGGTACCCTTCCGGGAAGGAGAGCCCCTCAAGCCCGAGGAGGAGGAGCGCTACGGTCACTACGAGATCACCGAGAAGAGCTACTCCCTCTACGAGCACTGCCTGCGCGCCATCGCGCAGGGTACGACCTCGGGGCCCCATGGACTGCCGCTGATGAAGGCCGGCGACTGGAACGACGGCATGAATCGGGTGGGCATCGAGGGAGAGGGGGAGAGCGTCTGGCTGGGCTGGTTCCTCTACGACATCCTCCAACGCTTCGCGCCCCTCTGTGAGGCGCGGGGAGACGCCGATCTGGCCCGGGACTTCCGGGAGCAAGCGGAGGTACTGCGAGAGACTCTGGAAGCGACGGCGTGGGACGGCGCCTGGTACCGGCGCGGCTACTACGACGACGGCACCCCCCTCGGCTCCTCACAGAGCGAGGAGTGTCAGATCGACTCCCTGGGCCAGTCGTGGGCGGTGCTCTCGGGCGCCGGCAGCGAGGAGCGCGTCGCGGAGGCGCTGCGCTCGGTGGACGAGCGGCTCATCCGCGAGGACGCCGAGATCATCGAGCTCTTCACCCCGCCCTTCGACGAGACGCCCAAGGACCCGGGCTACATCAAGGGCTATCCTCCGGGCATCCGGGAGAACGGCGGTCAATACACCCACGCCGCCCTCTGGGTGGTCTGGGCCTTCGCCAAACGGGGCCGGGGAGAGCGGGCCGCGCAGCTCTTCCACCTGCTCAATCCCATCAACCACAGCCTGACGCAGGAGAGGGCGGAGGCGTACAAGGTCGAGCCCTACGTCGTCGCTGCCGACGTCTACAGCGTCCCGCCCTACGTGGGCCACGGCGGCTGGACCTGGTACACGGGCTCCTCGGGCTGGATGTACCGCCTGGGCATCGAGGCCATCCTGGGCCTGCACCGCGAGGGGCAGAGCCTGCGGATGGATCCACGCATTCCGGGGTCGTGGCCCGGCTTCAGCCTCACCTACCGCTACGGGACGAGCCGCTACCACATCGAGGTGGACAACGAAGCCGGCGTCGAGCAGGGGGTGCGCGAGGTCAGGGTAGACGGCGAGCGCCGGGACGACAAGCGCATTCCCCTGCAGGACGACGGTGGGCAGCACGAGGTGCAGGTGGTCATGGGCGAGGAGGAGGCGTGAAGGAGCAGGCGCTGCGGATGAAGCGGAGCACCTTCTTGACCCCGGACCAGTTCGCCCGGGAGCAGATCGCCGTGGGCGTGGAGTCGCCGCGGGGGCGCCTGCTCATCGCGGGCTGCCGTTCGGGCACCTACCTCGCCGGAGAGGTCGCCCACCGCTACCAGGTGCTCCTGGAGAAGGCGGGCGACACGAGCGAGGTGCTCTACCTGCCCGACCTCGACGACCACTTCTCCGACACGGAGACCCGGGTGCGGTTGGAGGCCGGCGTGAGCGGCTACGACGTCTTCCTCTTCCAGGCTCTCTACGACCCCCTCTCCCGGCGCACCGTCGATCAGAACTACATGGCCTTCCTCATCGCCGCCCGGGCCTTCCGCGAGTATGGGGCCAACCACGTCACCGCCGTCCTGCCCTACCTGGCCTACGCCCGGCAGGACAAGCCCACCCGCTTCGAGCGGGAGCCGACGACGGCCCAGCTTATGGCGGATCTGGGGCTGGAGGCGGGGATCGACCGCCTCGTCACCTGGCACCCCCACTCCCGGCAGACCCCCGGCTTCTACGGCAAGCAGCCCGTCGACACGCTGCCCGCCCTGCTCCTCTTCATCGCGGAGTTCCGGCGCTTCCGGGGGCGGGAGGAGGTGATCGCCGTGGCGCCCGACGCCGGGGCCTCGAAGCTCATCACCTACTTCGGCCGGGCGATGGGGCTCGACACCGCCATCGCCTCCAAGTACCGCCCGCGTCCCGAGGAGGCCGTCGTCGCGGAGATCATGGGCGACTTCAGGGGCAAGCGCGTCGCCATCATCCTCGACGACATGATCAGCAGCGGGGGGACGCTGGAGGCGGCGGTAAAGAAGCTCGTCGAGGAGCAGGGCATCGGGGAGCTGCACGTGGGCGTCTCCCACAACCTCTGCATGCCCCAGGCACGGGAGAGGCTGGAGACCTTGCACGCCGGCTACCACCTCCACTCCCTGGTCGTCACCAACAGCATCCCCCAGACGGAGAGCTTCCTCGACCTCCCCTTCCTGGAGGTACGCTCGTTGGCGGACGTCCTCGCCCGTGCCATCAACCGCATCCACTACCACCGCGCCGTGAGCGAGCTCTTCGAGGAGCTCGAGGAGGCGTTGCAGTGAAGTGCCGGAAGAGTCGGATTGTTAGTTCGAGAAGCACGTCCCATACCCCAACAAAGGATCCAACAATGACAGGGAGACAACGCACCCTGGGCCTTGCGCTCGGCGCACTGACCAGCATTCCGGTGATCGCGCTGAGCTACCTGGGCAGCCGGCTGGCGAACCTCCCCTTCATCCCCTTCAACGTCCTCGACTTCGTCACCCGCATCGTACCCCGCCTGATGGTCATCTTCGGCATCGATCAACTTCTGTCCGGGGGGCAGGACCAACAATCCCCGACCCCCACACCCAACGTCGGCGCCCTCTCCGGGAACCTCCAACCCCTCCTGGCGATCCTCTTCGTGGTCCTCTTCGGCGCTCTCTTCGGCCTCATCCTGGTGACCCGCGGACGGCGCACGGAGAAGCCCCGGCGCCTGCCCCTCTTCGGCCTGGCGGGCGGAGCCCTCATCTGGATCATCCTGGTCCTTATCAACAACTACCTGAGCTTCCCCCCGGCCGGCGCCCTCTCCAGCATCCTCTGGCTGGGCGTCCTCTGCCTCGCCTGGGGCGCGGCCCTGGGTTGGCTGGTGCAGCGCACCCTCTTCCCCGTCGAGGTGGAGGAGGTGGATCTCGCCCGTCGCCGCTGGCTCTACGTCGGCGGAACAGGTCTGGTGGCCCTCATCCTGGGGGGACTGGGCCTCGGCTACTTTTTCACCGAGGGACGAACCACCGGGCAGGCGACGGGAGGGGAGACCGCGGCGGATGGGGAGGATCTGGGAGATCCGGACACCGAGGTGCCGCCGCTGCGGGAGCTGGTCGACGAGGAGATCTCGGAGGCGGCGGAGTCGCCGTCCGTGGACGCGCTGCAAGGGCGAATCGAGCCGGCGCCGGGGACCCGGCCCGAGATCACGGCCAACGCCGACTTCTACAACATCGACATCGTCACCGATCCCCCGCGGCTGGACCCCGCCAGTTGGCGGGTGGATCTCAAGGGGCTGGTCAGGCGACCGGCGATGCTCACCCTCAGCGACATCCAAGCCTACCCCACCTATGCCCAGTTCATCACCCTCTCCTGCATCTCCAACACCGTGGGCGGCACGCTCATCAGCACGAGCAAGTGGACGGGGATCCGGCTGAAGGATCTGCTGGAGGATGTGGGGCTGCGTTCCGGCGCTCAGGAGCTCTACATCGAGGGCGCCGACGGCTTCTACGAGAGCGTGAGCATGGAGGACATGCTGAACCCGCGCACGCTGCTCGTCTACGCCATGAACGAGGAGCCCCTGCCCTACAAGCACGGCTACCCGCTGCGCATCTACATCCCCAACCGCTTCGGGATGAAGCAGCCCAAGTGGATCACCAGCATGGAGGTCATCGGTGAGGAGGGGCCCGGCTATTGGGTGGACCGGGGTTGGAGCCCCGAGGCCATCGCCCGTACCACCTCGGTCATCGACAACGTCGCCGTGGACGCCATCAGCGACGACCGCCTCCCCATCGGCGGGATCGCCTGGGCGGGCGCGCGGGGCGTCAGCAAGGTCGAGGTCCAGATCGACGATCGGCCCTGGGAGGAGGCGCAACTGCGCACGCCGGCGCTCAGCCCCCTCACCTGGGTCCAGTGGCGCTACGACTGGCCCGTGGAGTCGGGCGCACACGTCGCCCGGGTGCGGGCCTACGACGGCAGCGGCGAGTTGCAGCCCATCGAGGAGACGGGACGTCGCCCCGACGGGGCCACCGGCGTGCACACGGTACCCTTCGAGGTCTGAGAGAGGAGAGAGCCTTGCCCGTCATGAACACCGAGATTGCCAATATTTTCACCGAGATGGCCGACCTGCTCGAGATCGAGGGGGCCAACCCCTTCCGGGTGCGCGCCTACCGTCGCGCCGCGCGCACCGTCAGCGGCTACACCCACAGCATGGCGGAGCTCGTCCGCGAGGAGGAGGACCTGACGGAGCTCTCGGGCATCGGGGAGGACCTTGCCGGGAAGATCAAGGAGATCGTGGAGACGGGCAGTCTGACCAAGTTGAAGGAGGTGAAGTCGCGCACGCCCGCCGACCTCACCCGCATGCTCAACGTGGCGGGGCTGGGCCCCAAGCGGGTCAAGGCCCTCTACGACGAGCTGAAGATCAGCACGCTGACGGAGCTGGAGCAGGCAGCAGCGGAGGGCCGCATCCACGAGCTCCACGGCTTCGGGGAGAAGATCGAGCAGCAGATCCTCAAGGACCTGCAGCGGGAGGACCGGCAGGACGAGCGGGTGCGCATCGACGTCGCCGAGGAGATCATCCAGCCCCTCGTGCGCTACCTGAAGTCGCTGGAGGGGGCGGAGCGGGTGGAGGTGGCGGGCAGCTACCGGCGGCGCAAGGAGACCGTGGGGGACCTCGACCTCCTCATCACCAGCGACCGGGGGAAGGAGATCATCGACCGCTTCGTCAACTACGAGGACGTGGTCAACGTGCTCTCTCAGGGAGAAACCCGTTCCACCGTCGAGTTCCGCTCGGGGATGCAGGTGGATCTCCGCGTCGTGTCCGAGGAGAGCTACGGCGCCGCCCTCTTCTACTTCACCGGCTCCAAGGAGCACAACATCGCTATCCGCAACCTGGCCCTCGATCAGGGTCTCAAGGTCAACGAGTATGGGGTCTTCCGCGAGGAGGAGCGGGTCGCCGGGGAGAGCGAGGCGGGCATCTACGCCCTCCTGGGCCTGGCCTACGTCGAGCCGGAGCTGCGGGAGGATCGGGGGGAGGTGCGCGCTGCACAGCAGGGCACGCTGCCCGCCCTGGTCACCCTGGAGGAGATCCGGGGGGACCTCCAGTGCCACACGCAGGCCAGCGACGGCGAGGCCACGCTCCGGGAGATGGCGGAGGCGGCCCAGGCGCGCGGCTACGACTACCTCGCCATCACCGACCACTCGGCCTACATCGGCATCGTGCAGGGGCTGGACGAGGCGGGGGTGGCGGCACAGATCGACGAGATGGACCGCCTCAACGACGCGCTGGAGGGCTTCCGGCTCCTCAAGGCCATCGAGGTGGACATCATGGAAAACGGCGACCTCGACCTGCCCGACGAGATCCTGGCGCGCCTCGACCTGCGGGTCTGCGCCATCCACTCGAAGTTCAACCTCTCGCGGGAGGAGCAGACGGAGAGGATCATCCGAGCCATGGACAACCCCTACTTCAACATCCTGGCCCACCCCACCGGACGGCGCATCGGCAAGCGGGCGCCCTACGCCCTCGACATGAAGCAGGTCCTGGATGCCGCGCGCGAGCGGGGCTGCTTCCTGGAGATCAACGCCCAGCCGGAGCGGCTGGACCTTGACGACGTGGCGGCGCGGATGGCGAAGGAGCGGGGGGTGAAGCTCGCCATCTCCACCGACGCCCACCGCCCCGACGCCCTGGAGCTGATGCGCTACGGCGTCGACCAGGCCCGCCGGGCCTGGTTGGAAGCCGAAGACGTACTGAACACCTACCGCTGGGAGGCCCTGAAAGAGCTTCTCCGGCGTTGAATCCATACTTGACCTTACAAGGAGGGAAACAGACATGCGAACCCAGTCACAGAAAAGCACTACCTTATCACTGACTCTATCGGCCGTCCTGATTCTGTTGCTGCTGTCAGGCTGCGGCCTCTTCGGAGGAGAGGAGGAGACGCCAACACCGGTGATGACGATCACGACGCCCGATCTGGAGGGGGCAGAGTACGATCCCGTCATCGCCGTCAATCCCATGAGCGGACCGCCGGGGACCGAGGTGCAGATCACGGCAGCCGGCTTCCCGCCGGAGACGGAGGTCGTCGTGGGAGCGGGGCTGCAGAACTCGGAGTACGACGTCCTCGAGACGCTGACGACGGACACCGGGGGTGCCCTGCAGACGACCGTCACCCTCCCCCTGGAGGCCGAACCCGACGAACCCTGGGTCTTCATCGTCGACGTGCAGGGGACGGGCGTCAGTGCCGTCTCCGAGGTCTTCAACGTCGTGACCATGGGCGGTGGCGAGCCCACCGAGCCGGGGATGGAGATCTCACCCATCAGCGGGCCGCCGGGGACGACCGTCCAGGTCACCCTCTTCGGCTTCCCTGCCACCCAGGAGGTGCAGGTGGGCGCCGGGCTGGAGGGCACCGAGTTTGAGGACACTCAGATCGTGAACACCAACACGGGCGGGGCGGCGGATACCACGTTGACCATCCCCGAGGACGCCGAACCGGGGACGACGTGGCTCATCGTCGCCCACGTCGTCGCCGAGGGGGGCGCACGGGTATCGCAGCCTTTCCAGGTGATCCGCGGGGCCCCGGAGGAGGCGGTGGTCAACATCAGCCCCACGAGTGGTCCGCCGGGCACCGAGGTGCAGGTCACGGCCTTCGGCTTCCCGCCGAACAGCACCGTCGACATCGGTGCGGGGCGCGAGGCGTCGGAATATGAGATCATCGGGACGGCGGAGACCGACGGCGAGGGCGAGGTGCTGACCACCGCGACCCTGCCCGACTATGCCGAGGAGGGTGAACCCTGGGTGATCGTGGTGGTGACTCAGGACAACCGGATTCGCGGCATCTCCAACACCTTCCAGGTGACAGGGGATGCGGGAGCAGCCCCGACGACCACGCCGACCGGGCCGGACTCCGGCGGCAAGTTCACGCGCACCAACATCTACCTCATCGCCGTGGGGGACGCCGGAGAGAGGGGGATGGAGGTGGGGTGCGGCGACAGCCTTGTGCCCGTGGAGGTGCAGATCGAACCGACCAGCGCCCCCCTGCGCGCCTCTCTCGAAGCGCTGCTCGCCGGCGAGAGCGACTATGCCGGGGCACCGGAGCTCTACAACGTCTTCCACCAGACGGATCTGGAGGTAGGGGGGATCGACATCGAGCAGGGACACGCCGTCATCCAACTCTCCGGAGACCTCGTGGTGGGCGGGGTCTGCGACGAGCCGCGCGTCGTAGCCCAGCTGCGGCAGACGGCCCTGCAGTTCTCGACCGTCGACCGGGTCACCATCTACGTCAACGGTGTCCCGTTGGACGAGGTCTTTGGAAGAGGCTGAGCTCTTTGAAGGGGGAGAAAAACACATGCTTAAGGGGGAAACCAAGATGCATACCAAGAGATTAACCTGGCGCCGGATAGGGGTGTTGTGCCTGCTGTTGATCGCGCTCCTTGCCGGCGACCCGACACGGGCCCAGCGCCCCGAGCCGCCCGAGCGGGGAAGCCGGCGCGAGCCCATCGAGCAGGAACCGGTCGTCCTGCAGGAAGCCGACCCCGAGGCGGGCCTTCTCGCCACCACCCTCTCCTTGCCGGCGGCAGCCGACGCCTACATCGCCTCCGCCCGCCCCGACGAGAACTTCGGGAACGACGCCCTCTACCTCGGCTACAACTACAGCGCCACCGGCGACTACTTCGGTGCGCAGCGCATCCTCATCCGCTTCGACCTCAGCGTCCTGCCCGCCGGCGCCGTCATCCACGACGCCGACCTGCGCCTCTACCTCGACGTCTCCATCCCCGCCGATGACGCACCCCTGCCGTCGGTCATCCGGCGCCTCGACAGCAGCTGGATTGAGGATGAGGTCACTTGGAATCGCGAGCCCGCCTGGGGGCCCACCTATACCACAAAGTACATCGGCAGCGCTGTCGGCTGGTACGAATGGGACGTCACGGGCCTGGTCACCGACTGGGTGTCGGGAGCACAGACCAACTACGGGATGGAGATCATCGGTGACGAGCAGATCCAGGAGCGGGAGCGGATCTTCTACTCCCGCGCCCACGCGAGCCGCGACCCGCGCCTCGTCGTCGAATACACCGTCGTGGACGATGACCAGCCACCCATCGTCACCGTCGATGCCCTGCCCACCTACAGCGGGCGCAGCTTCAACGTCTCCTGGAGCGGCACGGACCAGGGGGACGCGGGCATCGCCTACTACGACGTCCAGTACCGGGTGAACGTCGGCCCGTGGATCGACTGGCGGGCGGGCGTAGAGAATACCTCCGCGACCTTCGTAGGCCAGGACGGACACTTCTACGAGTTCCGCGCCCGGGGCGTGGATCACGTGGGCAACGTTGAGGACTGGGGCGGACCCGAAGCGGCGACCACCGTCGACGCCCTGCCACCGACCTCGACCGTCGATCCGCTGCCCACCCTGACCAACAGCACCAGCTTCCTCGTGAGCTGGTCGGGTAACGACGGCGGCGGCTCGGGCATCGCCCACTACGACGTCTGGTACCGCCAGGGGAATGGGGGCTGGTTCCTCTGGTTGGAGAACACGACGGCGACCAGCGCCACCTTCAATGCCGCAGAGGACGCCGCTTACGACTTCGAGGTCCGCGCCGAGGACAACCTCGGTCGCGTCGAGACCTTCCACGGTGAGGCAGAGGCTTCCATTATCGTAGATGCAGTCGCACCCTTCGTCGAACCCCGCATCTGGCTGCCTCTAATTATGAGAAACAGAGGGGCATCAACGGTTCAAGGAGGAGGGGTGTGATCCGGACGACACCCCTCTCCACTGCGGTTTCGCTTTCACTCGACTCACGTCGAACCCAATCCACCAGCAGAGTGAGAGCAACCGTCACACTATTACTATTGGGGCAAGGGGGGTAAGATGATACGCGTGCTTCTTGTCAATACGATTCCGTTAATGGCGAACATGGTAGCCAGTGTACTCGAGGACGAATCGGATCTGAAGATCGTCGGGACGGTGGAGAGTGCTGCAGCGGCCTTGAAAGAGGTTCCGTATAGCGACGTCGTGCTCGTGAGCACCAATCTACCCAACAACCAGGCCTTCTACCTGTTGCGCACCCTGGCACAAAACGAACACACCGTCAAGGGACTGGTCATGGGGCTCAACGAATCGGTGACGGCGATTCTGCCCTATATCGAAGCCGGAGCCTTCGGATACGTCCTGCAGAATGACTCTGTGGAGACCCTCGTGACGAAGATACGGGCAGCCCACCGGGGGGAGGCGCTGATCTCGCCGCGCATCGCCTCCGTGCTCATGTCCCGGGTCGCCAAGCTGGCGAACGTCTTCGCCCAGCACACCGACGTCATCGATAAGTCCGACGTGCTCACCAACCGGGAGCGGGAGATTCTCGATCTGATCCAGCAGGGGCTGAGCAATCGGGAGATTGCCGACCGCCTCTTCATCGAGACGGGCACCGTCAAGAACCACGTCCACAACATCCTGCAGAAGCTGGATGTCAACAGCCGGGAGGAAGCCGCCGTCTACGTCGCCGTCGTGGAGGCAAACCGCCAGCAGGTCAGCGTGGGCTAATCGCTCTCGATTCATTCACGGCCCACCAACAGGTTATGGTCGATGGAGCCAACATCGCCTACGCAGAGCAGACGGAGGAGGACAAGGCCCAGGTCTCCAATCTCATCGCCGTTCGTAAGGAGACACCGGTGCTTGCGCACACCATCCAAGCACGAAAATGGTTCGTAGTAGGCACTTCAGTGCCGTAAAGCAACGGCGATGAATCGCCTACTACAAACCCAAGCCTATTTTCTAGGGAGCTCCAGGATATGGAATTCGAGCCGATCATCATCGTGGATGCGTCCCTGCGCTACGAGGTGGACGATCCGGAGCAGTTGGAGGGGCTCTTCGACAAACAGAAGGTCCGTCAGGCTCCGGCGGAGACCGACGCCGACTACTTCGTGTTACAGATGGCCCAGGAGGTGAACGCGCCTGTCGTCTCCAACGACACCTACGACCGCTACCGTGAGGAGTATTCCTGACTTCCCTGAAAGAAGGTGGGGGCTAACCGCAAAGATGTTCTAAATCTTGTCAAGTAGCAGGACCTTAACAATCGAATAGCCAAGGCTGCAGGCTCTCCAGGATTTCGCAGGGTACAACAGGGTCATTTGCCACCGTTGCCTGCCACAACGCAGGAAAGGTCTGGTACGCCCCACCGCAGCAGCCATTTGGGCTAGTTTTCGAGCTTCTCACCCCACCACCCGGCGAAACCCAAAAGACCCAGGCTGCATCAGAGGACGCAGAGGTCGCAATCCAGAAGACTCAGCAAGAACAGCCTAATCCCCGCTCCCTGATACCCAGCCCCTCTTCCCTCCCTTACCGCCTGTAGGTCCAGAGAAGACCCCGCCCGGGGCCGCTGGGGTTCGCGTTCGAGATCGGGACGGTGACCTACCGCCTGTAGGTCCAGAGAAGACCCCGCCCGGGGGCCAGGAAGAAGACCAGCAGAAAGATCGCCGTCGCCACGAGGACGATGGCGGCGCCGGAGGCCACGCTGACGTAGTAGGAGAGGTAGAGCCCCACGACGCCCGAGACGGCCCCGATCCCCGCCGCCAACGCCATCATGGGCGCCATGCGGCGCGTGAGGAGGTAAGCAGTCGCGGCCGGTGTCACCAACATCGCCACCATCAGGGCCACCCCCACCGTCTGCAGGGAGACGACGATGGTCACGGCGATGAGCACCAGCAGCAGATAGCGCAGGAACCCGGCAGGCAGCCGGAGCGTCGCCGCGAGGATGGGGTCGAAAGAGAGCACCAGGAACTCCTTGTAGAAGACGACAATGGTGAGGAGCACCAGCGCCCCGAAGCTGGCGGTCAACCAGAGGTCACCCGTGGAGACCCCCAGCACATTTCCGAAGAGGAAGTGGGCCAGGTCCACGGCGTAGCTGCGCAACGTCGAGATGAGCGCGATACCCAGGGCGAACATCCCCGAGAAGATGATGCCGATGGCGGTGTCCTCCTTCACCTGGGCGCCTTTGCCCACCGCGCCGATACCCAGCGCCGTCAGCACACCCGTGCCCAAGCCCCACCAGAAGATGGGTCCCTGCCCTCCCCCGCTGAGCAGATAGCCCACGGCGACACCGGGCAGGATGGCGTGGGCGAGGGCATCACCGAAGAAGGCCATCCCCCGCAGCACCATGTAGGTTCCCACCGTCGCGCAGACGATGCCCACCATCACTGCGGCAATCAGACCCCGCACCATGAAGGCATAACCCAGCGGCTCCAGAACCCAGCCGAGCACGCCGCTCATCCCAGCCCCTTTCCGCAGCAGGTATCGCTCACCACCATCTTGCCCTCCTCGGTCTCGATCAGACGCAGGTGCCCGCTGTAGGCCCGCTGCAGGTTCTCCGAGGTCAGCACCTCCCCCGGCGCGCCGCTGCCTACCAACCGGGTGTTGAGCAGCAGCACCCGATCGAAGGACTCGGCGGCAAGGTGGAGGTCGTGGGTGGCGACCATTACCGTCACCTCCCGCTCCCGTAGATCCTCCAGGATCTCGAAGATCTGCTCCTGAGCGGGGATGTCCAGCCCCGCCAGGGGCTCGTCCATCAGAATGAGGGTGGCCTCCTGGGCCAGGGCCCGGGCGATGAACATACGCTGCTGCTGCCCGCCCGAGAGCTCGTGAATCTGCCGCTGCGCCAAGTCGGCGATCCCCACCACCTCCAGCGCCTGGCGCACGCGCGCCCGGTCCTCCCGCCCCGGACGCCCGAGGAGCCCCAGCCTCCCGTAGCGTCCCATCATCACCACGTCGAAGACGGTGACGGGGAAGCGCCAATCGACCTCACTGCGCTGGGGTACGTAACCGATGCAGACGTGCCCCCCCGGAGGGTGTCCGGCGACCCGTACCTCACCCCGCGTGGGCTCCAGCACCCCGGCGATCACCTTGAAGAGCGTGCTCTTGCCCGCGCCGTTGGGGCCGACGACGGCGACCCGCTCCCCGCTCACCAGACGAAAGGAGACCTCCGCCAGAGCGACGGTGCCGTTATAGCGGGCGGAGACGCCCGAGACCACCAAAATGGGGGCGTCCTCCTCGTGCTCCGCCGGCTTGCTCAAAAAAGGTTTTCTCTTCACGTCCATCTTAGAAATCATAAGCGGAAAAAAGGCAAAGATCAAACGCCAGGACTACCGCAACCCGTCCACGATGGTCGAGACATCGTAGCGCATGAAGTCCAGGTAGGACCCGGCCGGCTCCCCCTCCTCGCTCAGGGAGCCGGTGTAGAGGAAGAGCAGCTCCACACCCGTATCCTGAGCGACCTGCGCCGCGAGGGTGGGGTTGACGGTGCGCCCCACGAAGATGGCGGGCACGTCGTATTGAGCGATGGCCTGTTGGAGCGCTGCCAGCTCCTGCGCCGAGGGCTCCGCCAGCGTGCTCGTGGCGGGCACGACCGCCCCCACCTGCCGGAAACCGTACTCGTCGGCGAAATAGGTCAGCGACGCGTGGTCGGTGACGAGCACGCGGTTCCCCTCGGGAACCTGGGCCACCTCCTCCCGGATCCAGCCGTCAAGGGCCTCCAGCTCGGCCCGGTAAGCATCGGCGTGGGAGGCGTAGAGCTCGGCGTTCGCGGGGTCGAGGGTGCTGAGGGCCTCTTGGATGTTATCCACCCAGACCCGCACGTTGTGGGGATCGAACCACACGTGGGGATCGACGGTGTCCTCATGCTCGTGCTCGTCGTGCGCCTGCCCCTCGTCCTCAGCGTGCGCTTCTTCCGTGCGGAAGGGCAGCAGCTCAATGCCCGCCGATACGGGGACGACCGCTCCCTCGTCGGCACTCTGCAGGAGGTCGTCCATGAAGGTCTCCAGCCCCACGCCGTTGACGAAGACGACGTGGGCATCGGAGACGGCGGCGGCGTCCTGCGGCGTCGGCTCGAAGCCGTGGGGGTCGGCCCCCAGGGGCATCAGCTGCGTCAAGGAGATGGCCTCGCCCCCCACCTCAGCCACCACGTCGGCGACGATGCTCGTCGTCGCGACAACTTGCAAGGTCTCCCCCCCGGCGAGGCTCACCGGCGTCAGGGTAGGCAACGTCTCCTCATGCTCGGTCGCAGGGGAGGCGGCTTGCTCCCCACATCCGGCACCGGCGATCAACACTCCGGCGAGGGCTAAGAGGGTCAGTAAGAAGCGTAAACTCTTGGTCATCGTACACCTCCACTTATTGAAAAAGATTTTCACTATGCGGCAAAAAAGAGAGCCCTGCTACCCCCGGCAGCCGGGACAGAGCCCAAAGAGCTGGAGCAGGTGCTCCGCTACGGCGTAGCCCGTGCGCGCTTCCACCCGCGCGATGAGCGCCTTCAGGTCGTCCGCCCCGGCGAACTCCACCGCCCGCCCGCAGCGCTCGCACATCAGAACGTGCCGGTGACCGGGCTTCGAGAGGAGGTAGCCGTGGCAGCCGTCCTCACGGTGCACCCGGCGCACCAGACCCAGGGGTTCGAAGAGCTCCAGCGTGCGGTAGACGGTGACCAGCCCCAGCCGCGGGTGCAGCACCTGGCCCCGCTCGTAGATCTCCTGCGGGGAGAGGGGACGCAGCGCGGCATCGAGCACCTCCACCACCACGCGCCGGGGCTCGGTGATGCGGTATCCGGCAGCGGAGAGCACCTCTTCCCAATTCATACCCGTCATATTGATAATTCCTTTCAATAAGCAGGATAGCCGATCTTGGGCTGTATGTCAAGCACGCTGCGCCCTCGTCACGGGCCTGCAGGCCCGTGACGAGGACTAGTGGGGATGAGTTTGCGCGCCGCTCCGCGGCGCGCAAACTCACAAAAAGTCCCATTCCAACACCTGGCTACCTAGCACTTTAAGCCCATCATTCCGAGCGAAGTGCTCTGCACAGAGCACGAAGTCGCGGAATCTCTCACCGTCGTTCAGGAGAGATCCTTCGACTGCACGCTACTCCCCTCGCCAGACTCAGGGCCGTCAGCTAGCGCTCCACCGCCCACGAGCCTCTGCATTTCTCCCCGGCTGTGCTATACTCTCCCTACAGTCGAATAGAGACGGACGGGAGTCCGAGGAAGCCGGTGAGAGACCGGCGCTGTCCCGCAACGGTATTCCACCACGGTGGAGAGCCCGACACTCAGCCCCGACCGGCTGTCACGACCTTCGCGGAGAGGAGGTGGCACGGTCATCACTCAATGACGTGCCTCTTCGCCCCACGGCGAGGAGGTTTTTTTGTGCGCGCTTGCGGCTCTTTCAGGAGAGCCAACCTTGGCATTAGCCTTTCTACCATCCTAACAGGAGGAAAACGTGAAACGTACGGCTTCGATTCTGTTGGCTTTGTCGCTTCTGGTCTTCGGTGTGGGGCAGCTGCGTGCCGCGCCCGATGCCGATCTCGACGCAGCCCTCGCCTGGCTCAGGACCCAGCAGCAACCGGACGGCGGCTTTACCGGCGGCTTCGAGGAGGGCTCCGACCTGGGCGCCACCACCGAGATCCTTCTCGCGGCGGTGGCGGCCGGTGAGGAGCCCGGTCGCTGGTCCCCCTCGCCCCGCGCCTACCTGGCGGAGCAGGTGAACGCCGGCAGCGTCACCGGCGCCGCCGGTTATGCGCGGCTCATCCTCGGCGCCGTCGCCCTGGGCGACGACCCGCGCGACTTCGAGGGGCACGACCTCGTCGCCGCCCTCCTGGAGGAAGCCGACGAGGAGCACGGGCAGTTCGGCGACTCCCTCTACGCCCACGCCTACGCCCTGCTGGCCCTCCACAACGCCGGGGCCGAGCTCCCCGAGGGGGCCGTCGCCCTCCTCGTCGAGGCCCAGCTCGAGGACGGCTCCTGGTCCCTCCTGGGCGAGGAGGACGTCCCGACAGGCGACAGCAACACCACCGCCCTGGCGGTACAGGCCCTCGTCGCCGCCGGCGAGGAGGAGCCCGCCCGCGCTGCCCTCCCCTACTTCGAGCGCATCCGGAACGACGACGGCGGCTTCCCCTGGCAGAAGCCCTCCGAGTGGGGCAGCGAGAGCGACGCCAACTCAACGGCCCTGGTGGCACAGGCGCTGCGCGCCTTAGGGGAGGACCCCGGAGCGTGGGTGACGGAGCGGGGAATCGGCATCTTCCCTTTCCTTCAGGAACTCCAGGACGCCGGGAGCGGCGCCTTCGAGTGGCAGCCGGGGATGGGGTCGAACGTCCTGGCGACGGCCCAGGCGGTGCAGACCCTCGCCGGTATGACGCTGGTGGAGATCCCGACGGCCCCTGCCGTGGCGCCCCCCGAGACCTCCCTGCCCCTCGCCGGCGGCCCACCGCTCGGTACCCTGCTGCTGCTCACGGGCGCGGCGTCGCTCGCCGCCGGGCTGCTCCTGCGGCGAGCGGGGGATAGCAGCCTGGCGCGGGCGGAGCGTGCCTAGGACGTGAACCCGCGCCTCGCGCTCGGCGCCCTGCTGGCCCTCCTCGTCGTGGCGCTGCTGCCCTCCGGGGCAGCAGCCCAGGAGGAGGGCCCCCACCGGGCGGGGCTCGTCGTGGTGGACGCAGCGGGTGGGGTCACCACCCGCTGCGTCCCCTTCGACGCGCCCGCCGTCACCGGACGGGAGCTCCTGGAGGCCACCGACCTCACGCCCCTCTTCAGCGCCGAGAGCGGCGGCGTCCTCCTCTGCTCCCTCGACGGGCTGGGCTGCCCCACCGCGGAGTGCTTCTGCGAGTGCACCGGCAGCCCCTGCCGCTACTGGTCCTACTTCCACTACACCCCCGAAGGCTGGACCTACGCCGGGCAAGGAGCCTCCGCCCGCCGCCTGGAGTCCGGCGACGTGGACGGCTGGGTCTGGGGCGACGGCTCCCAACGCCCCCCGGAGATCACCTTCGAGGAGCTCTGCCCGTCCGCCACACCCACACCCGCTCCCCCCACCGGGGAGACGCCGCAGCCCGCCCCCTCACCGACCGCGCCTGCTCCCACCCCCGCGGCGGGGCAGGGAAACGGGCAGGGCGCCGACTACCTCTGGTTCGCCCTGGCCCTGCTCCTCCTGGGCGCGGGCTACCTCCTGCTGGGGCGCCGCCGGTGACCTGGCACCGCGCCCTCGGCGGGCTCGTCACCCTCCTGGCAACATCGCTGGGCCTCCTCGCCCTCCTCACCCCCTTCCTCCGGCCCGTCCGCCCCCTCCCCGCCCTGCTCCTCTCCGCCCTGACGGGGCTGGCGCTCCTGGCCCTCCTCCTCGAGGCCCAGGACGAGGCTGCAGGCGCGAAGTTCGTGGCCCTACTGGGGGTGCTCGTCGCCATCAACAGCGTCCTGCGCTTCGTGGAGACGGCGCTGCCCGGACCCGGCGGCTTCAGCCCCATCTTCTTCCTCATCATCCTCACCGGCTACGTCTTCGGCGCCCGCTTCGGCTTCCTCATGGGCGCCCTCACCCTCGCCGTCTCGGCCCTCGTCACCGGGGGCGTGGGCCCCTGGCTCCCCTTCCAGATGCTGGCGGCGGGCTGGGCGGGTCTCTCGGCGGGCATCCTGCGCCTGCCGGCCCACCGCCTGGGCCTCGAGGGCAGGCGGGGAGAGATGGCGCTCCTCACCCTCACCGGCGCCCTCTGGGGCCTCGCCTACGGCGCCCTCGTCAACCTCTGGTTCTGGCCCTTCGCCCTGGGGCCTACCGAGCAGGTCTGGACACCGGGGTTGGGCGCCGGAGAGACGCTGGGCCGCTATGCCCTCTTCTACGTCACCACGTCCCTGGGCTGGGACCTGCTGCGGGCGGGGGGCAACGCCGCCCTGCTCCTCCTCGCCGGGGCGCCGGCCCTGCGAGCACTGCGCCGCTTCCACCGCCGTTTCGCCTTCACCTACCACCCCCTTCCCGGAAGCGCCGAGGAGGGGCGATGATCCACCCGGCGGCCTGGCTCGTCTGGCTGGGGGGCGCCGTTGCTGTCCTCTCCCTGCAGCGCAACCCCCTCTACCTCCTCATCGCCCTGCTGGCCTGCGGGCTCGTGGCCCGGAGCGCCCGGCGCCGGGGCGAGGGCACACCCACGCCCGTCGCCCCGCTGCGCTTCGCCCTCACCGTCGTGCCCCTGGCGGCCCTCCTCAACGCCCTGCTCACGGAGGCGGGGAGCACCGTCCTCCTGCGCCTGCCCGAAGGTCTGCCCGTGGTGGGGGGCGCCCTCACCGCCGAGGCCCTCGTCTACGGGGCCACCAACGGCCTGGTCCTGACGGCCCTCCTCACCGCCTTCGCCGCCCTCACTGCCGCCCTGCCCACCCGCGCGCTCATCCGCCTGGTCCCCCGCGCCTTCTACCCCCTCGCCGTCGTCCTCTCCGTCGCCGTCGGCTTCGTCCCCTCCGTCCTCCAGCAGATCGAGCAGGTCCGCGAGGCGCAGGCCATCCGGGGCCACCGCATGCGGGGCCTGCGCGACTGGCTCCCCCTCTTTCTGCCGCTGCTCATCGGCGGGCTGGAGCGGGCGCTGCAGCTCGCCGAGGCGCTGACCGCCCGCGGCTTCGTCGTCCCCGCCGCGTTCCACCGCCCCCGGCGCCAGGTCACCTCCGTCGCGGCCCTGCTCCTGCTCACGGGAGGCCTCCTCGCCCTCTTCTGGGGGGCGCGCACCTGGGGCCTGCTCGCGCTGGGCGGCGGCGCCCTCCTCCTGGGGCTCCTCCTCTGGGGGATGGGAAGACGGGTGGCGACCAGCAGCTACCGCCGCGTCCCCTGGACCTCCCGCGCGGGCTGGGTGGTGGCGGGTACGGTCGTGGCGCTGCTCCCCCTCCTGCTCCTTCGAGGGGCGGGCGCCTACTCGCCCTACCCCCGCCTCACCCCACCCCCCTTCGATCCGCGGGTGGGGCTGCCCCTGCTGAGCCTCCTGCTGCCGGCCCTCACTCTGGAGACGCAGCGCCCGTGATCACCCTCGAGGGCGTCACTTACACCTACCCGGAGGCCCCGCGGCCCGTCCTCAGGGACGTGAGCCTGCACCTGCCCGCCGGGAGCCTCACCCTCGCGGCGGGACCCTCGGGCTCCGGCAAGTCGACGCTGCTGCGCTGCCTCAACGGCCTCGTCCCCCACTTCACCGGCGGGACGCTGGTGGGCCGCCTGCGGGTGGCGGGGCTCGACCCCGTCCGGGCCACGCCCGCCGCCATGAGCCGCAGGGTCGCCTTCGTCTTCCAGGAGCCCGCGGCCCGCTTCGTCGTGGACCGGGTGGAGGACGAGGTGGCCTTCGCCCTGGAGAACGCCGGGCTGCCCCGGGCCGAGATGGAGGTGCGGGTCACGGCGGCCCTCGCGCAGCTCCAGCTGCTGCCGCTGCGCCGGCGCCGCCTGAGCACCCTCTCGGGCGGGGAGCAGCAGCGGGTGGCCCTCGCCGCCGCGCTGGCCCTGCGCCCCCAGGTGCTCGTCCTCGACGAGCCCACCTCCGAGCTGGACCCGGCGGGCGCCGAGGAGCTGCTGGAGAGCGTCGTCCGCCTCCGAGACGAGCAGGGGCTCACCGTCGTCCTGGCCGAACACCGCCTGGAGCGCCTGCTCCCCCTCGCCGACCGCCTCCTCTACCTGCCCGCAGCGGGCGCGCACCCGCTCCTGGGCGCCCCCGCCGAGGTGCTGCCCCACATCGAGGTGGTCCCTCCCGTGGTGACGCTGGGACGCCGCCTGGGCTGGGCGCCCCTGCCCCTCACCGTCGAGGAGGCGCGTCCCCACATCCCCCACCTGGAGCCGCGCCCGGTGACCTCGCCGGCGCCGGCCCCCGTCCGCCTCGCGGCCCGCGACCTCCACGTGGCGCCGGACGGGCACCCGATCCTTCGGGGCGTGAGCCTGACCCTGCGGGCGGGCGAGATCAGCGTGCTGGTGGGCCCCAACGGGGCGGGCAAGACGACGCTGCTGCGGGCCCTCGTGGGGCTGGTGCGCGCCCGGCGGGGCGAGGTACGCGTGGAGGGCACGCCCCTCGCCGGGCGGGCCGTGGCGGAGATCTGCCGCCAGGTGGGCTACCTGCCCCAGGATCCCAACGCCCTCCTCTTCGCCGAGACAGTGGAGGAGGAGCTGCGCGTGACCCTGCGCAACCACGGACTGGACGTCGCCTCGGCGCCCGTCGTCCCGCGGGCGCTGCTGGCGGAGCTGGGGCTGGCGGCGAAGGCCGGCGCCTATCCCCGCGACCTGAGCGCGGGCGAGCGACAGCGGGCGGCGCTGGGCGCCGTCCTCATCACCCAACCGCGCACGCTGCTCCTCGACGAACCCACCCGCGGGCTCGACGGGGCGGCGAAGGCCCGGCTGGCGGCCCTGCTCAAGGGCTGGCGGGCGGACAGGCGCGCCGTGCTCCTCGTCACCCACGACGTGGAGCTGGCGGCCCGGGTGGCGGATCGGGTGCTGCTGATGGAGCAGGGGCGTATCACCGCCGAGGGCCGGGCCGCGGAGCTCTTGACCGCCGGCTCGCCCTTCGCCCCCCAGCTGGCCCGTCTCCTGCCCGGGGCGGGGCTGCTCACCGTGGAGGAGGTCCTCGCTGCGCTCAGCGACGCCCCCGATCCCTGATCCTCAATCCGCAAGAAGGTCGAAAAAAAATCGGAGTTTAGAGGCTGCCGCCGTAAGGTCGGGACTGAAGTCCCTCCCCGGGGCGCGCTGTGCGCGCCGGGCGTCGGCCTACGCCGACGCTAAAAGGTACATCGACCTGCCCCAAATCTATCCTACACACCCTTCTTCCCGTCCGGCTTTCCCTCTGCGGATTTTACGGTAAGATTAGGGATAGAACGATACCATCATCCTCACCGTCGCAGGCCAGGACATGTGCTCCCCCTTCCAGAACGACCGTGACGCCGGAGGCTTTAAACGGGTATACACCGAGGACTACATAGAATGAGCAACCTAGAGAAAGCCCCATCCGAGAAATCAGCCTACCACGAACTCTTCGAGCACGCTGGGGATGCCATCTTCATCCACGATCTGGAGGGGCGCTTCCTGGAGGTGAATCGATCTGCCTGCGAGCGCCTGGGCTACAGCCGGGAGAGCCTCCTCTGCATGAGCGTGCCGGAGATCGACGACCCGGCGTACGCGCCCCTGGTACCCCGGCGCATTGCCAGGCTGCAGGAGGAGGGGGAGTGCCTCATCGAGACCGCCCACGTCACCGCCACAGGAGAGATACTGCCCGTCGAGCTGAGCAGCCGGGTCATCGAGTACCGGGGCCAGCGGGCGGTCCTGAGCATCGCCCGTGACATCCGGGAGCGGCGAAAGGCGGAGAAGTTCCTCCAATCCACCCTCGACGCCCTGAGCGCCCACATCGCCATTCTCAACGCCGAGGGAGAGATCCTGGCCGTGAACCGGTCGTGGCGCACGTTCGGCGAGCAGAACGACTTCTCCTGGGAGAATCACGGAGTGGGATACAACTACCTGCAGGTATGCGCAAGAGCCGCCGCGCAGGGAGCCGCTGGGGCCGCCGCCGCCGCTGCCGGCATCCGGCAGATTATCGCGGGGCAGCGCGAGGAGTTCCTCCTGGAGTACGACTGCCACTCCCCCTCCGAGGAGCGCTGGTTCGCCATGCGGGTGACCCGCTTCGTCACCGAGGCGGGCGTCAACGTGGTGGTGGCCCACGAGAAGATCACCGAGCGCCGGAAGGCTGAGGAGGCGCTGAGAATCTCCGAAGCCCGCTACCGCACCATCTCGGCCCTCACCTCGGACATCACCTACGCGGCCCAGATCACCGCCAACGGCTCTCTCATCTGGGAGTGGGTGACGGAGGCCAGCAAGGAGATCACCGGCTATACCCTCGAGATGCTGCGCACTCTCAACGACCGCTCCTCCTGGCGGGAGATCGTCCATCCCGACGACGTGACGCAAGCTCAGGAGCAGATGCGGCGCGTCCTGACCGGGAAGACGGACACCCGCGAGTTTCGTCTCAAGACCCGTGACGGAGAGGTGCGTCACGTCCGCAGTTACGTCCGGCCTGCTCTGCACAAGGAGAACGGCAGCACCCTCATCTACGGCGCCATCCAGGACATCACGGAGCGCAAGAAAGCCCTAGAGGCCCAGGAGGCTCGCTTCCGGAAGATGATCGAGCAGAACGCCGACGGCATCCTGATTGTGGACGAGGAGGGGCTCGTGCGCTTCGTCAACCGGGCCGCGGAGGAGCTCCTGGGCTGGTCAGCCGAGGAGCTCCTCAACCAGGAGGTGGGCTTCCCCCTGGTGGGCGAGGGCCGGACTACCATCGACGTGCGACGTAACGACGGCAGGGCAATCACTGCCGAGATGCGCGTCGTGCAGACCCAGTGGGAGGAGCAGCCCGCCTATCTGGCCTCCCTCCGCGACGTGACCGAGGCCCGCCAGATGGAGGAGGCGCTGCGCACCGTCGCCGAGAGCGGCGTAGCGTCGGGAGAGGACATCTTCCGCTTCCTGGTCCGCCAGCTGGCTATCTCCCAGGGCAAGCGCCACGCGCTGATCGCGGGTGTGGATCAGGAAGACCCCACCACGGCCCACACCGTCGCCGTGTGGGGCGACGGGGCCTTCGCCGAGAACTTCAGCTACGCCCTCGAGGGTACCCCCTGTTACCAGGTCATCAATAGAGGAATCTGCCTCTACCCCCGGAAGGTCGCCGAGCGCTTTCCTGAGGACAAGATGCTGACAGAGATGGGCATAGAGAGTTACTGGGGCACGCCCCTGCACGACAGTGCGGGAAAGGTCCTGGGGGTGATGATCCTGCTCGACGATCGTCCCATGGAGGAGAACTCCCAGACCCTCTCTCTGCTCAACAGCTTCGCCGCCCGCGCCTCCGCCGAGCTGGAACGGCGGAGAACGGAGGAGAAGTACCGCCTGCTCTACGAGACGATGGTGCAGGGCGTCGTCTATCAGGACACCGAAGGACGTATCACGTCGATGAACCCGGCGGCGGAGCGCATCCTGGGTGCGACTCTGGACCAACTGCGCGGTCACACCTCCTCCGATGCCCTGTGGCACTTCGTTCGCGAGGACGGCTCGGAGCTCCCGGAAGACGAGTACCCCTCCATGGTAGCCCTGCGCACCGGGGAGGAGGTCCACGACCGTACCATGGGCGTCTTCCACCCGCAGGAGAACGAATACCGCTGGATCATCGTCCACGCCGTCCCCCAGTCTCGTCCGGGGGAGCGCGGCCCCTATCAGGTCTACAGCATCTTCGAAGACATCACGCCCCGCAAACGGGCCGAGCAGGTCGCCGAGTGGGAATCGCGGGTCCGGGCCGCGATGGCGGACCTCTCCCAGACACTCCTCACGACGGCGTCGCTGGAGGAGATCAGCGACCTGGTGCTGGAGTGGGCCAAGTGGCTCACCGACAGCCAGTTCGGCTACGTAGGCTACATCGACCCCCCGACGGGCAACCTCGTCTCCACGACGATGACCCGCGACATCTGGGAGGAGTGCGAGGTAACGGGAAAGGACGTGACCTTTCACACCTTCAAGGGCTTGTGGGGCTGGGTGCTCAACCACCAGCGCCCCCTGCTGACCAACGCTCCCCTGGAGGACAGCCGTTCGACGGGCATCCCCGCCGGCCACCTTCCCATCGAGCGCTTCCTCTCGGCCCCTGCCATGGTGGGCAAGAAGATGGTGGGGCAGATCGCCCTCGCCAACGCCGCGCGCGACTACACCCTCAACGACCTGGCGTTGGTGGAGCGGCTCGCGGCCCTCTACGCCCTCGCCGTGCAGAAGCAGCGGACGGAAAAGGAGCTGCGGAAGTATGCCGAGGAGCAGGCGGCCCTCTACGCCGTGAGCACGGCAGTCACGGCGCTGCAGGATCCCGAGGTCCTGCTCTCCAACGTCCTGGCAGTCATCCTCTCCATTCTCGACGCCCAGGCGGGGTGGGTCTCCCGCCCCTCGGCGACGGAGAAGAAGCCCCGGATCGTCGCAGCCAAGGTCGTGCCCGGGCTGGACATCCATCTCGAATCGGCAGCGGACGTGGCCCGCTGCCCCATCCACGCCGGTGCAAGGACAGCGGAGCACGCTCAAGACATTATCTACGAGTGTCCACACTTCGCAGAGGCGGTACCCGGCGACCGGGGACACCTGCACATCTGTGTGCCCCTCAAGGCCGCCGGCGAGACCCTCGGTGTGCTGACCCTGCTATGGATGAAGGAGCAGGAGGAGGTTGACGTCGCCACCTCTTTCCTGAGAACCATTGGACAACAGGTGGGCATCGCCCTCCACAACGCGGAACTCTACCGGCAGGCCCGGCAGCTGGACCGCCTGCAGGTTCTGACGGGCCTGGACAGCGCCCTGAGCGCCAGCCTCGACCCCGAGCACGTCACCCGCACGACCTTGACTCAGGTCGCCGAGGCGCTGCGCGCTACGCGGGGCACCCTCCTCCTCTGTCACTCGGACGCCGGGGGCTGTCTGGAGAGGAGTTTGGAGCTCGACGCGGAGGGACTCTCACCCCTCCGCGCTCACAACGCCATCCGCCGGCTGCGGGCGCTGATGGAGAGTCTGAACGAGCGCCGGCAGACGGCTCCCTTTGCCGTCTCCGAACTACAGAGGTTGGGATTCAACAGGCAGATCAGAGAGCTCCACGGCTGGAGGGCAGAGGATCTGATCGCCCCCATCTGGAACGCCGAGGGGCTCATCGGGCTGCTGATGCTGGGGCGTCGACAGGGGGAGCGCCGTTTCTCCGACGAGGACGAGGCTCTGGTGCAGGCGGCGGCCAACCGGGCGGGCCAGGCGCTGCGCAACGCCCAGCTCTACCAGGCGAGCCGGGACCAGTCGGAGCGCCTCACCCACCTGAACACCATCAGCCAGGTAGCGGTCTCCTCCCTGGACCCGGAGACCGTCCTGCGCCAGATCTTGGAGTTGACGACCAAGGTCCTCGACGCCGCCGAGGGCTCCATCCTGCTGGAGAGCGAGAACCACGACGGACTCTATTTCGCACTGACGTTGGGGGACGAGAGCCGGGGCCTCTCCGACATGGAGTTGGCGCCGGGACAGGGTATCGCCGGCTGGGTGGTGGAGCACAATCGGGGGATCCTGGTTCCCCACGCCGCCGCGGACCCCCGCTTCTACCCGGGCGTCGATCAGCGTACGGGTTTCACCACCGAGTCCCTGCTCGCAGCTCCCTTGCGCCACCAGGGAGAGGTGATCGGCGTCATCGAGATCGTCAACCGGCGGCGGGGCCACTTCACCGAGGGCGACCTCCGGCTGCTGGAGGCCGTGGCCTCCATCGCAGCCGTGGCCCTGCAGAACGCGCGCCTCTACACGGAGACCCGCGCCCGCGCCGAGGAGCTGGAGATGCTCAACACCTTCGGCTTGATCCTCACTTCCACGCTGAACTTCGAGAAGGTGACGGAATCGGCCCTGGATCAGATTCGTCGCCTCTTCCGCGCCGACATGACCTCGCTGCTACAGCTCGACACCGAGGCCCACGAGCTGCTCCACCTGGGCTCCATGACTGCCGGGGGGCCGCGCACTGCCCCCCTGCATCTGCCGGCGAACAAGGGAATCGCCGGCTGGGCCCTCACCCATCACGAACCGGTGCTCGTCGCGGATGCCGCCGCCGACCCCCGCTTCTGGGCGGCCCTCGACGACTACTTGAACACGACCTCCCACTCCTACATGGCGGTGCCCCTCTTCGTCCAGGACCGGGCGGTGGGTGTCCTGACGGTGATGAGCCACGAAGCCGGTCACTACACGGAGAAGGATCTGCAGACACTGCAGGCCTTCGCTTCCTCTCTCGCTGTGGCCCTGGAGAACGCGCGGCTCTACGACGAGCTCAAGAACCTGCTGCGGCAGCGGGAGCAGGCCCAGGCGCAGCTCATCCATGCCGAGAAGATGTCCGCCCTGGGCCGGCTGGGGGCCTCCATCGCCCACGAGATCAACAATCCTCTCCAGGCGATTCAAGGCTGCCTGACCCTGGCAGAGGAGGAGTTGGATGAGAGCCTGCCCCAGCTGGCGGGCTGCACCTCTCTGACCGACTACCTGCACATCGCCGACACCGAGATCGACCGCATCTCTAACATCGTGCGGCGCATGCGGGACTTCTACCGTCCGGCACGGCAGCGGATGGAAACGACAGATGTCGCCGACGTGCTGGAGAGCGTGCTGGCCCTCACCCGCAAGCAGCTGGAGCACGCAGAGATTCGCATCATCGGCAATCTGGATGAGGATCTGCCCACCATCGAGGCCAACCCCGACCACCTGAAGCAGATCTTCCTGAATCTGGTGCTCAACAGCGTCGACGCGATGCCCGAGGGTGGCACCCTCGAGCTGCGCGCCACCCAGGACGCACTCGAGAGAAGTGGGGGCTCCGTGGCTGCCGTGCGCATCGAGCTGCAGGACACGGGCGTGGGCATGGACGCCGACACCCTCTCACGTCTCTTCGAGCCCTTCTTCACCACCAAGGAGCAGGGCTCGGGGCTGGGGCTCTCCATCAGCTACGGGCTCATCCAGGCTCACAACGGCGAGGTCAGCGCCCGCAGCCGGCCGGGAGAGGGCACGACCTTTATCATCCGGCTGCCCATCAACCAGGACTAGAGGACGCTTCCAAGGAGTTCCCAGAGGGGATTCCGCACCGGCGAGGAACAAGATGAGTTCGTAGTCACGCGCTTCCTGTGCGCCCATGGCCCCGAGGTCGTGGTAAGACAGCGCTAAAGCGCTTAACTACAAGCCTGACATTTTCGGGAGGAGATAGCACAATGAGCAAAGCACGCATACTGGTTATAGACGACGAACCCAACATCCGCTTCTTTCTGGAGAAGGTACTGGCTCGGGAGGGGCACGAGGTGACCACCGTCGAGAGTGGCGAGGAGGCCCTGAAGCGGATTGAGGAGCAGGAGTTCGACCTGGTGCTCGTCGAC
Source organism: Anaerolineae bacterium (assembly GCA_034437215.1). GTDB lineage: Bacteria > Chloroflexota > Anaerolineae > B4-G1 > SLSP01 > DAOTVC01. The sequence continues at coordinate 13,428 of DAOTVC010000076.1, read as the reverse complement.
CTGAAGCTCAAGGACATCAGCGGCATCGAGATCCTCTCGCACCTGCGGGAGCGCCAACCGGACACCGCCGCCATCGTGCTGACCGGCTACGCCTCTCTAGAGTCGGCCGTCGCGGCGCTGCGTGAGGGCGCGCACGACTACCTCTTCAAGCCCGCCAAGACGGTGGAGCTGCGGGAGAGTGTGCGCACGGGGTTGCTCAAGCGGCAGCGGGAGCTGCGCCGGCGTCGATTGCTCAACGAGCTGGAGCAGAACCTGAGCCAGACCCTCGAGGAGATTCGCTCATCGGCGCTGCCCGAGATCGTCGAGCCCCTCGACGCAAGCCCACCAGAAAGTACCGGGGGGCGTTTCCTCCACCAGGGCGACTTCATCGTCGACCTCATGCGCCACGTGATCACGCTGGAGGGGGAGCTGCTGGAGCTCAGCCCCACGGAGTTCGACCTGTTGGCCTACCTGGTCAGCGAGGCTCCCCGCGTCATCTCACCCCAGGAACTGGTCCGCGAAGTGCAGGGCTACGAGAGCGAGCCCTGGGAGGCCAGCGACACGGTGCGCTACCACATCTACCGCATCCGCAACAAGATCCAGGAAGCCGTGGAGCACAAGGACGTCATCCGGACCGTCCGGGGTGTGGGGTACACGATAGGAGAGCCGTAGACACTTCCCCATAAGCTCCCCACACAAGGATTCGCGGGCACCTGGAGGTACCCGCGAATCTTTGTTATCCCGGGCACAAACAGTTTCCTCACAAAGTTGCCACAGAACGCTAACGGCAGAGCGACCTTCCAGCCCTTATTATAAGAGTCGAAGGGGGCCCGAGCGAGCATCTACATTCGTCTTCGACCCTGTAGCGGGATCACGCAGCAAACGACACTGAAGCCAGCGCGACGGAGTGAGGAGCATGGAAACAAACGTCGAATCCAGAAGAGTGCTGATCGTAGACGACGAGCCCAACGTCACGCTCGTACTCGCCAACAGCCTGTCCAAGCTCAACCGAGATTACATCGTCGAAACGACCAACAGCGGTACAGAGGCCCTCCAGATGTTGCAAGAGCACCGGTACGCCCTCGTCATCACCGACTACAAGATGCCCGAGATCAACGGCCTGGATATCGCTCTCGCCATCCGGAAGCTCTCGCCCGGGACGCAGGTGGTGCTGATGACCGCCTACGGAACGGAGGATCTCCACGAGATTCTCGGACGGGTCAAGTTGGACGGCTATCTGGACAAGCCCTTCACGCTGGCCCAGGTGCGGGCCATCGTGGAGCAGGCGGTCGGCAGGGCCAGCCAGCAGGTCACGGCGCCCCCGGGACAGATCTCCATCGACGACGAGATCTACCGGCAGTTGGAGCTCCTGCAGAGTGAGACGGGCGCGCGTTGCGTCATGCTGCTCACCTCGGGAGGCTATCCTATCGAGGTGGTCGGCGCCCACGACGCCCTCGACATCACCAGCGTCGGCGCCCTGGTCGCCGCGAACTTCATGGCGGCGGTGGAGCTCTCCCGGCTGCTGGGCAACGACTCCATCTTCAAGTCCAGCTACCACGAGGGTCCCGACTACAACATCTACTCCTACGACGTCAACGGGGAGATGCTCCTGGGGGTCATCTTCGGCCTCGAGAGCCGTCCGGGCGCGGTCTGGTTCTACACCAAGCAGGTGGCGGCCTCCCTCGCCGACTTCCACCCGCCGGAAGTATCCGACATAGCGCTGCCCGAGGACCTGAGCAGCGGCATCGACCGGGAGTTGGCCTTCCTCTTCGACCAGGGGGACGAAGGGACGACGGAGAACGATGGCGGTCAGGCCGAAGAAGCGGGCTTGCTCGATCTCCAGGAGGCGATTGCCGCCGGCCTGATCCCCGCCAACCTCGCCGGTGGTGGTCGCGAGAATAACTGAGGCCTGGAGTCATGTTCAAAGGCGTCCTCGACCTCTCCGTAAAGCAGCTGGAGGAGATCCATCTCTGCCTGCGCGATCTCTGTTGGGAGGCCAAGGCTCGTTACGCCATTCTGGCAGACATTACCGGGCAGTTGATCGAGGTCGAGGGGCAGGAGAAGCAGGTGGACCCCACGGTTCTGGCGGCCCTCGCCGCCGCCGAGCTAGCGGCGACGAAGGAGATGGCCCGGCTATTGGGGGAAAGCCCGCACTTCGACCTGCTGTTGCACGAGGGTCGGAAGCGCAACCTCTACCTCTCGGCCGTGGGTGAGGAGCTCGTGCTCCTGGCGCTCTACGATCACAGCACCCCTCTCGGCATGGTACGCCTCTTCACCCGCATGACCGCGGAGCGGCTCCAGCGGGTTATGAGGCCCGATACGGTCGACCCGGAGGCAGGGGACGCCGCGGAGGAGCAGATCAACGAACGTTTTGCAGCGCTGCTTGCAGCCGAGATGGATCTATCCTTCGGGAAGAACTAGAGGGGAAGGGCAATGTTTATCAACCAACGCAAACGCGAGATCAATCTGAAGATCGTCTACTACGGTCCGGCATTGAGCGGTAAGACGACGAACCTGCAGTACATTCACGCCCACACCCATCAGAACCACAAAGGAGATCTGATTTCGCTGAAGACGCGGGAGGACCGTACGGTATTCTTCGACTATCTGATGCTGGAGTTGGGTCAGGTCGCCGGGCTGAAGCCCAAGTTCAACCTCTACACGGTACCCGGACAGGTCTACTACGCCTCCACGCGGAAGCTGGTCCTTCAAGGAGCTGACGGGGTGGTCTTCGTCGTCGACTCCCGGTTGGAGCGCCTGCAGGAGAATCTCACCGCGCTGCGCGACATGGCGAAGTACATGCGGGAGGTGAGCATCGATCCGCGCCGCGTGCCCATCGTCCTGCAGTTCAACAAGCGGGATCTTCCGGAGATCGCGCCGGTGTCCGTCCTGCGCTCCTACCTGGGCGTGAAGGGGGAGGTTCCACCCTGCATCGCGGCTTCGGCCCTGCACGGAGAAGGGGTCTTCGACACGCTCAAGTTGGTGATCAACCGGGTCATTCAACAAGTGCAGAACCGCTTGCGCAAGCCTGAGCCGACCCATGCCCTTTGACGAGCCGGACCGCCTGCGGGTGACCCGCTTTCAGACCATCGACATGGTGCTGAATGACCTCTGCAGGGAGCACGGTCTCGACGCCGCCGTACTGGTGGGGCCCGAGGGGCTGCCGCTGGCGGCCGCCGACTCCTCTCACGACCCCGAGGCGTTGGCGGCGGTGACCAACTTCTTCCGCCGGGCGGCACGCCAGGTCCAGAGCCATCTGAAGTGGCCCGTCCTGGATGAGGTCACCGCCCGGACCCAGGGCAGCGGGGAGTTGGTGGGGCGCTCCTTCTTCGTGGAGGGGGAGGAGTTTCTGCTCGTCGTGCTGCTCCCGCGCCAGCTGCCCTACCGCGCGATCACGAGTCAGGCGATACAGACGATACGGTGGGTGTGGAACACACCCTCGACCCAGGCACATCAGGGGGAGGAGAAGAGCTAGGCATGGGCGTACAAGGCAGTCTGCGGGACATGACGTTGACCGGTCTGATCTCCATCCTCTGTAACGAGGGCCATCAAGCGCGCCTGGAGCTCCACCAGGGCAATCAGGAGGCCTACGTCTATTTCAACGCGGGACAGATCGAGCACATGACGCTGGGAGAGCGTGAAGGGGAGGAGGTGATCGGGGAGCTGTTGGGTTGGACGGAAGGGACCTTTGAGTTGGAGATGAACGTAGCCCCCCCTGCCCGCACCGTTCACGCTCCCTGGACGACCCTGGTCCTGGAGAGTATGCGGGTCCTCGACGAGAGTACGAGCGTCGAGGAGGAGTTTACGGAGCCGGAAATTAACGACCTTTCTATCTTCGAGGAGGAAGACAAAATGGCAGATCTTAAGGAACTACTGAAGGAGATGTCCGCGGAGATCCCAGGATTCGAGGCCGCCGCCGTCTCAGGAATGGACGGCCTCGCCATCGGGGAGTATACGTCCAATCCGGACTTTGATCTGGAGATCGCTGCGGCGCAGTTCGCCCTGGTGATGAAGCTGGTGTCGAAAAACACCGGGCGGCTCAACAGCGGAGAGCTCGAGGACAACCTGGTAACCACCGACAAGTCCTATATCCTCAGCCGGACGCTGGGTGAGGGTGACTACTACGTCGTCGTCGCCGTGGATCGCGACATGGCCAGCCTGGGCAACGTGCGGCTCATGGTGCGCAACTTCGCCCCCGATCTCTGGGACGCCGTCCCGAAGCGCTCGCGGCGCTAGCGTGAACGGCATCCCTATCTTTATCCCTTAAACCAGGAGGTTTAACGTGGCAACCGAAGAACAGAAGAAGGCACGCCTGATCCGACTTTTCAACAACCTCGTCTACGGCTACGCTCACGGTCTCTACGAGATGTTCGACGAGGCCATGCTCTCGACGGTCAGCACCATCGGTGAGGACATCCTCGAAGACATGGAGAACGACCTGGGTCTGGAGATCCACGGGGAGGACCCGCAGATCATCCTCACGGAGATCGAGCGGCTGCTCATCGACGAGTACGGGATGGCGAAACGGACCACTCTCAACATCCAAGATGACATGATCGACCTGGTCTGCGAGGACTGCGTCCTCTGGAAGGCGACGGAGGACCTCAAGGCGGCCGGTGTGCCCCCCTATACCTGCCTGCCCATGACTCTGGCAACGGCGGCCCTGCGCAAGCGCCTGGGTCTGAAGGCCCGCTTCGTCTCCATCGAGCAGGACATGGAAAAGCGCATCTGCAATATCGAGTTCGAGCTCCTCTGAGCTGGACGTTATAGTGTGGGACGGAGGAGCCGGATGGTAGGAGGCAAGGACACCCCTTATCACAGTGGGGTGTCCTCGCCTCCCTCCGGCGACCCCGTGGAACAGGACCTGTTATGAAGGAGCCCATCCTCTTCCGCCGGGACGACACCCTCAGCCACGAGGACGCCCTCTACTGGAAGGACCTCCTCTACCGGACCGTCAAGATCGGTACGGAGCTGGAGTTCGCCCTCCCCAAGGGGCTGCGCAAGGAGGAATTCTTCCCCCGCCTCGTGGAGATCCTGCAGCCCTCCCGCGATCTGACCGACCTGGGCACCTACGGCGTCTACGACGTCGAGAACGAGCACTGCGGGGTGGAGATCCAGATCATCGGACGCCAACCCTACTACAAGGCCCTGCTGGAGCAGTACCGGGCCATCTTCGCCCTCCTGCCACCGGGCATCCGCGCCCGTCCCACCTGCGGCCTCCACTTCCACGTCCTCACGCCCACCCTCGCGGAGCCGGTACCCGAGATCGTCCTCGCCAATGTCTGGAATCTGGTGCGGCGCTACGCCCCGGAGCTCCGCTTTCTCACCAGCGGCGGGGCCTCCCGCGCGGCCCTCTGCCGGCGCCGCAACTACACGAGCCACCTGGAGATGGTCAAATGGTCCCCCGTCCCCAACGCCATGCCCCAGATTCAACAGCGGCTGCGGGAGAGCTACGCCGTGCCGGAGCACAACAACTTCCTCAACCTCGAGCACGTCCAGTTCGATGCGGCGGGGAACGTGGCGGACTTCCACCTCGAGTTTCGCTTCCCCGACGCCGACCTGGCCCCCACCTCCATCGTCGCCAAGACCTTCCTCTTCCTCGCCGTCGTCCTCAAGGCGGTGGAGCTCTCGCAGTACGGCGTGATCCACGTGGGCCGCATCCACGAATGGCGGCGCAAGGTGGAGGTCCTCGACCGGCTGAGCAACAACCGGGGGCGGCTGGCGACGAGCGACACCCAGGCGGTCACCGACGAGGTTCTCGAGGAGCTGCGCGCGGGCAGCCGGGAGCTGCTCGCGCTGCTGAAGCCCGTCTTCGACCGCTGGGAGTACAATCCCTCCTTCGAGGTGCTGGTGCTGCTCGCCGAGAGTCCCAACAGCCTCCTGCGCGCCGCGGGACGGAGCTGGGAGGAGATCGAGGCCCTGCTCGCCGAGCGGGCCAGGTGCGACGAGCTGGGTCTGGATCAGACGGACCGTCGTCTGATGCGGACCATCGAGCTGGCGGTCGCCACGGGCTGTGCTGCAGAGGAGATCTGGCAGGGGGAGGTCGCCCGGGCGCTCCTGCTCACCCCGCAGGAGATAGAGGAGCGCCTCGCCCGCCTCGATAGAGTGCGGGGCCTGCGCTGGGACGCCCGTCTCGGCACGATGGCCTTTCGCCTGTGAGAATCCTGTGAGCGAGAAGCGATGTGCGGCTTAGCCGGCGTGCTGCTGGCCCCCCGGAGGCGGAGCGCAGCCGATCTGCGCCACGTCCGCCGGCTCTTCGTCCAGAACCTGCTCGCCAACGAGGTGCGGGGTCGGGATGCAACCGGGATCGCCCTGGTGCGGACGGATGGAGAGGTCGCCCTTCACAAGGCCCCCATCCCCGCCTCGGCTTTCGTAAAGAGCACCGAGTTCGAGCGCGTGTTGAGCGCCCTGGACAACGACACCCTCCTGCTGCTGGGCCACGCCCGCCACCCTACCCAGGGCAGCCCCGCCAACAACCAGAACAACCACCCTCTCCACACCGGTCACGTCGTCGGCATCCACAACGGTCACATCTCCAACGACGACGGGCTCTTCGCGCGCTTCCACCTTCCGCGGGCCGCCGAGGTCGACAGCGAGGTCATCTTTCGTCTCATCGACCGCCTCCCTCCCACCGCCTCCAACGACGACTACCTGGACGCGCTCACCTCCAGCGTCCACCTCATCGACGGCACTCTCGCCATCATCGCCCTCGACCTCCGGCGGCCCGACCGGCTCGTGATCGTCAAGCGGGGCGCCCCCCTCTCGGTCCACTACGACCGGGTGACGGAGGCCCTCCACCTCTCCTCGCGCTACATCTTCCTCCGCAAGACCTTCGGACCGGGCATCCTCGCCCTGGACGAGATGCTGCCCGACCCCTCGGTGGCCCTCTTCCGGCGTGACGCCCTGGTGGAAGGCGCGCTCCTCGCACCGTAGCCGTGCGCGGCGTCGTCGACCACGCGCCCCCCTCGCTACAGCAGCCAGCAAATGAGGCATTACCTCATTCCTGCCCCCTCCCCGGCGCGTCGCTGCGCTCCGCGCGCGGAGGGGGCAATCCTTAGTTGGTTTTGGTGGGCCGCCAAAGGCGGCCCACCAAAACCACAGCTAAAACCCCCGTCCCCGGGGCGTTTGGACAAAAAACCGGCTTTTGCGCTCCGGCTTTACGCCAGACTCGCCCCCCGAGACGGGGGCTACGAGCACTTTTCAGCCAAGTGCGATAGTCGTGCAAACCTTGTTTTGACTAAAGGCCGGCTTCACTTATACTGAAGATGGGACAAGTTACCGAGTAGCAGTCTCGTACAACGTCCCCGCGGCGCAACAGCACACACTTGCCTCGCAGATCAGAGTCGATCTACGAGGTAACGAAAGCCCTCCAGAGGAAACGCGAGATGCAGAAGCGAGTGATCACCGTCCTCTCCGTCGAAGACAGCCCGGGAGACGCGCGCCTCATCCATGAGGCGCTCTCCGAAGCCTCCCGGCTCGGATGGGAGCTGCCCCGCTTCGAGGTGGAGCAGGTGGGACGGCTCTCGGCGGCCCTGGCCCGGCTGGGTCGCGGGGGCATCGACGTCGTGCTCACCGACCTGGACCTGCCCGACAGTCGGGCGGGCGAGACCTTCGCCTCCCTGCACACCTACGCCCCCGACGTCCCCATCGTGGTATTGACGGGGCGGCAGGACGAGGCCCTGGCACAGGAGACGGTGCGGGCCGGGGCCGAGGACTACCTCTTCAAGCGGGAGATGAGCGGCTCGCTCCTGGCCCACGCCCTCATCTACGCCATCGAGAGGCAGGAGACCCGGCGCGCGCTCCAGGAGGCACATGCGGAGCTGGAGGCGCGGGTCACCGAGCGCACCCTCGAGCTCACGCGGGCCAACCGCGAGATGGAGCGGGAGATCGCCGCTCGCCGGGCAGCGGAGGCCGCCTGGCGACAGAGCGAGGAGCTCTTTCGCCACACCTTCGAGGCCATACCCGATCCCGTCGTTCTCTGGGAGAAGTTGGAAGACGGGCAGATTGTCCTGAGTGAGGCCAATCTTGCAGCCCTGGCCATGACGGGAGCGCGAATGACGGAACTCCTGCACTCGACAGTGGAGGTATTCTTTGCAGAAAAGCCCCAAGTCGCGGCAGAAATCCGGAAGACCCTGGAGAGCGGGGAGATCCAGCGCACTGAGGTCTCCTATCACCTGAAGGCGACGGGAGAGCGCCGGGAGTTCCTCGCCGACTACGTTCCTGTGGACGAGCACTACCTCCTCAGTATCGGTCGCGACGTGACGGAGCGCCGCCGGGCCGAGGAGGCCCTGCGCCGGTCGGAGCATGAGAAGGCCCTCATCCTCGAGGCCGTCTCGAACATGGTCGCCTACTACACCGGCCCGGAGCTGGAGATCGCCTGGGCCAACCGGGCCTCGGCGGCCTCCGTCGGCCTCTCCCTGGAGGCGCTGCAGGGCCGCCACTGTTACGAGGTCTGGCACGCACGGCAGCGGCCCTGCGAGGAGTGCCCCGTCCTGGAGGCCTTCGAAAGTGGCGAGTACCAGGAGACGGAGGTGACGACGCCCGACGGCAGAATCTTCGTGCTGCGGGCCTACCCCACCCGAAACAGCGCCGGGGAGGTCAACGGCGTCGTCGAGGTCGGGCAGGACATCACCCGCCAGAAGAGAACGGAGGCCCGGCTGCACGAGGCCGTGGCCCGCTGGCGCTCCCTCGTCGAGACGGCCCCGGCCCTCATCGCCACCCTCTCCCGCGACGGCACCATTATCTTCATCAACTGCACCCAGCACGCCCCGGTCCCCTGCACGGAGGTCGAGGGCACCAACCTCTACGATCACCTCCCGACGGAGGTGGCGGCCGAGATCCGCACCCGCTTCGACGCCGTCTTCGAGAGGGGGGAGTTGCAGGCTTACGAGGGCAGCTTCACCACCGAGGGGGGACAGCAGACCTTCTACGAGTGCCGCATGGCGCCCATCGAGTACGACGAGGGCGTCGGCGGCGCCATCCTCGTCGCCCTGGACGTCACCGAGCACCGGCAGATGGAGGAGTCCCTGCGGATGGAGCGGCAGCTCTTCGACGAGGGGCCGGTGGTGACCTTCAAATGGACCTCCGCACCCGAGGGCAGCGTCGTGCTCTACGCCTCCTCCAACGTCGCGCAGTTCGGGTACCGCCCCGAGGAGCTCCTCGGGAGGACCTTCTACGACTTCCTCCACCCCGAGGATGCAGAGCGTATTCGTGCTATCCACGAAGGGAACTGGGAGATCGTCAGGAGCGATCCCGACGCCCCGGACTTCATCGAGCACGACTACCGCCTCCGCTGCAGCAACGGCGAGTATCGCTGGGTCCACGAATACTCCCGCAGCGCGGGCAAGGACCCCCAGGAGCCCGTCTACGGCTACCTCATCGACATCGCCGAGCAGAAGCGGCTGGAGGAGGCCCTGCGCGAGAGCGAGGAGCGCTACTCGCTGGCCCAACGCGCCGCCCGGGTCGGCAGCTGGGATTGGGACATCACGACGGGGGAGCTCTTCTGGACGGGCCAGATCGAGCCCCTCTTTGGCCTGGGACCGGGGGAGTTCGAGGGCAGCTACGAGGACTTCCTGGGATACGTCCATCCCGACGACCGCAAGCCGCTGACCGACGCGGTGCAGGCCTGCATCGACGAGGGGGGCGACTACAGCATCGAGCACCGCATCCTCTGGCCTGACGGCAGCGTTCACTGGCTGGCGGAGGCAGGGGATGTATTCCGTGACGAGCAGGGACGGGCGGTCCGCATGTTGGGTGTGGTGCAGGAGATCACGGCCCGCAAGCAGGCCGAGCTGGAGCGCGAGGAGTACGCGGCGCGCCTGCTGCATACCAACGCGGAGCTGGAACAGTTCGCTCGGGTCATCTCCCACGACCTACGGGAGCCCCTGCGCATGGTGCGAGGCTTCATGGACCTGCTGGTGGAGCGGTACGGCGACGAGTTGGACGAGACGGCCTGCGAGTACATCGGCTACGCCGTCGACGGGGCGGCGCGCATGCACCGGATGATCAAGGCGCTGTTGGAGTACACGCGGATCGACGCGCGCAGCCAGAGTTTCGCCCTCATCGACACCCAGGAGGTTTTGGAGCAGGTGCTCCACTATCTGCGCTTCACCATCGAGGAGCGGGAGGCCGAGATCAGCTTCGATTCCCTACCCCAGGTGCGGGCCGATCCCCTCCAGCTGGAGCAGATCTTCCAGAACCTCCTCGGCAACGCCCTCAAGTTCCAGCGAGCGGGCCACCGCCCGCAGGTGCACGTCAGAGCGGAACGGCAAGCAGGGGCGTGGGTCTTCGCCGTGCAGGATAACGGCATCGGCATCGCCCCCGCCTACATACCCTACCTCTTCCAGGTCTTCAGCCGGGTCCCCACGGACGTGCAGGAGTACGAGGGTACCGGGATCGGGCTGGCCAGCTGCAAGAAGATCGTCGAGCGGCACGGGGGGCGGATCTGGGTGGAGTCGCAGCCCGGCGCGGGCTCCACCTTCTACTTCACCCTACCCCACGACCACGCCCGGGAGTAACCTTTTTCGCAGGGTGTACAGTTGACTCTGCTGAAAAAGCCTTTTTACCACATAGGGCACGGAGATTCCTTAGAATTGGCCTTCATAAGATCTGGAACAAGAGCGCCTTTTTAAAATTATTTCACTATCTCCTTGACCTTCTCAGTGTTCTCCGTGGTGAAATAGAGTTCTTTCAGTAGAGTCACGACTTGACCACCTGACTACGAGACTACCCGACTCATCACCGAAGGAGGTGTAGTATGTAACGAAGCCCAATCCTTCTATCAACCTGTAGCCTTTCACAAGGAGGATGAGATGAATTGGCGTAAAGTTTTCTGTTGGTTGAGCCTCCTCGCCCTGCCCGTCCTGCTCTTCGTCGTCTTCGAGCAGACGACCCGAGCCTCTCCGCTCCCCGCAATCCCTCCCGAGACGGACCCGCCCCCCATGGTCGCCACCGCACCCCGGCGTCCGGGTACCGAGATCGCAGCGCAGGCCGCGCCCGCTTCCCCCCGGCTCTCCCTCGCGGCCGCCGGGGACGTCATCGAGGTCTTCACCAACACCTGGTCCTACAGCACCATCGGGCTGGTCTACGACCCCAGCCGCGATCACGTCCGCTACGCCCACGAGAGCCAATCGAGCAGCCATAACCCGACCCTCTACGACGTAGCATACCCGCCCCCCCACACCCTGTTGTTCAGTATGACCCTCTCCACCCTGAACTCCGGCTGGCCCTGGCAGATCGACAACCGCACCGGCGCCGGTTATGACGCCGAGACGGACACCTACTTCCTGTGCGACTACAACGGCGATCTCTCCAACGCCGATGACAACATCGTCGAGATCACCTTCGATGGCACCATCGTCAACGCCTGGGAGATGGACGACGAGGTGGGCAGCAACGACAGCGCCGACGGCTCGGAGATCGGCAACATCATCGACATCGCCGTCGTGCCGGGCGAAGGGTCCAACCCCACCCGCTACTTCGCCACCGCCGCCTACGACGACGCCGTCGTCTACGAGATCGCGCTGACCAAGACGGGCACCCTCTGGACGCCCAACTCCTGGACCACCGTCATGACCTACACCGGCGCCATCTCCGATACCTTCCGGGACAATCTGGGCATCGACTACGACGCGCAGAACGGCTTCCTCTACCACTCCGGCTGGCACACCACCACCATCCTCGTGACCGACCTGGACATGAACCCCGTCACCATCTTCTCCTCCACCTTCGACTGCCCCGGCGCCGGCGGCTACAACAGCGGCGTCACCTTCATCGAGGGTTCCCAACCGCCGGAGGTCTGGGTGACCGACTTCAGCAGCGACCAGACGACGCGCTGCGAGGCGCCCAGTGAAGCGCCCCCGCCGCCCAGCTGGGAGAAGTTCGTCAACGATCTGCCCTGGACGCCCGGCATGACGTCCACCGTCGAGACCTCCGATACCCTCAAGGTCGTCGATATCCTCGTCGGCGTCCAGCCCCTGAGCCTCCTGGAGGAGTGGGACCCCGGCCGTCTGGAGCTCCTGGACTGGGAGCTCGATCCCCCCGTGGGCGAGATTCTCACCACCCCCCACTCCCTCCGCTGGAATATCCCGCCCTTCCCCGAGGTGGTCACCATGACCAAGTTCTTCCACGTGCGCCCCTCGACGTGGACGACGACGCTCCTCAGGGAGAGCCTCTGGACGGAGGGCACGCTTCCGGAGGAACGCACGGTGCCCATCGAGAAGCTCCCGCCCGTGCTCGTCCTCTACACCGACTTCCAACCGGACGTCTTTCCGGGGCAGGTCGCCACCTACACCCTGCTCTACGAGAACCTGGGGGGCTACGAGAACGACGTCGAGATTCGCAGCGACCTGCCCCCCACCGTGACCTTCCTCCACGCCAACCCCTACCCCGACCAGGTGGCGCCGGGGTCGGTGACCTGGCAGCTGGGTGATCTGCCTCAAGGTATGGGCGACAGGATCGACGTCTTCGTGAGGATCGGGGAGACGGCGGTGCCCTCGGAGACCCTCATCGTCGAGAACGAGATCTTCGACCACCTCGACGTGCCGCGATGGAGGATGACCGTCGACTACCACGTCGTCGAACCTCCGCCCCTGGTGTGGAACTGGGAGAAGTTCGTCAACGGCGAGCCCTGGACCCCCGAGCTGGTCGTCAGTGTGGAGACCTCCCAGACCATCCAGGTGATCGACATCGTGGAGCCGGACGCCTCGCTGCTCATCGAGAGCTGGGATCCCGCGCACCTGCGGCTGGAGAGTGCCCGGGTGAGCGCGGGGAGCATCGTTACCGGTATGGGGTTCCTGGAGTGGAGCCTGCCGCCCACGACGCCGGTCCCCGCGACCATCACCAAGACCTTCCACGTTCGGCCCTGCGTCTGGACGGGAACCGAGATCTGGGAGGAGCTCCTGGTCTGGGATGGCGTTCAGCTGGTACCCGTCGACACCCACCCCGTCTTCATCGAAAAGATCCCGCCCCAGCTCTGGATCGAGAGCCAATACGAGCCGCTGGTGCAGCCCGGCGAAATCGCCACCTTCACCCTCCGCTACGGCAACAACGGCGGCTTCGAGAGCGGGGGCTGGATCTCCAACACCTTCCCCATGGAGGCCGTCTACGTCGGCTCCGTCTCCGACCCGCCGCTGCCGGTGAGCGTGGGGCCGGGCGGTCTCTGGGCCCGCTGGGAGTTCGGCCCGCTGGCGAACGGCGAGACGGGCGTCATCACCGTCAACGTCGAGATCGCGCCCAACCTGCCGCCGCCGCGCGTCCCACCCATCTACGACTACATCTACGACCACGCGGGCATCGAGCGGGACTGGACGGAGATCCTCTTCCGGATCGAGCCCCCCGCGTGGGGCAAGTGGATCGACGGCGTCCGGTGGTACCCGGGCATCAGCCTCACCGTCGAGACCTCGGACACCTTCCAGGTCGTCGACGTCATCACCGGCGCCTTCAACACCA
>DAOTVC010000075.1:0-19281 GCA_034437215.1 Anaerolineae bacterium | reverse complement strand
CCCCCTGCAGTGCTACATGGCGGTTGCCGGCTCCCGAGTGGGCGCGGGGCTCATGGTGCTGCAACTGGGGCTCATCTACGCCTTGCGCGGTCACGAGCGCCGGACGGCCCTCTCAGCCGGCGTTCTCTCCCTTCTGCTTACCGGATCGATCATGATGATCTCCCTCCCGCTCGGCATGCTGGCCCTCGAGGCAGGATGGCTGGCAGGCGCCTCGATTCCCGCCGTGGAGGGCACTGCAGACGGGCTCAATGCCTTCCTCGCCCCGCTCATCGCTCCTCTGGCACGGGCGCTTCCCGGCTGGGGGCTCTTCGTCCTGGGCGTGGGGATCGTCACCCTGAGCTTTCGGCTCATCGATGGTGCGCTGGGGGGCTGAACCTCAAGAGGACGACCGTCGGGCAAGCGAACCGGCTCATCTACCGTCCCGCCGTGATGTTCATCCTGGGGCTGCTGGTCACCCTGGTGACGATGTCCGTCTCCATCTCGTTGGGCATCCTGGTGCCCCTCTCGACCCGGGGTTACATGCGACGGGAGAACATCATCCCCTACATCCTGGGCGCCAACATCTCCACTCTCGTCGATACGTTGGTCGCTGCAGCGCTGCTGGGCGATCCTCGCGGCTTAGCCGTGGTGCTCGCCCACATGGCGTCGGGCGCCCTCGTCTCCCTGCTGGTCATCATCCTGGCCTACCGGCCCTACGAGCGGGCCGTCTCCCACGCCCTTACCTGGATCACCGGGAGACGCCTGCACTTTGGGCTCTTCATCGGCGTCATCTTTCTCGCCCCCATTGTCCTGATCCTCTTCTGAAAGGAGTCCAAGATGAAAATTCTCCTCTGCACCCGCGCCGCTCCCTACGCGAAACAGACCCTGGAGATGGGCTACCGGATCGCAGCCCAGGTCTTGGGTGCGCTCGACATTCTTCTCGTCAGCGAGGAGGGGCAAGCGGTAGAAGCGGTACAGTCCCTCGCCGAGGAGACCGCGGACAAATTGGAAGCCGCGGGGGTAGCGGTCAGCATACACCAAGAGCGGGGCAGGGTCAGCGCCAAGGTACTGCGCGAGGTCCACGAGCACCCCTACGATCTGGTGATCGTTGGCAATCGGGGACGCCGGGGAATCAGCAAGCTGCTCTTCGGCTCGACGGCGTTGCAGATCACCGAACAGGTGCCGCTCCCGGTGCTCGTGGTGAAAGGGCGGCTGCGGCAGAACAACAAGTACCTCGTCTGCACGTCCACGGGTCCGGTGAGCGAGCGGGCGGTGCGCTTCAGCGCGCGCCTGGCGAAGCAGATGGGCGCCACGGTACACCTCCTGCACGTCATGTCACAGGTACCGTTGGACGCCCGGGGAACGACCCTCGAGGAGCTGGAGGAGTCGGCAGAGGAGTTGATCGCGCACGGCTCCCGAGAGGGGCGGCACCTGCAGGAGATGCTCGGGCTCTTGAAGCAAGAGGGGATCGAGGCCCGGGCGCTAGTGCGCCACGGGCTTGTTGTGGACGAGATCATCGGCGAGGCACGGAAGGGGCGCTACGAAATGATTATCACCGGCGCCCACCTCACCCCCGGTGTCCCCCCCTCGATGGTCAACGACCTCGCAGGCCAGATTCTGCTGGCGACGAAGCGTCCCGTCCTCGTGGTGCACTGAGGACCACAGAAAAAGCGCGACGCCCCTGACGAGCCACCGCACTTTGCTCTTTGAGTGGGCTTCCGATCTAGTGTTCTTTCACACGTCAAGTGATGAGCTCGTTTGCAGGCCCCCATCCCCTGCCCCTTCCCCCCGCAGCGCAACCTGGTCTGTAGCGTTCGGCACTCCGTGCGGGGGAAGGGGATTTTTAAATAGGGGGTTGCGCGGCGCTGTAGCGCCGCGCAACCCCCACTAAATAGAACTCCCCCTCTCCACGGCGCGTAGCGCCGCAGGGGAGGGGGCCAGGGGGAGGAGCCGCTGAGATCAGCCTGGGCCGCGACCTAAGCAACGGTCGCCGGTACGCGTGCTAATGGGATGTGCCGCGAAGCCACAGAGTGATCCGCGGCGGGCGTGTACATCCCATCATGTGTGAAGCAACACTACTCCGCCAGCATCCCCCGCACGATGATGTCCACGGCGGCCTCCTCGTCGAGCCCGCGGGCCATCAGGGTCTCCAGCTCCTTCTTGTCGACGGTACCGATGGCAGCCTCGTGGGTGACGTGGGCCTGGGGATGGGTCACCTTGACGACGGGCACGGCACTGGCGACCGCCCGGTCGCGCACGATCTCCACGCAGTCGATGTGGCCACGAGCATGGGGGGCGTGCCCTTCGGTCACCCCCAGGACGTCGCTGTGGGCGTCGTCTCGGACGGCGATGCGCGACTTTGCCAGGCCGCGGGCGTTCTCCCCGTTGAGGCGGATGGTCTCCTTGACGGTGATCTCGTCGTCCCCGTAGCCGATGGCCTTCGCGACCAGCTCCGCGGTGCCGTCCTTGCCGACGTCCACCTCGTAATCGAAGACCATGCGCCCCACGCGTCCCTTGCTCAGATTGAAGCCGGAGTAGTAGCGCCCGCCTTCGTCCACGGTGACCTGGGCCGTCGGCAGCACCTCCACCCCACCGCTCTCGCCGTGGTAGTGGGTCTCCTCGTAGCGCATGGAGGCGTTCTTCCCTACGTGAACCGTCCCATCCATGATGTGCTGCACCTGCATGGCGTTGGGGAAGGTGCAGTGGGCGATGAACTCGACCTGGGCCCCCTCGCCGATCTCGAAGTCCGAGATGATCCGCTGGACCCCCTCGGCGGGCAGCACGCCGAAGCAGAGGTGCACGGCGTTCTCCACCTTGGTCCCCGGCTCGATAAGAAGGTGGACCTTCACCCCGTCAGGCAGGGTCTCCGCCTCGGCCTGCAGGCCCGGAATGCGGTTGACCCCCAGCACCTGGTTCCCGCTGATGATGAGGCTGGCAACCTTCTCCGACCTGAGAAACTCGGGGTTACCGCCCGACTTCTCGTACGCCTTCAGGATGGCCTCAAAGTCGCTCATACTGACCCTCCATCTCGACGGTTTCGGTCGTATCACAGGGCTGGCACCACTGGTTGTAGAGATCGCAGACGGCGCGAGGTTTGTCGGTGCGGACCACCTGGCCTTCGCAGATCATCGAGGCGACGTCGGAGAGTTCCACCACCTCGTTGCGATGGCTGACCAGGAGCACCGCCGTCCCCTCCCCTGCCATGCGGTGGATAAGACCGCTGATGTCGTCCAGGGACATGATGTCCACGCCGGAGTCGGGCTCGTCGAGAATGGCCACCTTGGGCTGCATGGCGTAGACCGCCGCCAGCTCCACCCGCTTGCGCTCCCCGCCCGAGAGGGTCTCGTCGACGTAGCGGGAGAGGTAGATATCGGGGTTGAGGACGACGAAGTTGAGGGCCGCGCGGATCCGCGCCATGTCGGGCTCCTGCATTCCCAGGCTGATGTAACGCGCTACGGTCAGCCCCTCGAAGCGGGCCGGCTCCTGCCAGGCGAGGGTCATGCCCCGCTGTGCCCGCTCCGTGATGCTCAATCGGGTAACCTCTTCACCCTCCATCCAGATCTCCCCCTGATCGGGCGTGTAACCGGCGCTGCCCATAAGCGCGTAGGCCAGGGTCGTCTTGCCGGAGCCGTTGAGCCCGAGGATGGCGTGCACCTTGCCCCGCTCCAGGGTGAGATCGACTCCACGCAGTATCTCGTGCCCGTCACGCGCCAGGTGCAGGTCATTTACCTCGAGGACGCCGCCGTGATCTGCTGCCATTCTACCTCCTAGTGGTTGGGTAGTCGTTTAGTCGCCTGGTCAAATAGTCGCTTAGTCAGTTAGTCACTTGGTCACGCTGTCCGCAACGACAGACCAAAACGTAACCCCGCTTCCAGTTTCCAGCATCCAGCTTCCAGTTTCCAGCTTCCAGCATCCAGCTTCCAGCTTCCAGCTTCCAGTTTCCAGCATCCAGCTTCCAGCATCTAGTATCCAGCTTCCAGCACCATTATAGCACCCCTCCTCGACTCTGCCCAAGGAGGAGTGACACCTTTGCTTGTGCATACTCACTACGCGCGAAAATGACTACTGGACTCCCTGACTAGGAGACTAAGTGTCTGTAAGAAAACAACTTCCCGACGGTGGGTGCTTGGGGAGCGTAACAAACTTCTGGCAGTGCTTGAGGCATGCAGACCTCAAACGCGCCCGGAGGAGCCCTTTCATCCCGACTCCAGGGAGTGCGGGAAGTTATACTTTTACGAACCCTAAGCGACTGATTTCCAAAAATAGAAAATTTGGACTACAATATAAGATATAGTCGTTAACGAAATTAGGAGGCGCGGACCGAGATGAAACCCACACTGCTCATTCAAGGGGGAGAGGTCGTCACCCCCACCGCTGTCTACGAAGCCGACGTGCTCGTCAAAGGCGAGAAGATTCAGGCCATCGGCAAGGATCTCAACCCGGGAGCCGAAGACGTGGAGATCATCGACGCAACGGGGCTTCTGGTCCTGCCCGGCGTCATCGACGCCCACACCCACATCGTGCTGGACACCGGCATCTACCAGACTCCCGACGACTGGTTCACCGAGACGCGCGCTGCAGCCTTCGGGGGCGTGACGACAGTCATCGACTTCGCCACCCAATTCGAGGGCCAGACGCTGGAGGAGGCAGTGCAGGCCCGGCTGGAGGAGACCAAACCCTCGGCCATCGACTACGGGCTCCACGTGATGATCACCGACCTGCCGCCCGGTCGGGAGGACGCCCTCGGCGTGCTGCCGGAGCTGGGAACGCCCAGCATCAAGCTCTACACCACCTACCGACCTAACTACTACGCCGACGACGCCACCATTTTGCGCATCCTGGAGGCTGCCGGGCGCTACGGGGTCGTCACCCTCGTCCACTGCGAGAACGACGCCCTGGTCACCGCCCAGACCCAAGCCCTGGTCGCTGCGGGTAAGACCGCCCTGCGCTATCACGGCGCCTCGCGACCGGCTCTGGCCGAGGAGGAGGCGGCGGCACGGGTCCTCTTCCTAGCCGAGGCGGCGAATGCCCCCGTCGTCATCGTTCACAACTCCACCGCCCACACCTCCATGATGGTCGCCGCCGCCCGTGACCAGGGGCAGGTCGTCTTCTCCGAAACCGCCCCTCAGTACCTCCTGCTCGACGCCTCCCTCTACGAGGGGAGCGAGCCCTGGCGCTACGTTCTCCAGCCCCCCCTGCGCGCGCCCGCAGAGCGCGAGGGGCTCTGGAACCTTCTGAGCGCCGGGCTCATCGACATGGTGATCACCGACCACTGTGACTACACGAAGGAGCAGAAGCTGGAGCACGACGACTTCCGCAAGACACCCGGCGGCCTGCCCGGACTGGAGACCCTGCTCCCCCTCATGGCGACCTACGGTGTGGCGGCGGGACGTCTCGAGTGGACGGATCTCGTGCGGTTGATGGCGGAGAATCCCGCGCAGATCTACGGCCTCTGGCCCCGCAAGGGCGCCCTGCTTCCCGGCTCCGACGCCGACCTGGTCCTCTACGATCCCGGTGTGGATGGGACCCTCAACGCAGAGAAACTCCACACCCTGGCCGGATACACACCCTACGAGGGGCTGCGGGTCCAGGGGCGCGTCAGAACCACCCTTCGCCGGGGGGAGGTGTTGGTGCACGACGGCGAGTTCCTCGGCGAGAGAGGAAGCGGACAGTTCCTCCACCGGGAGAGTTTGAGCGTGGAGTGATGGGGAGCAGGGATTGGTAATCAGGGGGTAGACCGGCTTCCCACCTCTGGGCCATTTCTACTCACCGACACAGGCCTTTAACGTAGGAGAGAGATGATGAAAAAGATACCGTCGTCAGAGATCACACCGGAGCACATCTACCTGTCGCGGCGCAAGTTCCTGCAAGCGATGGGCGTCCTGGGCGTCCAGGGGGCCCTGCTCGCTGCCTGCGGGCGCGCCGCCCCCCCTACACCTACGCCCACCCCCGGCCCCAGCCCCACGCCCAATCCCGTCTTCCCCACGTTGGGGACGGAGAGCGACGAGCTGGACCAGACGGTGACCTCACGGGAGGCCGCCTTCAACTACTGCAACTACTACGAGTTCACCACAAATAAGGAGCGCGTCGACGAGCTCGCCGAGGACTTCCCCACGGAGCCCTGGAAGGTGGAGGTGGGGGGGCTGGTGAACAACCCGCAGACCTTCGACCTCGACGACCTGCTGGCCTTCGAACAGGAGGAGCGGGTCTACCGCATGCGCTGCGTCGAGGCCTACTCCATGGTCATCCCCTGGAACGGCTTCCCCCTCGCCAAACTCCTGGAGGTCGTGGAGCCCACCTCACAGGCGAACTACGTGCGTTTCCAGACCCTCTACGCTCCCGAGGAGCTGCCCGGCCAAAATCAGATGAACTTCCCCTGGCCCTACGTGGAGGGATTGAGTCTGGCGGAGGCCCGGCACGACCTCACCATCCTCGCCACAGGCTGCTACGGTCAGGCCCTGCCCCCGCAGAAGGGCGCGCCCGTGCGGCTGGTGGTACCGTGGAAATACGGCTTCAAGAACATCAAGGCCATCGTCAAGATCGATCTCGTGGAGGAGCAGCCCACCTCCATGTGGATGGCCATCAACCCCAGCGAGTACGGCTTCTGGGCCAACGTCAACCCGCAGGTGGACCATCCGCGTTGGTCGCAGGCCACGGAGCGCCGTCTAGGCGAGACGGGGCGGCGGGAGACGCTGCTCTTCAACGGTTATACCGACGAGGTGGCTGATCTCTACCCCGACCTCGACGACCGGAAATGGTACTACTGATGGAGAGGCTGCTGGAAAGGCTGCGGAAGAACTGGCTGCGCATTCTGGCGCACGCCGGCGCGCTGCTCCCCCTCCTGCTTCTGGTGTGGGACGCCGTCGCCGGAACCTACCTGATCGACCCCGTTCAGGAGATCCTCTCGCGCACCGGCAACAGCGCGCTGATCCTCCTGCTGCTGACCCTAAGCTGCACGCCCATCCAGACCATCTTCGGCTTCAACCGCATCCTGCGCATTCGCAAGATCCTGGGGCTCTACGCCTTCTTCTACGCCCTCCTCCACTTTTTCACCTTCGTCGGGCTCGACTACAACTTCAACCTCGCCTACCTGCGCCCGGCCTTCACCGACCAGCCCTTCGTGCTCATCGGGCTGGCGGCGCTGCTCATCCTGGTGCTGCTGGCCTTCACCTCGACCCAGAGCTGGCAGCGGCGCCTGGGCAAGAGGTGGAAGCGGGTGCAGCAGCTGATCTACGTCGCGGCGGCCCTCGTCATCGTCCACATAATGTGGGTGCGTAAGGAGATCCTCGAGTCGGTGGAGTACCTTATCATCCTGGTCGTGCTCCTCTTCCTGCGCCTGCCGCCCGTCCGCCGGGGCATCGTCAGCGCGCGGAAGAAGTTGACCGGGCAGGGAGAAGCGGCGTGAGCCGGCGTGCGCGAGGTGGAGCGTGGATCTGATCCTGGTCCTGCTCGGGGCCATCCTGGGCGGCATCGTCGCCTACTTCGTACTGGATTTGCGGCGCACGGCGGATCGGGAGCACGCGCGCGCCCAGCTCATCGAGCGGTACGAGGCGAAGACCCAGGCGACGCAGTCGCGGCTCATCCAGACCTACGAGAGCAAGCTGCGGGTGCTGCAGGTCGAGATGGACGACGCCATCCGGCAGGCCCGCCAGGAGAGCACCGACCAGAGCCGCGCGGTGCTCAAGGGCAAGATGGCGGAGCAGATGGCGCCGCTGCTGCCCGGCTTCGACTACCTGCCCGCCGACGCCCGCTTCCTGGGCGACCCCGTGGACTACGTTATTTTCGACGGCTACACGGCGGTGAAGGACGACGGCGCCACCGGTGACGCGCTGGAGGTGGTCATCATCGACATCAAGCGGGGGCGGACGGGACTGAGCGCGGGCCAGCGTCAGATCGCCCGCGCCGTCCGCGACGGGCGGGTGCGCTTCGAGATCGTGCGCATTCTCGACGACGGCACCGTCGAGACGCAGAAGTGGCGCTCGCGGCGGAGGCGCAGCGTCGCGAACCGGGTCCGGACGGCAGAGAGAAGACGCGAACCGTAAAAACGTGAATCGACCCTCAACTGACTTTCGACTTTCGACTTTTGACTTATTTGAGGAGGAAAACCATGACCCTGACCATCGAGAGCACGACGACCCTCAACAACGGCGTCGAGATGCCCATGCTGGGCCTCGGCACCTGGCAGATCCGCGACGGCAAGCCCGTCCGGCGGGCCATCGAGTGGGCGCTGGAGGCGGGCTACCGCCACATCGACACGGCCGCCATGTACGGCAACGAGCGGGGCGTGGGGCAGGCTGTTCGGGAGAGCGGGCTCCCCCGCGAGGAGATCTTCGTCACCACGAAGCTTTGGAACGACGACCACGGCTACGACCAGGCCCTGCGCGCCTTCGACGAGAGCCTGCGAAAGCTGGGCTTCGACTACGTCGACCTCTACCTCATCCACTGGCCCGTGCCGGGCACCCGGAAGGAGACCTGGCGCGCGCTGGAGAAGATCTACAACGAGGGGCGGGCGAAAGCCATCGGCGTGAGCAACTACACCATCCGCCACATCGAGGATCTGCTCGGGAGCGCCGAGGTCGCTCCGGCGGTGAACCAGGTGGAGTTCCACCCCTGGCTCTACCAGAAGGATCTCCTGGAGTACTGCCGGGAGCACGAGATCCAGCTGGAGGCCTACAGCCCGCTGACCAAGGGGAACCGGCTAGACAACCCGCGGGTGGGCGAGATCGCCGGGGAGTACGGCAAGAGCCCGGCCCAGATCCTCATCCGCTGGGCGCTCGAGCACGACGTCGTCGTCATCCCCAAGTCGAGCGACAAGCAGCACATTCGGGACAACGCCGACATCTTCGACTTCGAGATCTCTGAGGAGGACATGTGCCGCCTCGACGACCTGGACGAGGATCACCGCTGCACCTGGGACCCGACGAGCGAGCCGTAGAGGGCGATGGAGATCTTCGCGCTGCGCGCCCACGTCAATCACTACCGGAACCTGGTGCCGGACGAGGAGGGAATCGCCGAGCGTTACAGAGCCTTCGACGGCACGCCCCTGCCCGAGGATTTCCCACCCCTGCAAGTCGAGCCGCAGGAGGAGGTCAAGCCCTGGAGCGACTTCCCGGGGTTGGCCTCCCACATCCCCGTCTTCAGCCCGCGGGCAGTCGCCGCCTTGCAAGAGCTGCTCGCCGGCAACGGCGAATTCCTCCCCCTCGTCTGCCCTGCGTGCCCGGAGCCCTTTCGGGCCTTCAACGTCACCCGCCTGGTCGACGCCCTGGACGTGGAGCACTCGGACGTGAAGCGCTTCAGGAGCGGGAGGATCATGCGGATTCTGCGCTACCACTTTCACGAGGAGCGCCTGGCGGGCCTGGCCCTCTTCAAGATCCCGGAGGAGCCCCTCAAGGTCGCCTTCGTGAACCGGGACTTCGTCCGCAGGGTGGGGGACGAGGGACTGCTGGGCTTTCACTTCGAGTGGGTCTTCACCACGGAGGAGGCGCTGCTGCTCTGCCCCTACTGCTGGGGCCTCGTCGAGGAGAGCACGCACGACTGCCCCTCCTGTGGTCTGGACGTCACCAACGACGCCCTCATTGAGGTGACGCCCGAGGAGTACCGGGAAGCCGACCGCGTCCGCTGCCCTCACTGCCACAGCCGGATCCTCGCCTTGGCCGACCCCTGCCCCCACTGCGGGAAGGGCAAGCGCCGGCAGCGGATCACGGCCCGCCCCGTCGTCGTGACTTAGCGTGTTGTGGGGTATGCGATGACCCTTCACCACCTCAACTGCGGTTCCGTACCTAAAAAGCAGTCGTATAGTCTGATAGTCTTGTAGTCTGGCGGTCTGATAGTCTCGACTGACTGATTGCCGTAATGACCGACTACCGGACCACCTGACTATACGACTACCTGACTACGAGACTACGCGACTAACCGACAAAAGGAGTGCTTATGAAAGAGATCATCGGTGAACTGAAACGTTGGAAGGACGAAGGAAAGGCGATCGCCCTCGCCACCATCGTGGAGACCCGGGGCTCGTCGCTGCGCCCGGCGGGCACGCGTATGGCCATCAACAGTGAGGGCGAGGTCGCCGGCTCGGTGAGCAGCGGCTGCGTCGACGGCGAGGCCGTCGCCGAGATGGAGGCCGTCCTGAGCGGGGACTTCACCCTGCGCCGGCCCTTCTACGGCATCAGCGACGAGCTGGCCTGGGGCGCCGGGCTCTCCTGCGGCGGCGCCATCGACGTGCTCGTGGAGCGCTGGGAACCTGTCTACGATGTACTGATGGAGGAGATCGAGGCCAAACGCGCGGTGGGCTTCGCCTCCCGCACCGACAAGCCCGTGCACCTGCTGCGCACCGCCGGGGGCGAGATCCACGGGACCCTGGGCGATCCAGCGCTCGACGAGGCGGTCGTCGCCGACCTCCAGGAGGCGTGGCCCGGCCCCTACGGACGCAAGCGCGACTACGAGCAGGGCGAGGTCTTCGTCGAGGTCGTCCCCCCACCCCCCACCCTCCTCATCTTCGGCGCCACGGACATCGCCGTGCCCCTGGCGAAGATGGCCCAGACGACGGGCTACGAGGTCGTGGTGAGCGACGCCCGCCGGGCCTTCCTCAAGGAGGAGCGCTTCCCCGAGGGGATCGACCTGCGCTTCGGCTGGCCCCAGGACCTCTTCACCGCCGAGGACTTCGGACCGGGATGGGCCATCGTCGTCCTCTTCCACGATCCCAAGTTCGACATCCCGGCCCTCACCCTGGCCCTGCAGAGCGAGGCCTACTACATCGGCTTCCTGGGCAGCAAGAAGACGCAGGCCGACCGCCGGGAGGAGCTCCTGAAGGGCGGCTTCGGCGAGGAGGAGCTGAGCCGGATCTACGGCCCCGTGGGGTTGAACATCGGCGGCAAGGACCCGGCCCACATCGCCCTCTCCATCCTGGCGGAGGTCACCGCCGTACGCCACCGCCGCGAGGGCGGCATGATGAGTGCGAAGAGGCGAAACGGTTATCAGAGAACAGAGAGAAGTGAGAAGTGAGAAGGAGAGTATGATGAACGAAAACAAGAATCTTCAAACCACTACCCTGGGCGGCGGCTGCTTCTGGTGTCTGGAGGCGGTCTACGAACAGGTCGAGGGGGTCCAGGAGGTGGTCTCCGGCTACGCCGGCGGCGACCGTCCCCGCCCCACCTATGAGCAGGTCTGCACGGGAGCGACGGGCCACGCCGAGGTGGTCCAAGTCACCTACAATCCAGAGGTCGTCAGCTACCGGGAGCTCCTCGAGATCTTCTTCGACATCCACGACCCGACGACGTTGAACCGGCAGGGCGCCGACGTCGGCACGCAGTACCGCTCTGTCATCTTCTACCACAACGAGGCGCAGAAAGAGACCGCCGAGGAGATGATCCGGGAGCTGGAAGCGTCGGACAGGTGGAAGAATCCCATCGTCACGCAGGTGGAGCCCCTCGACGCCTTCTACCGCGCCGAGGATTACCACCAGGAGTACTTCCGCAAGAACCCCAACCAGGGCTACTGCCGGATGGTCGTGGCCCCGAAGGTTTCGAAGTTCCGCAAACACTTCGTGGCGAAGTTGAAGACCTAATAGAGGAGAGCCATGAGCGACAACGAGCGAGAGAGCCCCTGGGAGCCCGCGCCCATCCCCGGAGAGCAATTTCACGAGGAGGGGTGGGCGAACATCAATCGTGCCCCCCACGACGAGGTCTCGGGCGTCATCTACAAGCGGGCCATGAACGTCAAGCAGGTGCGCTACGAGCCCGCCGATCCGGCTCCCGAGATGCCGGAGCCCTTCCAGGGCCATCGCGCCGCCGTCGTCCGCTGGCTCTTCAGCGAGCAGCCGGGCACCGAGGAGGGCCTCCTGACAGGAGCGTCCTTCGCCTTCCTCCACGACACGACCTTCGCCCCCGGCGCCGCCAGCGGGATGCAGGCCCACGCCGCCGACGAGATCTTCTACGTCATCGAGGGGGAGGGGTTCCTGCACCACCATCCCACGCCGGGCAGCCCCGTCATCACGCGCCCCCTGCGGCCCGGGGACGCAGCGCTCGTGCGCGGCGGTGAGTACCATCGCATCCTGAACGGCTCCGAGGAGGAGGTCCTGCGCCTGATCGTCCTCGGTCTGGAGCGGGGCACGTGAGGAGCGCCATGCAGGATATGCGACTGCTGTACGGCACCGATCTGAAGCGCTTCTTGAGGCGCTACCGGAGCCAACGCCAGGACCTGCCCGACCTCGTCTTGCTCTTGCAGAGCGTCGCCTACCCGGTCAACGTGGGCGCGACCTTCCGGGTCGCCGATGCCTGCCGGGCCAAGGAGGTGATCCTGACGGGGATCACGCCCCGCCCTCCCCATCCCACCATCGGCAAGGTGGCGCGGGGCAAGGAGCGCCGCGTCCCCTGGAGCTATGCCCAGACGGTCGAAGAGCCCGTCGCCCGGCTGCGAGAGGCGGGCTACCTGATCTGCGCCGTGGAGATCACGTCGCGCGCCGTCCCCTACTACGAGTTCGACTACCCCGAGCGGGTCTGCCTGGTCGTGGGGAACGAGGACCACGGCGTGACGCAGGACACCCTCGCCCTCTGCGACGCCAGCGTCTTCGTCCCCATGTACGGGAAGGGGCGCTCCCTCAACGTCCACGTCGCGCTGACCGTCGTGGCCTACCACGTCCTGCACGCCGGGTTGGGTCACTGATTGTTCGAACGTAATAGATAGCGGTGAAGCAAAGCGAGAGAAGGGGTAGAGCATGGCAACTAAGGTTATCGTCGTAGGCGCAGGGGCCGCCGGGCTCATGGCGGCGGGTAGAGCCGCCGAGAGGGGCGGCAGCGTGCTGCTCCTCGAGAAGATGAGCGAGGCCGGCAAGAAGATCCTGGTCAGCGGGAAGGAGCGCTGCAACGTCACCAACGTGGCGCCCATCGAGCCCTTCATCCGGCACTACGGGCGCAACGGGCAGTTCCTGCGCAACGCCTTCCACCGTTTCTTCCGGGAGGAGCTGCGCGCCCTGCTGCGCCGCTACGGGGTGGAGACACAGGTCGAGCGGGGCGGGCGCGTCTTCCCCACGTCGGGGGAGGCAGCCGACGTGCGGGATGCGCTGCTGCGCTACGCGACCGAGAGCGGTGCCCAGGTTCGCTACGACGCGCCCGTCGCCGCCATTCTGACCGAGGGGGGTGCCGTGCGCGGCGTCCGCCTCCGCGACGGCGCGACCCTCGCTGCCGACGCCGTGGTCGTAGCCACGGGCGGCGCCTCCTGGCCCGCCACCGGCTCGACGGGTGACGGCTACCGCATGGCCCAGGAAGTAGGGCACGCCATCGTCCCCCTGCGCCCGGCGCTGGTGCCCCTGGTGGTGCTGGAGAAGTCGCGGGCGCAGGCCTTGCAGGGCCTGAGCCTCCGCCACGTCCACTGCACTCTCCTCGCCCGCAAGGCGGAGGGCGCGCAGGAGAAGGTCATCACCCCGCCCTACCCCCTCCCTCCAACGGGCGAGATGCTCTTCACCCACTTCGGCGTCTCGGGCCCGCTGATCCTCACCCTCTCCCTCGGGGCCGTGGACGCGCTGCGCGCCGGAAAGGAGGTCATCCTCTCCATCGACCTCAAACCGGGCATGAGCGCGGAGGAGATCCGCCGCCGCCTGCAGCAGGAGTTCGAGGCCCACTCGAAGAGCTGGCTGCACAACCTCCTGCGGCGCTGGGTGCCCGCCAGCCTGGCGGATGAGCTGGCGAAGATGAGCGGCGTGGAGAGGGAGCGCGCCGTTCACACCATCCGCGCCGAGGAGCGGGAGGCCCTGGTGCAGCTCCTCAAGGGCTTCCGCTGGCAGATTACCGGCTCCCTGCCCCTGGCGGCGGGGATGGTGACGGCAGGCGGGGTCGCCCTCAAGGAGGTGGATCCCATCACCTTCGCCTCCAAGGTGGTTCCGGGGCTCCATCTCGCGGGTGAGGTACTGGACCTGGCCGCAGATACCGGGGGCTACAACCTGCAGGCGGCCTTCAGCACTGGTTATCTGGCGGGGGAGGCAGCAGCCGCAGGCTAGTTCACTTGTCGAAGCGGGAGCGAATACCCTTGTCCTCGCGCTCTTCCACCGTGGCCTTCATCTCGTCGAGCATCGCCACGTCGTGGCGGTACTGAAAGGGCCACATGCTCTTGAGGTGGAAGAAGGCTACGCGGTCGCCCTCCTCCAGGACGTGATCCAGGTCGGGCTGCAAGCCCGGCATGGCGCTGAGATCGCCGTTGATAAAGGTGATCCCCCGCTCCTCGGCAGGCAGCTGCAGCTCTGCCAACAGCTCCCGGAGGGTTGTGCCCACCGGGAGATCGGCGAGGACGTTCGCGAAGACGTTATCGTCACTGCCGCCGTAGCGCGCCAGCGGTCCGTAGAGCCAGACGTCAACCTTCATGGCCTAGCCTCCTCCCACCGGAGGAAAGAGACCGACCTCGTCCCCCTCCTTGAGCCGGTACATCTCGGCGCGGGCTCGCCCGTTGACGAAGGCAACCTTGGCCTCTCGGGGCCTGATCCCCAGCTGGGTGGTCAGATCGCCGACACTACTCTTCTCCGGCAGCTCCACCTCGAAGGGGTCACCGGCTTTCTTACCGTCGGGCGCGTAGCGTTGCAGTGTGGCAAAGAGCTTGACTTTGATCTGCATACATCTCCTCTCTCAGCATCCAGCATCCAGCATCCAGCTTCCAGTATCCAGCATCCAGCATCCAGCTTCCAGCATCCAGCTTCCAGCATCCAGCTTCCAGCTTCCAGTATCCAGCTTCCAGCATCCAGCTTCCAGTATCCAGTATCCAGCATCCAGTATCCAGCATAATAACACGGGCGCCCCACGAAGCAAAGGACGCCGGAGGCCATCGCCCCCGGCGTCCCGTGATGAGAATCGACTACAGCTCTCCGTAGACGCTGTCCATGACCTCGGGGGAGATGTCGGCGGTGACGTTGTGGGGCGGGAGCTTCTCGTAGTGCATGAATTCGGGCAGGCGGTCGTCCTCCTTGGTGAAGCCGGCGGCTTCGTTGAAGGCGCGCTCGCGGCGCAGGACCTCGCCGCCCAACTCCACGGCCTCGTCCCCGGACATCTCCGTGCCCAGAAGGCCGTTGATCTCGTCGATCATGCCCTCAAAGCCGGTGGGGATGTCGAGGATGGCGAAGGCGATGAAGAGGCAGTGACCGGCGGTGTCGATGAGAGCCGTCGTCTTCTGGAAGGCGCGGCTCAGGTCGGCCTTGGCCTCCTCGGACTTCAGGGGGTCGGACTCGCCGCCCACGTTCAGGATCTCCGGGGCGATGGTGTAGCCGGAGGTGTGGTCGGCGCCCATGGTGCTGGTGGCGTAGGTCACGCCGATACCCTTGACCGCGCGGGGTTCGTAAGCGGGCATGCCCTGCCCCTTGACGGCGGGCACCCGAGGGTTGCCGTAGACCTTGCCAACCATGGCAGCACCGCCGCCGAGGATGCGGCCCAGCGGGGTCCCCTGGCCCATCTGCTCCACCAGGTCGATAGCCCCCTCGTTGTCACCGAAGGAGATGATGCCGGAATCCATGGCTACGCCCAGGGCCACACCCGTCTCGATAGTGTCCAGGCCGTAGGCGTTGCAGAGCTTCACCATCTTGGCGATGGTATCCAAATTGTCAATGCCCAGGTTGGCGCCCAACGCCCAGTCCGACTCGTACTCCACGCAGGAGACGATCTCGTCGCCCTCCTCGTTATAGACGGTGTTGGAGCACTGGATGATGCAGCCGGGGCTGCAACCGTGGTTGTAGACCTCCATCTCTCGGCGCGCCCTGTTGTTCTCGAAGATGGCCTCGCCGGCGATCTTCGCGGCGCCCTCGAAGCGCCCCTCGTGGAAGTTGCGGGTGGGCAGGCCGCCCGCCTCATTGAGAATGTTGATCAGGATGGCGGTGCCGTAGGTGTTGAGCCCTCCCTTGGGCTTGGTGATAGCGTGCTCCTGGAGGGCATCGCGCATCTTCGCCGCCCCCTGCTTGAAGAGCTCCTTGTCGGCGTACTGCACGCCCGGCGCGCCCTTGGCGTCGAGCACGATCATCTTGAGCCCCTTGCTCCCCATCACGGCACCCAGACCCCCGCGTCCGGAGTAGCGATTGGGCTTGCGCTTCATGTCGTTGAAAGCGACGCCGGAGTTGCCGTAACGGAGCTCACCCGCGGTACCGATGCCGGCGACGTCCACCTTCTTGCCGAAGCGCTCGTAGACCTCATCGTAGACCTCATAGAGCTCGCGGCCCACGTACTCGTCGGCCTCCTCGAACTGCACCGCGGGCTTGCCGTCCTCGCCCACAGTGATGTGAGCCAGCCAGTACTTGCCCGCCTCCTCAGGCTGCCCCTCGACGACGAGGGCCTTGATCCCCATCTTGGCGAGGGAGGGGGCGAAGCTGCTGCCGGCGTTGGCCTCCTTGATCCCTCCCGTCAGCGGGGACTTGCCCCCGATGGAGAGGCGGGAGGACGAGGGGGCAGGGGTGCCCGCCAGAAGCCCCGGAGAGACGACCAACTTGTTGTTGGGGCCCAGGGGATGGCAGGTCGCGTCCACCTCGTCGTAAACGAGGCTCGAGGTCAAACCTCGACCTCCCAGCTGCTGGTACTTGGCGGGGAGCTCCTCCACCGTATAGGAACGATCATCCATATTCAGGCGCAAAATCCACATGCAGAGACCTCCTTGAGAGATAAGATGTCCGGACAGGCCAGCCGCTGTCCAGCGCTTTTTCAACCCCCACAGGCCGGCGGGGTAGACCGCATGAGGTAAAAAGAAAAGGAAGCAACCCACCCTCAGAGAGTGGATTGCCTCCTTTGCAAACGGCAGGCACAAGAATTGCTTCCGGTACCCTATCGCCCACTCGCCCCGGAGGGGAACGAGATGGGTCGGAGGCGCCCAATGCAGCTACCCCCATGATATGCCAGGTTATGAAGGTTGTCAACACGCTTTTCAACCCCGGACAAAAGTTAGAAACGCTTCACCTGCCCCCCGGTTGACAGCCCCTCGGGGTTAGAGTACACTTAGAACAAGTTCGCACATAGAGGTCTATCGACAAACCTGATGGATGCCATTATCCTTGTAGTGTGAAAGAGCATGCCCTCCAACGAAGCGCCAAGGCAGCTGTTCGAAGGTAACACGCGCGACGCAGCGCAGGATCTGCACAGCACCTTCGTCTTTGCAGGTGTCCTGGTCGTCTGCCTGGCGGTCCTCATCCTGGCCTCCAACGAAAACATCATCGCCCTCCAGATACCGCCCACGGAGCTCTTGATCGTCGCCCTCTTGGCGCTGCTCGTGACCGTGGGAGGTTTGTGGGGACTCCAGCAGGGGTGGGCCGCGCGTCCTCTGGCAAGAGGCAGCCTCATTCTCTACACGCTCATCCTCTCGGCTGCCGTCCACTTCACAGGCGGCCCGCAGACCCCCTTCCCGGCGGTCTACCTCGTCGTGATCCTGGGGGGCTCCTTCCTGCTGGGACGGGGGGAGGCGACGGCGCTCGCCATATTGAGCATGGTCTGCTACGCGATCGTGCTCTACCTGGAGTACAGCGGCGCCCTGGAGATGGTCCAGATCTGGGGCACTGCCTTCCCCGTGGAGTCGCGCGGAGCGCTGCTCATCATCAACTGGTTTACCCTCGCCATCCCCACCTTCACGACCGCCCAGCTGGCAGGGACGCTCGCCGAACGCCTGCGTCGCTCAAATCTGCAGCTGCGCAGGTCGGAGGAGCTGCGCCAGAGCCTCTCCGACATGATCGTCCACGACCTCCGCAATCCCCTCACGGCCCTCCTGGGAGGGTTGGACATGTTGAACATCACAATGGGCACGGAGCTGAACAGTGACCAGCAACGGCTGCTGGAGAACACCCGCCACAGCGGACACGTGCTCCTCGGTTTGGTGGGCGAGCTGCTGGACATCAGCAAGCTGGAAGCGGGCCAGTTCACCCTTCACCTTCAGCCCGTGGATGTGCGGGTGATTCTGGAGGAGAACGCCCGGGACTTCCAGGCCCTCTCGGTCATGGAGAAGCAGGAGGTCATCGTCGAACGCCATCAGGCCAAACGCTCGGTGATGTGCGACCGGCAGCTAATAAGCCGCGTTATCGCCAACCTGCTATCCAACGCCATCAAGCACACCCCGCGCGGAGGCACCATCCGGCTCGCCTCCCAGGAGATCGACAACACCATTCAGGTCAGCATCAGCGATACGGGTACCGGCATTCCGCGGACCCACCACCAGCAGATCTTCGAGAAGTACGGGCAGGTACAGAGCCAGAGCAGCCTGCGCCGGGGTACGGGCCTCGGGCTGACCTTCTGCAAGATGGTGGTGGAGGCCCACGGAGGACGCATCTGGGTGGAGAGCGACGTCGGCCAGGGCAGCACCTTCCACTTCACCCTTCCCCTGCGGTAAGTAGGGTGCGGACAGAAAACCGGCCCTCAACCCTTCGGTGAAAGGTCAAGGACCGGTCGGAAAGCCCACGGATCCTACAGTCCGTAACGCTCGCAGGCCAACTCCAGGATCTCGTTGATGAGCAGCTCGTAGGCCACCCCCTCGGCCCGCGCAACGATACACATGTCGCTCACCGCGGGGTTGAGACCGGGCAGGGTGTTGATCTCCATGAGGTAGGGACGCCCGTCCTCCCCCAGACGGAAGTCGACCCGCCCCACGTCCAACCCGTCGAGGACCTCGAAAGCGGCGATAGCCTGGCGTCCCAGCTCGGCTTCCAAGTCGGGGGAGATGTCCGCCGGGCAGAGGTATAGAGGCGCGTTGGCATCCTCGATGGCGAAGGACTTCGCCAGCGTGTTGTAGACGCCGCCGCTTGCCCCGACGGTGGCGTCGATCTCCAGCACCGGGAAGATGTGGAACCCTCCCGTGGTATAGAAAGGGGAACGCGGCTCTGCCTCCGGCAACAGACTGTTGCCGATAAAGCCCACGGTGAACTCCCGCCCGGGGAGATAGCCCTCCACGAGGGCCGGCTGCCGGTAGCTCTCGATCACCCACCGTACCTGCTCCCGCAGCTCCTGCGCGTCACGCACCACGGAGCGTGGGCCGATGCCCATACCCGAACCCTCCCGCACCGGCTTCACGAAGAGCGGGAAGTCGCCCAAACGCGGGCTGAGGGGCATGTCGGGGTGACGGAAGGTCTGAAAGGGCGCGGTAGGCAGTCCCGCGTCACGCCAGAGCTGCTTCGCCGCCGCCTTGTCGAGGGAGATGGCATGGGTGAGGACCTTCGAGCCGGTGTAGGGGATGTCCAGCATCTCGAGAAGGGCCGGGACGTGGGACTCCCGGGCATCCCCACCCAGCCCCTCGGCGATGTTGAAGCAGATGTCCGGCTCCGTCTGGCGCAGGCTATCCAAAAGCGTCCGGTCGCCCTCCAGGAAG
>DAOTVC010000074.1:0-29359 GCA_034437215.1 Anaerolineae bacterium | reverse complement strand
TGGAGGTGACCGAGGCCCCCCTCGCCGTCGCCGGCGACACCGCCACCGGCGCCAGCAAGAGGGTGACGCTGGAGACCGGACTGCAGGTCGACGTCCCCCTCTTCGTCAATGAGGGGGACGTGATCCGCGTGGACACCCGCTCGGGCGAGTACATCACCCGGGTCTGACACCCCATCCCTGAAAGCAGAACACCCCGACTGTGCGGCGCTCTTCAGCCCGCACAGTTGTCGTAAGAGCGGCACGGAGGAGGAGCGATGACCGATCTGAGCCTGTACGGGGGGCGCTGGGTCTGCCTCGACGAGAACGACGAGGTGGTGAGCGTGGGCCAGAGCCCCGAGGAGGCCCGGCGCGCCGGGCGCCAGCTGCGCCCCAAGGAGCGGCTGCGCCTCGTCTGGATCTCGCCCCACCCGCCCCACCTGGCCCTCCCCGCCTGGCCCCTCCGCCGGATCGCACCCGTGCTCGAGGACGCCCGGGTCTGGCTGGCGGGCGGCGCCGTGCGGGATCTGCTCCTCGGGCGGCCCCTCCACGACTGGGACTTCGCCGTGGCGGGCGGGGGACGGGCGCTGGCCCGGCGGGTCGCCGACGCCCTCGACGCCCCCTACGTGACCCTCGACGCCGAGCGCGACACGGGGCGCGTCGTCGCCACCGATCCCGCCGGCGGGCAGCCCGTCACCCTCGACTTCGCCGCCCTGCGGGGCCGCTCCCTCGAGGAGGATCTGCGCGGGCGCGACTTCACCATCAACGCCCTGGCCCTCAGCCTCGGCGGCAAGCTCGTCGATCCCACCGGCGGACGCCGCGACCTGCGGAAGCGGCGGCTGCGCGCCACGGGCCCCCAGACCTTCACCGACGATCCAGCACGCCTGCTGCGCGCCGTGCGGGTGGCGCGCGCGCTCGACTTCGAGATCGCGCCGGAGACCCGCAAGGCCATCCTCCGACACGCCCCGCGCATCAACGCCGTCGCCGCCGAGCGTATCCAGCCGGAGCTGAACCGCATCCTGAGCAGCGAGCCCGCCGCCGAGGGGCTCCGTCTGGCCCACCGCCTGGGCCTGCTCGTCGAGGTGCTGCCCGAGGTCACGGCCCTGGAGGCCGTCGAGCAGTCCCGGCCCCACCACCACGCGCAGACCTGGGAGCACAGCCTCGCCGTCCTCTCGGCCCTCGAGGGGCTGCTCGCCCTGCTGCGCGGGGAGAGGCGCCCGGAGCAGGTCCAACGCACGGTCGCCGCACCCGATGACGCCTGGCGCGCCCTGGGAGAGAGCCTCGCGCCCCTGCAGGGCCAGCTCCTCGCCTACCTCGACGAGCCGGTGAACGTGGAGCTGCCGCGCCGCCTGCTCCTCAAGTGGGGCGCCCTCCTCCACGACGTGGGGAAGGCCGAGACGCGCACCGTGGACGAGGAGGCGCGCACCCACTTCTACGGCCACCCTCAGGTGGGAGAGGAGCGCGTGCTGGCCCGTCTGGAGGCGCTGCGCTTCCCGACCCACGCCCGGCGCTTCGTGGGCACCCTCGTGGCCCACCACATGCGCCCGCTGAGCCTGGCCCAGAACGCCCCACCCTCGCGGCGCGCCCTCTACCGCTTCTACCGCGACACCGGCGACGCCGGAGCGGCCCTCGCCCTCCTCTACCTCGCCGACACCCTCGCCATCTGGGGCCCGCAGCTGCGCGCGGAGACCTGGCAGGAGAGCCTCGTCACCGCCGAGGCCCTCCTCCGAACCTACTTCCGCCGCCGGGAGGAGGTGGTGGCGCCGCCCCCTCTCCTCTCGGGCCACGACCTGCTGGCGCTGGGCATCCCCCAGGGGCCGGTCATCGGCGAGCTCCTCGAGGCGCTGCGGGAGGCCCAGGCCGCCGGGGAGGTGGGAACGCTCGAGGAGGCCCGCGCCTTTATCGAGGAGGAGCGGGCGGGCCGAGCGTGATTGGCCTCAAACGCCCCTTCGGACTATAATTCAACCTGATGCAGACGAGAGATCGCTTCGAACGCGCGACGCGCCGGCGCCTCATGGCGCCCCTGCTCCTGGCAACCCTCGCCCTCCTGGGGCTGCTCCTGCTGGCAGGCTGTGACCCCCTGCCCACCCGGCCCCGCGAGGTGACCCTCGTCACCGGCGGGGAGGGGCGGACGGTGGAGACCTTCGCCCCGAACGTCGGGGAGCTCTTGACCGAGGTCGAGATCACGCTGAACGAGCTGGACCGCGTGCAGCCCCCCGAGACGACCCAGATTCGCAGCGGGATGGCCATCACCGTCACCCGGGTGCTGGAGGAGCTGGAGGTCATCTCGGAGACGCTGCCCTTCGGGCGCCAGGTGGCCCGGGACGCCTCCCTCCCCCAGGGGGAGAGCCGCCTCCTGCAGTCGGGGCGCGCGGGCGTGCGGGAGCGCGTCTACCGCATCACCCTCGAGGACGGCGTGGAGGTGGGGCGGGTGCTGGTCCAGGACAGCGTAACCGTCGAGTCACAGGACGAGGTCGTGCTGGTGGGTACCCGTCCCCAGGTCAGGACGCTGAGCATCACCGGGACGTTGGTCTACCTCGAAAATCAGGACGCCTGGCTCGTGCGCGGCAGCACTGCCCATCCCCGCCGGCTCACCGCCCTGGGCGATCTCGACGGGCAGGTCTTCGCCCTCTCCCCCACCGGCGACCGCCTCCTCTTCACCCGTCCGGTGACGGAGGAGGCCCACTTCAACGCCCTCTGGATGGTGAACAGCGTCGAGGCGGGGAGTGAGCCCGTGCGCATCGACCTGCACGACCTCCTCTGGGCCGGCTGGTCGCCCGACGGCGAGGCCATCGCCTGGACGACGGCGGAGGTCGTCGACCGGGCGCCGGGCTGGCGCGGGCAGAACGACCTCTGGACGGCGAACGTCGCCGCCAGCGGGCGCCTTCTCTTCAAGCGGGAGGTACTGGAGCCCGAGGCGGGCGGCGGCTACGGCTGGTGGGGCACCCGCTATCACTGGTCTCCCGGCGGCGAGGCCCTGGCCTACGCCCGCCCCGATCAGGTGGGGGTGGTCGATCTCGACGCCCGCGAGCGCCTCCTGCTCAAGGCCTTCCCCGCCTTCCGCACCTACAGCAGCTGGGCCTGGGAGCCGGGGCTGAGCTGGACCCCCGAAGGGGACTTCCTCGCCACCGTCGTCCACGGCCCCTTCCCCGGTGAGGGCGATCCCGAGGAGAGCCCCGTCTTCGACCTCTGGATGGTCGAGGCGACGGGCGCCTACAGCGCCGAGGTGGCCTCGGAGACGGGCGCCTGGGCCGCGCCGCGCTTCAGCCCCGACGGCGAGACCCTGCTCTTCGGACGCGCCGTCGTTCCCTACCAGAGCCACCTGAGCAGCTACACCCTCTGCGCCATGGACCGCGACGGCTCGGGGCAGCGCTGCTTCTTCCCGCCCGAGGGGGAGACGGGCATCGAGATCCCCCTCTGGCTCTGGAGCCCCGACGGGCGCCACGTGGCCTTCGTCTACCAGGGCGACCTGCACCTCCTCGAAGGTGAGGAGGAGAGCGCCATCCCCATCACCGACCAGGGCCGGGTGACCACCTTCGACTGGCGCTGACGCCGGCCCCTTCCATATAGTCTTGGCTCTATTGAAGAAAGGCTTTCTAACCGCGGAGAGCGCTAAGAACGCGAAGTTAAACCTTATTGAAACTGGCGAGCCTCAAACGGCTGCGGGAGGCGGCTTCTTTACGACTGTGGTTGTGCAATCGGGTAGTTGTTTCTTTACAGACCCTAAGGAGAGACCATACATGCACCTTTTGATCACCGGGGCGACGGGCTTCGTGGGCACCCACCTGCGCGACTACCTGCTCAGGGAGACCGATTGGCGGATCACCGGCACCGCCTTTCCCGACCGCCCACCGGACTCCTGTGATCCCCGCGAGCGCTGCGTCGCCCTCGACGCCCGGGAGCGGGAGAGCGTCGGCGCCCTGCTCGCCGAGGTACGGCCCGATGCCATCGTCCACCTCGCCGCCCAGTCCCACGTCCCCACCGCCTACCAGGATCCCTGGGGCACGCTGGAGAACAACATCCGCGGGGAGCTGAACCTGCTGGAAGAGTGCGTGGTCCAGGAGCTCCTGCCCCGCTTCCTCGTCATCGGTTCGGGGGAGGAGTACGGCCGGGCGCCGGAGAGCGCCCTCCCCCTGCGCGAGGAGCAGCCCCTGCGGCCCGAGAACCCCTACAGCGTGAGCAAAGTGACCCAGGATGTCCTGGGCTACCAGTACTTCGTCAGCTACGCCCTGCCCGCCCTGCGGGTGCGCCCCTTCAACCACGTGGGCCCGGGGCAGTCGCCCCGCTTCGTCCTCTCCGCCTTCGCCCGCCAGGTCGCCCGCATCGAGGCGGGGCTCCAGGAGCCCGTCCTCCGCGTGGGCAACCTCAGCCCCGCCCGCGACTTCACCGACGTCCGCGACGTCGTCCGCGCCTACCACCTCACCCTCCTCCACGGGGAGCCGGGCGAGGTCTACAACGTCTGCTCCGGCACGCCACGCACCATCCAGTCCCTCGTCGACCTGCTGCGGGAGCGGGCCACCGTCCCCATCGAGGTGGAGGTGGACCCCGAGCGCTACCGTCCCGCCGACGTCCCCGTCATCTACGGGAGCGCCGAGAAGCTGCGCGAGGCCACCGGCTGGGAGCCCCGGATCCCCTTCGAGCAGACGGTGGAGGACGTGCTGGAGGAGTGGCGAGAGAGCGTGAGGACGTGAGCACGTGAAAACGTGCACACGTTCACACGTGTGCACGCAATAGAGATCAAAACACTGAGGAGGTTTATTCAGCATGGCTAAACGCGCATTGATCACCGGCATCACCGGCCAGGACGGCTCCTATCTGGCGGAGTTCCTGCTGGAGCAGGGGTACGAGGTCATCGGCATGGTGCGGCGTACGAGCACCGTCAACTTCAACCGCATCGAGCACATCCAGGAGCAGATCGAACTGGTCTCCGGCGACCTGCTCGATCAGGGCTCGCTCATGAGCATCATCCGCGAACACCGCCCCGACGAGGTCTACAATCTGGCAGCGCAGTCCTTCGTGCCCACCTCGTGGGAGCAGCCCGTCTTCACCGGCGGGGTGACCGGACTGGGCGTGACCCGCGTGCTCGAGGCTCTCCGCACCGTCGCCCCCGAGACCCGCTTCTACCAGGCCAGCTCCTCGGAGATGTTCGGCAAGGTGCGCGAGGTGCCGCAGAACGAGGACACCCCTTTCTACCCCCGCTCCCCTTACGGCGTCGCCAAGGTCTACGGGCACTGGATCACCGTCAACTACCGCGAGTCCTACGACCTCTTCGCCTGCTCGGGCATCCTCTTCAACCACGAGAGCCCCCGCCGCGGGCTGGAGTTCGTGACGCGCAAGACCACCTACGGCGTCGCCAAGATCAAGCTGGGGCTCGCCGACGAGCTGCGGCTGGGCAACCTCGACTCGAAGCGGGACTGGGGCTTCGCGGGCGACTACGTCCGCGCCATGTGGCTGATGCTGCAACAGGACGAGCCCGATGACTACGTCGTCGGCACGGGCGAGACCCACTCCATCCAGGAGCTCTGTGAGGCGGCCTTCGGCTACGTCGATCTCGACTGGCGGGAGTACGTGAAGCAGGACCCGCGCTTTATGCGCCCCGCAGAGGTCGACCTCCTCGTCTCCGATCCGAGCAAGGCCAAGCGCGTGCTGGGCTGGGAGCCCAAGGTGGACTTCAAGGCGCTCATCGCCATGATGGTCGAGGCGGACATCGAGCTCCTCAAGGAACACCACCGCCTCTAGGAGACGGAACTCATGCCCGGCATCGCCTGTGGCTCAAGCACACTACCGGAAGGATATCTTCAGTCGGCTTCGATACGGTAGCATCGGCTTTACCCGCCGGCGAAGAGAACATAGACCGGCTCGATCCAGTAATACTTGTCCGGGTCGGCAAATCACGGGATCAGATAGGGACAGAGGGAGGGGCAGGGGCAGGAGCAGGACTGCGTCATCGACATCGACCTGACAGCCTAATCCCTTGTCCCTCATCCCTGATCCCTCCTCTCATTTTAGAAAGGAATTTATACCTCATGGGACGTCTCTTTGGAACGGACGGGATTCGCGGCGTCGTGAACGACTACCCGCTGACAGTGGAGTTCGCAGTGCGCATCGGGGAGGCGACGGGCCACCGCCTGAAGCAGGAGAGGGAGCGCCCGGCGGTCGTCGTGGGGCGGGACCCCCGCCTCTCGGGTCAGATGCTGGAGCACGCCCTCGCCGCCGGATTGACCTGCCAGGGCGTAGACGTGCGCGTCGCGGGCGTCCTCCCCACCCCCGGCATCGCCCACCTCGCCCGCACCACCGGCGCCGACCTGGGCATCATGATCTCCGCCTCCCACAACCCCTTCCACCACAACGGGATCAAGCTCTTCGACGGGGACGGCTACAAGATCGCCGACGAGCTCGCCGGGGAGATCGAGGCGCTCCTCCTCGACGGCTCGGGCGAGTTCGAGCCCGCCCCCGCCACCGGTCTGGGTCGCAGCCACGACGACGGTGAGCTCCGCCAGCGCTACGTCGACCACCTGGTGGACCGCTGGGCCCACCGGCTCTCCCTCGAGGGGCTGCGCCTCGTCGTCGACTGCGCCAACGGCGCCACCTCCGCCGTCGCGCCGGAGGTCTTCGGGTCCCTCGGCGCCGACCTCATCCTCGTCGAGAACGAACCCGACGGTGTCAACATCAACGCGCACTACGAGTACATCTATCCCCGGCGCCTCAGCCGCCAGGTTCGGGATGCGGGGGCCGACGCCGGCATCGCCTTCGACGGCGATGGGGACCGGGTGATGTGCGTCGACGAGGAGGGCGGCTTCGTCGACGGCGACGCCATCCTGGCGATCCTCGCCCGCGATATGCAGGCGCGGGGGAAGCTGGAAGGGCAGACCGTCGTCGGCACCCCCATGAGCAACTGGGGTCTGAAGGCGTGCCTCGAGGAGGTGGGGGTCGCCCTGGAGGAGACGCAGGTCGGCGACCGTTTCGTGCTTCAGCGGATGCTGGAGCGGGGCTACGTCCTGGGCGGGGAGCAGTCGGGTCACGTCCTCATCCTCCACGAGGGGCAGACGACG
Organism: Anaerolineae bacterium; assembly: GCA_034437215.1. Taxonomy (GTDB): domain Bacteria; phylum Chloroflexota; class Anaerolineae; order B4-G1; family SLSP01; genus DAOTVC01. Next base: position 22,331 of record DAOTVC010000074.1, on the reverse strand, counting down.
GGCGACGGGCTCTACACCGCCCTGGCCCTCCTCGACGTCGTCGTACGCCATCCCGACCGCAGCCTGGCGGCCCTCGCCGGCTGTTTCGAGCCCCTCCCCGAGTTTCTGATGAGCGTCGAGGTGCCCGCCAAGCCCCCGCTCGAGGAGCTGCCGGAGATTCAGGAGGCGCTGACCGACCTCCACGCCCGCCTGGGCGACGACGTCGACGTCAACGTGCGCTACTCGGGCACCGAGGAGAAGCTGCGCCTCAAGATCCGCGCCGGCAAGGGCCACACCCCCCAGAGCCTGGAGGAGGCGGGGCGGGCCTTGATGACGACGGCGACGAGGGTGATCAGCGGGGACACTGTAAGCACCTAATCAAGGGCCATCCTGGACGCCGGGACTCCCGAGGCCTCGGCGTCTGCGCTTGGAGGGGCACATAGAGATCTATTTCTCCAAAGCCCTCTTAAATGGTACAATAGATAAGTAATCAATCTCTTTTATCCATAACCACCAGAGTCTACACTAGGAGGATAACCTGTATGAACAACGTACACGAGAAGCTGGAAAATGTCCGGCAGTGGCTGGACCGGAAGACCTTCGACCGCAACCAGATGGGCCCCATGTTCGTCGATCTGCTCCGCGTCTTGACCGAAGCGGAGGGCGCCGAGGTCTGGGACCCCGCCATCGAGACTACCCACCGCTTCCTGGATCGCGTCTCCGGGGAGATGGAGCAGGACCCCGAGTGGCCCTACGGGGAGTCCGCCAAGCTCTTCAGCATCTTCCTCACGCTCCTGGCGGAGGCGGGGCAGTACCGCTACGAGACCAAGACGCGGGAGACGGCGCGGGGACGCCTGCTGCAAGAGAAGCTCCTGCCCCAGATGGCGGCCCTGCGGGAGCACACCATCGAGGTCGCCGAGCAGTACCTGCTCCGCCCCATCTTCGACTCGCTGGAGGAGGCCCTCCGCGAGGAGATCTTCCCCCTTCTGGAGAGCATGGGGCGGACGAGCGGCGAGAGCTCCGAGCTGGCCCGCGACCGCTACATGCCCTTCCGCGTCGTCCAGGTGGGCAATATCTACGAGCGGCTGCGCCGCTTCCGCCTGCGCACGAGTGACCCGCGCCTCGTCGGGGACGGGCGGACGCCCGGGCTCCTCGACCGGATCTACGAGCTCAAGTACCTGCGCTTCGGCACCTCCGGGGTGCGGGGCCGCTGGGAGGTGGACTTCACCAAGGAGAGCGCCCAGCGGGTGGTCCAGGCCATCTGCGACTTCCTCAAGGACGAGAAGGTGCCCGACTACGTCGGCGCCGAGGATCTGCGGGGACGCCGCATCGTCATCGGCTACGACACCCGCGCCAACGCCAAGCGGGTCGCCGAGTGGGTCGCCCAGGTCTGCCTCGCCAACGGCTTCCAGGTTGACTTCGCCTACCGCCCCACCCCTACCCCGGCCCTCGTCTACTATCTCACCGACTATCTGGAGGAGGACGACGTCGCAGGGCTCATCAACTGCACCGCCAGCCACAACCCGCCCGAGTGGCAGGGGATCAAGTTCAACCCCCGCGAGGGCTACCCCGCCCCCACCAACCTCACCAACTTCATCGCCTCGCGAGCCAACGAGATCCAGCTCCTCGACGAGGAGGCGCCCGTCGCCGACCTGGAAAGGGCCGAAGTGCAGGGGAAGATGCGGGGCTTCGATCCCCTCGTCCACTACACCGACTGGCTCTTCAACAGCGGGCAGGGCAACGAGCGTATCGCCATCGACCCCGAGCGCATCCGCGAGCACTTTCAGGGCAAGAGGGTGATCATCGACGAGATGTACGGCGCGGCGCGCGGCTACCTGCCCCGCGCCCTGGGCGAGATCGGCGTGCGCTTCAAGATCATCCACGCCGAGCGGGACCCGCGCATTCCGGGCCTCCCCTACGCCAACCCCGAGGAGCCCTTCATCAACGACCTGAAAGAGGCGGTCAAGGAGACGGAGGACGCGGTGCTGGGGCTGGGCATGGACACCGACGCCGACCGCTTCGGCATCGTGGACCACGACGGCACCTACTACCGCCCCAACCAGGTACTCCCCATGCTCGTCCGCTATCTGGGGATCGACCGCCAGCTGAACGGTCGGGTCGTCGTCACCCAGACGGGTTCGCCTCTCAACGACCCGCTGGCGGGCAAGATCCCCAACAACGAGGCCTACGAACCGGCGGAGAACGTCATCCCCGCCTTCGTCGACCACCCCTTCTACTATCGCCGGGTGGGCGAGCGGGAAGACCGGGTCTTCGAGCACGTCTTCATGGTCCCCGTGGGCATCAAGTACATCGAGGAGCAGCGACGGACCAACCGGCGCTACGAGTTCCACAAGGAGCTGCCCGAGGGCTGGCGCAACACCCTGCTTATCGGCGGCGAGGAGAGCTCGGGACTGACCACGCGCGGGCACGTCACCGATAAGGACGGCGTCTGGGCCAACCTGCTCATCATGGACATGATCGCCTACTATGGCAAGACCTTCGAGGAGATCTGGGAGGAGACCGTCGAGGAGGCCGGCTGGAAGTCCTACGGCGGCTACGAGATCGGCGAGGAGTTCTCCAACCGGGGTCGCGAGGATGTCGATGCCGTCCTGGAGGCCAAGGAGGCGCTCATCAACCGCTTCCTCGACCGCTTCAAGGGGCAGGAGGAGGGTGAGGCGGAGTACGCGGGCCTGGAGGTTATCTACGCCGGCGGCATCCGCTACGACTTCGTGGGGATGCAGTTCCGCGACGAGGAGGCGGGCACCCAACACTACCTGCGAGTGCGCGCCTCGGGCACCGAGCCCATCAACCGCATCTACGTCGAGAGCAGCTCGCCGCACATCGCCCGTCGCCTCATGGATGCGGCGCTGGAGGATCTGCAGGAGCTCTCCGCCGAGGAGATCCGGAAGGCTCACTCGGAGTGGCGTCTGGCGGACATCCTCTCGGCGACCCGCATCTCCGACAGGACGGTGGAGGCTGCGCGCCAGACCCTCGACCGGCACGAGGGCTGGAGCGTGCCGAGCCTGGTCCGCAAGCTGCAGGAGATGGTGCCCCTCGTCGAAAACCGGGATCGCAAGACCCTCGACGAGTGGGTCGACGTGCTGCGCTAATCACCCTTCACCTGCCCTACCGGCGCCTCGAACTGAGGCGCCGGTAGGCCTTGGACCCCGTGCCGCGGGTAACTTAACCGTAACAGCGCCGAAATTCCCTTTGCCACCCACCTGTGGTATGGTATCATTAAACGCATGTGGACTAGGGTCTGATGAACTGGCTATTTACGATACCGAAGGGCTTCTCATTGGAGGGTCTGCTTCGACGCTCGCACAGCTTCCTGCTGCCCCCCTTTGCGGTCGCGGAGACATCCACGACCCTGCTCCTGCTACGCACCGAGAGATTGGTATCGGGGAAGGTCATCGCCATGACCCTCAATCAGATTTCCAGCGGAATCCATCTCGGTGTCGACGAGCGCCTGACAGGTGCGGAGGTCGAGGAGATCAGCCGGAAGACGTGGCGCATGTTGCGCATGGGTGAGAATTTGAGGGCCTTTGTCGATAAAGGCGCGGCAGATCCGGAGCTGTGCCGGTACACCCGGCAAGGTGTCCGGTTCCTGCGCGGCACCTCGCTCTTCGAGGACCTCGTCAAAGCCCTCCTGCTAGCCCACAACGGGGCCGATGCCAGGACGCTCATCGCTCAACTGGTGGACCAGCTCGGGACCCCTTACCCCAAGAACCCCACCCGGCACGCCTTTCCCAGCGCCGAACAGATCCTCAACCAGACCCCCGCCGTGCAGCGGATTCTGGGCCTCACGCTGGGGGGCTACCTCCTGGCAGCAGCGGAGATGGACGTGGAGGCGGCTCTCACGAAGCGAACCGATCCGGCGGCACTGGAAGCGCTGCCGGGCATGGATGAATGCGCATTGGCCCTGGTCATGCTGGCCCGAGGTCAGTACAACTACATCCCCGCAACCAGGTGTGCGTCCCTGTTGAACGGGTGCGAGCAGCGTACCGGGGACGAAGATCCTGCTCCTGACGCCCAGCAGGCCTCCCTCGCCACCTGGCAGCCGTGGGGCGGTCTGGTCTTCTGGCTCAGGATTTGCGAATCGAGGACAGCATAACCATGAAAGGACCGGCAAGACGCATGGAAACCCTACACACGGAGGTGGGCCAGGCGAAGGAGACCCTGGCGACGCTCCGTGAGATGATTCGTACCCAGAGATTAGCGTTGGGAAATGGGAAGAACAACCGGGACCTGGCCCTGCAACTGCGCTCCTGGGAGGAGATCGTCGCCGGCTTGGAGGAGGCGGCGCTGCTGGAGAAGAGCGCGCGGCTGAGCATGCTTCACGAGATCAGCCGAGTCCTCAACGCCTCCCTCGACTGGGAGGAGACCGTCCAGGCGGTCATCGACGCCGTTATCTCAGTGACGGGCGCCGAGCGGGGTATGCTCGTCCTGCGCTCGGGTGTGGGCGGCGAACTGGAAGCGCGCGTGCTCCGCGGTGTGGAGGGCCAGGAGTTCAGCGAGGAGGATCTGCGCTTCAGCCGGAGCATCGTTGAACAGACCCTGCAACAGCGCGAGCCCCTGCTGGCGACCAACGCGCAGCTCGATCCCCGTTTCGACTCCAGCGAGAGCATCATCGCCCTCGGGCTGCACTCCATCATCTGCGCGCCCCTCCTCTACAACGAGGAGGCTCTGGGCGTCATCTATCTGGAGAATCGTGCCCGCGCCGGCATCTTCACCCAGGACGACCTCACCGTCCTCAAGGCCTTCACCAATCAGGCTGCCATCGCTCTGGCGAACGCTCAGATCCACTCCCGGACCGATCTGGCGCTGGCTAACCGGGTCCAGGAGCTCTCTCTGCTGCAGGACATGGCTCACGACCTCAACACGAGCCTCGACTTCGAGCGGGTGATGGAACGGAGCCTCACCTGGGCAGCGACGGCTGCCGGTGCCGGCGCCGGCGCCCTAGCTCTCGTTACCGAAGAGGGGGTGCGGTGGGTCGCGTACCTCGGAGACGTAGAGCCGGACGAGGCCCGCGTCTCCCGGGCCATGAGCATCCACGTCGTGGACTTTTCGCCGCGGCGCATCATCCTCCCCCTCTTCCGGGAGGAACGCCCTCTGGGCGCTTTCTATTTAACGGCGGGCGCCCACCCCTTCAACAAAGAGAAGGTGGCCTTCGTCAGCCGTCTCGCCGACAACGCCGCCCTAGCCATCGAGAACGCGCGCCTCTACGAGGCGCTGCGCAACGCCAACCTCGCCAAGTCGGAGTTCGTCTCCCTCGTCTCCCACGAGCTGCGCACCCCCATGACCTCCATCCGCGGCTACGCCGATATGCTCAGCCAGGAGATGATGGGAGAGCTCAATGACCAGCAGCGGGAGTTCATCGAGGCCATCCGCAGGAACGCCAACCGCATGCGCATCCTCGTCCGCGACCTCCTCGATATCTCACGCATCGAGACGGGACGCTTGCAGCTCAATCCCACGTGGCTCGAGCTGGAGAACCTCGTCGCAGAGGCCCGGCAGTCCGTCGAGGATCAGATTCAGGAGAAAGAGCAGGTCCTGACGGTCGAACTCCCCGACTCCCTTCCTCCTATCTACGGGGACGCCGACCGCATGACCCAGATCCTCATCAATCTTCTGGGCAATGCGGTCAAGTATACACCGGAGGGTGGGGCCATCACCGTGCACGGTCAGATGAGCGCCAAGGAGCCGGGCTCTCTCATCTGCGCCGTCAGCGACACGGGCGTCGGCATCAGCCCCGAGGATCAGCGCCACCTCTTTACCAAATTCTTCCGCTCCGACGACCCCTCCGTGCAGGAGCAGACGGGCACGGGCCTGGGCCTGGCGATCACCCGGAGCCTCATCGAGATGCACGGCGGAAAGATCTGGGTCAAGAGCAGCAAGGGGCAAGGGAGCACCTTTGCCTTCACCGTTCCCCTCAGCCAACCGGAGGACTAAGCGTCTGTAAGAAAACAACTTCCCGACGTCGGATGCGCATGTGCCGCAGCGATCCTCTGGCAGTGCTTGAGGCATGCAGACCTCAAACGCGCCCGGAGGAGCCGTTTCATCCCGACTTCAGCGAGTGCGGGAAGTTATACTTTTACGAACCCTAAGGTTCCTTCACCCGGCAAGGGATGTGCTCATTGACATACCCCCTGCCCCTTCCCCGCAGCGCAACCGGGTCTGCAGTATGCGGCACTCTGCGCGGGGGCGGGGCTTTCTCTGGTGACACACTGGCAAGTTCTAGGGGCAGGCCTCCACGAAGATCTCGTCCAGGTAGAGCGCCGCCCCCTCCTCGTCCCCGTCGTCCTTCACTCCGAAGAAGAGGGTCACCTCCTGCCCGGCGTAGGCGCTCAGATCCAGCTCGCGTACCCCCCAGGTCTGGGCATTCGAGGTCAGGGTGGAGAGGGTATGGACCACCTCCCCCACATCCCAGAGGCTCACGTAGTGGAGATCGTCCCCGTCGTTGCCCTCGGAGATAGGGTAGGCCCAGTAGCGCAGTGTGACCGTCCCGGCGGCAGGCAGGGAGAGGGTGCGGGCGATGGAGGAGTAGACGACCGTGCCGCTCGCGGGCGTCCCCGGTGGGGGTCCTACCCGCGCCGCCCACTCCCCCGCGTGGACCGGCTCCTGAACGCGCTCCGCGTGGGTGTTGTAGGTCCACGCCCCCTCGCTCTCGAAGCCGGAGGCAAGGAGCGCCTCACAGACCGGCGGCAGCGCAGCATAGTCGCGCAGGGTAAGGGGCAGGAAGACCCGATAGAGATCGACCGAGAAGCTCCCCGGCGGCGCCCAGGGACCGGCGTTACCCGCCCGGTCCACCGCCCGCACCGTCCAGGTGTAGGGGCCGCCCGCTGCCAGGAAGGGCGCGTGGGTCGTGCCGGACACCACCCCGAGGTCAGCACCGACGGCGACCTCGTAGTGCAAAGGTGAACCGGAGTCGGCGGGGGCCGCCCAGTGCAGCGACGGGCGCCCGGTCACCGTGATCCCTCCGGTCGGGGTGAGGAGCGTGGAGACGAGAGGGGGCGTCGCGTCGACCCAGAAACGCGCCGTGGCAATCCCCGAGACGAGGTCGCCCGAGACGAGGTCGCCCGAGACGAGGTCGGTGAGGACGGCGCGCGCGCCGACGGCGTACGCCCCCTCTGCGAGCGCCGGCAGCGCGTAGTGCCACGTCAAGGTACCCGTCGCCGTCAACCACCTCCCGCTCTCCCAGGCCAACTCCTCCCAGGCGTCGTCGTCCTCCAGCGGCTGCACCTGCACCTCCACACGGCGGGGCTCGGCGCCCGTGACCGTGCCCGTAAAGGGGGGCGTGCTCCGGTAGCCGCGGTTCCAGACGGGGGAGGAGATCCGCACGTCGAGAGCAGGGGGCACGCAGGCGTCGAGGAACGCCAGGGCCTGCGCCATCACACCGGCCCGGGCTTCAGGGCGCACCGTCTCCAGAGGGAAGCCCATGACGAGGGTGCGGCTACAGCCGGAGGCCCACGCCACCGCGGCGGTCCCCCCTATGCCGCCGTCGTAGATGAGGGCCGCTTCGGCGTCCCCTCGGGGCGCCAGTACGTCGGGGGAGTCCGCGTCGTACTCCTCCGCGGCGTCGAAGGAGAACGCGCCCGAGTCCGCGAAGGGTCCACCGGACACCGGCGTCACGTCGTAGGTACCGGCATCGTCGGCGACGTAATCCAGGTGGAGGGTCTCCCCCAGGAAGTCCGCGTCCACGCTCGCCAGATTCCAGGCCAGCTCCGACCCGCTGATAAGGAGCGCCCCACCCCCCTCGACGAAGGTCGTCAGCGCCAGACGTTCGTCGGTGTTGAGGGTCTGATCCTCCTCCGTCGACTCCTCCCCCAGAATCCAGTCCACCATGCGGTAGTCGGCGAGGTCGACGAAGCCGGCGGCGACCGCCTCGTTGCTGGCGCTGTCCCACGCGTAGACAGCGGGCACCGCCTCTCCGTGATGGGTAACGTAGTCCCGCTCGTTGATCCGCTCCAGCCACATCCGCAGGTTGTAGCCCTCGGTGGGATCGACCTCCTCCACGAGTCCGTAGCGGTTGAGCTTGTCGTAGCCGCTGACGATGAGGAGGGGCGCCAGGTCGCTCACCCGCGCTCCCAGGGTCTCGGTGGGGAAGGATTCGCCCCCCTCGTTCACGGCCGTAACGCGGACGTAGAGAGTCGCCTCCTCCGCCAGCCCCTCCACCGTCGTCTCCAGACCGGAGACAGCGAGAGGCTCGCCCCAGGCGAAGCCGTCGGGGCTGGTGTAGAGCCGGTAGCCCGTCGCCGGATCGCCGCGCAGGCCCAACACGTCGGTGGGCGAGGGCTGCCACGCCACCCCCACGCGCCCGCCGCCCAGATTCCGCACGCGCAGGTGGGTCGGCGGCTCGGGTGCCTCCACGAGGTCGACGCCCTCCTGCTGCTCGAAGTAGTGGAGGATGCCCTGGTAGGTGGCGCGGGCGAAGAGCCGGTTGAAGCGCGGATCCTTCAGCGCGTTGGCGTCCTCCACGTGGTCGTGATAGGCCAGCTCGAGGAGGACGCCCGGCATGCGGTTGTCGGGGTTGCTGTCCCAGAGGAGACGCACCTCCCCCAGGTTCAGCTGCCGCTTCCCCAGATCACGCCAGCCGGCGTCCCAGCCCGCTCGAAGATCCTGAATGATCTCGTCGTGCACCGCCTGCTGGAGCTCGAGGCTGCCCGCGGTGCGCGGATAGCCGTCGCCGTTGTGAACGTAGGAGACAGTGCCCCAGATGGTGCTGTTGTCCCCGTTATAGCCGTTGGAGTGCCAGGAGATGTAAACGGCATCTTCATCGACACCGGCGTGGTACCAGCGGGAGAAGACGGGGCGGGCGGTCACGTCCCCGTAGGGCGCCGCCATCCCCATCCACTGGCTGTAGTAGAAGGTCGCCACCTCCCACCAGGGTTTGTCGGGCGGTGAGGGCGCCGTCGTATCGATGCCCGCAAGGTCGTCGAGGAAGCCGCCGCCCAGGCGCAGGGCGTCGGCGATCAGGTAGGCGCCGCTGTCGGCGGAGTGATTGTCGAGGGTCACCGTCGCCACCCCGGCGTAGAAGGGGAAGGTGCCGAGGTAGCGCCAGGTCTCCGGGCGGATGCGCTGATCGAGGCGCACCTCCGTCGTGCCCCCCGCGTGCTGGATGGCGTAGCGAGCGTCGGGGGGGCGGTTGGCACCGGAGCGCACCCAGGCGTAGAGGGCGTAGCGTGCGGTGCGGGGGACGTTCAGCGTCCACTGAGCGGTAGCCGTCGCCGGTCCCGTGGTCGTCTGTACGAAGCGGTAGGACCCTCCGTAGCCGGGACTGCCGCCGGTCTGCCAGCCGCCCGCATCGGAGTAGACAGCAGCGTTGTCGTTGTCGGCGAGGACCCGATCCACGCTCCGGTCGCGCTCCCGCACGGGCACCACCGTCGCACCGGCGTTCTCCAGATAGGGGATGAGGAACTGAAGGACGGCCTCGGCGTTGTTGTGATCCTCGATGATCTGCTGGTAAGGCGGGCGCTGCGTACGCCAGCTGGAGCCGTTCCACTGCCAACCATGCCCCGCACTGACGTAGACGGTCTTGCCGGCGAGGGAGCGGGGAAAGTCGGAGGTCGTCGACGCGGGCCGCAGAGGCAGAGCCGGGCCCTGCACCGTCACCTGCGGCTCCTCCTGCGGCAGCAGGTCCGACCAGGGGCGGCAGCGACCCGTGGGAGGATCGTGGACGAGGAGGTGCAGGGTCCGCCACTCGAGGGGCAGGAGCGCCTGACCGACGGCTTCGGCGACGAACTCTCCGCCGTCGTCCTGCAGGGCAGCGGAGGGCACCTCGAGGCAGAGGGTGATCTCGTCCCCGTCCACCCCCACCTCGACGACAGGCCAGGGAAGGTTCGGGTCCGCCGCGATGCGCTCCCGGACCTCTGCAGAGAGGAGCTCAGGAGGGGGCGGAGCGGCACCCAGGGAGAACAACAGCAGCAGGAAGAAGAGCCACCGGTGGCTCCTCCTTGGTTTCGTCTCCGATATCATCATCCTCGCACCTCACCGTGGATAAGCAGTATGGCTAACCGCCGTCCGTTGATACCTTATTCCAACCCACGATACCACAAAAGATAGAACCTGCAGATACCGTTTCCGTTTGTATCCTGTTACGGTTATGCTACACTGAAGGGTGAAAGTGGTAACCAGCTAGCAAGAGGATTTCTGTGCACGAACGGTACAGCATCATCGATACCTTTCCCGAGTTTCTCGAGTTCTGGAAGTCGGTGCGCTCTCTGCCCCTCGACTACCAGATCGACGCCTGGGCCAACCTCTACGGTCAAATGTGGCCCGAGATCCTGCGCAAGCAGGTGGGGGACTACATAGAACAGGGGATCGACTGGCGGCAGGTCGCTGCCGCCCGGATCTTTCCCTTCATCGACGAACGCCTGCCGGAGATGCGCAAGGTCCACGACCAATTGGTCTACCTCCTCCCCCACCTCCTGGCGCGGGCGAAAGCCACACTGGGCTTTGCCACGGAGATCAACTTCGTGCTGTACGTGGGAATCGGCTGCGGGGCAGGATGGGCGACGACCTACGCAGAGAGACCCGCCATCCTCTTTGGGCTGGAGAACCTGGTGGAGAGCGGCTGGACGACGCCTCCGATCCTGAGCGGTATGGTAGCTCACAAGCTGGGGCACATCGCCCACCAGCACTGGCGTACGCAGACGGGGAAGGCGATGGGTACAGGCCCCTGGTGGCAGCTCTACGAGGAGGGCTTTGCCCAGCGCTGTGAACACCTTGTCCAGGGCAAGGAGACGTGGCACATGGCCTACGGCAAGGTGGGCTGGACCCTCTGGTGCCTCTCCAACGTCGGACAGCTGGCCCATGAGTTCCTGAGACGGGTCGACGCCGGGGAGTCCATGCAGCCCCTCTTCGGCTCCTGGTACGACATCGACGGCTGGCAGCAGACGGGCTACTTCCTGGGACACACTATCATCAGAGCGCTTGAGGAACAATACTCCCTTCTGGAGATCGCCCTCCTGGAGGACGTCGAATCTCAACTCCGCCCGGTGGTCGAGGCACTGGCCCGCCGGCCCGAGTAGTTCAGTGGAGCCGAAAAGCACGATCATGAGCACCAACAGAACAAACGGCTACGATCTCACCCACTACACCGCCGAGCTCTACGACCGACAGATCACTGCGACCGACGACGTGGAGCTCCTCCGCAAGCTTATTGGAGACCGCGGCCCACTGCGCATCCTGGAGCCCTTCTGCGGGACCGGGCGCGTCCTCATCCCCCTCGCACGCGACGGGCACACCCTCGTCGGCCTCGACCAGGCGGTGAGCATGCTCGCCCTTGCGCGAAGTAAGGTCCAGGAGCTGCCCTCCGAGGCGCAGGAGCGGATCTCCCTACGCGAAGTGGATGTGACGGGGGGGCCGTGGCCCACGGGCTTCGACCTGGTTATCCTCGGCGGCAACTGCTTCTACGAGCTGGCGACGCCCGAAGAGCAGGAGCGGATCGTCGCCTACGCCGCCCGTTCCCTGCGGCCCGGCGGTCACGTCTACGTCGACAACGACCACATGGAGGGGGAGCTCGCCGAGTCCTGGCGGGAGCCGGGCACTCGGCCGGGCGGTCTCTTCGGAGCGTGCGCCGACGGCACCCAGGTCGAGAGCCGGATGGAGACCCTCGGGTACGACGCCCCCCGCAGGTTGGTGAAGTTCCGGCGCTCTATCCGAATCATCGCGCCCGCGGGGGAGGTGACGGAGCACGAGTACCTCCAACAAAAGCATCCTGTCAGCACCGGGGAGGTGCGCGGCTGGCTGAAGCAGCACGGTTTCACCGTCGAAGCGCTTTACGGAGACCGGGAGGGCACGCCCTACACCGCCGACTCACCCCGGGCCATCTTCTGGGCGCGAAAGGCCCCTGCAGCAGGGACGTGAAGTGTGTATTGTGTATGGGGGTGTTTCAACCTAGTTATGAATTGTCCATGGCTGAACGTAAAGCGTGAAGGGTGAGGGTCTCTTTGGACCTTGAACTTTCGACTTTGAACTAATCTGTGAGAAATGACATGCCCATCATCATACGCGAGATCCGCGAGGAGGACGCAGCGGCCTTTTTGACGACGCAGAACGCCATCGACGCCGAGACGCAGTTCATGCTCTTCGAGCCGGGCGAACGCCGCACGACCCTGGCCCAGATGCAGGAACAGATCCGGCGGGTTCTCGAGTCCGACAACCAGACCCTCCTGGTCGCCGAGGACGACGGTGAGATCGCCGGGTGGCTCTCGGCGTCAGGGGGCTGGGCGGTGCGCACCCGCCACCGAGCCTACATCGTCGTGGGGCTGCGCAAGCGCTACACGGGACAGGGGATCGGCACCCGCCTCTTCGAGGCCCTGGAGAGCTGGGCCCAAGAGCGGGGGCTCCACCGTCTGGAGCTGACGGTGATGAGCCACAACGCCCGCGCCGTCGGTCTCTACACGAAGATGGGCTTCGAGATCGAGGGGACGAAGCGGGACTCCCTTATCGTCGACGGCGAATACGTCGATGAGCTCTACATGGCAAAACTCCTGGATTGACACTGCGTAGTGCGAAGGGCGTCTACGGAATACGCAGTACGCACTACGCAATAATAACACTACCCGACTATCCGACTACGCGACTATCCGACTACCCAGAGAGGAGAACTCTATGACCACCTTACTGCTCAAGAATGCGACCCTTCTCGTGACTATGGATGACGCGCTGCGTCGCATACCCGGCGGCGGGCTCTTCGTCCGCGACAACGTCATCGAGCAAATGGGGCCGACGGAGGAGCTGCCCGCAGAGGCCGACCGAGTGATCGACGCCGCCGGCATGGTCGTGCTGCCCGGTCTCATCAACACCCACCACCACCTCTACCAGACCCTCACCCGCAACGTCCCCGCCGCGCAGGACGCCGTCCTCTTCCGCTGGCTGAAGGTCCACTATCCCATCTGGGCGGGCCTCGACAGCGAAGCGGTCTACGTGAGCGCCAAGGTGGGGCTGGCGGAGCTCCTCCTCTCGGGCTGCACCACCGCCTCCGACCACCTCTACATCTACCCCAACGACGCGCGCATCGACGACGAGATCCGCGCCGCCCGGGAGATCGGCATCCGCTTCCACGCCAGCCGCGGCTCCATGAGCCTGGGCGAGAGCGAGGGCGGTCTGCCCCCCGACCGCGTCGTGGAGGACGAGGCGTTCATCCTGCAGGAGAGCCGCCGGGCCATCGAGACCTACCACGATCCCGAGCCTTACGCCATGCTGCGCATCGTGTTGGCCCCCTGCTCCCCCTTCTCCGTCACCCCGGACCTGATGCGCGAGTCGGCGGCGCTGGCCCGCGCCTACGGGGTCCAGCTGCACACACACCTCGCCGAGACGAAGGACGAGGAGGCGTTCTGCCTGGAGCAGTTCGGGCACCGGCCCGTGGGCTACGCCGAGGAGCTGGGTTGGATGGGGGACGACGTCTGGTTCGCTCACGGCGTCCACATCAACGCCGAGGAGATCGCTCAGATGGCGGACACCCGGACGGGGGTGGCCCACTGCCCCGGCAGCAACATGCGCCTCGCCTCGGGGATCGCGCCCGTGCGCGAGTACCTGGACGCGGGCGTCCCCGTGGGGCTGGGCGTGGACGGCTCGGCGAGCAACGACGCGAGTCACCTTCTGGCGGAGGCGCGCCTGGCGATGCTCCTGCAGCGCGTGCAGGGCGACCCCGCGGGGATGACGGCAGAGGAGGCGCTCTGGGTCGCCACCCGGGGCGGGGCGGAGGTGCTGGGGCGCGACGACGTGGGGCAGTTAGCGGTAGGCAAGGCAGCGGACTTCGTCGGCCTACGGCTGGACGCCCTGGGTTACGCCGGAGGCGCCATCCACGACCCCATGGCGGCGACGCTCTTCTGCCGACCCCAGAACGTCGACCTCTCCGTCGTCAACGGACGGATCGTGGTGGAGGAGGGCGAGCTGCAGACCCTGGAGCTGCCGCCGGTCATCGAGCGCCACAACCGCATCGCCGAGCGGCTCGTCCGGGGAGAGTAAACTCAGCCGCTCTCTGAGGAGATTACTTCCCCAGCCTGATCCGGGGATTGAGCGCCGCGTAGAGCAGGTCCGCGACGAGGTTGGCGCCCGCAAAGGCCACGACCGTCAGCATCGTCACCGCCTGGATCACCGGCAGGTCTCGCCGGTCGATGGCGAAGACCAACAGGCGTCCCAGGCCCGGGTAGTTGAAGACGTTCTCCACCACCACCAGCCCGCTGATGAGCCAGCCGAAGCTGATGGCAATCACGGTGATGGTGGGGAGAAGCGCGTTCCGCAGGACGTGCTTGAAGATGACGGTGCGGTAGGGGAGCCCTTTGAGCTCCGCCGTGCGGACGTAGGGCTTCTCCAGCTCCTCGATCACCCCGGCACGGGTGAGGCGGGCGACGTAGGCCAGGAGCACCAGGGTGGCGGTGAGCGCCGGCAGGATGAGCATGGGGAGCGCTTCGAAGAAGCCGGCGTTGGGTCGAATGGAGGAGTTGGCGGGTAGGACCTTCAGCCCGAAGGCGAAGATCTGGATGAGGATCAGTCCGGTGACGAACTCCGGCAGCCCCACCACGGAGAGCGCCGAGATGCTGATCACGTTGTCCAGCAGCGAGCCCTCCTGCAGACCGGCGACGATACCGAGGGCCACCGCCAAGGGGACGGCGACCACGAGCGTCATCGCTGCCAGCGTCAGCGAGTTGCGCAGCCGCCGCACGACGAGGGTCCGGACCTCCGATTGGGTGCTGAAGGAGCGCCCCCAGTCACCGGTGACGAAGTTGCGCAGCCAGGTAAAGTACTGTACCGTCAGCGGCTCGTTCAACCCGAGCTCCTCCCGCAGCTCTCGCAGCGCCTCCTCCCCCGCCTCCCGCCCCAGGAGGATGCGGGCGACGTCCCCGGGCAGCGCCTGGGTCACCAGGAAGATGATGAGCGAGGTGATGATCACCGTCAACAGCAGGAAAGCCAGACGTCTCAGGATGTAAAGGAACACGGCATCACTCCTCGTCGCTCTCGTGGTTTTCGCGGAACTTGAAGGGGCGGCGCTGCTTCTCGCGCAGCGCGTCCAGAGGGATGTGACAGAAGATCTGCTCCCCCGTCTCCTCCTCCACCCGCCAGGGGGGCACCTCCTCCACGCAGATGTCGCCCAGGAAGCGGTGACAGCGGGTGTGGAAGGGACAGCCCGTCAACGCCTCCGAGGGGCTGGGGATCTCCCCCTCCAGCCGGATCTGCTCCTGTTGCCCCTCCGGATCGATAAGGGGCACCGCCGAGAGAAGGGCCTCGGTGTAAGGATGGTAGGGTGGTGCGAAGATGGCCGCGGTAGGCCCCGATTCCATCAACTGCCCCAGGTAGATCACGGCGATGTAGTCGGCGAGGTAGCCCACTACCGTCAGGTCGTGGGAGATGAAGAGGATGCTGATCCCGTGCTCGGCCTGCAGCTCGTGCAGCAGGTTGATGATGGAGGCCTGCACGGAGACGTCGAGGGAGGTGACCGGCTCGTCGGCGACGAGCAGTTCGGGGTGGGGAGCGAAGGCCCGGGCCACCGCCACCCGCTGCTTCTCACCGCCGCTCATCTGGCCCGGCAGGCGCTGGGCGTAGTCCGGGGCGAGATGGACGTCCTGCAGGAGCTCTAGCACCCGCTCCGCCGCCGCCTTCTGCGACCGGCCCAAGAGGTGGCGGACGGGGCGGCGCAGCGTCTCCCGCACGCTCATGTAGGGATTGAGGGCCTCTTCGGGGTTCTGGAAGACAATCTGCAACCTCTGCTTCACCTCCTGATCGCGCTCCTGGAGGCGAGGGACAAGGGGCACGTCGAGGAGCTCCATGCTACCGCCGTCCCGCTCCACCAGGCCGACGATGGCCCGCGCCAGGGTCGTCTTCCCGCTCCCGCTCTCACCCACCAGTCCCAGGGTCCGCCCCTGGAGAACCGTAAGGGAGATGCCGTTCACGGCCTTGACCTGTGACACCTCTCTCCTGAGCAGGAGGTCGAAGATCGAGCGGTTCTCCGAGAAGAAGACCTGCACGTCCTGCATGTCCAGCACCGGCGCTGCCTGCTCCTCGGGCAGGGGCTCCGCCGCGATCTCTAACGGCGGACGGTGCGCGCTGACCACGCCCGCCTTGATCTCGGCGAAGCGATGGCAGCGGGAACGCCGCCGCTCGCCCGCGTCGTAGAGGGGCGGGTGCTGCTCGCAGACTTCGACGGCGAGGGGGCAACGAGGACGGAAGATGCAGCCCGAGGGGAGGTCGTCGAGAGGCGGGATGCGCCCCTCGATGGGTCGGAGCCCCACCTCCCGCTTGGTCTCTCCCAACTGGGGCACGCTGTCCAGGAGCCCCTGGGTATAGGGGTGCAGGGGCTGCCGGTAGAGGGCCAGGGTCGGCGCGTCCTCCACGAGCTCGCTGGCGTAGAGCACTGCCACCCGGTCGGAGATCTGGGCCACCACCCCCAGGTTGTGGCTGATGTAGAGGACCGCCGTTTGGCGCCCCTGGATGAGCTCGCGCAGCAGGTCGAGCACGTTGGCCTGGGTAGTGACGTCGAGGCTGGTCGTGGGCTCGTCGAGAATGAGGAGCTGCGGCTCGGTGCTGAGGGCCATGGCGATCAGCACCCGCTGGAGCATCCCCCCGCTGATCTGGTGGGGGTAGCGCCCGGCGACCTGCTCGGGATCGCCCAGCTGGACCATCTCGAAGAGCTCCAGCGTGCGCTGCCGGGCCTCCTTGCCGCTCAGATCCAGGTGACGCTCGAGGACCTCGTCGACCTGCTCCCCCACCTTCAGAGAAGGATTGAGGGAGGAGAGGGGGTCCTGGGGCACGAACCCGATCTCCGCCCCCCAGATACCGCGGATCTCGGAGGTCTTCATCTCCAACAGGTTTCGACCGTTGAAGCGTATAGCTCCCCCACAGACCACGCCCTCCTCGGGTAGATAGCGCATGATTGCCAGCCCCAGCGTCGTCTTCCCCGAGCCGCTCTCTCCGACGAGGCCACAGGTCTCTCCGGGAGAAATGGCCAGCGAGACGTTGCGCACGGCGCGCAGCCACCGCTCCCTCTGGCGATAGCCCACCGTCAGGTCCACGATCTCTAGCACAGGGCTACCGTTCTGTTCCACGTCGTTCATGCTGCTCCTTCCAACCATCCACCCTTGAAACCGGCCCGGCGCAGCCCTCGCACCAGATAGGGACAGCGCATCATCAACCTCCACAGGAACTCGTTGCGATAGTTCTCGATCATCAGGACGATGGGGCCCTGATCCAGTCCGTAGTAGCCCTGGGAGATCCACGTCTCGTCACCCGACTCCCCGGCGGGAAAGGTCGGGTTGAAGCTGCACTTGAAGCCGTAGATGTTGGTCATCTCCGGATAGACTGCGTTGAAGTGCTCCAGCGCGGGCAGGACGATCTCCGGCGCGAAGGGGAGCGCAGCGACCGTCGCCCAGGGGGAGAGGGTGCCGTCGTCGGGACCGTAGGGGACGCCCCGGGCGATGTAGGCGTAGAAGCGGCGCCGGACGCCGTCGACGCAGCGTACCATCCGGCCCGGCCCGTCGCTCGCCGTGATCCCCCAGGCGTTCCTCCCGTACCCCTTGAAGCCGCGGGGGTTGCGTCTGGCGTACTCCCGCTGCACGTAGGTCGCCCGCCGACTGTTCTCGAAGTAGTCGAGGCCCTTCCCTCTCACGTAGGCATCCTGCAGCTCCCGGAAGTCGATCCAGACGTGGGAGAGCTGGTGCACGAAGAGGGGGCCGCCGTAGATGAACTCGTAGCCGTAGAGTTTCTTCCAGCGGTAGGTGCTCAGCCAGGCCTCGTAGCTCTCCTCGGGGAGGGGGTGGGTGGGCGAGCCCAGCCCCAGGGCGTAGAGGAGCAGTGCCTCGTTGTAACCCGTCCAGCGGTAGCGCAGAAAGCCGCGCTCGGGCTTCCATCCGTGGGAGACGGCCTGGCCTTCGTTGAGGGCCCAGGCCCAATCCACACGATGATAGAGAGTCTCGGCGAGGGCGCGGATCTCCCGCTCCTGGGGCGTCTCCTCACCGAAGTAGGCCCCAGCAGCCAACGCACCGCCGATCAGGAAGGTCGTATCGATGGTGGAGAGCTCCGAGCTCCTGGCCCGGCGCCCGGTCTCCATATCGAGGAAGTGGTAGTAGAAGCCCCGGTAGCCGGTGGCATCGGGCGCCCGGCTCTGCTCGCTCCCCTCAAAGAAACGCAGCGTGGTGAGAGTACGCTCCGCCGCCTCTTCGCGAGAGATGCAGCCTCGCTCGACGCCCACCGCGTAGCAAGCCAGGGCCAGGCCGATAGCCGTGATGCTCGCATGGGAGCCTTGCCGTATCGTGTCGCGTACCATACCGTTGGTCCTGTTGGTCTCGTGGAGAAAGTAGCCCAAGGTGTTGCGCTGAAGCTTATCCAGCCGCCCGGGAAGTTCTGCTGCGTCGCTCGTCATCGCTCGATCTGGGAGGGGACCTGGAGGATCTGCTTGAGGGTGTCTGCCAGCAAGTTGATCCCGATGACGACGAGGGCAATGGCTCCCGCCGGGAAATAGAGAGCCCAGGGAGTCTGGGTGACGCCGGTGCGCGCCTCCTGCACCATCAGGCCCCAGTCGGGGTTGGGCGGCTGCACGCCGACGCCCAGGAAGCCCAGCGAGGCGACGAGGAAGATGGCGTAGGAGAAGCGCAGGGCCGCCTCGACCGCCAGCGCGGGCAGCGTCGAGGGCAGGATCTCGCGGAAGAGGAGGTAAACGAAGGACTCCCCCTGCACCCGCGCCGCCTCGACGAAGCCCTTCGTCTTGACGGAGAGGACGACGCTGCGCACCACGCGCGCCACGATGGGCGTGTAGACCACGACGATGACGATGAGCACGCTGTTCCGCGAGGGGCCGAGGGAGCCCAGCAAGAGCAGGGCCAGCAGCAGCGCCGGCAAGGCCAGTAGGCTGTCGAAGAAGCGCATGAGCACTTCGTCAAGCCACCCGCCCTCGTAACCGGTGATGAGCCCCACGGTGGTGCCCAGTAGGACGGCGAGGAGCGTCCCCGCACCCGCCAGGGTCAGCACGTCCCGGGCGCCCAGCAGGACGCGGCTGAAGACGTCCCGCCCCAGGTTATCGGTACCGAAGGGATGATCGAGAGAAGGAGGCTGGCGGGCGTCCGCAGCAATTTGCTCATTGACCCCGTAGGGGGCGATGAGGGGACCGATCAGGGCCACCAGGAGAAAGAGGACAAAGATGGCGGCCCCGATGGCGGAGGAGGGACGGCTGTAGACCTCCCTCAGGACGTCCCTGAAGCGTAGGGCCCGAACCTCTACGCCCTCTGCCCGTTTAGCCATAGCGGACTACTCGGCCAAGCGGACGGTGCGGAAGTCAGACCGCCCGGAGAAGGGCTTCAGATCGAAACCCTCGTAGTCGTCACTGATGACGCCATACTCCGCGAAGAAGTAGGGGACGATAAAGGGGCCGCGCTCGATGAGGATGCGCTGCATCTGCTGGTAGGCGTCGACCCGCTCCTCCTCATCGAGGCTGCTGCCGGCGATCTCGGCGTAGCGGTCAAATTCCTCATCACAGAAACGGGCCTCGTTCCACTTGGCGCCGCAGGTGAGCATCACGTCGACATAGAACTGGGGATAGGGCCGATGGCCCCAGCCGGTGATACCCAGATTGACCTCGAGCCAGAGGCCCTCCCCGTAGTAGACACTCTCGGGATCGGTGATCACGTTCGCGTCGATGCCCGCCTCGGCCCACTGCTCCTTGAGCACGACGGCCAGATCGGGAAAGTTGAGGGTGTTGAGGACGTGCAGATCCAGCTCCAATCCGTCGGGATAGCCCGCTTCGGCGAGCAGGTCCCGGGCGGCCTCGGGGTCCCGTTCGGGGATGGGGATCTCCTCGGTGTAGTAGGTATCGTAGACGGGGCCGATAGGGGTGTCGCGCCCCACGGCACCGTAGCCCTGCTGGACGAGCTGGAAGATGGCCTCCCGGTCGGTCGCCATCTTGAGCGCCTCCTGTACCTGTGGGTTGTCCCCCGGCTCCCGGTCGGCGCGCAGGCGCACGAGGGCGAACTGGTTCGTGGCGATGTCGTAGGCGTTCAGCCCCTCCGTCCCCCGCAGGCTCTCGTAGAGGGAGGTGGAGAGGTCCATGGTCAGATCCACCTGCCCACCGCGCACGGCGTCGGCAGCCGCGGACTGGTCGTTGAAGAAGATGATCTCCAACCCGTCGAGGTAGGGCTGTCCCTCGACGAAGTAGGTCTCGTTGGCCTCCATGACGAGCCGGTCCTCCGGCTGGTAGTCGGTGACGACGAAGGGACCGGTGCCGTTGAAGTTCTGGTCGGCATCCTCTGTCCCCTCCTTGAGGATGAGGGCATGGTTGTCACTGAGGTCGTAGAGGAAGAAGGGGTTGGTCTCGGAGAGGGTGAAGGTCACCTCCAACTCCCCCGTCGCCTCGATGTCGGTGATGTTCCCGTAGAGATCGACGGTGGGCAGACCCTCCGTGTTGCGCAGACGCTCGAAGGTCCAGACGACGTCTTCAGCGGTCAAGGGGCTGCCGTCGTGGAAGGTGACCCCCTCGGCCAGGTTGAAGGTGTAGGCGAGACCGTCGTCGCTGCGGGTCCACTCCGTCGCCAGCCGCGGCACGATGTCGTTGTTCGCGTCGACGTCGACGAGGTAGTCGTAGATGTGGTTGGCGATGAGCACCTCGGCATCCGAGGAGATGTAAGCAGGGTCGGTCTGGGCAATGGGGAAAGCGGTCACCCGCAACACCCCTTCTGACTCGTCCTCAGCAGAGCTGCATCCCCCGAGCAGCAGTACGAGCGCCAACAGAAAGAGGGGCGCGAAAAACAGTTTGTGTGGCTTACGTGATTTCAACATCAGCATCCTATCTCCTTTCATGTGATCCTCTCCCAGAGCATCAGGAAGCAGGCTGTGGAAGGACATCCATCTTTTATTATATATGATTGACGTATATATTCAAAGGTGGCTTCCCTGAAAGAAGGGGGGATGAACCGCAAAGGACGCAGAGATCGTAAAGATCGCAAAGACAACTTAATATTTCTAAGGTTTACGCCTCGGTGAGTTAATAATCTGTATCTCAACTTTGCGTTCTTTGCGCTCTCTGTGGTTAGCTAGCCCTTCTTCAGGAGAGGCACTTATGCTCCGCTCGACGATCCAAACGCTGCAGCTGCCGAAGTCCCCATCTTCCAGGAAGGCGCCCTCGACACAACAGAGATCCTCGCTCTGCCTGGCACTTACAACTGGTGTGATCACAACGGTTGTACGCCGGTGGAGATCAGTGATTGGGCGTACGTGGGCACCAGCAGCAGCGTGCCCGCCACAAGCGCGATTAAACAGGCGATCTACGGTCACGGTCCCGTCGCAGCCGCAGTCTGTGTCAACACCGCCTTCCAGAACTACGGCGGCGGGGTCTCCACCGGTCCCGGATGCACGAGCGTGAACCATGCCATCGTCCTGGTGGGGTGGGACGATGTCCATCAGGCCTGGATCCTGCGTAACTCGTGGGGGCCGAACTGGGGCGAGAACGGCTACATGCGCATCGGTTACGGCGTCTCCGAAGTAGGATACTCGGCCAACTATATCAGCTACGAGGGGAGCACCGGACCTACGCCGACGCCGTCCCCCACCCCTGGAGCCACGGAACTGCAAAACGGCGTGCCGGTCAGCAACCTCAGGGCAGCACCGGCAGTGAGCAGAACTACTACATGAACGTGTCCGCTGCAGCCAGCAACCTCCTCTTCGAGATTTCTGGGGGGAGTGGGGACGCCGACCTCTACGTCAAGTTCGGCAGCCCGCCCACGACGAGCAGCTACGACTGCCGGCCCTATCGCAGCGGCAACAACGAGACCTGCGCCTTCAGCTCGCCGCAGTCGGGTACGTACTACGTGATGGTCCGCGGCTACTCCAGCTACTCCGGTGTGACCCTCAAGGGCTCCTACAGTAACCCCTAGAGTTAGACGACCGGAAGACCACACCCTCGACGCTAGTGGGGTGCATAGACACGAGGCGGTTACGCGAACTACTGCGTAACCGCCTCTACGCCTCTCCCCCTGAGCGTCCCTCTGGCGTCAGATTGCAGCCCTTCACGGGATCAGTCATCAAAGGCGGAAGAAGGGGGTATCGATCCCTACTCCTCGACGATGATGGTACCATCCATACCCGGATGGATGCTACAGTAGTAGTCGTAGGTGCCCGGCTCGTCGAAGGTGAAGAAGAAGGTCTCCCCCGTGGTGACCTCTACATCGAACATCCCTGTGGGCTCATCGCGGGTGCCTGAGGTGACGGTGTGGAGCACCGCGTCCTCGTTGACCCAGGTGACCCGAGTTCCGGGGGCGATGGTGAGCTCCCGCGGCTGAAACTCGTTGTTGCGCATGGCAATCTCCGTGCCCACTTGTTCGGGCGAAGCAATCCGGAAGACCTTGCCCGTGTCGCCGCTGGGTCCC
>DAOTVC010000073.1:0-17287 GCA_034437215.1 Anaerolineae bacterium | reverse complement strand
CGCGCGCCGGGCGTCGGCCTGCGCCGACGCGACTTTGCGCCCGCGTAGGCGGGCGCCCGGCCGGAGGCCTCAGTAGGGGACTTTAGTCCGCGTCAAAGACGGGACTGACTTCCCGTGGGCCGTTGGCCCCCTGGCCAGGGGAGTCCGCGTACTCGCCAATCTAGACGGGATCTGTGATAGGACCCAAAGCGCGGTGGGATATCCTTCTATGAGCCCGGTCCCGCGCCCGCGCCCGAGAGTTCCAGCGCCTCCTGCTCCAGCTTGATCTCGCGCAGCAGCATCTCGTCGATGAGGGGCACGACGTCCTCCAGCGCCGGGTGATCGCGCAGCCGCTCGAGGTTCTTGACGTCTCGCCGGGTCAGCGGGCGCCCCCACCGGGCGCAGGCGTCGAGGGTGGGAAGATCCATGCGGTAAGGGATGAAGCGTGGGGAGACCTGGGTGCGCAGTTGGGCCAGGATGTTCAGCCCGCCGTAGTCGATGTCCGCCCAGAGGTAGAGGGGAACGTCGTCTGGCAGGCGCTCCGCCAGTTGCCGGAGGAGGTGGCGGCAGGCCGGTGAGGGATTGCCCCAGAGGCAGAGGGCCGCGAGCTCCGCATCTCCCCGCTGCACCAGCGTGTAGAAAGGGGTGAGGTTCTCGACACAGATCACCCGCGCGGCGCCGGTCCCGACTCTCGTGACCCGCGCCGCCAGGCGGGCCGGAATACCCACGGAGGGCCGAAAGGGGGCCAGGGAGAGGAGCTCCCCCGCCTCGTCGACGAGGTGCCAGGGACCCGCCAGGTGAAGGTGGGTGGGATTGGGCACGAGGCCCAGCTCGCGCAGCACCTCGCGCAGGCTGAACCCCCGCCACTCGCCGTGAGCGCGCCGGGCCAGGCGGGCGACGGCGCCCTTGAGTGCGTCGAAGCGCTTGCTGTCGTTGAAGACCCGGACGCTGAACATGCGGTAGGGCAGCTCCATGGTGCGCTCCTCGGGCAGGGCCAGGAGGCCCTCGAGAAGGTCGCGGTTCCACGCCTCGTCGGCCAGACGGAAGGGGGTGGGGGACTTGTGGGCCTCCAACCTCTCCAGGGTACGGTCGAGGGCGAGGCGCCGCCAGTCGCGGGCCCGGAAGCGATTCCCCAAGAGCAGGTCCCGCAGGCGCCGGCGCTGTGCCGCGAGGGGCTCGCGCTCGATGAGCGCGTAGAGGGGGGTGGTGGCCTCCGTCACCAGCGTCACCGACGCCAGCAGGTGCCCCTCCTGTGCGGGCTCCCACTGCAACTGCACCCACCCGCGTTCCTCCAGCGCCGCTAACTGCTCGTTGGCACTGCTGCGCGGCGCGGGGTCCACCTGGCTGTAGTAGCCCGGAAGGCGGGCGGAGGCGTCACGCAGCTTGACGCGGACGGCGCGCTTGGGGTGCCCGCCGCGAGCCTCGAAGCCGTCCAGGAGCAGGTCGAGAAGCGCGGCGACGTCGGGTGTCGGGGTGAAGGGCGCGAGTTTCATTGCACCTTTAGCCTATTGCGTATCTCTTGCCTTGGATGACAGAGCTGTGCGGTTGCAAACGCTACTGTCTGAGCAGGAGCACGTGCGGAATACGCAGTACGCAATACTCACCCCGTCAGCTCCTCCATCATCGCCTCTTTATCGATCTCGATGACGAAGGCGTGGTTGTTCTTGCGGACGACGGTGCGCACCGAATCGACGTAGGCGAGCAGCCCGGCTGCCTTATCGGGCGGCGTCGCGAGAATCACCTGCAGTTGGCTGTCGACCATGAAGCGCAGGGCGCTGGCGGTGCGGGCGGTGTCCATCTTCCCGAAGGCCTCGTCGAAGAGGGCGAGGCGAATGGTGTCCGAAGGGCGGGGCTGGTTGAGGCGGTAGGCCTGGGCAAAGGAGGCCGCCATGGCGACGTAGAAGGGCGTGGTCGTCTCGCCGCCCGACTTTTTGGCCTTGACGTGGCTGAGGAGGGCGCTGTCGCCGGTGGGGTAGTGGATGCGGATGTCGTAGCGCAGGTAGTTGCGGTAGTCCTGCAGCTCGCGCAGCTCGGGAATCAGCTCCTCGTCCGGCGCCGCGGTGAGCCGTTCGAAGAGCAGATCCCAGCCCGCCTGGTGGCGCTCGCGGAAGTCGGACTCGAAGAGCGAGGTGCCCAGGATGTGCTGGCTGTCCATGATCATGGCGTAGACCTGGCGCAGGGTGGGTTCGGGATGGGTGATGAACTCGAAGCGCTCGCCGCCGAAGCGCAGGCCGGCGAGGGTCGTGTTGAGGTAAGCCAGCTGCTGGCGGGCGTCCTCGATCTGCTCGCGGAGGCGGTGGATGAAGTTCTCGACCAGCTCCTGCTCCGCGAGGGCGCGCTGCTCGGCGATGCGCGCCTCGTACTCGGGCAGCTCCGATTCGACGTAGCGGTCGCGCTCGCGCAGGTAGCGCTCGGCACCCTCGTCGCCGTCGTAGCCGAACTGGTAGTCGAAGCTGTAGCCATGCTTGGCCTCGAGGAGGGCGTCGCGGGTGCGCGCCTCGGCGCCGGCGTAGTCGCTCTCGTAGCGGGTGGCGTTAGTCAGGATCGTCTCCACCGGCTGGCGTTTGCGCCGGCTCTCGTACTCCTGGCGGGCGTCCTCCAGGTACTCGTTCCCCTCCTCCTCCGCGAGGAAGGTCTGGGCCTCCTGCAGGGTCGAGGCCCCGCGCTCCTCGAGGTGCGGCAGCGCCTCCTCCTGCAGGTGCTCGATGCGCGCTCGCAGTCCGCCGAGGGCCTCGTCCAGATTGCGGGCCTGCTCTTCGAGCCCGTCCACGCGCTCCCGCTGCGCTGTGACCTCCCGGCGCAGGATTTCGACGGAGGTCGTGTCGAGGGCGTCCAGCTCGCGCTGCAGCTCCACCAGGCGCGTAGCCAGCTCTGCGGCCCGTCCGAGGACGGGGAGCTCGTGCTCCAGGTCCACGAAGGCGCGCACCCTGTCGCGGGTCAGGGCCAGGCGCGCCTGCAGGAAGGCGTCGCGGATTTGAAGGGCTCTCAGCTCCTCGGCGATGGCATCCAGCCGCTCCTCCCGCTCCTCGATCTGCCGGGGGATGGCCCGCTCGCCGATGAACCAGCGCCGGTAGTGCCGGGGATTGAGGTGGCGGCTGGTGTAGTTGCGCCGGACGAAACAGTCACGCGTGACGGCGGTCCGGTGATCGCGCAGCGCCTCGAGGCTGTCGCACTTCGCATACCCGCCGAGGAGCAGGTCCACCAGGGCGCGCCCCGCCGGGTGCTCCGTCTGCACCTCGACGGCGAGGGAGTCGGGACGGGGGGCGCGCGCGTTCTGGAGGAGCCGCTCGGCATCGGGCAGGCCGACCCCGTGCAGGCCCTCCTTGATCCGGCGCTGCTGGTAGAGGCGCATGGCGGCGGCGTAGTGCTCCGGGGGCACGAGGAGGTCGAAGCGCGCCCGTCCCAGCACGCCCTCGACGGCATTCTGCCAGGCCTCATCGGGTACGGAGAGCACGGTGCAGAGGTAGACGACCTGGTCGGTGCCCAGCCCCAGCTCGGCGCGCAACAGGCGTCGGAGGCGAGCCGCCTGGGGCGCTGCGGCTTCGTAACTCACGTCGGCGTCGCCGGTACGCAGCTTGTGGATCTCCTGCTGGACCCGCGCCGCCTCCTCCCGCAGCCGG
The DNA here is from genome assembly GCA_034437215.1 of Anaerolineae bacterium. GTDB lineage: Bacteria > Chloroflexota > Anaerolineae > B4-G1 > SLSP01 > DAOTVC01. Next base: position 13,688 of record DAOTVC010000073.1, on the reverse strand, counting down.
CGGCTCTCCTCGTTCAAGAGGGCCAGCTGATCCGCGTAGGTCTGGCCCAGAGCTGTGAGCTCGGACTGCGCCGCGCGCACCAACGCCGCGCTCTCCACTTCATCCCCTGTGGCAAAGGCGCGTAGCGCCGGCGGCAGCGCCCGGCCCTCCTCGTCGAGGAGCTTCCCCAACCCTTGGGCGTCTGCGATGGCCTGCCCGAGCGCCGCTTGCAGGGCCTCGGCCCGCTGCCGGGCAGCCGCTTCCTCTCGCTCGACGTCGGCCACGCTCTCCTGGAGCGCCTGCTCACGCCGGGCGGTCGCGTCGGTGCGCAGGGCCACCTCCGCGTCCACCAGGGCCTGGCGCCCGTGCGCCAGCCTCTCCGTCAACTCCTCGCGCTGCAAGGCGCTGCGGCTGAGCTGGAGCTGGGCCTCGTCGAGCTCCAGGCGCCGGCGCTTGAGCTCCGCCAGGAAGGTATCGCTCTCGGCGTGCCGGCGGATGTAGCCGTTGATCAGGCGCAGGCGGCGCTGGTTGCTCCGCTCCTGATCGAGCTCCTCGATGGCGTTCAGATCCGCGATGCGCTGCCGCACGTCGCCGGCCAGCGTCTCGAAGTGGCGCATCGTCTCCAGCTGGTCCCGCAGGGTCTTGACGTCCACCAGGTTCTCGTCGAGGAGATAGCTGTGGACGAATTCGCGGATGTCGGTGAGGGGGCTGAAGGCCAGCCCCTTGACGATCTTCTGCGGGTAGGTCTCCTTGAGCTGTCCGAGCCGGTTGAGCAGGTGGACGCGGTAGTCCTCCAGCCGCGTGAAGACCTGGGCCCGTCCGCCGGGGAGGGCAAAGTGCTCCATGTGGCGCCGGAAGGCGCGGCTATCGTAGAGTTCGCCCTGGGCCTTGAAGAACCAGGCGTCGTTGAGCTCGGCGTTGTGGACGATGAAGTAGGCCACGTCGGGAGAGCGGTTGTCCTGGTAGGCGTCGATCACGGCCCCATGCACGAAGGCGGTGCCATCAGGATTGTGGAACTCCAGGGCGACGACGCCGGTAGTATCGTTGCGCAGGTAGCGCTGTCCCTCGGTGCCCAGCTCGCCGCGCACGTAGCTGGAGAGGGTGCGCTTGCTGGCATCCATCGCCGCGCGGTTGAAGCGGACGTCCCGTTGCCCGCCTACCAGCGCGAACTGGATGGCGTCGAGGATAGTGGACTTGCCCACGCCGTTCACGCCGATGAAGTAGGTCGTGCCCCGGCAGCTGATGGTGACGTCCTCAAAGAGGTGCCAGTGGATCAAGCGGATGCGGGTCATGGATTTCATGGAAGGACTCCTGGTTCCTATTCCGTATTGCGTATTTCGTATTTGTCTCGCCTTGGAGAGGACGCGCTTTGCCTACCGAGGACCCTCACAATAGGGATCAACAGATACGCAATACGGAACACGCAGTAGTTATTCGTCGTCCAATTCATCGTCGTCCTCCACATCTCCATCTCCCTCCTCCACCCGGTACCGCCGTATCCAGGCCTCCATCTCCTCCGCCGTCTGGACGGGCAGGATCATCTTGATGGAGCCGCGCAGGCGCAGACGTGCTTCGCTGTCGCGTACTTCGATGGAACGCCCGTCCACCGCGTCCACCAGCCCGAGACGCCGCAGGCGCCGCATGATGGCGTCGTACTGCCCGATGCCCAGGTCGCGCTCCTTGCCCGTGATGGTCCGGAACTCCTCCCGCACCTCACCCACGGTCACCACCGGGTCTTTCGCCAGGCTGAGATGTTCGGACTGCTCCTCGTAGAGCTTGCGCAGGACGACGATCATCAGGGACTCGTCCAGTTTGTAACGCTTGCGGCAGTAGCCGTAGTCAGAGACGACCTGGAAGATGCGGTGGTAGTCGTCGTGAACGAGGCTGAAGCCCGACGCCGCGCAGAGGGTGGTGAAGAGCTGGCGGTGGCGATGGACAAGGTAGTAGTCGTCCTTATCGCTCTCCTGATCCTGATAGAGAAAGGTTCCGCCCAGCAGGCGGTTCATCACCCGCGGGATCTCGCGGGTCGTCTTCTCCGGCAGATCGGTCGCTTCCCACAAGGTCTCTAGATTGAGCAACGTACACTCCTTGGCTGTTGAATACGCAACCGGATCACCCGCGCTTCACGAGTTGGAAGGGCTTCACGCGGACCGGGCCCAGGTCAACGGCCTCTCCCGGCAACGGTTCGACGTCGTAGCGGACCTCCGGATGATTGCCGTAGGCGATGGTGTAGATGAGCCAGGGAAGATTGTCGGGATCGGCGAAGGTGCCGGGGGGCAGCTCGCTCACGTGAAGGGTGGGGTGCCCGTTGAAGAGGCCCGCGACGAACTGCTGGATCTTGGCGGGCGTGATGACCTGTCCCAGCGCCTCCAGGGTCTCGGCGCGCAGGGCGCGCACGGTTGCCGGATCGAGCACCCTCTTGTCTACGGGCGCCGGTTCGAAGGGCGCGCGGCGGCGGGGCGGTGTGTAGAGGCTGCGGCTTTCGGGATGGCGCAGGGGTGCGGCGTGGAAGACGGGCGCCTCTGCAGGCAAGAGAGTCCGGTCCGTGTCGAGCAGCGCCGCGAGCCCCTTGGCGAGGAGGGCCAACCGGTCCTTGAAGCCGCCGTCGGCCCCCACGAGCTGGTAGCGGATCTGGCGCAGGGAGGTGCGGAGGTATTGGGCGTGGCGCTGATCGATCTCCGCGAGGAGGGGGTCGAGGCTCTCCAGCTGGGTGACGATAAACCGCAGGTAGTGCTGGATCTCGTCGGCGGCCTGAGCCGGGGAGAGGCGCCCCTGGGTGGCTAACTCGTTGGCGGCGGCGTTGAGCCACGCTTCGTCGAGCTCCCAGCCCTGGAGGCGCACCACGATGTCGCGCCGGTAGCGGGAGACGTGATCCGCCGTCTTGAGCGCATGGTAGGCAGGGCCGAGGATCTGCGCGTAGTCCTCGTATTGGAGGCGCAGGAGCTCCGGCACCTCCTTGTCCCGCGTCACCCGCTCGGTGTAGCGCCGGATGTTCTGGTTGAGCTCGTTGAGCCCGCGGATCAACTGGCGGACGTTCTCGTAGGCCTGGGTCAGAGCCAGGGCGGGGGAGAAGTCCTCGTTCTCGCTGGTGAGGAGCTGGTGGGCCGTGTAGAGCTGGCCCGTGTACTCCTTGGGCTTCTGCTCCTGGATGGCGCGCAGGGCCTCCAGGAGAGTGAAGGCGTAGTCGGGCAGGATGATGTACTCGGTGTAGTCGGCCGACTGCTCCCGCTCCAACCAGCCCGTCTCGATGAGACGGCGCAGGACCCCGCTGGCGTAGATTCTGGCGTCGCTCGTGCTCGGGCTCTCGGAATCGCCCGGCTCCGGTTCGTCCTCAGAGATGAGGGCGTCGGCGCCCTCCCCGCTCACGTAATCCAGGATCTCCGCTATCACGACCTCGCGCGTCAAACCAAAGCGGTTGAACTCCGCCAGTTCGTAGATCCGCAGGAGGATGGCCATGTAGTGTCGCTGGTGACCGCCCGATCCCAGGAGATTGAAGAGGGTGGGCGGCAGGACGTCGAAGGGATTACGCGCTGTGTGGGGACTCATTCCGGCTCCTCGCTCCACCTCAGAATCTCCCCGGGGCGACAGAGCAGCACGTCGCACAACCGCGCCAGTGCTTCCAGTTCCACGTACCGTGCGGTGCCACCGTCGAGCCGGTAGACGAGATCCTTGGGAACGCCCGCCACCTGGGCCAGACGGCGCAGAGACCAGCGCTCACCGGTCGCCACCTGGCGCTTGCCTAGCAGTACGGTGAGGGTTCCTTCAGTCTTTATCATGGGACAAATAGAACGCATGTTCAATCATTGGGCTCATTATAGCCGCTATTTGTCGCACTGTCAAGACGTTTTTCCGCACATGCAGCACGGAGAAATAGTGAACTGGGTAACCTATTGGAGGACGATCGCATACTGCCACTGATAGCGTTCACAGAGGGCGAAGATGGGGCCACCCGCATCCGGGCCATCCCAGATCAAGCAGAGGGGTAAGGGTTCCTTCAGACGGTGCAGCAGGCGAGAGCAGGCCCGGGTTCACAGTCTTGTTTGGGGGGCTGCACTCCGGGATTTTCGACGAAGCTCGCCACCAGGGAGAGGGTCCAGTCCGAGGGGCGACGATCTTGGCTTCCGGCACGGGGTGATAGTCGGTCATGGGGCTGTGGTGAGTGCGGGCCAGGCACTGGGGGTAGTGGCGCTCCGCGCACGTGAGAACGCGGGCGCCGTCGAGGGCCACCAGAGAGTAGTGGTCGCAGTACACTGACGTCGGTACGTAGGACCGCAGCGATCTTGAGGGATGCTGCAGGCCCGACTACTTGCTGCCGCTCGCCTCCAACTCTGTGCCGATGTAGATGCCGAAGTGCGGCAGCACCTTACGGTGCAGCAGTAGCACCAGCATGGAGACGCCAAAGGCTACCGCGAAGATGATCAGGGTGGAGCTCACGTTGTTCATCAGGACCGGGTCGATGAGCATCACCGCCGCCAGCGTCAACATGAGCATGCCGCCGATGAGCTTGAGGACGCGCCCGTGCTTCTCCTCCATCTTGCTGGATCGCAGGGTGAGGACCGCGATAAGGAACACGGCCAGTTCGTCGAGCAGGTAGATGAGCATGTAGAGCAGCAACAGCAGTACAAAGGTGACCTGCTCTACCCCTTGCGCGGCAAGGAGATTGGTCCAGATGACGGGAAAGCCCGCGGTACAGGGCAGCTCGACCAGGGCGATGCCCACCGCCATGACTACCGTGGTGGTGAGCATGGCCCACAAGGATTCAGCGCTCATCACCTTACGCATCTGCTTGTACAACCCGGGCTTCTTCTCGTCGGAGATGGTGAACGAGAGCCCCTCCTTGTACCAGAAGTAGTCCTTGATATTCACCGCCGCGAAGAGCAGGGCCAGCAGGGCCACCACGACCTGAATCCAGCCCATGAAGCTGACAAAACTGAAGATGGTGAAGAGACCGGCGATGAACAGGCCGTAGATCAGCGAGGTCACGGAGAGGAAGGTGAAGCCGGTGACGAAGACCTTCTTGCGCGAGCCGGTCCGCAGCGTCAGCGAGATGAGGATGGAGAGCACCCACAGCGAGCAGGGATTGAAGCCGTCCACGAAGGCGATGATGGCCGTGCTCACGACCACCGATTGCGCCCCCAGATCGATGGTGCCGATGAGGGGCAGGGTCAGCAGGTCCTCCGGGGTCTCCACACCGGAGGTCTCGGGAGAGGTGCCGGGTTCTTCAGGGGCCGGTGGGGGCGGCGCGGGGGTCGGCGTGGCGCTGACCGCAGCGAGACCTGCCCCGGCATCCGGGCAGCCCGAGGCGCTACAGGCCGCTACCTGCGCTTCAATCTCGCGTGCGATCTCCTCCGAATAGCCGACCCAGTGGCGCTCGCCGACGATGGTCGTCGGCACGGCCCGCGCCTCGAAGCCCACGGTGGCGGCCATTTCCAGGAAGAGCTCACGATTCTCCTCGACGCGGTAGATCTCGTAGGAACGCACCTCCAGGTTGGGATAACGTTCACCCAATTCGTCCAGGAAGGGTTTCTGTTGAGCGCAGTGAGGGCAGCCTTCGCCCCAGAAGAAGTAGAGCACGACGGGCTCCGCCTCCCCCTGCTGCAACGGGGGCGCGGGCACCGGTGTGGGAGGGGCGCTTTCGGGCAGAAACCCCGCTCCGGCATCCGGGCAGCCCGAGGCGCTACAGGCCGCTACCTGCGCTTCAATCTCCTGCGCGATCTCCTCCGAGTAGCCGACCCAGTGGCGCTCGCCGACGATCGTGGTGGGCACGGCCCGCGCCTCGAAGCCCACGGTGGCGGCCATTTCCAGGAAGAGCTCGCGATTCTCCTCGACGTGGTAGATCTCGTAGGAACGGACCTCCAGGTTGGGGTAGCGTTCACCCAATTCGTCCAGGAAGGGCTTCTGTTGAGCGCAGTGAGGGCAGGCTTCGCCCCAGAAGAAGTAGAGCACGACGGGCTCCGCCTCCTGCTGAGGTGGAGCGGCGCCGGCGCCGGTTACGGTCAGCACCAGACTGCTCACTACTAGCAACAAAGTCCAGATGGAGAGTGTTCTGAATTTAGTAAAATGCATGTATTCCTTCCCGGAGTATCCTCTTTCAGGCGCTGAGGGCGGTCAAGCCGCCCCCCAGTAGAGCTCTATCGATACAGGTATTGCCTGCACCGCATTCACTTTACCGAATGTGATTATAGTGGGCTTCGATGATTTGTCAAGGAGAGGTAAGTTCTTGACAGTTGAATCTGGGTGTGCTATCATATATCTGCAATGTGCACATAGATGTATATTGATACTTATCTTTCAAGAGAGAGACTATGATTCACGAACCGTCAGAAGGGCAACGCGGCTGTCGCTGCCAGGGTGGAGGGGTGCAGGGCTTTATTCGTCCACGCCTGTTGCTCCAGCTGGCGCAGCAGCGCGCTTACGGGTACGAGCTGCTGGAGATGTTGGAGCGGGAACAGCTGCCCACGCCGGATTCCAGCACGCTCTACCGTACGCTGCGACACTTCGAGGAACACGGTTGGGTGCGCTCCGTCTGGGATACGGAGGGCGGCGGCCCAGCCCGGCGCGTCTATGAGATCACGGATGCCGGCGTGGAGCATCTGCACGCCTGGGCAGGGAAGATCCGTCACACTCGCGAACAGTTGGGGCGGTTTTTGGACGAGTACGAAGATCATTTTCAGAAACAGGATGAGGGAGGTGAATAGCATGGATCAGCATCACGGTCGGCATGGACATCAGTGTTGTCGTGAACCTCGCGATCACGGGGGTTGTGGCTGCAGTACACCTGTTGGGAGGCACGGCATGAGAAGGCGCTTTCTCACCCGTGAGGAGCGCATAGCCCGCCTGGAAGTGTATCTCCAGGAATTGCAGGCGGAGGCGCAAGCGGTGCAGGAACACATCGCCGAACTGAGGAACGTGACGTAGCAGAGAACGGAAAAGGCGCCGTGTGTGGCTCCTGGATGGACGGAGCTCACACGGCGCCCAGATCATTTCTGGCTCTCCTGAAAGAACCACGAAACTCACGCAAAGGCGCCAAGAACGCAAGGAAAATCCAAGTTTCAGATGATATTCCTGAATCCTGTAGAGCATAACCTTAATCTTATGGGTGTGTTTCACTTGAGTTAAACCGAGGCGTGAAACGTGAAACGTAAAACGTGAGGGCTTCACGTTTCAGCCATGGATAGCTCACAACTGGATTGAAACACACCCTAATCTTATGCATATGTTCCTCCCGCCACGGCGCGGAGCATCGCCGCCGCACAACCCATGCGCATCTTGGCGATCCAGGTGATACGAGGAGCGAGGTAATCGCGAATGAACAAGGCAATTGAAGTGCAAGACCTGACCAAATACTATGGTGACTTGCTGGCAGTCGATCACGTCGACTTCCAGGTGGAGCGCGGGGAGATCTTCGGCTTCCTGGGCCCCAATGGCGCCGGCAAGACCACGACCCAGCGCATGTTGACCACGCTGCTGGAGCCAAACGAGGGACGGATCGTGATTCACGGTCACGACTTGGCCGAGGATCCCATCCCCATCAAACGCCAGATGGGATTGGTGCCGGAGGAGTCCAACGTCTACACCGAGCTGACCGCCTGGGACAATCTGATGTTTACGGCACGGCTCTACCGCGTCTCCCGCGACCAACGATCTGCACGGGCGCGGGAACTGCTGGAGACCTTCGGTCTGTGGGAGAAGCGCGACGTGAAGGTCGAGGACTTTTCCAAGGGCATGCGGCGCCGGCTGAGCATCGCCATGGCGATCATCCACCGGCCGACGCTGCTCTTTCTCGACGAGCCGACGCCGGGGCTGGACGCCCAATCCACCCGCGCCATCCGCGGGCTGATCCGGGAGCTGAACGCGGAGGGCACGACTATCTTCCTCACCACGCATCAGATCGAGGAAGCCAATCAGCTCTGCGACCGCGTAGCGATCATCAACCATGGACAAATCGCAGCCGTCGACACCCCGGAACAGCTCAAGGCTACCTTCCGTAAGGTACAGTCGGTGGAAGTGGCACTGGAGCCCGACGGGCAGGCGCACGGCGCGACTTTGCGAGAGCTCGGCGGTGTGACGCAAGCAGTCAAAATGGGCGACAAGTGGCGTCTCTACACCGAGCAGCCGTCAGCCCTGCTGCCGCGCGTGGTCGATTACGCCCGTTCACACGATCTGAAGGTGGTGAGTCTGAGCACGCTGGGGCCAAGCCTGGAGGACGTCTTCCTGGAGATCACCGGACAGGAGATCGGCGCCGTGCGTCACGAGACGGGAGAAGCGGAAGCGCGACGATCCGGCAGGGGCAGCAGAAAAGGAGGACGACGATGAAACAGGGTATACTGAAACGCCTCGGGGACGAAGTGAGTCAGGCCTGGACGGTGGCTCTCAAGGACATCAAGGTCTACTATCTCAAGCCGGGCGTCATCATGTTCGGCTTGCTGATGCCCTTCTTTATGTTCTTCTCCTTCTCGGTGAAGCGGGAGATGGCGGCCGCCCAGGGCGTGGCCCGCCTGCTGGCGCTAACCACCTTCTTCACCGCCGCCTCCACCGGACCCTTTATCATCCCGTTGGAGCGCCGTCTGGGTACTTACGATCGGCTGCTGGCTGCGCCGATGTCGCTGCTGGCGTTACTGCTGGGCAAGATCGCCGTCGGGGCGATCTTCGCCGTCGCTGTCTCGCTGGTAGCCCTGGTCCTGGGCGCGGTGGCTTTCGGTGCGACAGTGGCCCAACCGGGTCTCCTGCTCGCGGGCGTGTTGCTGGGCTCCTTTTCGTTCTCCACCCTCGGGCTGATCTTCGGTTCCATCCCCACCCGCAACCCGGGCGATGTGCAAATGCCCAGTACGCTACTGCGCTGGGGCCTGCTCTTCATCAGCGGCGTCTTCATTCCCCTGGAAGAGATGGGTGCGGCGGCGCGGGCGGTGGCCTATCTCTCGCCCCTCACCTACGCCCAGGATCTAATGAACTACGCTGTGTTGGGACGAGGCTTGCTCAATCCCTGGTTGGATCTCGCCGTGCTCCTGCTCAGTTGCGGGATTTTCCTGGTACCTTCCATTTTGATGCACCGGCGGAGTCGCAAACTGGGGTATTGACGCGTCGGCTATCGTACCGCCCGAAGACGAGACCCCCCGGCCGGGGGGTCTCCTTACTGTGCGACCCTTGGGAAACCCGCTGCGTCCCACGCGACCATCCCGCCCTCCAGATGCCACACGTCGGTGTAGCCGACCGCGACCAGTGCCTGGGCCGCGATGGTCGACCAATGCGCGCTACGACAGTACAGCACGATTCTTGATCGTCTTCTCCACCGGGCAAGCCGCTAACCCCCGTCTCCCCTTCGTCAAACGGGATGCGGGGATCGGGCTGTTCAGGTTGTTGATCGACTTGACACGACAGAGAAGGCAGTTATAATTCATATTCGTAAAAGTGAATATAGTTTGTTCTGGAGAGCGGGACACGACCAGGCATCCAGGACGGGAGTGACGATGGCAGACTTCGAGGAATTGACCACGCTATTCAAGGCCCTGGCTCACCCGTCACGGCTGGCGATTTTGCAGACGTTACGGGGCCAGGAACTCTGTGTATGTGAGATCGAGGAGGCGCTCGATCTCCGGCAAGCGTACGTCTCCCAGCAGCTCACGGTGCTGCGGGAAGTGGGCTTGGTCTGCTACCGCAGGGACGGCTGGAACGTTCTCTATCGTCTCGCGCGCCCTGAAGTTATGGCCTTGCTGACCGATGCCGAAGCGGTCCACGAGCGGTTGGGTCTCTGCGCTACGACCCCGGAAGAGCTCGTCGAAGGTTCGGATGCGGATGGCGAGGCGGCGAAAGAGAACAAGAGGGCAGGTTGCCCGGCTCGCGCCCGTGAGTGAAGTGTAGGCTCTGCTACCTGCCAGGTTGTCTGTCTCTGCAGCGGCTTCGCCGCGGAGCGCCGGTGCTGTAGGGGGATGCTGATAGGAGCCTCCGTTCCCTGCCCGTGGGTGTACTCAATGTTACAGAAGGAGAGACGTACGTGACTATCTTGAGCTATCTGGAGACCCTACTTCAGGCCGGGCTGGGGAGCCTGGCCGCGTATCTGGCAGCCCACGTGTTGCTTTGCCTGCTGCCTGCGTTTCTGATCGCGGGCGCGCTGGCGGCCTTAGTGCCCAAGGAGGCCATCACCAAGTACCTGGGGCGCAACACCCCCAAGTGGATCTCCTACCCGGCCGCGGCTGTGGGGGGCTTCGTGTTGGCCGTCTGTTCCTGCACCATCATGCCCCTTTTCGCCAGCATCTACAAAAAGGGTGCCGGGCTGGGGCCGGCGATCGCCTTTCTCTTCGTGGGACCCGCCGTCAACATCCTGGCCATCTCCTTGACCGGCGTGGCCATCGGGATGGATATTGCCCTGGCGCGCGTAGTGCTGGCCATCGTCTTCGGCATCGGCATCGGTCTGCTCATGGCCTGGTTCTTCCGTCGGGAGGATGCCGAGCATGATGCGGCGACCAACCGTGGCTTCGACCAGGGTGCCACGGTTCCCGTGGCGACGTGGGTCTTCTTCGTCCTGTTGTTGGGCATCCTCGTTGCGGGCACCTTGCAGGTGGATCTGCTCACCGACAGCTACGCTACCTTCTCCCTCGATACCTCGCCGCCGGCCCTGGCCTTCGACCCCGACGCCCCGACCGCCGTAGGGGAGAACTGGGCCGTAAGTCTGCAAGCCTGGCTGGACCGGGTAGTGCCGCCGAACTCGGCTCTGGGCATCGAGGGGGTGAGCGTCCACGGCGTCTTCCTCATCGGCCTGCTGCTCACCATCGGTGCGACAGCCTGGAAGGGGTTGGGCCGGGTCGACGAGGGATACAATGTCTGGACCTACGTGGCGCTCGCGCTGGTCAGCCTGACGCTTATCGTCGCCGCCTTTAGCGTCGAGGTGCAGCCCGGGGGGCTGCAGGTGGGGATAACGGGCAAGCTCATCGCCGAGATCCTGCTCATCAGTGCCGTCTGGTGGATCGCCGCGACCAAGTTCGACGAGTACGAGTTGCAGGAGTGGCTCTGGGAGACCTGGCGCTTCGTCAAACAGATCATGCCGCTGCTGCTGGTGGGCGTCTTCGTGGCGGGCATGGCGCGCGTGCTCATTCCCGCGACCTGGATCACCACGTTGGCAGGCAGCAACACGGTGTGGGCGAATCTGGCGGGGGTGCTCTTCGGCGTCTTCATGTACTTCCCCACATTGGTGGAGGTGCCCATCGCGCAGACCTTCCTCTCCCTGGGAATGCAGCGCGGTCCGCTGCTGGCGTACCTGCTCGCAGATCCGGAACTGAGCCTGCAGTCGATTCTCATCACGCAGTCCATCATCGGTAAGAAGAAGACCTGGGTCTACGTGGGCCTGGTCGCGTTCTTCAGCACCCTCGCCGGCCTGATCTTCGGATGGGTCGTGGGGTAACAGAGTTCATCACAGGAGGTTGATCGTGGAAGTGAAAATTCTAGGTACGGGATGTCCCAAGTGCAAGCGTCTGGAACGGACGGCGCGTGAAGCGGCGGCTGAAGCAGGCGTGGACGCAACCTTCGTCAAGGTCACAGATCTTGGCGAGATTATGAGCTACTCTGTTATGAGCACACCGGCGCTGGTGATCGACGGTGACGTGAAGTGCGCAGGGCGTCTCCCGCGCAAGGAAGAGGTCATCACCTGGCTGCAGGAGTAAGAGCCTAGCACCCGGTGATCTCGACCCACCGCGTGGTCATGACTCAGTCCCACCGTCGGGAGGTGCAGGCCTCTCGACGGTGGGGTGCGCGGGAAAGCTGCCGTCCGGCAAGAGGCATGCCCGCCGCCCAGACATCATCCCCCTGGAGGCTTCTCAGTGAGTAAGAAGAAACCGACGCAGCACAGGAGAAAATCTACCCGACGTTCTACACAGCAGCGGTCCGCTTCTCTGCCCTTGGCGCCAGGGCAAATCGCCGTCCTGGTGATGGTTGCCGTTCTGGTGGTGGGTGTGCTCTGGTTAAAGAGCCGTCCAGAGCCTTCAGCGACTGCCGCGGAAGGAGTCGGGATGGAACCCGCCGTAGCGGAGCCGGCGACCGCGGAAGCGGGCGCAACGGCGGTGGTCGACACTCAGGATGCCTTGGCGCCCCGGGAAGGTGAGTCGCCGGAAGCGCACCTCGACCGGCTGTTGGAAGAGCAGCAGCCCGTCTTGGCCTTCTTCCACTCTATGACCTGTTACCAATGCACTGAGATGGCGCGGATTGTGGAGCAGGTGTATCCGGACTTTGCGGGGCAGATAGCGCTGGTGGACGTGAATGTACGCGATGACGCCAATCGCTCGTTGCTGCAACGTGCGGGGATTCGCGTGATCCCGACCGTCGTGTTCGTCGACCGGACGGGGCAAGGCGAGATGGTCACGGGCATGGTGCCGGCCGAAGAGTTGCAGGAAAAGCTCGCGAGTCTGGCTGCCGGAGGGGCGCCATGAACTTCGATCCTTCCGTGCTGGAAAGCGCCTCGCCCTTGGCGTTCCTGCTGACCTTTGTGGGCGGGATTGTGACCAGCATCGGCCCGTGCAACGTAGCGATGATCCCGCTGATTATCGGCTACGTAGGCGGTGGGCCGATGCACCTCACGCGCAGGCGGGCCTTTGCCCTTTCACTGACCTTTGCCCTGGGTCTGGCGCTGACCTTCATGGGGCTAGGTTTGGTCGCGGCTCTGGTGGGAGGGCTCTTCGGCGGGGGGACGCGGGTGTGGTATTACGTGGTGGCGGCGACGTGTATCTTGATCGGCGTGCAGATGTTGGCGGGGTTCGAGTTGCCGGAAATCCCGGGCGTGGGGCGCCTGCGGGAGCGCATCACCTTGCGCGGCATCCCCGGCGCGCTGAGTCTGGGGCTGGTCTCGGGTCTGGTAGCCTCGCAGTGCGCCACACCGGTCTTGGCGATCATCCTCACCTACGTGATGGCCCAGCAGGGCGCGCTGCTCTACGGTGCCGCGTTGCTCTTCGTCTATGCACTGGGGCGCGGCGTGCCGGTCGTGTTGACCGGCACCTTCGCCGGCGCAGTGAAACAGCTCCAGTCAGTTGCGCGCTGGACCCACGTTCTCGAGAAGGTGAGTGCGATCCTCATCTTGGGCGTGGGCTTCTACTTCCTCTGGATTGCATGAAGGTCGACGGCCACAAGCGCCTGGCCCGCGTGGCGACGGGCATGGTCGCCCACGCGGCCACCCACGCGGGCTTCTTCATCGTGAACGTGGGCCTGCTGCTGCTTAACCCGGGTTAAAGGACGCGGTGATTCTTGACATTACAGACAGGGGGCGGCCCACTGCCAGATAAACCTGGAGAGGAACAGGAGGCAGAGCGCATGTCACCCTTCTTTCGCTGGCTGGGCGTCTCCGGGATTGCGCTGGGTTGCGACGGTCAAGTCCTCCTCATCGATCCCTTCCTCACCCGCTTCTCCCCCGGCAGCCTGCTCCGCCCGCTGCGCTCGGATAGGGCGACGCTGGCCCGCTATCTGCCGCAGGCGGACTGGATTCTGGTCTCCCATCCCCACTGGGATCATCTCTTCGACGTCCCCGCGCTCGTCTCCCAGACCGGCAGCCCTGCCTACGGCTCCCGCAACAGCGAGCTGCTGCTCCGGGCCGCCGGCGTCCCCACGGAGAACAGCCGCCGCATCGCTGTGGGCGACCGGCCCGCGCTCGGTCCCTTTCAGGTGACGATCCTGCCCGCCGAACACGTCACCCTCCTGGGGCGTGTGCCCTTGCAGGGCCGGCTGCGGGCTCC
>DAOTVC010000072.1:0-11528 GCA_034437215.1 Anaerolineae bacterium | reverse complement strand
CTCCCTTCTCTCTCCTCACATCTTACTCGGTTTACTCTCGAAGGAGTGTGCGTGTGAAAATTGTGGTAGGTTCGACCAACCCCGTGAAGATGGCAGCCGCCGAGAGCGTCGTGCGGCGCATCTACGGTGACGACGTGAAGGTAGCGGCGGCGGCGGTTGAGAGCGGGGTCTCCGCCCAGCCCTGGGGGGACGAGGAGACGCGCCAGGGGGCCCTCAATCGGGCGGCACGGGTGCAGGCAAACCACCGGACGACCTACGCCATCGGCTTCGAGGGCGGGTTGCTGGAGGTGGCGGGCGAGCTCTATACCTCGGCCTGGTGCGCCGTGATGCGTGAGGATGGCGCGGTGGGGGTGGCCGGGGGCGAGAACGCGCTCCTGCCTCCGGCGGTCGCGCTGGCTCTTCGCTCGGGAAAGGAGCTGGGCACCGCCATCGACCTTCTCACAGGAGAGCAGGGGACCAAACATCGTGGTGGTGCCATCGGGGCTTTGACCGCCGGATATCTGGACCGGCAGTCAGCTTACGAGCATCTGCTCATCCTGGCCCTGGCCCGCTTTCTCAGCCCCGAGTACTACTGACAGAAAAGCGCCCGTCCAAACCGGGCGCTCGTCGACGTCTCAGCTGTGGGATCTCCGCTGCTTGCGGGAAGGGCGGCGGCGGGTGTAGCCGCTGGGACGGCGACCCGCTGCCGGCGCGGATGCTCGCGCACTGGTCAACCGACCAGTCAGGAACCCACCAATCGTTCAGGAGATTATCTATCCCCTCAGCCGGTGACAGAATCTTGCCTTTCTCATATTATAAAAACGTCGCAAGCAACTCTCCTCCTGACCCCCGGGGGCTTCCCACCCCGGGGGTCACCTCTTTTTAGAGCTACTCGACCCCTTTCTGAAGCTCCCCCAAAAGCGGCGCTCTCTTGCGCTCTGGATTTTAGTTGATAAAATTGTTTTAAATGTTGTATAATGGATTTGAGAGGTCCTTTCGCCTACGAGTGAGATCAACGAGCAACCCGGCGATGCAGGAAGGAGCAAGTGAGATGAAAGCGGTCTGGAACGGCAAGGTGCTGGCTGAGAGTGACGAGACGGTTGTCATCGAAGGGAACCACTACTTTCCCCCGGAGTCCGTGAATCGGGCGTACCTCCGCGAGAGCGATCACCACACCCGCTGCCCGTGGAAGGGGCTCGCCAGCTACTACGACGTCGTGGTCGAGGGAAAGGTCAACGAGAACGCCGCCTGGTACTATCCCGAGCCCAGCGAAGCGGCCCAGGAGATCAAGGAGCACGTGGCCTTCTGGCGGGGCGTGGAGGTCACCCAGGGGTAAGGAGTTGTACTGGAGGCCATTGAAGGAAGTGTGTGAAATGTGAGCCAGTGGGGAGGGGGCTGTATATGTTTCATCCCCTCCCCGAATTTATGAGAGGAGGAGAGGGTGCCAGATAGAGAACGTTTTGATGCCATCATCATCGGATCAGGCCAGTCGGGTACCCCGTTGGCACGGACGCTTGCGGGGGCGGGATGGAAGGTGGCCCTCGTCGAGAGGGAGCACGTGGGGGGGACCTGTATCAACGAAGGCTGCACGCCCACCAAGACGATGGTGGCGAGTGCCCATGCAGCGCACCTGGCCCGCCGTGCTGAGGATTACGGCATCCGTGTGGGAGCGGTCCATGTGGACATGCCGGCGGTGCGCCGGCGCAAGCGCGACATCGTGGAGCAGTTCCGCTCCGGCAACCGCCAGTCCCTGCTGGAGGCGGGGGTGGAGCTGCTCATGGGGGAGGGGCGCTTCACCGGACCCCAGACGGTGGCAGTGCGGTTGAACGACGGGGGCGGTCGTCTCCTCGAGGCTGAGAAGATCTTCATCAACACGGGGCAGCGTCCGCGCGTCCCCAAAATCGAGGGGCTGGAGGAGGTGGCCTATCTGGACTCCACCTCCGTGATGGAGTTGGGCGAGGTACCGGAGCATCTCTTGATCGTCGGCGGGGGCTACGTGGGGATCGAGTTCGCGCAGATGTTCCGCCGCTACGGCAGCCGGGTGACCGTCGTGCAGCGCAGTGAGCAGGTGCTCACCCACGAAGACCGGGATGTCGCCGCGGCCGTCGTGGAGCTGCTCGAGGAGGAGGGGATTGAGGTGCTATTGGAGGCGGAGGCGGAGCGCGTGGAGGCGGGGGAGGAGGACGGAGTACGGCTCACCCTCTCCCTGCCCGAAGGAGAGCGCCTCCTCACCGGCTCTCACCTCCTCATTGCGGCCGGGCGGGTGCCCAACACCGAGGCGCTCGACCTCGATGCCGCCGGTGTGAAGACGACGGACCGCGGTTACATCGAAGCCAACGAGCGCCTGGAGACCGGCGTCCCCGGAATTTACGTCCTGGGCGACGTCAAGGGGGGGCCGGCCTTCACCCACATCTCCTACGACGACTTTCGCGTCCTGCGCACCAATCTTCTCGAGGGAGGTGAGACGTCCATCGCCGGGCGGATGATCCCCTACACGGTCTTCATGGCACCCCAACTGGGGCGCATCGGTCTGACGGAGAAGCGGGCACAGAAGCAGGGGCTCGACTACAGAGTGGCGCGGCTCGAGATGAGCCGTGTGGCCCGGGCCATCGAGACGGGAGAGACCCGGGGCTTCATGAAGGTCCTCGTGGATCCGGAGGACGATCAGATCCTCGGAGCCGCCATTCTGGGCTATCAGGGTGGGGAGCTCTCCGCCATGCTGGAGATTGCCATGTTGGGCAATCTGCCCTACACGGCCCTGGAGAACGCCATCTTCACCCACCCTCTCCTGGCAGAGTCCTTCAACACCCTCTTCGCTTCCCTCGAAGAGTGACCATCATACCCATCCACTAGAATTTTCCGGATCGGGTAGGCAGTCGCGCGCCCGGTCTGGAGGAGGTGTAGGCGCATGCCGCAGACGAAGATCTTGAGGGAGACGGCCGAGTACGAGCGGTTGGCGAATTCGGAGGCGCGGTTCGCCGACTGGAAGCATTGGGGACCCTACGTCAGCAATCGGGCGTGGGGGACGGTGCGCGAGGATTACAGCGCCAGTGGGGACCCCTGGACCTATTTCCCCCACGATCAGGCGCGGAGCAGGGCCTACCGCTGGAACGAGGACGGCATCGCGGGCCTCTCGAACCGCTACCAGAACCTCTGCCTCGCCGTCGCCTTCTGGAACGAGCAGGACCCGATCCTCAAGGAGCGCTTCTTCGGCCTCTCTGCCCGCGAGGGCAATCACGGTGAGGACGTCAAGGAGTACTACTTCTACATCGACAACACCCCCACCCACAGCTACATGAAGATGCTCTACCGCTACCCGCAGGTCGCGTACCCCTATCGCCTGCTGGTCGAAGAGAACCGGCGGCGGGGACGGGAGGCGCCCGAGTTCGAACTCCTCGACGCCCTCCCCCGCTGCTTCGAGGAGCGGCGCTACTTCGACATCTTCATCGAGTACGCCAAGGTCGACCAAGAGGACATCCTCTGCCGTATCACGGCGCTGAACCGCGGCCCGGAGGCGGCGCCCCTGCACATCCTGCCTCACCTCTGGGCGCGCAACACCTGGTCGTGGGGCTACAACCCCGAGCGCCCGGACATCCACAGGCTGGAGGCGCCCCGACCCGACGTCGCTGCCGCCTACGTCAATGAGCGCCACCTGGCGGAGCAGTGGTGGTATGTGGGCATTCCCGACTCCCAACGTCCCCCTGACCTGCTCTTCACGGAGAACGACACCAACCACGAGCGCCTCTTTGGGATCTCCCTCCCCACCCCGTACGTCAAGGACAGCATCAACGACGCCGTCGTTCACGGGCGGACCGACCTGGTCAACCCCCGCGGACGGGGAACGAAGGTCGCCGCGCACGACCGGCGTCTGGTGCAACCGGGTGAGGCCTTCGTTGTGCAGGCGCGCTTCACCTGGCACCCCTTCGAGCACCCCTTCGAGAAGTTCGACGCCGTCTTCGAGCAGCGCAGCGCGGAGGCCGACGACTTCTACGCCGCCGTGCACCCCGAGGGCTTGGGGGAGGAGCAGCGGCGCGTCCAGCGTCAGGCCCTCGGCGGGCTGATGTGGACGAAGCAGTTCTACCACTACAGCGTGGAGCTCTGGCTGGAGGGTGATCCGGCGCAGCCGGAGCCGCCGGAGACGCGGGAGGACGGGCGGAACTCCGACTGGACCCACCTCTACAACCTCGACGTCCACGCGGTGCCCGACAAGTGGGAGTTCCCCTGGTACGCCGCCTGGGACAGCGCCTTCCACACCCTGCCCATCGCCATGATCGATCCCGAGTGGGCCCGGCGGCAGCTCATTCTCCTGCTGCGGGAGTGGTACATGCATCCCAATGGGCAGCTGCCGGCCTACGAGTTTGCTTTCGGCGACGTCAACCCTCCGGTTCACGCGTGGGCCGCTTGGCGCGTCTACCGCATCGTCGAGGAGGTCACCGGCGAGCGGGATCTCGTCTTCCTGGAGAAGGCGTTTCACAAGCTCCTGCTCAACTTCACCTGGTGGGTGAACCAGAAGGACAAGGACGGCAACAACATCTTCCAGGGCGGCTTCCTGGGGCTGGATAACATCAGCGTCTTTTCCCGGAGCGAGACGCTGCCCACCGGCGGCTACATCGAGCAGGCCGACGGCACCGCCTGGATGGCCATGTACTGCCTCAATATGCTCACCATCGCTCTGGAGCTGGCGCGGGAGAAGCCGGCCTACGAGGATGTGGCGACGAAGTTTTTCGAACACTTCGTCTACATCGCCCACTCCCTTACCCACCTGGGCGCGAATGGGCAGGGCAGCCTCTGGAATCCCGAGGATGGCTTCTTCTACGACATGCTCCACATGCCCGGCGGCAGGTACGTCCCCCTCAAGGTGCGTTCTGTCGTGGGCCTCATCCCTCTCTTTGCCGTCGAGACGCTGGGCACCGAGCTGATGCACGAACTTCCCCGCTTCTGGGAGCGGATGCAGTGGTTCCTGAAGTACCGGCCCCACCTTGTCGAGAACCTCGCCTCCCTGACGGAGCCCGGTGAGGAGGAGCGCCGTCTCCTCGCCCTCGCCAGCCGGGAGAAGCTCCGGCGTGTGCTGCAGCGGATGCTGGACCCCGAGGAATTTCTCTCCCCCTGGGGGTTGCGTTCCCTTTCGAAGTATCATGAGGAGCACCCCTACAGCTTCACTGTAAACGGCGAGACCCACACCGTGCGCTACGAGCCCGGCGTGACCTCCACCCAGATTCTCGGCGGCAACTCCAACTGGCGGGGTCCCCTCTGGTTTCCCATCAACTACCTCATGATCGAGTCTCTTCGCAAGTACCACGAGTACTACGGTGATTCCTTCAAGGTGGAGCTGCCCACGGGCTCGGGGAACTGGTTGAATCTCGACGCGCTGGCGACGGAGTTGGGGCGCCGCCTGGTGCGCCTCTTCCTCCCCGACGAGGACGGACGCCGTCCGGTCTTCAACGGGCGGGAGCTGATGCAGCAGGATCCCCTCTGGCACGACTATCTCCTCTTCCACGAGTACTTCCACGGTGAGACGGGCGAGGGGCTGGGGGCCAGCCACCAGACGGGCTGGACGGCGCTCGTCTCACGGCTCGTCTGGGAGTGCGAAGGGCGGGGGCTGAAGAACCGGGCGCCGGGCGAGGAGTCTGATAAGTAGGACTTGATTGCAGGTGATATTCGGGTCGGTGACCTACCGGGGGGCGTGCAAGATTCCGGCTCAAGGCTCAACGGCCCGCAGGGGGGACGCTATTGGAGAGCGATGGGATGACGTAGGTTATTTCGCTATCGTACTCCTGATTCCTGATCCCTATTTTGCGAGAGTGAGGGAACTATGCGTAGATTAAGTTTGATCTTCATGCTATCCATTCTGCTCTTTGCCGGCTGCCGGGAGGGGACTCCCACTGAGGAACTCCTGCCCGGTGCGACCGAGACCCCGGCGGAGCCGACGGCGACCTCTGCACCCACGTCGACCCCCGAGCCTACGGCGGTGCCCACGCCGGACCTCTCGGTATTGCCCTTCACCCCGGGGCCGCAGCCCAACGGCACCTTCGTCGTACAGGAGGTGCAGCGGGGAGATCTCACGGGGGATGGGGCGGAGGATTTTGTCGTCATCTCCAGCTGGAAGGAGAGCGCTGACGTGGAGGACGACCACGCCCTGCCTCTGCGGGTGGACGTGCTCTCCTCCGACGGGGCACGCCTCTACTCCAAGAGCACGTGGGAGGTCCTGGACGTGGGCTCTCCCAGCGAGATCGATACCGGGGAGTGGTCCCTCTACACCTTCGACCGCCTCGAGAGCGCGGAGATCCGCGAACTGACGGGGAAGGCGCCTCCGGAGCTGACCGTGCACCTCCGGTATGCGGGCACGGGCGCCATCCTCGACCTGGAGATCCTCAGCTTCGCGGGCGGGGAGCGGGAGCTCCTCCTGGAGCGCACGGCCTACAAGGGGGGCGTGAACTACGCGGAGGAGGAGTTCGTCGTCAGCCAGCCCCTCTACCTCTACAACGAGCCCAACTGCTGCCCCTGCCGGGTGGAGAGCACCACCTACGCCTGGGACGGGACCTCCTTCTATGCTGCGCAACGCGTCATCGAGCCGGTGGAGGGGGCCGGGGAGGAGGGGAGTGAGTGCCCGCCCTTCCCCCAACCCGCCCGGTGGGAGTCCATTGCCGTTGAGGGGCCTCTGCCCCCACCGCGCCGGGACGCCCTCCTCGTCCACGACCTCTCGCGGGAGCGCCTGGTGCTCTTCGGCGGGCGGAGCGGTGAGACGGCCCTCGACGACACGTGGGCCTTCGATCTGCAGAGCGGGACGTGGACCGAGATCGTTCCTGCGGGCGCTCCGCGCCCTCCGGCGCGCTTCGGGATGGTGGGGGACATCGATGGGAGCCGCGGACACCTTCTCATGGCGCTGGGTGCCGCGACGGAGGGGGCCCTCTTCAACGACGTCTGGAGCCTCGACTTGGAGACGGACAGCTGGCGGGAGATTTCCACCGCCGAGCCTGCTCCGGCGCCGCGTTATGGGGCCGGGGGCGGCGTGGCCTTCTATAATGGCGATATCTTCTACGTGAGCCACGGCTGTGCCGGTGAGGAGACCCGTTACGCCGACACCTGGGCCTTCGACATCGAGGGCGAGGCGTGGCGCGAGGTCACCCCGGCGGGCGAGGTCCCCTCGGCCCGCTGCTTCCCGGGTGCGGACGTGACGGGGCCGGGCGATCTGTTCCTCTTCGGCGGGTGGCGCTTCCCCCCTGAGCCCCGCCCATTGGCGGACGTCTGGCGTTTCGACGGCGAGGCGGGTGCGTGGGAGCAGCTGGCGACCTTCACCCCCGGACCGCCCGCCCGGCAGGCGGCGACCCTGGCCCACCTCGGCGACCGGGCCGAGGCCTTCCTTTTCGGCGGTTTGGGCGCCTCTGACGTCCGGCTGGACGACGTCTGGGTACTGGATCTGGTCATGGACGGCTGGCGGGAGTTGACACCCGAGGGGGAGGGCCCTGCCCCCCGGTACGGGCACACCATGCTCTGGGTCTACGACTTCGCCGCCTCCCCGCCCGAGAACAACTACTTCGTCATCTTCGGAGGGCGGTCGGGCGAGCTGGACCTCAACGACCTCTGGAAGCTGGTGCCGGGTGATCAGTGAGTTGATCTCTCGGCGAATGTGGTAGAATGGTTGCCGTTTGGCCTTAGCCGGGAAGGAGGAGGAAGATGTTAAAACGTAAAGGGTTTAGGGACAGCGACAAGGTGAAGGTGACCTTCGTGTTGCCCGAGGGCTCTCCGCCTGCCTCCGTCGTAGGCGACTTCAACGACTGGGACCCCGAGGCGAATCGCCTCATTCGACGCAGCAATCAAACCTACAGCACCGCCGTCATCCTCGAGCCGCATCAGCGCTATGCTTTTCGCTACAGAACCGAGGACGGAGAGTGGTTCAACGAGCCTGAGGCTGATGCCCAGGAGGCGAACGAGTTCGGCGAGCAGAACAGCATTCTAATCACCTAGGACGAGCAATCTCACAATTGACCGGGCTGCAAGCGGTGCGAGAAGTACCTTCGAAAAAGACGCGGTTGCGCTTTCAGCCCCTTTCCAAGCCATAATCAGGTGAGGGCCAACCGGAGGCCGGAGCATACGCTCCGGCCTTTGCTTATTCTCCTGCTGGGGTACAATATCCGTGGAGGTCGGCGCTTCGACCGTAACCATCCGAGTTTTGTCATACACGAGGTGAATATGCTCGACTTTGGACGGGAAGTCTGCGGAAATCTGGACGTCGCCTCTCGACGGGAGTGGCTGGTGACCAACGGGCTGGGCGGCTACGCCTCGGGAACGATCGCCGGGGTCCTCACCCGGCGCTACCACGGTCTGCTCATCGCCGCTCTGAATCCCCCTCTAGAGCGCACGCTGATGGTGACGAAGTTCGACGAGTTCGTGGAGTGCGGGGAGCACCGCTTCTCCCTCTTCGTCAACCGGTGGGTCGATGGGACGCCGGAGCCCAAGGGACACCACTACCTGGAGCGCTTCCGCCTGGAGGGCACGACGCCCGTCTGGACCTACACCTGCGGAGAGCAGCTCCTGGAGAAGCGGGTCTGGATGGAGCAGGGGGCCAACACCACCTACATCCGTTACGATCATGCCCGCGGTCAGCGACCGCTCACTCTCACCCTCAAGGCCCTCGTCAACTACCGGGACCATCACGACAGCACCCGTGCCCTCGGCACGTGGATGCGGGTCGAACCGGTGAAGTGCGGCGTGCGCGTCGTCGCGGGGAACGAGGCGGTTCCCTTCTACCTGCTGAGCGCGACGGCGACCTATCACCCCCAGCACCACTGGTATCGCGACTTCTACCTCAGTGTGGAGGACTACCGGGGGCTGGACAAGATCGAGGATCACCTCTACGTGGGTGATTTCGTGACAACCCTGGCGCCGGGGGAGAGCGTCACCCTCGTCGCCAGCGTGAACGCCCGCCCCTCGCTCGACGGCGTCGCCGCCTACGAGGCGCGTCGTGCCTACGAGCGCGGTCTGCTCGAGCAGGCGGACCTGCAAGCTGCGCCCCCCGAGGTCCAGCACCTGATCCTGGCCGCCGACCAGTTCATCGTTCGGCGGGAGATCCCCGACGAACCCGAGGGGCGCTCCGTCATCGCCGGCTACCACTGGTTCGGTGACTGGGGGCGCGACACGATGATCGCCCTCCCCGGCCTCACCTTGACCACGGGGCAGGAGGAGGTCGCCCGGCGCATCCTTCGCACCTTCGCCCGCTACGTCGACCAGGGGATGCTGCCCAACAACTTCCCGGAGGTGGGGGAGATCCCCGGCTACAACACCGTCGACGCGACCCTCTGGTACTTTGAGGCCCTGCGCGCCTACCTCGAGGCGACGGGGGACGAGGCGCTGCTGCGCGAGCTCTTCCCCGTCCTCCAGGAGGTCGTGCGCCGGCACCGGGAGGGAACGCGCTACCGGATTCACGTCGATCCGGAGGACGGGCTCCTCTACGCGGGTGAGCCGGGGGTCCAGCTGACCTGGATGGACGCCAAGGTCGATGAGTGGGTGGTGACACCGCGCACGGGCAAGCCCGTGGAGATCAACGCTCTCTGGTACAACGCCCTCCGCTGCATGGCGGACTTCGCAGAGCGCCTGGGCGAGCCGCCCGCGACCTACGTCGAGGCTGCCGAGCGGGTAAGGGAGAGTTTTGGGCGCTTCTGGAATGAAGCGATGGGCTACTGCTGCGATGTTCTCGAGGGGCCGATGGGCGACGATGCTTCTCTGCGCCCCAACCAGATCTTCGCCGTCTCCCTGCCTCACTCTCCCCTGGACGAGGAGCAGCAGCGCGCCGTCGTCGCTGCCTGTGCGCGCGCCCTCCTCACCTCCCACGGGCTGCGCAGCCTCGCCCCCGACGAGCCCGAATACATCGGTCACTACGGGGGCGACCGGGAGACGCGGGACGCCGCCTACCACCAGGGGACGGTGTGGAGCTGGCTCATCGGCCCCTTCGTGCAGGCCCACCTGCGCGTCTACGGGGATCGGGAGGCGGCGCGCTCCTTCCTCGTGCCCCTCTTCCGCCATCTGGCGGATCATGGGATTGGGAGTATCAGCGAGATCTTCGACGGCGACGCCCCTTTCGAGCCCCGGGGCTGCATCGCCCAGGCCTGGAGCGTCGCCGAGGTGCTGCGCGCCTGGCACGCCTTGCAGGAGGGCTGATCTCACCTGAGGGGGACGTAGCCGCTCTCCGCTACGACCCCCTGCCCCTCCTCCGTCAGCAGCCACTCCCGCAGCAGCAGGGCCGGGTCGTCGGGCGCTGTCTCCGCCCGCACGACGACGTAGACCTCCGTCGCCAGCGGGTAGCTCCCCTCCGCAATGCTCTCCCGGTTGGGGAGAACGCCGTCCACGCCCAGCAATTTGACGTCCGGATGCGGGCGCATGTGGAGGGCGTAGAAGTAGACGGAGTAAGCGAGCCCCGCCGGCTCCTCGGCGATGGCGTGGATGGGGCCGAACATGGAGACGAGGGACATGATGTCCATGTCGGGCGCCTCGATCATGGGCTCCCCCCGCTTTACCAGCGCCTCCATCAGCTCCTGGCTGCCGGAGTTGGGGTTGCGCCGGTAGGGCCGGAGGGGCGTTCCCGTGCCGGGCCACGCCGTCACCTCGCCGGTGTAGACGCCGCGATAGGTCTCCAGGGGCAGGCTCTCCACGGGATTCGCCACGTTGGCGATGAAGACAAAGGCGTCGCGGGCGACGGGGCGGACATCCAGCGTGACACCCGCCGCCTCCGCCAGCGCGAACTCGTCCTCGGAGGGCGCCCGCGCTGTGAAGATGATGTCGGCCTGCTCCTCGATGAGGGCGACGTAGGCGCCGTGGGTTCCGGCGGGCGGATGGACCTGGACAGGGTCACCGCTGCTCTCGTCGTGGGGCAGAATGCCTCGTTCCCCGATGTAGTTGAGCTCTCTCCAGATGCACGTCTTCTCCAGGATCTTGCAGTCGATGAGCCTCGCCAGGGGCTGGGCGGAGGTGGAGCTCTCGTAGCGGGGGTAGTCCGCGGCGATCCGCCTAAGCTCCGCAGCGTGGGCGGAGCCCTCGAGATCCAGGGACGGGAAGGGGGTTGCCCAGAACTGGAGATGGCTTGATGCGGGAGGACCAGCCGACGCTCGACGGGTGGCCGTGGGGGACGGCAGGACGGAGGGCGTCGGGGGGCTGTGGCGAGCGGTGTAAGGGTGGGGGTACAGCTGACCAGCATCGCCAACAACGTCACAGCGATCCAGATTCTCATCTTTCACCTCCTGAAGGTTTGGATGGAGGTAGCTTACCAGGAGTCTGTGACGGGCGTATGACAGCCGTGTCCTATTTTGAGGATAAACGGGGGCTGTGTGAAGAGTCTGCTGCCGCTGTGCTTGCGAATCCCCCAAAAGCACGGATACTGAAGGGGTGGAGACCTCCAAATCCGGACTAGAGTTCCAGACGCTGGAGGGTACTGTCGAGCGGCTGACCTTCCAGAACGAGGAGAACGGCTACACCGTCGCCAAACTGGTGCCGGCGGGTAAGTCCTACGAGGTGACCGTCGTGGGTACGCTGACCGGCGTTCAGGTGGGCGAGTCGGT
>DAOTVC010000071.1:0-21866 GCA_034437215.1 Anaerolineae bacterium | reverse complement strand
GGCGGGGGGGACCACCCCGTGTGGCATAGGGCATGGTCCCGAAACGGGTCAGAGTCACCGCTCCGGCGCCCAGGATGAAGAAGGGGAAGACCAGGATGATGTAAAGGCAGTCCCATAAGGCGTTGGTCAATACCGCTAAGAGGGTGATGGTCACCGTCCCGACCACAGCCGCCGCGACGGTGGTGACGTGGGTCCGGTTGAAGATGCCCCTCAAGATGTACTCCCCGAGCACGGCACCGAGGGCGACCCAGCCCAGCGCAACGGCCAAGCCTGCCACGGCCAGGGCCAAGGGGCTCAGGCAGACGGTGATGATGAGGATCAGCGCTGCGATCAGCGCCGCCAGCAGGGCGAGCACGCCCACTCCGAAGGACGGTAGCGGCTCCTCCACCATCGTACGGCCCACGCGCTCCAGGTTCTGGGGCCAGACGCTGGCGATCAAGAGCGCGAAGAAGCCGAACACCACAACGGCGACCAGTCCCCGCAGCAGATCACCCAGGAAGGCCAAGCCGGGACGCATCATTCTGTGCGGCCCTTCGAAGATGAAGGGGCCGGGCACGTCCCACTCGAAGTCCCCCTCCTCGACGGTCTCCACGTTGCCCTCGATCACCGCCCCCTCGGCTTGGGAGATGCCGCCCACAGCAGAGACGTCCCCCTCGATAATCGCAGACTCTCTCAGACGTATCGCTCCCGCCGAGAAGAGGTTGCCCTCTACGGTGCCGGCGACATCCGCTGCTCCAAAGGCGGTAAGATCACCGGTGATGCGAGAGCCTTCGTCGATTTCAATGCTTCCGAAGACTACCAGATCCCCGTCGAACTCCGCGTCCTCGCGCATCTCCACGGGCCCGAAGTTCACCAGATCGCCGCTCCGCCGCTCGCCTTTATTGATACGCAGCAGCCCAAAGTGCACGCCCGCTCCTCCCTGGGCTGCCAGGACCGGCCACGCAAGGCCGGCCAGTAGGATGGCTAACAAGATCCCATATTGCCACTTTCTAAACATCTCAACACCTCCTGCTGTTTTCGTTGTCCGGGTAGAAATAGGGTTTCGGTTATTCAGGCTGAAGTGGGCCTGCGGCGCCGCACCATGATAAAGGCGAGGGTGGCCAGAGCGCCATTGGGCATCAGGATGAAGAAACCGCCCAGGGTGAGGATCAGGGCGAAGGGCAAGACGGCCTCAGCGAGGGTGAGGAGACCGACACCGGTGCGCATGAGTGCCGGAAAGAGCATCTCCCGGGCGCCCAGCAGTGCCGTGATGAGGTTCGCTGCGTCGGTGTAGAGGGAGCCCAGGATCAGGATCTCCGCGAGCAGAACAATCACCACCAGTACGGCTCCCACCACCACCCGCCACTGTCGCCAGCGCCGCTGCGTCTCGACGACCCGCTCCACCGTCTTCTCTACGAAGCCGGGAGCGGGAGCGGGTAGGGGGGCGTGCTGCATGAAGAGATCGAGCTCCGTCAGCGCTTCCCATTCGGCTTGACACATCTCACAAGCTCGTAAGTGAGCCTCCCAGGCGACCTCCTCTTCCCTGTTGAGGTCACCTTCGAGGGCTCGGATCCACCAGTTGTCGCTATGCATATCCGGCATACGCTTCCTCCCTCATGGCGCCGTCAGTCGTTGGTTCTTGAAGCGCCTGCATCTCCTCTGCCAGCGCGCGGCGCGCACGAAATAGTCGAGACTTCACCGCCGAGATGGTCAGATCCGTCGCCTGGGCGATCTCCTCGTAGGAGAGCTCCTCCCAGTAGAAGAGGGTGACGACCGCCCGGTCCTTCGGGGAGAGCGTGTCGAGCAGCCGGCGAATCATGGCCTGCTGCTCCTGCTCCTCTACCTGCCGCTCGGGGTTGACTGCCGTTCCTGCTTTCCACTCCCAGGCACCATCCTCCCCCATCCCATCCAGGGAGTAGGTGGGTTTGCGACGCCGTAACCGGTCCCGGCACAGATTGGACGTCACACGAAAGAGCCAGGGGCGGAAGGGGCGGCTGGTGTCGAAGGTATGCAGCTTGGTGATGGCCTTGACGAAGGCCTCCTGGGCGGCGTCCTCCGCCTCCATGGCGTTGCCCAACATGCGATAGCAGATCACGTACACCGGCTTCTGGTACGCCTCGATGAGCAAGGTGATCGCTTCCTGATCCCCCTCTAGTGCAGCCTCGATCCATTCTTCTTCAGTCTTCATCTCTCCCTTTATTACGCAGACAATTTCGGGAAGTTGCAAAAGGGGCGACAACCTAAGATTGTCGCCCCTCGAACTTCGGCCTTCTAACGTACTGCTCTGCCTAGACCTCAGTAAGGTCTCTGCAGATCGCTCAACAGGAAGGTGTCGGGCTCTTCCTCTTCTTCGCTCAGCAGCGTGCCCTTGGGCAGATCCTTCTCGACGGGCACGCCCTCGTAGACATCGATGGGGCCGTCGGAGCCCAGGATGTCGCCCCGGTAGCCCGTGCCTGCCGGAATGAGCTTGCCGATGATGACGTTCTCCTTCAGCCCGTAGAGCAGGTCCTCGCTGCCCTCGACCGCGGCGTTGGAGAGGATCTTGATGGTGTGCTGGAAGGAGGCCGCCGAGAGGAAGGAGTCGGTGTTGAGGGCGGACTTGGTGATGCCCAGCAGCACCTGGCGGGCGCGCGCGGGCTTCTGCCCCTTGGCTACCAGGTCGCGGTTGGCCTGCTCGAAGAGAATCCGGTCGACGAGATCCCCGGGCAGGAAGGTCGTGTCCCCGGCTTCGGTGACGAGGACCTTGCCCAACATCTTGCGGATGATGATCTCGAAGTGCTTGTCCGAGATATTCACACCCTGCGAGCGGTAGACCTCCTGTACCTCGCGGAGGAGGTGCTGCTGGACGGCATCCCGGCCCTGCACCTGGAGAATGCGGTGCGGGTTGGGAACGCCCTCGGCCAGCTGGGTCCCGGCGTCGACACGCTGTCCCTCGGCAACGAGCAGCCGCGAGGAAGGCGGAATATCGTACTCCCGCTCATCCACGTCCTCGTAGACCAGGGTGACCTCGCGCCCTTCGCGCCGGATGTGTCCCGTCGCCTTGGCCCGCATCTCGCCATTGCCCTCTTCCTCGCGCGCGATAAGATTGTTCTCCCGCACGTCGTCGCCATCCTCAACCATGAACTCCCAACCTTCGGGCACGTCGTAGTGCGCCTCTTCCATCTGGCTGTCCACGATCCGCACCACGATAGCGTCACCTTCACGGACGATGTGCACGACGCCACCGATGTCGGTGATCTCGGCCTCTCCCCTGGGGCTCTTCCGGGCCTCCAGAAGCTCCTCGACGCGGGGCAGACCGCTGGTGATGTCACCCGCCGAAGAGGCGGTACCACCGGTGTGGAAGGTCCGCAGCGTCAGCTGGGTACCCGGCTCGCCGATGGACTGCGCAGCGATGATGCCCACCGCAGTCCCCACGTTGACCAGGTGGCCGCGTCCCAGGTCGCGCCCGTAGCAGAGGGCGCAGGTACCGAACTGCAGCTCACAGGTCATGGGCGAGCGGACCATCACTTCGTCGACGCCCAGGTCGTCGATGAGGAGCAGCTTCTCCTCGTCGATCTCCTCGTTGCGATCCACGATGATCTCACCCGTCTCGGGGTCGGCCAGAGCTGCTGCGGCGTAGCGGCCCAGGAGCCGCTCGCTCATCTTCTGACCGGCGATGTCGTCGTCCCGGCGGATCCAGAGGCCCCGGGGGGTCTCACAATCCGCGGCGTTGACGATGACGTCCTGGGCGGTGTCCACCAGGCGCCGGGTGAGATAGCCGGCGTCGGCGGTTCGCAGGGCGGTGTCGGCGAGACCTTTGCGGGAGCCGTGGGTGGAGATGAAGTACTCCAGCGCCGTCAGCCCCTCACGCAGGTTGGAGCGGATGGGCAGCGGGATGATCCGCCCGGAGGGATCGGCCATGAGACCGCGCATCCCCGATAGCTGGGAGATGGGGCCAAAGCCGCCCTTGGAGGCGCCGGACTTTGCCATGATGGCGATGGGGCCGTAGGGATTGAGGCTGTTGGCCACGGCCTTCGACACGTCCTCTCGGGCGCGGGACCAGATCTCGATGGTGCGGTTGTATTGCTCGTCCTCCGTCAGAAGGCCGCGCCGGTACTGGCGCTCGATCTCCGAGACCTCGTTCGTGGCGCTCTCCATGATCTCGTTCTTGGCCTCGGGAACGGTCAGGTCGTAGACGGAGATGGTGACACCGGAGACGGTCGCGTACTTGAAGCCCATCGCCTTGATCTCGTCGGCGAACTGCACGGTGCGCTCCGCACCCAAGGCCCGGTAGCAGAGGCCGATGAGCTGGTTGAGCTCGCTCTTGCCCATGGGGCGGTTGATGTAGCGCAGGGCTTCGGGGACGATGCGGTTGAAGAGCACCCGGCCCACGGTGGTCTCCACGGGCTTCTCGGGCGGCTCGCGCTTGTCGTAGACCTGCGCCACGAGGACCGGTGTGTGCAGCTTGACCTGCCCCAACATGTAAGCCATCTCCACCTCATCCAGGTCGGCGAAGGCGCGCAGCGCCTTCTCGCTGGGTGGGCCGTCCATGGTCATGTAGTAGATGCCCATGCACATGTCCTTGGAGGGGCCGATGATGGGTTGCCCGTCGGCCGGCTTGAGCACGTTCTGCGTCGCCAGCATGAGACTGCGTGCCTCCTCGACCGCCTTGCGGGAGAGGGGGATGTGCACGGCCATCTGGTCACCGTCGAAGTCCGCGTTGAAGGCCGCGCAGACCAGTGGGTGGAGCTGGATGGCCTTGCCCTCGATGAGCATCGGCTCGAAGGCCTGGATGCCCAGCCGGTGGAGGGTCGGCGCCCGGTTGAGGAGCACCGGACGATCCCCGATGACCTCTTCCAGGACTTCCCACACCTCGGGGCGCTGGCGCTCGATGAGCCGCTTGGCGGCCTTGACGTTGGTGGCGTAGTTGTACTCCACCAGCCGCTGGATGACGAAGGGGCGGTAGAGCTCCAGGGCCATCGTCTTGGGAAGTCCGCACTGGTGTATCTGCAGGTTCGGGCCGACGACGATCACCGAGCGTCCGGAGTAGTCCACGCGCTTGCCCAGGAGGTTCCGGCGGAAGCGCCCCTTCTTCCCCTTCAGCATGTCGCTGAGGGAGCGCAGCTGGCGCCGCCCGCGGCGGCTCATGGCCTTCCCGCGCTGGCTGTTGTCGATAAGGCTGTCCACGGCCTCCTGCAGCATGCGCTTTTCGTTGTGGATGATAACCTCAGGCGCGCCCAGATCGAGCAGCCGCTTGAGGCGGTTGTTTCGGTTGATGACGCGGCGGTAGAGGTCGTTGAGGTCGGAGGTGGCGAAACGTCCACCGTCCAGCTGCACCATGGGACGCAGCTCGGGAGGCAGAACGGGCAGGATCGTGAGCACCATCCACTCGGGACGGTTGTTGCTCTTGCGGAAGGCCTCGACGACGCGGAGGCGTCGGGTCGCCTTCTTGCGGCGCTGCATGGAGCGCCCGTGGCGCACCTCGCGCCAGAGCTCCTCCGAGATGGCCTCCAGATCGAGGATGCGCAGGATCTCGAAGACCGCCTCAGCGCCCATCCCGGCCTTGAAGACCTGGCCCCATTTCTGACGTAACTCCCGGTAGCGGGCTTCGTTGAAGAACTGCAACGGGGCCAACCCCAGCAGCTCCTCACGCTCTGCATCGTAGCGGTTGGTGATGGCGTTGCGCTTATCCTGCAGCTCCTCGCGGATGCTGGCGATCTGCTCCTGGATGCTCTCGTTGGAGACCTCGGGACGATCGCCCAACTCGGCGAGGGTCTGCTCTTCACGCTCGCGAATCTCTTTCTCCAGCGCATCCAGCGCGTCCTGGGCCACGGAGCTGAGGGTCGCGTAGTTGTCGCGCTGCACAATCTCGCCGGCCTCGACGATGACGGTGTCGGTGGGGGAGAAGACGAGAGGCTCCGAGGCCTCATGCCCTACCATCCCCTCCAACCGATCCTGAAGGCTCCGGGCCTCGCCGAGGATCTTCTCGGTGCGTTCGTTGATCTCGGTCTCGAAGCGCTCACGGATCTCCTCACGGGCGCCTTCGAGAGCCTCGCGCTGCTCGCTCAGCTGACCCTCCAGCTGGGCGATCCGCTGTTCGGCGGCCCGTTCAAGGAGCGCGGTGCGCTCCTGCTCCTGCTCGCTGAGGCGTTTCAGGGCGCGCTGGCGCGATTCCTCGTCCACGTCGGTGACGATGTACTGCGCGAAGTAGAGCACCCGGTCCAGATTGCGCTTGCTGATGTCGATCAGGATACTGAGATGGCTGGGCACGCGCCGTGTGTACCAGATGTGGGCCACGGGAGCCGCCAGCGTGATGTGTCCCATGCGCTCACGGCGCACGGAAGAGCGGGTCACTTCGACCCCGCACTTATCGCAGATGATGCCCCGGTAGCGAATACCCTTGTACTTACCACAATAACACTGGTAGTCGCGGCTGGGACCGAAAATCGCCTCGCAGAACAGCCCATCCTTCTCGGGACGCAAGCGACGGTAGTTGATGGTTTCAGGCTTGGTGACCTCACCGTAGGACCACGAAAGGATGTTGTCCGGCGAAGCAAGGTTCAGGCGCAACGCTTTGAACGTCCGCGCTTCGGTCATTCTCTCATCGTGTCTCATGTCTTTCTCTCTTCCCTCCCCAGGGGTACGACCCACAAAGCGGTCGTAAAAAAGCCCGATGTTGCTATACAGCACAAAAGAAGCGTCTGAGCATCTCCCTCGTGTACTGTGCTCAACGCTTCAAGGATGTGAAGATGCGACCTGGCATAGTCGCTGGCATTATATCGCACTTCGCCTGGAAGTCAACTAACTGTATAGCAACTATCCGCCAACCTTATCGCACCTGGCCCTCGCCGGCAGCGGCGTTTTTCTCTTGCCGCCCCGCTACTTTGCAGTATACTGAAGGTGTCCAAACCTCAATCCAGGGAGGGTAAGAGCATGCGCTTCTCACGTTCCGCCGGAATCCTACTGCACCCGACGTCCTTGCCGGGTCCCTATGGTGTCGGCAACCTCGGTGACGCAGCCTACGCGTTCGTCGACTTTCTAGTGGAGGCCGGACAGTCGCTCTGGCAGATCCTGCCTCTCGGCCCCACCGGGTATGGGGATTCCCCCTACCAGTCCTTCTCGGCCTTTGCGGGTAACCCTCTGCTGATCAGTCTCGAGAAGCTGGAAGCTGCAGGGGACATTCCCGCTTCCGACCTTGCGGAAGCCCCCGATTTTCCGGAAGGGGAGGTGGATTACGGGCCGGTCATCTCTTGGAAGTTCGCCATCTTGAATCGCGCCGCCCGCAACTTCAGGGAGCGGCAGGATGGGGAGCGCTGGCAGGAGTTCGAGGCCTTCTGTGAAGAGCAGCGGGCCTGGCTCGAGGACTTCGTGCTCTTCATGGCGTTAAAGGACGCCCACGGGGGGGCCGTCTGGAATACCTGGGAGTGGGAGCTGGCTTCCCGCCAGCCGGAGGCCCTCGAGGAGTGGCGGGAGCGCCTCGACGAGCAGGTCTTCGCCCACCGCTACTTCCAATGGTGGTTCTTCCAGCAGTGGCAGAAGCTGAAGGCATATGCCAACGAGAGGGGCGTCGACATCGTCGGCGATATCCCCATCTTCGTCGCCTACGACAGTGCGGACGTCTGGGCCCATCCCGGGCTCTTCAAACTGGATGAGGACTTCCTGCCCACCGCGGTCGCCGGTGTCCCCCCCGACTACTTCAGCCCCACGGGACAGCTCTGGGGCAATCCCCTCTACCGCTGGGACGTCATGGCTCAGAACGACTACGCGTGGTGGATCGATCGCTTCCGCCAGACCCTCACCATGGTCGATATCGTGCGCCTGGATCACTTCCGCGGCTTCGAGGCCTACTGGGCGGTGCCCGCCGGGGAGCCGACCGCTGTCAAGGGAGAGTGGGAGCAGGGGCCGGGCGCTCCCTTTTTCCACGCTCTGAAGGCGGCTCTGGGGGAGTTGCCCATCATCGCCGAGGATCTGGGATTCATCACCGAAGCCGTGCGAGAGCTGCGCAAGCAGTTCAACTTCCCCGGCATGAACATCCTGCAATTTGCCTTCGGCGCCGATGCCTCCAATCCCTACCTGCCCCACAACTATCTTCCGAACACCGTGGTCTACACCGGCACCCACGACAACGACACGACGTTAGGGTGGTATGAGAAGCAGCCCGCCGGAGAGCGCGAGCTGCTCATCCACTATCTGGGGCCGGTGTCGGAGCCCATTCACTGGGCCCTCCTCCGGCTGGCCTATCGTTCGGTGGCGGTCTTCGCCATCTGCCCTCTTCAGGACGTGTTGGGGCTGGGGAGCGAGGCGCGGATGAACACGCCCGCCGAGGCCAGCGGCAACTGGCAGTGGCGCTTCCGTATGGAGGAGATCAAGCCGGAGTACGTGAGCGGGCTGCACCGGATGTCCGTCACCTACGGGCGCACGGAGCCCGAAGAGAAGAAGGAGATGCCCTCCTACATGTGACTCCGACCGACTCAGAAGTTCAAAGCCCTCGCACTCTGCGAGGGCTTTCTGTTAGCGCGGCACCCCGGGTGGGCTATCTTACTCCGCGACGTAGAGCCACCGGTACTTCGCGTGGTGCTCGGTGATCCGCCGGACGTAGGTGCGGGTCTCCTGAAAGCCGATGTGCTCGACGAAGAGGTCCGGGTCCTCGCCCGCCGCTTCCCACCAGCGGGCCGCGTTGCCCGGCCCCCCATTGTAGCCTGCCAGGGCCGGATAGAGGGCCCCGTCGAAGCGATCCCGCTGCTGGGCGAGATACCAGCTACCGAAGCGGAGGCTCACCAGAGGGCGGTAGAGGTCGGGGGTCTCGTACCCCGGAGGCCATCCCAGGGCGGTGGCGATCTCCTGCCCGGTAGGGGGAATGACCTGCATCAGCCCGTGAGCGGCGGCGTAGGAGGTGGCGAAGCCCTCGAAGAGGCTCTCCTGTCGGAGGAGAGAGTAAAGGGTGAGCGGGTGAAAGCCGAGCTCCGCCGCCTCCCGTTCCACCAGGTCGTCGAAGTAGGTGGGGTAGACGAGGCAGCCCAGGAAGCGGGGGATCTCGGGGAGCTCGCTCGCCGGTGAGAGCCGCCAGACGGTGGATGCGGCGATGATGGAGGAGCGGAAGAGGCCCGCCTCGCGGAAGATAAGGGCCAGGTGGTACTGGGCCCAGGGATCCTGGACGTAGGCGTCGCGCAGGGCCTCCAACTCGGTGCGTCCCTCCTCGAAGCGCCCCACGCGGAGGAGGAGTAGGCCTCGTTCCAGGCGGGGGTCATCGAGAAGGTAGCCGGGCGGCACGCGCAGGTCGGGCAGGGGGTCGAGCCCGATCCAGCCCTCCAGCCAGGTGAAGAGGGCGTCCTGCTCCGTCACGTCTCCGCAGGGGGCGAGGGCTACGGGGGGCGTCTCCAGGGGCGGGCGCCCTGCCAGCAGGTCGGCGGCGCGGATGCCGTAGAAGTCCCAGCGGCCCAGCCCTACCGTCTCGCTCAGGTAGGCGGTGGCGCTCGGCACGTTTCCCGCCTCCAGGTAGCTCTTCCCCAACCAGAAGCGGGCCGCCACTCCCCGGTCGTCGTAGGGATACCAGATGAGGAGCTCCCGCCACGCCCCGCGAGCGGCCTCTTCCTGAGCGGCTTCGTAGAGGATGAGCCCGGCCCGGAAGCGGGCTCCCGGGGAGCCGGAGTCGTCGGGGTAGCGCGACGCGAGGTCGGTAAAGGCGGCTGCAGCCGCCTCCGGTCCCTCCAGCGCATCGACGAGCTCCGCGGCGCTCCACAGGGCCTCCGTCGCGCGGGGATGATCGGGCAGCGTCTCGGGCAGGGTGCGGTAGGCGGTGATGGCCTCCTCCGCTCGCCCTTGCGCCTCGAGCACCTGCCCGATGCCCAGCCATGCGCTGCCCCAGTAGGGATCGCCTTCGTGGGTGTCGATAAGGATCTGGAACTCCGTCAGGGCCAGGTCGTAGCTCCCCGCTTCCAGGTAGGAGAGTCCGGCGTAGTAGTGAGGCTCTCCCGTGTGTTCGGGGTCTGCATTCACGTGGCGGGAGAAGGCCTCGACGGCAGGACCGTAGGCCTTGGCGTAGTAGTTGACCTTGCCGCGGAGGAGATCGTCCACGGGCGCTCCGGCTTGTACCAGCTGCACGAGCGCGTCGTGGGCGTAGGAGACCCGGGGATAGGCGAGCACGATCTCGTTGAAGCGGCGCAGCGCCTCGGACTCGTCCCCCATAAGCCGGGTCGTCTCGGCGGCCTGGTAGGCGATGCGCGCGCGGTAGGCCGGGATGGTTGCCACCTCGAGGATAGCGTCGTAGGTGTTCAGTGCCGCTCGGTACTCACCGGCGTAGCTGTGGGTGAGGGCGATCTTCTCGCTCAGGAAGGCCCAGCGACTGGTGTTCGTCGCCAGGTCGCGTGCCGCCTCGTAGGCCTGCAGGGTCGGCGTGTAGACGCCGGCGTCCCTCTGGGCGTCCCCCATCCACTCGTAGACGTAGGGAGCCAGTACCGGCCGGGTGACGAGGACGACCTCGTAGTGGGGGACGGCTCGGGCGGGCTCCCCCACCTCCACCCGCACCTGGGCGAGATGGAGGTGGGCCTCGGCGGCCCAGGCGCTCTCGGGCAGGGAGGCGATCACACCCTCGAGGAAAGGGAGCGCTTCAGCGGGTCGCCCTGCTGCGAGGAGCGTCTTCGCCAAACCCAGGCGCACTGCGGCTCCCTCCTCGGGCGTCAGGCTGGAGACGTCGAGCAGCTGCCGGTAGAGGGCCTCCGCCGTGGCCCAGTCCCCTATCTCGTAGGCGTGCTGGGCGGATTTCAGGGCCTCTCCGGGCAGGGGCGTCGGTGTCGGCGTCGGGGTCGGGCTGGGTGTAGGAGAGGGGCTGGGGGTGAGGGAGGGCGAGAGGGCCGGCATCGCCGTCTCCGTCTCCCGGATGAGGGTCGGCAGCTCCGTCGTGAAGGAGGGGGGCGCGCACCCTCCCAGCAGGAGTACCATCAGCCATAGGATCAGACGTCGTTGGTTCATGCTCCCATTATGGTAGAAGCCGGCAGGGTGTCAATAGTAGGGCGCCGCGTGCGGGCCTCCTTGGCGGTCAGGGCGTGAGGCGCAGGTAACGACGGTCTGCGTCGTCGTAGCCGGGTTCGACGATCAGGACGGGCTCTTCGGCACCTTCGTTCACCAGGAGGGCGACCCAACCGGTGAAGCTGCCGTCGGGATAGAGGCTGTGGGAGGAGAAGGCGGGCTGCGGCTCGACCACCGATGGTGACGCGTAGCGCTGCCTGTCGCTTCCCAGCGTCGCGAAGTCGACGGCGAGGATGGGGGCCGGTCCCTCGTCGACGCCGATGTAGCGGGCGCGGACGGAGGCGAGGACGTACTCCAGACCCTCTGCGGGTGGGTCGTTGTGCGAGTTGGCCTCGTAGAGGATCTCCCAGGCCTCCTCGCCCGTCACGACCTCTTCGAGGGTGATCTCCCAGTCCTCGGTCGTGACAGTCTCGCCCAGGGCTGCCGCCTGTTTGGGCGTGGTGCCTGTGGAGGTCACAGGAATCTCGTCGAGGGCGAGGTCGACCAGGATGCGGGCGTTCTCCTCCAGGGCGACGTAGCGATACCTGTCGTCCGTTTCGTACTCCCGAAAGACCAGCATGGGGTTGCCCTCGCCGGCAGGTGCGAGGAAGACGGTCCAGCCCTCGACCTGCTCCTGGGCGAACTCGTAGGGCAGCCGGGGTTCGGGAAGGACCCCACCTCCCTGGTTGCGGAGTACCCCTCTGTCGCCCGTCATCCCGAGACTGAGCCGGCGCTTCTCGCCGTTGGGCACGCGGGAGCGCACCCAGAGCCTCAAGAGTACGTGCTCCCAACCTTCGGGGGCCGGCTCGTTGTTAGGATTCTCCGCCTTCAGGATCTCCCAGGCCTCTGAGCCCCGGATCATCTCTCTGACATGGATCTCCCAGTACTCAGAGAACGCCGGCTCTCCGTACGGATAGGGATTGGCGCGGGTGAGCCCCAGATCGACGCTCTCTTTGTTCTGCCCCTCCTCCCGTCCGCCCTGCTCTCCTCCGGTCGGCAGGAAGGGTAGGTTGCAGGCCAGGAGGAACAGGAGCAGGAGGGTCGTCACGAGTCGCAAGCGTATGCTCTTTGTCACCACTACCTCCTCTACTCACAGACGAGGGCGTAGACGCGCTGGTACTCCCGTACGGCGCGATCCCAGGAGAAGGCCTGCAGCATCTCGAAGCCGTTGGCGATGAGCTCGGCGTAAGCGGTGGGCGATTCCCTGTAGAGCCGGATGGCGTCCTGGAGGGCCCACGCAGCCTCGCGCACCATCGCGTCGTAGAGACGGGTACCGCTGCGACCGGTGATGCGGTCCTCGCTCTTGTAGTCGAGATCGATCATCGTCCGCCAGCCGTGCACGACCGCCTCCCAGGATAGATCGGGTTCCCGGAAGAGGAAGCCGGTAGGGGGAGCGTGACGGGCGTGAAAGTGTGCCGTCCGCTCCCACACGGCGCGGGAGAGAGAGCCTCCGGGGTAGGGGGCAATCTGCTGCACGAGCCCCCCGGTGGCCCGCGCCACGATGGGCGTCCCCACGGCGTAGCCCTCCGTCGCCCCACCGAAGGGCTCGTAGAGGGAGCTCATCACCAGGTAGGAGCTGCCACGCTGGAGCTCCATGTAACCCTGCTCCATGCGGAAGGGGAAGACCTTGACCTCACCGGCACGCTCCTCGGCGAGCGTACGCAGGAAGCTCAACCCCTCTGCGCCCTCCTCACCGGGGATGGGGGTGAAGACGAACTTCGCCTGGCCCGGCTCGAGCCGGCGAATGGCAGCGGCGGCGACGTCGTAGCCCTTCTGGCGCGGGTCGTCCCGGCCGAAGAGCAGGAGGATGGGCCCCTCAAACTGCTCCAGGTCGGAGAGGGTGCCCCAGGCCTCCTCCGGTTGGTACTCCTTCAACACCCTGACGAGTGCCGCGCGCCGGTGCGCCTTTTCGGCGAGGAGGGGGGCGAAGGCCCCCTGCCGTGCGGCCTCGCGGGCCTCCTGGGGGAAGTCGAGCTCCGCAAAGAGACCGTTGTCGATCCCCCGCACACCCTTGGCGCGGAAGAAGTTCTGGAGGTGGGGGGCGTAGACTGCCGTGTGGAGCGGATCATTCGTCAGCTCGTGGGCGAAGTTCTCCGAGACGGTGCAGATGGGGCCGTCGACGAAGGGCAGCATCTTGGTCAGCACGGTGGGGCCAGGGATCTGGCGCCAGAAGATCTTGGCGAGGCTTTCGTCGGAAAGGGGGTGGTCGTAGGGGTTGTGGATGGTCAGGACACAGGCTGCCGAGGCGATGGAGGGCTCCGACTTGGCGGTGATCGCCGTTGGGGCCGTCTGCCAATCTTGGAGGCTGAGGATTAGATTCTTGGTGTAACCGAGAGCCACCAGCGCCTTGGGCACCGCTGCGGAGAAGAAGAGGGCGTCGGTGAGGAGCTGGTCGGGATCACCCGGATTGAGGTAGGGGTTGCAGGGTGTCTCCGGGGCAGGCGGGTTTCCGCAATCACAGGGCGCGTTGAAGAAGGCCTCCGCGTCGAGGAGATAGGTACTGAATCCCACGTCGTCGACGTGGCGGAAGAGGGTGACGGTGTGATAGTCGCCGTCGAAACGGACGCGGCAGGTGCGCTCCAGCTTCTCCAGCGTCTTCCAACGCAGCTCCTTGCAGCGGGTGATGTTGCGGAAGAGGGGGGCGATGGTGAGGCACTCGTGATCGCTCAGACGGGCCATGTGGCGCGGTAGGATTCTCATCACGGCTGCCAGCCCGCCCACGGGGGCGAACTCACTCTCGAAGGTCACAAAGACGACACTCTTCTTGCTCTGCCGGTCGGGCCGCGGTTGCTGCAGCAAGGCCATGGGCGCATCCTTTCGTGCGTCAGGGTTAATGTGGCGCGCATCTACGATATAACAGAGCTGCAGTTAGTCAAGGGCACGCGCAGGAAGTCAAAAGATAACGTTACCGAACGGCCCACGGTTCGATCCAAAGACGCTGTTACCCAAGGGGGCACTTGGCACCGCTCGAATATCATGTTATACTTTTAGTAGACGAGTTTTTAAGAAACAGGTACCTTACAAAGTCAGAGTGAGAGCACCAGGGGAGCCCGAGTGGGGCTGAGAGGGTGTCCGTTATCGACACCGACCCTTGAACCTGATCTGGATCATGCCAGCGGAGGGAGGTCGCGAGCGAGACACTTCCCCCCGCCTGGCAGGACGCCGGTGGGGGTTTCTTTTTAGCCATGTGACTACACGACTATTCGACTACCAGACTATCTGACTGGAGACTAAACCATGCGCATCGTCATCTTTACGAACGGTATCCTTGAGAATCCCGAGGAGGAAGCCCGCCGGTGGATCGATGAGGGCAGCCTCGTCGTCGCCGCCGACGGGGGGACCCGTTACGCACTGGAGGCGGGGCTCCTGCCCCGGCACGTCATCGGCGATCTCGACTCTCTCTCGGAAGAGGTGCGGGCCGAGCTGCAGGCGGCAGGTACGGGCTTTCACGTCCATCCCCCCGCCAAGGATGAGACCGACCTGGAGCTGGCGCTCCTCTGGGCGGCCGAGCAGGGAGCGGAGGAGATCGTCGTACTGGGTGCTTTTGGAGGGCGGCCCGATCAGGAGCTGGCGAACCTGCTGCTCCTGGCCCTGCCCGAGATGGAGGGGCTCCGGGTCCTGATCGCGGGAGGGGCGTGGACGGTGCGCCTCGTCCGCAGCGGGGAGACGGCCCACGTCGTAGGCCACCCGGGTGACACCCTCTCCCTCGTGCCCCTCGGTGGGGATGCCGAGTACGTGACCACCGAGGGGCTCAGCTACCCGCTGGAGGAGGAGACCCTCACCTTTGGCCCGGCGAGGGGGGTGAGCAACGTCTTCGAGGGTGAGGAGGTGAGAGTCCACGTCGAGTCCGGGCTGCTGTGGGCCTTTCACAGACGTGGAGCGTAGAGTGCTTTGTCACTTGTGAAGTGACGGCGCCAAATGCAGCAAGAATCGTGAGGAAACAACCGGTGACCTTAGACTTTCGACCTTAGACTTTGGACTGTTGTAAAGGAGAACCATGCTTGTAAAACGTTGGACACTTTTAACTGTGATATTGGCGGTTTTGTTGGGGGGCTGCGGAACCCCCACGCCCACGGGGACGCCGGAAGCCTCCCCGCGGGAGCTGCGGGTGATGACCTACGACAGTTTCGTCATCAGCGAGGAGGTCGTCGCCCGGTTCGAGGAGGAGCACAACGTCACCGTGCAGTTCCTCCAGGCGGGGGACACCGGGACGATGCTCAGTCAGGCCATCCTGACCCAGGATGATCCCCAGTCGGACGTCATCTACGGGGTCGACAACACCTTCTTGAGCCGGGCCCTGGAGGCGGGGATCTTCGCGCCCTACGAAGCGGAGAATCTCGACCAGATTCCCGACAGGCTGAAGCTCGACCCCGATCAGCGGGTTTCACCCGTCGACTACGGCGACGTCTGCCTCAACTACGACCGCGCCTACTTCGAGGAGCAGGGGCTTGCCGTGCCCGAGGATCTGCGGGCGCTGACCCGACCGGAGTACCGCGGCCTTCTGGTCGTGGAGAACCCCGCTTCGTCCTCACCGGGCCTGGCCTTCCTCATCACCACCATCGGCGTCTTCGGGGAGGAGGGGGAGTACACCTACCTCGACTACTGGGCCGAACTGCGACAGAACGACGTGCTCGTCGTGGACGGTTGGGACACGGCCTACTACAACGAGTTCAGCGGCGGCGCCTCCAGTGGGGGGACCCGGCCTCTCGTGGTGAGCTACGCCACCAGCCCCGCTGCCGAGGTCTACTTTGCCGAGGAGGAGCTGGAAGAGCCGCCCACGGGGGCCATCACCGCGCCCAACACCTGCTTCCGTCAGGTGGAGTTCGTGGGTGTGCAGCAGGGTGCCGAGAACCCCGAGCTGGCCCAGGCCTTCGTCGACTTCGTGCTCGGCGAGACCTTCCAGAGCGACATCCCCCTGAACATGTGGGTCTTCCCCGCCAATCCCGACGCCGAACTTCCCGAAGTCTTCACCCAGTACGCCCAGGTGGCGGAGGAGCCCGTCGAGGTTCCCTACGCGGCTATCGAGGAGAACCGCGAGGCGTGGATCGAGGCCTGGTCCGAGACCGTGCTGCGCTAAAATGGGCGCCCTGCACGCTTCCGGGAAGGGGGGCGGGAACGCCGGTCGTTCCCGCCCCGCCCCGCTTCTCTACCGGTTTCTCCCTTACGCGCTGCTTCTCCTGCCCCTGGCCTTCCTCCTTCTCTTCTACTTCTACCCCCTCGAGGAGATCGTCCGCGTCAGCTTCACCCGCGAGGCGGGGATGGGCTTTAGCGCCCTGGTCGAGCGTCTGGCGAGCAGGGGCACGGCGCGGATCATCGGCTTCACCCTGGGACAGGCGCTCCT
Organism: Anaerolineae bacterium; assembly: GCA_034437215.1. Classification (GTDB taxonomy): domain Bacteria; phylum Chloroflexota; class Anaerolineae; order B4-G1; family SLSP01; genus DAOTVC01. The sequence continues at coordinate 5,563 of DAOTVC010000071.1, read as the reverse complement.
CTCGACGCTGTTGACGCTGCTCCTGGGGCTGCCCGGAGCCTACATCTACGCCCGCTACGACTTTCCCGGAAAGCGGGTGCTCACGGCGCTGACCACCGTCCCCTTCGTACTGCCCACCGTCGTCGTGGCTGCGGCCTTCACCGCCGTCCTGGGACCGCGGTCGCCCCTCAACACGCTGCTCATGGGTTGGCTGGGGCTCGCGCGCCCCCCGTTGGACCTGCGCTACAGCCTCGCTGCCATCCTCATCGCCCACGTCTTCTACAACTACACCCTGGTCCTGCGGATGGTGGGTGGCTTCTGGGCCAACCTCAACCCGCGCCTGGTGGAGGCGGCCCGCACTCTGGGGGCCGCACCCTGGCGCGCCTTTCGCGAGGTGACGCTGCCCCTGCTGATGCCCGCGCTGGGGGCCGCGGCGCTCCTCGTCTTCATCTTCTGCTTCACGAGCTTCGGCGTCGTCCTCATCCTGGGCGGGCCCCGCTTCGCCACGTTGGAGGTCGCCATCTACCGGCAGACCATCCACTTCGCCAACCTCTCCGTGGCGGCGGGGCTCTCGCTGGTGCAGATCCTCTTCACCCTCGTGCTGACCCTCGTCTACAGCCGGCTCCAGTCGGGATTGGCGCGACCGGTGGAGCTGCGCCCCCGCGGGGTGACGCAGAGGCGCCCACGCCGTCCGGGCGAGGTCGCTTTCGTGACCGTGAACGTGGTGCTGGCCTTTCTCCTGCTGGGGCTCCCGCTGCTCACGCTGACCGCCCGCTCCTTCGGCGGCGGGCTGCGCTACTACGCGGCCCTCTTCGAGAATCCGCGGCGCTCCGTCTTCTACGTCCCGCCCATCGAGGCGGTCTGGAACTCCGTCAAATTCGCCCTGGCGACGGTCGGGCTCGCGCTCCTGCTGGGGTTGCTCGCGTCGCTGGCGCTCTACCGGCAGCGGGGGGCCTGGCTCTTCGACGCCCTCTTCATGCTGCCGCTGGGCACCTCGGCGGTGACCCTGGGCCTGGGTTACCTCCTGGCGATGGACAGCCCACCTCTGGATCTGCGGGGGACCTCGCTGCTCATCGTCTTCGGTCACACCCTCGTGGCGCTGCCCTTCGTCGTGCGGAGTCTGCTGCCCGCGCTGCAATCCATCCGCCCCGAGCTGCGGGAGGCGGCGGCGGTGCTGGGGGCGCCTCCCCCGCGCGTCTTCGTCGAAGTCGATCTGCCCATCATCTGGCGGGCGCTGGCGGTGGGCGCGGTCTTCGCCTTCACCGTCTCCATGGGCGAGTTCGGGGCCACCTCCATGATCGCCCGCCCGGAACTGCCTACCCTTCCCATCGCCATCTACCGCTTCCTCTCCCGTCCCGGTGCTCTCAACTACGGTCAGGCGCTGGCGATGTCGACCCTCCTGATGGCAGTCTGCGTCGTGAGCTTCGCGGTCATCGAGCGCTTCCGCCCGCCGGGTACCGAGGTGTTCTAACTTGTTATAATCCCGCACTCTGCTATACTGTAAGTGCTGAAAATCAGACGCGGCAGAATGGAGGCGCGATGGATCAGACTGTTCAAGTTCGCTCTCGAGGTACGCTAACCCTCCCTGCAGAGATTCGTGAGAAGTATAACATCCAGAGTGGGGATACCTTTCGTCTCATTGACCTCGACGGCATCTTCGTGTTGACACCGCTCGTGCCAATGGTGCCGGATCTGGCGCGTGAGATCGAGCGGGCACGGGAGGAAGCGGGACTGGGGATCGAAGAGCTTCTGGATGCTCTTCGGGAGCAGCGCGAGCGCTACGTTGCCGAGCAGTACGGAGACGATGACGCATAAGCCACGCGTTTTCATTGACGCGGATGTACTCTTCTCCGGCGCCGTGGCGCCTACACAGCAGGGCGCGAGTCTTGTTGTACTGCGCATGGCAGAGATCACTCTCATCGACGCTCTTGTCTCCAGGCAGGTCGTCGTTGAGGCAGAGCGTAACCTTGAGGAAAAAATTCCACAGGCATTGCCGGCATTTCGACTCATTGTACAGCGCTCACTGACCGTCATTGCCGATCCGTCTGCGGATGAGATTCAACCCTTCATAGGGAGGGCTCATCCTAAAGATCTGCCAATCCTGGTTGCGGCACTGACAAATCACTGCCCTTGGCTAGTCACCTTCAATGTCCGCCATTACCAACCCGGTCATCCGGATGTCACCATTCTGCGTCCCGGTGCTTTTATTCTTCAGGTGAGAGATCTGCTTTCCCGGCTATGAGCTATGTCCTTCCTTGAAGTTCGTGACGTCCACAAAGACTATGAAGGGAAACCTCTCCTCTGCGGCGTCGATTTCGAGGTGGAGCGGGGGGAGATCGCCTCGCTACTCGGCTCCTCGGGCAGCGGCAAGACGACGCTGCTGCGCATCATCGCCGGGCTGGAGCAGGCCAAACGGGGAGAGATCCTCCTCGACGGCGAGGATCTGTCCGGCGTTCCAACCCACCGCCGGGGGATCGTGCTCATGTTTCAGGAGTACGCCCTCTTCCCCCACAAGAGCGTGGCGGAGAACGTCGCCTTCGGCCTGCGGATGCAGGGGGCGCGCGGAAGAGAGAGCGCCGGTTCGACGGCGTCCCGCGTGGACGAGATGCTCGCCCTCGTGGGGCTCGAGGGCTTCGGCGGACGGGACGTCAACGAGCTCTCGGGGGGCGAGCGGCAGCGGGTAGCCCTGGCCCGCAGTCTGGCGCCCGAACCCCGCCTGCTCCTCCTCGACGAGCCCCTGGGGGCGCTGGACCGCAATCTGCGAGAGCGACTGATGGAGGAGCTGCCCGCCATCCTCCACGAGGTGGGGGTCACCACCATCCACGTGACCCACGATCAGGAGGAGGCCTTCACCGTCGCCGACCGCGCGGTCCTGATCCACGATGGGGTGGTGGCCCAACAGGGAGCCCCGCGGGCGGTCTACCGGGCCCCGGCAAGCCCCTGGGTGGCCCGCTTTCTGGGTCTGACCAACCTCTTCCCCGCCGCCGTTGAGGCGCAGGCGCCGCCCCGCGTCCGAACGAACTTCGGCAGCTTCCCCCTCCCCGAGAGGATCGCGCTCCCCGCGCCCGGTACGGAGGGAATGCTGCTGATCCACCCCTGGGGTGTGCGTCTCGCCGATGGGGGTGGGGCGGTCCCGGTCACCGCGACCGTCACCCGCTCTACCTTCCACGGGCCCCGCTACCGGCTGGAGGCGGAGCTGCGGGGGCAGGAGCTGGTCTTCACGGTCGATCCCGGAGCGCGCGTTCCCGAACCCGGTGCCGAGGTCGATCTCTGGATCGAGACCGAAGCGCTGCACTGGTTGTAATCCCTCCTCTATACTGCGTATTTCGTATTGCGTAGTACGCAATAGTTTCTCCCTTGACAGAAGTTGCTCTCTAGAGTATTATAGTACTATAATATCATACTGCGAGGATAGAAGATGACCCAAGCCGAGTTAGCCATTCTCTCCCTCGTCGCCGAGAAGCCCCGCCACGGCTACGAGATCGAGCAGATCATCGAGGAGCGGGGGATGCGAGAGTGGACGGAGTTGAGCTTCTCCTCCATCTACTACCTGCTCAAGAAACTGGAGCAGCAGGATCTAGTGGAGAGCCGTCTCGAGGAGGCCGAACGGGGACCGGCCCGCAAGGTCTACGAGGCGACGCCGGAGGGGCACGCCGCGCTCAAAGCGGGGGTCCTGGAGGCCCTCTCCACGCCGGCCCACTGCTACCCGCCCATTCAGCTGGGCCTTGCGAACTTGCCGGTGTTGAGCCGCGAGGAGGCCCTGGAAGCCTTACAGGAGTACCGGGAGACGCTGGAGGAGCGGCGGACGGTCTTGGAGGCGGAGCGGGAGTCCCAGCAGCCGCTGCCCTACTTCGTCGACGCCATGTTCGATTACAGCCTCCGCATAATGGAGGCGGAGCTGGAGTGGGTGACCGACTTTACGGAGACCGTGGAGCAGGAGATGGATCTTCCAACAAGTAGCTAGAGGGACCCCGCGTTGCCAGCCATACTAACTCAACAATGACCCAAACTTTAAACCTGTAACTCGCAACTTTGAACTTGCCCCAAAGGAGAAAGAGATGTCCAAGATCGATTTGAAGAGAGAACTGAAAGCGCTGTACAAACCACCCAAGGACCGCTTCACCATCATCGAGGTGCCGGAGATGAACTACCTCATGATCGACGGGCACGGCGATCCCAACACCAGTGCCGACTATCAGGCCGCCGTCGAGGCCCTCTACGCCGTGGCCTACGCCGTCAAGTTCGCGCTCAAGGACGACCCCCAAACGGAGGACTACGTCGTGCCGCCCCTCGAGGGGCTCTGGTGGGTGGAGGAGATGTCCGAGTTCTCCATCGAGGAGAAGGGGGCCTGGGATTGGACGATGATGATCCTGCAGCCGGAGTGGGTGACCGCCGAGGTGGTGGAGCAGGCCCTCGAGGAGGCGGCGCGCAAGAAGGATCTGCCCGCCCTCGACAAGCTGCGCTTCGCGCCCTACGACGAGGGCTTGGCCGCTCAGATCCTCTACATCGGTCCCTACGCCGATGAAGGGCCGACCATCGCTGCGCTGCACGACTTCGTTCGCGAGCAGGGGGGCGAGCTGCGGGGCAAACACCACGAGATCTACTTGAGTGATCCCCGCCGCACGGCGCCGGAGAAACTCAAGACGATCATCCGCCAGCCCTTTCACAAGGCGGCCTGACTTGGCGCGCCGCCCCTATACCGGCTTCGTCCCGCCCTGCGGTATCTTCTGCGGGACCTGCCCCGTCTACCTGCGGGCGAAGGAGCCCTGTCCCGGCGCCGAGGTCCGCTGCCGGGAGCGCCGCTGCAAGGGGATCCACGTCTGCAGCGAGGGGCGGAGCCACCGCTTCTGTTACGAGTGCCCCACCTTTCCCTGCAGCCGGTTCCGACGCTTCGCCACCACGTGGCTGCAGTACGGGCAGGATCTGCTGGCTAACCAGGCTGAGCTGGAGCGCCTCGGAGAAGAGGCGTGGTTGGCAGAACGAAACGCAGAGGATGAGGATGACGTGACGACGTGAGAACGTGTGAACGTGAGGATGTTACCGTTTGACTACCCGACTATCTGACCAAACGACCACTCGACTACCTGAGGAGGAAGAGCGTTGGATACCCGACCGGACGAGGCGGCGAAGGCCTTGGCGTACCAGGGGACGCGCGGGTCCCTGTAGGCCAGGCAGAGGGTGTAGGTCTCGCTCTTCAGCTGCCTGACCCGCTGCTTCCACCCCTCCAGCCAGCCCTTAACAGCGGCGTGGCTCTGGCTCACGGACCCTCCAGATTGCCGTCCTTCATAATTAAGGGCATGTAGAGGCGCACGGTGTATGCGACCGCGGGCGGGGGCAGCGGCGAGAGGGTGGGCGAGGGCGCAGGGGGTGAGGTCGGCGAGAGGAGGGGAGATGGCGATGGCCGCAATGTCGACGTGGGGGAGGGCTCAGGGGTCGCGATGGGGTGTGCGGGTGCTTCAGGCTCGCCCGCGGCCCACCAGCCCACGAAAAAGGCCGCCACCAGGGCGAGGACGAAGAGGGCGTTCTTCCAGATCTTCATGCGTCACTCACGCTTTCAGTCGTAGGGTGTCCGAATCGAGTGGGG
>DAOTVC010000070.1:0-58640 GCA_034437215.1 Anaerolineae bacterium | reverse complement strand
CGGTGGACACCCCGCGGCCCAGGAGCCGACCGAACTCCGGTGGCTCCTCAGGCGGGCAGATGCTGTGATGCAGCGCCCCGTTCAAGGGCGCCCAGCGGGCGGGGTTGGAGCGTTCGGTGGCGGTGAAGACGACCACACTGGGCACCTCCAGCGCCGCTGCAAGATGGGAGACGCCGGTGTCGTTACAGACCAGCAGGCGCGCGCCGGAGAGCAGAACCGCCAGATCATCGAGGCTCGTCTGGCCCGCGAGATCGAGGGCGCCATGGCGCATCCGCTCGGCCACAGCCGCGGTCAGGTTCACCTCGCCGGCGGTACCGGTTAGCACCACCTGGTAGCCCTTCTCGGAGAGCAGGTTCCCCACCGCTGCGAAGCCCTCGGGCGCCCAGCGCCGCGCGGGATCCTGAGCTCCGGGGTGGAGGCAGACATACCGGCCCGGCGCGAGCTCTTGCATCACCTCGTTGGTCTCCAGCGCCTCCAGGCCCTCATCCCGTATGGGAAACTCGAGCGCCTCCCCCTGGGCCGGAACGCCGAGATGTTCCAGCAGATGCAGAGAGCGGCGGACCTCCGATTCGTCATCATACCAGAGCAGAAAGCGTTGTGCATCGGGGCAGTAGGCGCCCTGGCTGTAGAAGCCGGCGTTCACTCGCGCGCCCAGCAGGACGACCAGGGGATTGGCCAGCAAGCCGCTCCCGTGCAGCTGCAGCGCCAGGTCGAAGGCCCGCTCCTGCATCGTCTCCAGAAAGACGGGCAGCGCACGGACATCGGGCGTCTGTTCCGAAAGACCGGGAAAGCCGGGGAAGTCGATGAAGTCGTCGATGTAGTGCGTAAAGCGCTGGGCGAGGGAGCGACCGCTTCGCAGGCCGAGCAGCACGATCTGTGTCTCGGGCAGCGCCCGGCGCAGCGCCCGCAGGGCCGGCACAATGCAGAGGAAGTCCCCCAACCCCGGCAGGGCCCTGAAGACGACGATGCGCTCCAACGCACCGGTGTAAGCAGCAATTCCTCTATCTTCTCGATCTGACACGGACATGATAATCGTAAACTCCACCTGCACCTAAGACACAAAGACAGCCTAACTTTATCCTATCACCGGGGATGGAGATTCATCAATATATCAAGGTATAGAAGAAGGGCACATTTGAGGATATAATTCGGTGCACAAGCGGACGTGAAGAAACGCGATGGCCCTCTCACTATTATCGTCGAGTGACACGACAAACCTGGTAGAGCTCCAGAAGCGCCCCTGTGCCGACCCTAAGGGCTCGTGGGATGCTCATAAATTCCAGAAGAGCACCAGCCCGACGAGTAGCATCACGAAGCTCACGAGCGTCAAGCGCCACCCCACACGGAAGAAGTCCCGGAACTCGTAATTGGCAGGCGTGATGACCAAGAGATTAATGGGATGCGCGAAGGGCAAGAAGAGAGCTGCCTCACAGCCTACCGCGGTAGCTAGCGCTACGGCCTGCGGGCTCGTCTTCAGACCGATCGCCGCGCTTATCATGATCGGGCCCGTCACCAACTGCGTGACCTGGCCCCCCATCACCTGGGACAACAACGCAGATACGACGTAGGCCCCGGTGGCCAGCCCCAACGGCCCCAGCGGGCTTACCACGGTTACTACGACAAACGGTTAAAAACGCAAGGTGACGACGAGAGGGTCTGTCAGAAAACAACTTTGCGTACACTAACCCCCCGTTTGGTTGACAGAATCGCGATAAACGCGATACTCATACGACGGAATTTGACCGTTGACCGCTAACTGGAGGTATTGATGACCGTTGAACAGGGAATTGTCTACGCCGTCATTCTCATGATTCTGATTGTGCCCATGTTCAAACGCTGGCGCTATGATCTCGTGGCCCTATTGGGACTCTTGTTGCTCATCATCGTGGAGATCATCTCGCCAGAGGAGGCCTTCGCCGGTTACGGGCATCCCGCCGTGGTGACGGTGGCGGCGGTGCTGGTCTGTAGCCGGGGATTACAAAACTCCGGGGTGGTGGATCTGCTTGCCCGCTGGCTCTCCATCGCAGGCGACCGTCTCAGCTTCCAGCTGGCGGCCCTCTGTGGTCTAGCGGCGCTGAGCTCGGCCTTTATGAACAACGTCGGTGCGCTCGCCATCTTCATGCCCGTCGCCATCCGCATGGCGCACAAGAGTCAGCGCTCGCCCGCCCTCTACCTGATGCCGCTGGCCTTCAGCGCGCACTTCGGCGGGATGATGACCCTCATCGGCACGCCGCCTAACATCATCATTGCCACGCTACGCACGGAGCACGTGGGCGAGCCTTTCGGTATGTTCGACTTCGCTCCGCTGGGTTTAGGCGTGGCCTTTTTCAGCATCCTTTTCATCGCGACGGTAGGATGGCGATTGATCCCGCAACGGAAAGGGGGCGCCTCCACGAAAGGATTGTTCAAGATCGAGGACTATTTCAGTGAGGTGCGCGTGCCCCCTGAGGCCAAACTGGCCGGACAGCCCGTGCAAGAGCTGCAGGAGGTGACCGCCGCCGACGTGCTGATTGTGGGCATCCTGCGGGGTGACGAGCGGCTACCCGCTCCTTCGGGCCTCGAGGTCATTCATCCCGAGGATGTACTGCTCGTACGAACCAACGCTGAAAACCTACGGCAGTTCATCCAGGAGGCCAGGCTGGAGCTGGCCGAATCTAAGCCCGTCACGGCAGAAGCGCTGCAATCCAGCCAGATCGGCATCGTAGAAGCGGTCATCCATCCGGGATCGGTCCTGGTCCACAAGACGGCCCGAGAGCTGAATCTCCGCTGGCGCTATGGCGTCAACCTGCTTGCCGTCTCACGACATGGAGCGCGCTTGCGGGCTCCGTTGGGCTCCATCCAGCTGCTGGTAGGAGACGTGCTGCTGTTACAGTTGCGCCGACCAACCATGGCGGAGACCCTGGAGAGACTGGGCTGTCTGCCCCTGGCCATGCGTGGAATCAAGCTGGGGCAGCCCCGGCGGGTACTGCTTTCGACGGGGATCTTCGGCGCGGCGATGATCGCGGCAGCGCTCGGGCTGCTGCCCGTACAGGTCACCATGACGCTGGCGGCCTGCGCCATGATCGTCGCCGGGCTGCTCACGCTGCACGAGGCCTACGAGAGCGTGGACTGGCCCATCATCATCTTGTTGGGCGCCATGATCCCCCTGGGACTGGCGATGGAGAACACCGGAGGGGCGCAGTTGATCGCCAACCAGATTCTCCATTTCTCCGACATGCTGCCGCCGGTCGCTGTGTTGGTCATACTCCTGCTGGTGACCATGTTCCTCTCGGATCTGGTCAACAACGCGGCTGCCGTCGTGCTGATGGCCTCCATTGCCCTCAGTGTAGCCGAGGGATTGGGGGTTTCACCCGACCCCTTCCTGGTTGCCGTCGCCATTGCCGGCTCCTGCGCCTTCCTCACGCCCATCGGGCACCAGTCCAATGTGATGGTGCTGGAGCCGGGCAGTTACGAGTTCGGCGACTACTGGCGGCTGGGGCTGCCCCTGGAACTGATCATCGTGGCGGTGGCCGTACCCCTGCTACTGTGGCTCTGGCCCCTGTAAGGGACAGTGCGGCAGCCCGACCCTACTTCCTGCGACGTTCCCGGTTGACCTTGGTGGTCGTGCTGCTCTACGTCTGGCCAGTTGTGCCATCAGGAAGTTATCTCTTTACAGACCCTAAATGCAAGGTCCCCTCCGGACCCGCAGTAATTCTGCAGCGGAAAATAGCGGGGACTCAGCCCCCGGATGCGCCCTCCCCTACCAGAGCGTGGAAGATCGCTTGGGAGGCTTGAAGGGCCTGCTGGGCGCGGGTCTCCAGCTCCTCGATCGTTCCGGGTCGTTGGGCCAAGCCCTCTTGTTGTGCCGCCAGCCCGGTGGCGACCGCCAGCCGTATGGGGACCTCCTCCTCGTCCAATGTGGGAAGGATGTGCTCTTCCGTGAGCCCGCGCAGCTCGGCGCAGCGGGCCAGCTCCAGGGCGGCGGCGACCGCCATCTCGTCGCTGATGCGCCGGGCCCGCACGTCCAGCACGCCCCGGAAGATGCCGGGGAAGGCCAGGGCGTTGTTGACCTGGTTGGGGAAGTCGCTCCGCCCGGTGCCTACGATCCGCGCGCCGGCAGCCCGCGCATCCTCGGGCCAGATCTCGGGGACGGGGTTGGCGCCAGCGATAACGACGGCGTCCTCCGCCATGCCCTCCACCCACTCGGGCAGGATAGTATCGGGGCCCGGCTTGCTGAAGGCGATGAGGACGTCGGCGCCGCGCAGGGCCTCGGGGATGCCCCCCTCCCGGCCCTCGGCATTGCTCTCCCGGCAGATGGCCCACTGGGGCGCGATCTCCGCCTGTGTCTCGAGGTCGGTGCGCGCCTCGTTGAGGATGCCGCCTGCGTCACAGGCGACGATGGCGGCGGGGTCGGCGCCCGCCGACTTTAACAGCCGGTAGTTGGCGACGTTCGCCGCCCCCATCCCCACCATGGCAATGTGCACCTGCCCCAACTCCTTGCCCACGAGACGCAGTGCATTGAGGACCGCCGCCAGGACGACCGTCGCCGTCCCCTGCTGATCGTCGTGCCAGACGGGGATCTGCATCTCCGCCCGCAGACGCTCGAGGATGCCGAAGCATTTCGGCTGCGCGATGTCCTCGAGGTTGATGCCCCCAAAACTGGGCTCCAGGGCCTTGACGACGCCGATGAGCTCGTCGGGATCGTCAGTGCACAGCACTAAAGGGATGGCATCCACACCCCCCAGCAGCTTGAAGATGAGCGCCTTCCCCTCCATGACAGGTAGCCCCGCCGCGGGACCGATGTCGCCCAGCCCCAGGACCCGCGTCCCGTCAGAGACGATGGCGATGGTGTTGCCGCGGTTGGTCAAATCCCACACCTGGGCGGGGTCGCTATGAATGGCGCGGCAGGGATCGGCGACGCCGGGCGTGTACCAGACGGCAAAATCCTCGAGAGAACGCACCGGAACCTTCGGTGCGACCTGGACCTTTCCTTGATAGTGGCTGTGCAGCCGGACGGCCTCGGATGGTGCAGCGGCTTTCTCTGCGGACATGGCACTCCTTTTCATGGTGTGAAGTCACGAACTGGGTCAAGGACTGAGAGCTAGCTAACTTGGGCAGTGTAGGTGTCCTTTGGGAGCGCCTGCAGTTTGCTCTTGCTCAAGTTGCTTAATTCGCGTTCCCGAGTTGTTCAGCTTCGGGGTTCCGAACTCAACCCTCACCCATGATCGATAATCGATTTTCCTCATTCTAGTGATTTCATTCTATCTGTCAAGCCCCAGGTCAGAGCGATTTGATAGTCGCGGTGGCCCCTTCCCTTTGGCGCTGCGCGCCGTGGGGAGGGGGCGTCCGACTCAGTCCAAGCCTGACCCCTTGACAAGGAGCCAAAAGGGTGCTAAGATCTTTATATAATCGATAATCGTTAATTACATTCGAACCTCCACCCCCCAGAGAGAGAACCATGAATGCAGTGAGCTTGAACAGCAGAGGGAGCGAAAGCAAATCCCTGACGCGCGTCGTTCTCAGTGAGCAGGTCAAAGAGCACATCGTCGAGGCCATCCTGAAGGGGGAGTTTCAACCCGGCGAACGCATCATCGAGAGCGCCCTCGCCCGCGAGCTGGGTGTCAGCCAGGCCCCCGTCCGGGAGGCCATCCGCGACCTTGTGATTCTGGGCTTCCTCGAGACGGAGCCCTACAAGGGCACCTCTGTGCGCTCCTTCACCACCGACGAACTCTGGGAGGTCTACGCCGTGCGCGGCGCCCTGGAGTCTCTTGCCGCTCGTCTGGCAGCCGAGAATTTAACCCAGGCCGACGGTGAACGGCTCGAGGCCATCCTTGAAGAGATGATCGAAGCGGGCCGACAGCAGGATCAGGAGGGCATCGCGCGCCTCGACAACGAGTTCCACGAGGCTATCCTGCAGATCTCGGGCAACAAGCTGCTCTACCAGCTCTGGAAGAGCCTCGAGTTCGGGCAGTGGACCATCGTCACTTATAAAGTGACGACCCTCGACCTGGAGTACCTGGCCACGCGCCACGAGGAGCTGCTCGAGGCGCTGAAGTCCGGTCAGCCCGAACGGGCCACGGATGCCATGCAGCACCACCTCGAGGATCTGGGAAAGCCCCCGAAGCAGTTAGAGTAACAGACCAGAATGAAGACCTTCGCCCACAGTGTTGATCTTCGCGACCGTTTCTAGCGCATTCACAACTACCCAGTCACCATCCGTAAGCAGACGCTACAAGGAGGCCCACGGTGCCCTTTGAGATCACCATGCCCCAGCTGGGGCTGACCATGGAAAGCGGCAATCTCGTGGAGTGGTTGGTCAAGGAGGGAGAGCGTTTCGTCGCAGGGCAGGAGATCCTCGAAGTCGAGACCGACAAGGCGCTCGTCCCTGTCGAGGCGCGCCAACCCGGCAAGCTGGAGCGCGTTCTCGTCCAAGAGGGGACTGAGGAGGTACCCGTGGGCGCCCCCCTCGCCGTCGCCACCTTGCCCGGTGAGGATCTACCCGAGGCCTGGCAGTCGGAAAGAGCCCCTTCCACGACCGAGAGCGCCCCCCCACCCCGGGAGAGTATACCTGAGCGTCACACCGAGAGCGTCCCCACTCCCTCCGGTCTCCTCAACGCCTCGTGGAAGGCACGGAGGTTGGCCCATGAGGCCGACCTCGATCTGGACGCCCTCACGGGCAGCGGACCCGGGGGGCGCATCGGCGCCGCCGACGTCCTGGCAGCCCTCGAGGGGGCGCCGGAGACGAAGGCGGCAGAGGCTGCGCCCCGGGTCAGCCCGGTGGCGGCCCGCCTGAGCCGGACGCTGGGCATCGACCCGGCGACGGTGCCGGGCAGCGGACCCGGCGGCCGGGTGATGCAGGCGGACGTGCTGGAACGGGCCGCCACCCTCCTGCAAGAGCGCGAGACGGCCCCGCCCTCACCCTCCGCCGGTCCTCCCCAGGTAGCGGAGCGGGAGCCCCTCCGCGGCGTGCGCAAGCTCGTCTCCGAGGGCATGGCGGAGAGCGCCCGCACGACGGCGCGCGTCAGCCTCTTCCGCGAGGTGGATGCTTCAGGCCTGATCGCTCTGCGGGAGCGCTTCAAGGCCCAGGGGCTGGAGGTCAGCTACAACGACCTCCTCATCCGTGTCGTCGCCGTGGCCCTGCGAGAGCACCCCAAGGCCAACGCCCGCCTGGGCAAGGGACAGATCGAGCGGCTGGACCGGGTCAACGTCGGCCTGGCGGTGGACACCGCGCGGGGGCTGCTGGTCCCCGTGGTGCACAACGCCGATCGCCTGACCATCCCCGAGATCGCCGCCGAGCGCGCGCGTCTGGTCGAGGCGGCCCGCAGCGGGCGCAGCGCGCCCGACGACCTGGCGGGCGGCACCTTCACCCTCACCAACCTGGGCATGTACGGTGTGGAGGGCTTCACGCCCGTCCTCAAACTGCCCGAGAGCGGCATTCTGGGCGTCGGGCGCATCCTGCGCAAACCCGTCGTCTGCGACGAACACGACACGGTCGCCGTGCGCCCCACTATGACCCTCAGCCTGGTCTTCGACCACCGGGTCATCGATGGGGCGCCCGCGGCCCGCTTCTTGGAGCGCATCGCCTGCCTGATCCAGGATCCCCTACTTCTACTGACGGTTCACTGAGAATTGGAGGCATCATGAGCGAACGGATCGCTGAAGGACCCCCCGAAGATCTGACACGCGAAGAGCTCCTCGCCATCTACCGGCGCATGCGGCTGATCCGCGCCTTCGAGAACACGGCCCAGGCGCACTTCGAAGCCGGAGAGATCGCGGGCTTCCTGCACCTCTCCCAGGGTCAGGAGGCGGTGCCTGTGGGCACCTGCACCGCCTTGCGCGAGAGCGACTACATCACCAGCACCCACCGCGGGCACGGTGACATCATCGCCAAGGGCTGCGAGGTGCAGTACATGTTCGCCGAGCTCTACGGGCGAACGACGGGCTACTGCCACGGCAAAGGTGGCTCGATGCACATCGCCGACTTCAGCCAGGGCGTCATCGGCGCCAACGGCATCGTCAGCGGCGGTCTCCCCATCTCCGTGGGAGCGGCACTCTCCGCGAAGATGCGGGGCACCGATCAGGTGGCGGTCTGCTTCTTCGGCGACGGCGCCACGGCGGAGGGCGGCTTCCACGAGGCCCTCAACCTCGCCTCGCTCTGGCAGATTCCCCTCGTCTTCGTCTGCCAGAACAACCTCTACGGCCTCTCCCAGCCCTGGGAGCAGACGGCCTACGAGTGCGATCTGCCCCACCGGGCGAGCACCTACAACATCCCCTCCCAGTGCGTGGACGGGATGGATGTCCTCGCCGTCTACCGCGCCGCCCAGGAGGCGGTGGAGCGTGCCCGTTCCGGCGGCGGTCCCAGCTTCATCGAGGCTCAGACCTACCGCTTCCTCGGTCACTACGTGGGCGACCCCGCCCACTACATGCCCGAGGAGGAGCGCGCAGAGTGGCGGAAGCGGGACGCCATCCTCAAGCTCGGGCGGCAGCTGCGCGCGTGGGGCTACCTCACTGACGAAGAAGATGAGGAGATGGCCCAGTCCATCGAGAAGGAGCTCCATGAGGGGCTGGAGTTCGCCAAGTCAAGCCCCATCCCCGCGCCCGGGGAGGCGCTCACCGACGTCTACGTTCACTTCGACTACCGGGGCCATCCCCTCCCCGAGGAATCCTAGGAGGAGCACCATGCGAGAGATTACCTACCGCGACGCCCTGAAAGAGGCTCTCCGGGAGGAGATGCAGCGCGACGAACGCGTCTTCCTCATGGGCGAGGACATCGCCGATCCCTTCGGCAGCGCGTACAAGGTGACGCTGGGGCTCTCCCCGGAGTTCGGCACCGAGCGCGTGCGCCAGACCCCCATCAGCGAGCAGGGCTTCGTGGGCGCGGGCGTCGGCGCCGCCGTCACCGGGATGCGCCCCGTCGTCGAGCTGATGTACATCGACTTCGCCACCATGGCGATGGATCAGATCGCCAACCAGGCGGCGAAGCTCCGCTACATGTCGGGCGGACAGGCCAAGGTCCCCCTCGTCATCCGTACCCAGGGGGGGCTGGGACGCTCCTCGGCGGCGCAGCACGCCCAGAGCCTCGAGGCCTGGTTCGTCCACCTGCCGGGGATGCTCGTCGCCATGCCCTCGACGCCCTACGACGCCAAAGGGCTCCTCAAGAGCGCCATCCGCCTCGACGACCCCGTAATGTTCATCGAGCAGAAGCTCCTCTACAACACGAAGGGGCCGGTGCCCGAGGAGGAGTACACGCTACCCTTCGGCGTCGCCGACGTGAAGCGGGAGGGGACAGATTGCACCGTCGTCGCCACCTCGATGGCGGTGCTCAAGGCGCTCAAGGCCGCCGAGATCCTGGAGCAGGAGGGGATCAACCTGGAGGTCATCGACCCCCGCACCCTCTTCCCCCTCGACATCGAGACCATCGTCGCGTCGGTGAAGAAGACCTCGCGCCTGGTGGTGGCCCACGAGGCCCCCGAGCGGGGCGGCTTCGGTGCGGAGGTGGTCGCCCAGGTGGCGGACCGCGCTTTCGGCTACATCGACGCCCCCATTCAGCGGGTCTGTGCCCCCTCGGTCCCCCCACCCTTCGCCCGCAACATGGAGGAGTACATCATCGTCGACGAGGAGAAGATCGCCGACCGGGTGCGCCGGCTGGTACGAGGCGAGATCTGAGCACTCCGCTCAGAATGAAGATATAGAAGCATGCGTAACGAGTAAAAACGAATCGAAGAGACCCAAGGAGGTATCAAGTGACTAAGGTCAAAGTTGGTGTGATAGGTTACGGAACCATCGGAATGCGCCTGGCGGACGGCGCCGCGCTGCAGGAGGACATGGAGCTCGTCGGCATCGTCGACGTCGCCCCCACCCTCTCCCTGCGGGCGCTGCGCGAGAGCGGCATGCCCTACGATCTCTACATCGTCGACCCGGAGCGGAAGCCCGACTTCGAGGCCGCCGACATCCCCGTCACCGGCACCTTCGAGGAGCTGCTCGACCAGATCGACGTCGCCCTCGACGCCACCCCTGCGGGTGTGGGCGCCCGCAACAAGGAGCTCTACCAGAAGCATGGGGTCAAGGCGGTCTTCCAGGGCGGTGAGAAGAACGAGGTCGCCGACGTCTTCTTCCACGGCTATGCCAACTACGAGAAGGGGCTCGGGCAGGACTTCCTGAAGCTGACCTCCTGTAACACCACGGGCCTCATCCGCGCCGTGGACGCCCTCGACCGGGAGGTCGGGGTGGAGAAGGTCGCCATCACCATCGTGCGCCGCGTGGCCGACCCCGCCGACACGCACCGCGGTCTGGTCAATGTCCTGAAGGTCGCCCCCGTCCCCAACCACCAGGCGGTGGACCTGATGACCATCATGCCCCACGTGGACGCAACGGGCTTCCTCGTCCACACCCCCGTCACCCACGGGCACGTCATCAGCATCGTCGCCACGCCCAAGAAGAGCATCGACAGCACGAGCCTGCTCGAGATCTACCGCGCCCACCCGCGCATCCGCGTCGTCCGCATCGCCGATGGCTTCAACAGCAACGCCGCCCTCTTCAAGTACGCCCGGGACATGGGCAACAAGCGGGCCGACATGTACGAGATCGCCGTCTGGGAGGAGTGCATCGGCCCATCGGGAGACGACATCCTCTTCGCCATCAACATTCCGCAGGAGGCGGTCACCATCCCCGAGACCCTGGACGGCGTGCGCGCCGCCATGGAGATGCAGAAGGACCGGCTGGAGGCCGTCGGCCTGACCAACAAGTACCTCGGCATCCAGGCCGGGCGCTGAGGGAGAGAGCGTGAAAGCCGGAATCCTAACCCTCGACGACTTCGATCTGCGGGAGAAGCGGGTCATCATCCGGGTGGACATCAACTCCCCCATCGATCACGCTAGCGATGAGTTGGCCGACGACAACCGCATTCGCAAGAGCGTGCCGACGCTGCGAGAGCTCTCTGAGGCGGGGGCGCGCACGGTCATTCTGGCCCACCAGGGGGACACCGAGGACTACCGGAGCCTGGTCTCGCTGGCGCCCCACGCGCAGCGGCTCTCCGAGCTCCTGGAACGCCCCGTCGCCTTCATCGACGACATCGCAGGTCCCGCCGCCATCGCGCGGGCGGAGCAGCTGCAACCGGGCGAGCTCCTGCTCCTCAACAACGTCCGCTACCTCACCGAGGAGGTCTCCACCTTCGTCAACTTCGTCAAGCTGTCGCCGGAGGAGCTGGCCCAGACGCGCCTGGTGCGCAACCTGGCCCCCCTCGCCGACCTCTTCGTCTGCGAGGCTATCGCCGCGGCCCACCGCTCGGCCCCCTCCCTCATCGGCTTCGCCGAGGTGCTACCGGCGGCAGGCGGGCGCCTCTTCGTCGAGGAGCTGCAGGCTCTCTCCAGCATCCGGGAGTCCCCCACCCACCCCTGCGTCTTCGTCCTGGGGGGCAGCCGCATCGCCGACGCCTTCAGCATGATGGAGCGGGTGCTCGCCGAGGGGACGGCGGATCGTGTCCTGACCAGCGGGCTCACCGGCGAGGTGATGCTGCTGGCGCGAGGCCACGTCCTCGGCGGTCCCACGGAGCAGCTCATCCGCGATAAGGGGCTGGCGCCCTACGTCGACCGGGCGCGGGCGCTGCTGGAGCAGCACGGCGACCGGATCAGCGTTCCCTCCGACTTCGCCATCGACGATGGCGGGCGGGTAGAGCTCGCCCTCGACGACCTGCCCAGCGAGCAGCTGCTGGTGGACATCGGACCGGAGACGGTGGCGCGCTACAAGGAGGCCATCGCGAACGCCGCGACCCTCTTCGTCAACGGCCCGACGGGCGTCTACGAAAAGCCTGCCAGCGCCCGGGGTACCGAGGCGCTCTGGACCGCCATCGCCGAGGCCCCCGGCTACTCCGTCATCGGAGGCGGGGACAGCGTGGCGGCGACCGCCCGCTTCGGCGTCCGTGAGAAGATGGGCTACGTCTGCACCTCGGGGGGCGCCATGGTGCGCTTCCTCTCGGGGCAGACCCTGCCCGTGGTCGCGGCCCTGCGGCGGGCCGCGGAGCGCCATCAGGAAGCCCGGGAGCGATGACCTACACCAAGGTCAGTCTGCCCTACGGGCACGGCTCCCTGCCGGTGGAGATACCCACCGGCAGACTCCTGGGCAGCTTCAGCCCCGAGGCACGGGCCGTCACGGACGATGAGGAGAGCCTGCTGCGCGAGGCGCTGGAGGCCCCTATCGGCACACCGCGGCTGCGCGACCTGGCCCACGCGGGCCAGCGCGTGGTCATCGTCACCAGCGACCTCACCCGCCCCTGCCCCTCGGCGCGCCTCCTGCCCCCCATCCTGGAGGAGCTGGCGGCTGCCGGAATCTCCGACGAGGAGATCACGGTCGTCGTCGCCCTGGGGCTGCACCGCCCGATGACACCGGAGGAGCTGGAAGCAGCGGTAGGGACGGAGGTCTGGGAGCGGGTGCAGGTCATCAACCACGATCCCAGCCTCACCCGGCGGCTGGGCTTCACGAGCGCCGGCACCCCCGTTGACATCTTCGCGCCCGTCATCGACGCCGACCTCCGCGTCTGCCTGGGCAACCTCGAGTTCCACTACTTCGCCGGCTTCTCGGGGGGAGCGAAGGCGATCCTTCCGGGCTGCGCCAGCGCGGACGCCGTCCGCGCCAATCACGCCATGATGGTCCGTCCCACGGCCATCGCGGGCCGCATCGAGGACAATCCCGTCCGCCGCGATCTCGAGGAAGGCGTGGCCCTGCTGGGCGTCGACTTCATCCTCAACGTCCTCGTCGACGGCGAGCACCGGGTGGTAGGAGCCGTGGCGGGGGACGTGACCGCCGCCCACCGGAGGGGCTGTGAGCTGGTCGCCGAGCGGGGCGCGCTCTCCATCCCCCGGCTGGCGGATCTCGTCCTGGTCAGCGCCGGGGGCTACCCCAAGGACGTCAATCTCTACCAGGCCCAGAAGGCGCTGGACAACGCCGCCCACGCCGTGCGTCCCGGCGGCACCATCCTCCTCGTCGCGGAGTGCAGCGAGGGGTTGGGCAACACCACCTTCGAGCGCTGGCTGCGGGAAGCCTCCTCTCCCGAGGAGATCCTGGCACGCATTGGGAAGGAGTTCGTCCTGGGTGGGCACAAGGCGGCCGCCATCGCGGCGGTGCGAAAGCGCGCTGCCATCTATCTCGTCTCCAACCTGCCCGCCGACCCCGTGGAGAACGTAGGCATTCGCGTCTTCGACGATCTGGTGCGGGCGACGGCGGAAGCACTCAGCGAGCTGGGAGCGGAGGCCCAGGTGTTGCTCCTGCCGGAGGGGGGCTCGATCCTGCCTCAACTTGCAGACATATAGGCTGTACGCCTTGGCGTGAGGTTTCCGGTTCTTTCAGGAGAGCCAGACTTTAGATCTTCAGCGTGCTCCACAACCCAATGGTGAAGGGGCCGTGCGACTCTGTCCGCCTAGAGATCCTGTTTCTGAAGCGGAATCCGAGGCGTGATAAACAGAACCGGCAGGAGAATAGCGGCGGCGGTCACGGCAAACATGGGTTGGAGACCGATCGCATCAGACAGGAGCCCGCTGAGCCCGGGGCCGCTGAACATACCGATGGCATATACTGCCTGATGGAGCCCCATCGCCGTGCTGCGGCGTCCCTCGCTGACGTTCTCAATACTTTTACCCATCAAAATTGGGTAGTTGACCCCCATCGACAGCCCAATACAGAACTGAGCGACGAAGAGCCAACCCAATGCTGGAGCCAGAGCCGCCACCCCCAGCCCGAGAAACAAGAGCCCGAAGCTGGAATAGATCAACGGCTGTGGGCCAACGCGCTCCTCCAACTTGGGGGTCGCCAGATGCCCGAACACGAGAACCGCGATGTGCATGCTGACCAGCACGCTCTTGGTCACGTCCGTCCCCCCCAGATTTTGCACCAAAAGGGGCATGAAGGTAAAGGTGGCGGCCCAGTTAGCGTGTTGAGCTACAGCCGCTAACAGTGAAGGAAGCAGAACGTCGCGGCGGGTTATGAGGCGCAGTATCCCTTTAGGCGAAGGCGACGGAGAGACCACAGGCCTCTCCCGGGTGGGCAACAGCACGAGAATAGCCAACCCGGACAAGCCGGTGGATAGGAAGAAGGGCAGCGAGAAGCCACCCAAGCGGTTGAGGAAGCCGGTCAGACTCGTCGCCACCACCCGTCCCGTTGAGGCAATGATAGAGAGAGTGGCGCTCGCACGGACGACCTTATCCTGGGGAAAGAGATTGCTGAAGCCGACCACCAGCAGCACCCAGGTGGTGGCGGCCAGACCCGTAATTGCCCGACCCGCCATCAGGCTACTCACCCCTTCTGCCAAGCCGAGAATCAGGGCGCCTAAGCCGCAGAGAAAGAAGCCGAAGATGATGAGCACCTTTCGGCGTCCCAACCAGTCGGCGAGGATGCCCAAGGGCAATCTGAAGACTGCTTGCCACAGTCCATACTGGGAAGTGATCACCCCAATTAAAGCTAGACTGGCGGTCTTGCCTTGAATGTAGCTGGGTAGGGTGGGAACGTAGAGATAGAGAGCACTCCAGTAGAGAAAGGCGGCCAAGCCATAGAGCACCCTCATCAGCTGCGGGCGACTCTCCGTAGTCCTAGGAGCGGACAGGGGTTGCGATATCGTTGATGATGAGACGTTCTGATCAGCTATGTCGGAGCTCCTCTACATCTCGTATCTTTCTGGGGACACTACCAACCACAGAATCCTGGGCATCGTTGGATGGGCGGTTCCGACCCTCCTAGAGAAGTAGTGGGACGCTACTACATGAGGGGCCGAAGGTCTCCGCGCAGGTGCTACTCGCGCTGTCACTCAGGTGCCTGTTCGCTCTCTTCTGGAGAAGATTCCAACTCGGAGACTCCGGGGGGCTTTCCAAGATCCTCTAAATGGTGTTGCATGGCACGTGTTGCCGCTTGGGGATCGCGCTTCTTCAGAACTTCGAGGAGTTCGCGATGGCGGGCCGCCAGGTATTCAGGATCATGTTCAGATACCCGATAGGTGACGATGGTCCAGCGTCCAAACTCCAGGGTCTTCCACAGCTGATAGAGCAAATTGTTTCCAGAGATCCTCAGGATTGTTTCGTGGAATGCATTGTCGAGAATAGTCAGCCCTTCCCGGTCGTCCGCACGAGCGGCCTCAAGCATCTTCTCCAGTATGGCCTCTAGCGCCTCAACATCGGAGTCATTCAGGTGACGGACGGCCAGACGAGCAGCCAGGGATTCGAGGGCCGCTCGTACCGTGTAGACCTCCCACAGCTCCGCAGAGGTAAAGGAGCGCACCGAAGTTCCTTTGTAGGGTTCGGATTCCAGAAAGCCGAGAAGGACCAAATCGCGAATAGCTTCACGCACGGGCGCTTGACTGACACCCAACTTACGAGCCAACGCACTTTCACGGATTCGATCTCCGGGCTGGAATTCCCCCCCAAGAATCGCGTTGACAATGTACTCTTTTACCTGGTCACTGAGGACGACACGCGAGATTTGAGAGCCTTTTGAATCTGCTTTAGAGGGATTGAAAAGCGAACTCACGCCCCCACCTCCAAGGTGGCTTCTTGAATAGATTATCGATTATTGTAAGATCCTATCACCATTCGACTGCATGTCAAGAGTGCGGGACGACGGTGACGCAGGAACAGCTCTTGCCGGGTATGTGTGCAGGCTCCAGGGAATCGAAGTGGAGGTAAGACCGGCAAGCACCCGATCTTGGACGAGAGCCGCCCCTCGCAATACAATATTCAAACAGACCACCCCTTGCTGTATATAAATGCGAATTTGACATCTTCTTAAGAAGAGAATAGAATGAAGGAAAATAATCGATTATCGATCTAGGCTGTCCTTTGCTGTTTTCGTTGTCCATACAGGAGGAAACTATGGCTAAGAAGTATATTCGTGAACAGGACGTCGAAGGAGACCGCATCGGTCCCCCCCACCAGCGGGTGATCCGACATCTGGCCGCTCCTTGGAACATGGGAACCACCCAGCTGTGGATGGGTACCAGCTCCGTCGATCCAGGTTTTACCAGCAACCTGCACGCCCACGAGGAGCAGGAGGAGGTGTTTTACTGTGTCTCGGGGCGCGGCAAGATCCGTGTGGATGACGAGGTCTATGATGTCGAACCGGGCGGTGTCGTTTTTGTCCCCGTGAAGAGCCTCCACCAGCTGATCAACGAAGGGGACGAGGTCTTCAAAGTGGTATCCGCGGTTGCTCCCCCCTTCATTCCGGAGAAGTACCGCGCAGACCACAACCTGGACGAATAGGATATATTCAATGCGGTTAGAGGATAAGGTAGCCCTTATCACGGGGGGAGGACGAGGAATTGGGCGGGCCAGTGCCATCGCCCTGGCCCGTGAGGGTGCGTACGTCGCCGTCGGAGACATCGACACGGCGCTTCTGGATGCCACGCTGGCCGCCATCCAGGCGGTTGGAGGGGAAGCTACAGCCTACGAGATGGACGTCTCCGACCGCCGCCAGGTTCAGCAAGTCGTGAACGCCGTGTGCGACCGCTTTGGACGAATCGATGTGCTGCTCAACAACGCCGGAATCTACGAGATTCTCTCCTTCGAGGAGATCACAGAGGAGCAGTGGGATCGCCTGCTGGACATCAACTTGAAGGGTGTCTTTCTCTGCTCCCAAGCCACCACCGGCGTGATGAAGCGCCAGCGAAGCGGACGAATCATTAACATGTCCTCCTCGGCCGGCAAGACAGGGGGCGTTCTGTGCGGCGTGCACTATGCGGTCTCCAAGGCGGGTATTATCTGCCTCACCAAGTCGTTGGCCCGCGAGTTAGGACCGTACGGCATCACTGTCAACGCCATCGCGCCCGGACGAATTGACACGCCCATGATTCAAAGCGCTTCCGAGGAGGAGAACGCAGCGCTCTGCCAGCAGACCCCCCTACGCCGTCTGGGAACTCCGGAGGATGTGGCCCACGCGGTGGTCTTTCTTGCCTCCAATGAAGCCGGTTTCATCACCGGGGAGGTACTGGACGTCAACGGCGGCTTGCTGATGGACTAGCGCGCGTGTCGATCACGAGCGTGTCCTGAACAGTAGCCCTTCACAGACCTTAGCTCTCCGGCTCCAGGATGACTTTGAGGCCCTGCTTCTCCTCCACCAGGCGAAAGGCCTCGCGCCATCGGGAAAGGGGCAGTACATGGCTGACCAGAGTGCGGGGCTGAATCTGTTCCTGCTGCAGCAACGCGAGCGCCCGGCGCCAGGAGGTCCATCTCTGTCCCAAGGTGCCCGTCACGAGCAGCTCCTTGTAAGCGATCAGGTCAAAGGCCAGCTCGAAGGGACCGCTAAAGAGGCCGATCTGAGTATAGCGCCCGCCACGGCGCAGGGCCTGGAGCCCCAGACGCGCGGCCGCCGGGGCTCCAGCGCACTCCAAGAAGACGTCGGCACCCCGGAAGGGTGCATGCACATCGAGCCAGGCCAACAGATCCTCCGTCGTCACATCGAGGGTCTTCCAGGCACCCATCTGGCGGGCCAGCTGGAGCCGCTCCGCGTCCTGAGGAGTGCCGCAGACGACAGGGAGTCCGCCGGCGGCCTTGACCAGCTGCAGACAGAGCAGGCCAATCGTGCCCGGGCCTGTGATGGCGACCAGGTCTCCAGGTGAGATGGGGGTCTGCTCCACAACAGCATGGACACAACAGGCCAGAGGTTCCGTGAGCGCGCCAGAGATGAAATCGACGTTGTCCGGGAGCTGATGAACCTGACGCTCGTTGACGACGATGTAACGGGCAAAACAGCCGTCTACAGCATAGCCGACAACCTGACGCTGAGAGCACATGTTGTAGTTTCCGATGCGACAGTGGAGGCAATGACCACAGAAGGTGGCCGAGGTTTCACAGGTTACCCGATCACCGACGCGGACGCGTTCAACATCCTCACCCCGCTCAACGACGATGCCGGAGAACTCATGGCCCATAACGACCGGTGGTTCAATAGGAATCTGGATTTCGTCGTGATAGATATGGAGGTCCGAACCACAGATGCCAGCCGCCTGCACTTCGACCTTGACCTGACCCGGACCGGGGGTGGGTTCTGCAACATCGCGCAGGGCGGCGTTTCCCGGGCCCGCAGCATACTTGACCAGTGCTTTCACCGTTGGCCTCCTTTTCAGCGATCGCCGGCAGTTTCGAGGGTCCACGTTCCTGACTTCGGTGGAATGGTGACCTCAAGACTACAAGCCTTTCCCTGACCTGTCAACTACAACCATCATTGATCATGGAGGGTAGTGTGAAGATCGACTTGCCCCTCAATCTACAGAGGCGCTTCGAGGCTGCGCTTAGGGGCAGCGCACTTGAGCGCGGTGTCGTGTGGTCCCCAGCGGCGCTCAGCGAACGATTTGAGGTCCCCGAAGAGGAGATGCGACAGGTTTTAGCCGTAGCGCACCGCAAGGGGCTCGTGGCGAGAATGGCGGAGGACCGGTTTCGGATTCTGGGCATAGCCGACCGGGGCGTCAAGAGCGTGCACGCTCACACACAGAAACAGGCTCTAAGGCCCAGCTCCCAAGTGCGGGGGGTGAGCGTTGAGCCAGCCTCCAGGGAGGTCGCGGAGCAGCTCGCTGTGGAGATCGGCGCACCGATCTATCGCTTTGAGCGTACGCGCTGTGTACAGGAGGTCCCTCTGGCGAACCAGATGAACTACCTGCCCTTGACAGTCTGTCCGGGATTGGAAAATCACGACGTCAGCCAGAGGTCTTTTCAGGCGCTTCTGGAGGAGGAGTACGCCGTGGTACTGACTGACGCCGTAGAACGGCTGACCATGGTTCCTGCCACGGCACAGGACGCCTCGGTGCTTGGCATCCCTCCGGATGCACGCGTGCTGGAAATCGCACGCCTGGCCCTGAGCGCCACGGCACAGCCTGTGGTGTGGGCCATCCTCCACATCAATCCTCAGGGGTACCGATACGTGGCCGAGATCTGGCCGACAGCAGTGAGACTGCTGGACAGAGATCAGTCACCGCAATGACTTTTTGCTTAAGGTTCCGAACCGATAACGGAACCATTCGTGACTTCCCTGAAAAAACTCCTTCCAACACGGAGAACACCGAGAAAACCAAGGAGATAGTGACATATCTTATAAAAAGCGCTCTTTTGCCTGATTTTATGAAGTCCAATTTAAAAAATCTCCGTGCTCTCTGTGGTAAAAAGGCTTTTTTCAGTAGAGTCATTCGTTAACTCAAAAAACTACAGCGTTACAGAAAGGAGCTTGGCATGTCAGTAAAAGAGACGCGCATCTATCCCATCAATACAGGTTGGTGCAAGGCGGACCACGGCACCTACATGTTCATGAAGGGTGACGGAGGACGCAAGATCGATATCCCCATCATCTGCTACTACGTCGACACGGGAGAACACAAGATCATGGTGGATACAGGGCTCCCGGGCGCCGAGAGGGCGAGCAAGTACCATCACAGTTGTGAAAAGCGTGGCGCCTTGCAGAGCCCCGAAGCCCTCCAGGAGCTGGGAGTCGACCCCGACGACATCGACATCTGTATCTTTACCCACCTCCACTGGGATCACACCAGCAACATGAAGAAGTTCCGGAACGCCCGCTACTTCGCCACGGCAGAGGAGATCCGCTGGGCCTACAATCCTCTTCCCCCTTACTACCGCTCCTATGAAGCCCCCATCCTGGGACTCGAAGCACCTTTCGTCGGATGTCAGTTTGAGGTCATCGAAGGTGAGGCCGAGATCGTACCCGGCGTTACCGTCTTCCCTACCCCGGGCCACACCCCCGGTCACCAGTCAGTCCAGGTGGAGACCACGGCGGGCAGCATGGTCCTGGTGGGCGACGCTATCTTCCGCTACCGCAACTTCGAGCCCCAGATGGACGAGCACTGGCGGTATTGGATTCAGCAGCGCTTGGTGAACGTCGTCGACGGCTGGAAGAGCATGGAGGAGATCGACCGGCGCGCCGACTTCATCCTCCCCTGCCACGACACAGCTGTGTTGGAGCACGAGTCCTATCCGTACGAGGGGCTGCCCCTGCGTGAGAAGCGTGAGCCAATTCCCGGCGCCCCCTTCTACTTTGCGGGGATCTGATCTGTCCCCGCCGAGCAAGTGGAGCGCAGTCCCTTGGTAGTAAGTCAGCCGATAAGGAAGGTTCAATGAACGAGAGACGAACAGTCGTGATCGTAGCCACGTTGGATACGAAGGGCATAGAGGCTGGTTTTGTACGCGATCAGATCGCGACCTGGGGCCTGGACACGATCCTGATCGACCCCGGCATCCTGGGCAGCCCTGCCGTTCCGGCGGACATCACGCGCTACCAGGTCGCCGAGGCGGCCGGCACAACCCTAGAAGCCCTGCTAGAACAGGGAGAGAAGGGCGTAGCCATCGCCAAGCAGACAGAGGGTGTCTGCAACATCGTGCAGGATCTATACACCCAGGGGCGCCTGCACGGCATCGTCAGTCTGGGCGGTGGACAAGGCTCCTCCATCGGCACAGCCGCCATGCGGTCGTTGCCTTACGGGGTACCGAAACTGATGCTATCCCCCATCGCCAGCGGCCTCTTCCAGTTCGGCCCCTACGTCGGGACCAAGGACATCAGTATGATGCACTCCGTCACCGACATCCTGGGCATCAATGTCATCAGCCGGCCCATTCTGCAGAACGCCGCCAATGCCATCGCCGGCATGGCCCTGCGCGCCCCACCCGAGATGGAGTCTGACAAGCCCAGTGTGGCGATCACCATGCTGGGCATCACCACGCCCTGTGTCATGCGAATCAAGGAGGCGTTGGAAGGGGAAGGCTACGAGGTAGTCCCCTTCCACGCCAACGGCACCGGGGGGCCTGCGATGGAGAACCTTATCGAGGCCGGGAAATTCGAAGCCGTGATCGACCTCAGCACCCACGAGATCATCGATCATCAGAACGGCGGTCTGGCAGGTGCACCGCACCGGCTGGAGGCCCTCACCCGCTATCCCCTTCCCGCGGTGGTCTCGGTGGGGGGAAATGACTATCTGCTCTTCGAGACCGTAGAGAAGGCTCCCCCGGAGGTAGGGGGCCGTCCCCACATGGTCCACAATGCCCAGATGACCACCTTCCTTCCGACTCCGCAGGAGATGCGCCAAGCGGCTCAAGTGATGGTCGAACGCCTCAACCGCGCTCTAGGGCCGACCATCGTGGTCATTCCCCAGCAAGGTTTCTCAGATCCCAACCAGAAGGGGCGCGAGCTGTGGGACCCGGAGTGCAATCAGGCCATGATCGACACACTGCAGCAGGGGCTGCACCCCGAGATCCCGGTCGTTCTGGTCGACGCTCATATCAACGATCCTCGCTTCGCTCAGGTCGTGACCGAACTTCTGAGCGCGCTCCTGGTTGGAGAGATACCCCAGGAACTGGCTGCTGATTTCGATGCCCGCTGGGAGAGAGTAAAGGATGGCTAAGATGGGACCCAACGCCAACGACAACGCAAGGGCTTCGGTAGATAACGAACCAAACTTCGAACGGGTGCGCCGTGCGATGCTACGCCAGGGAGAGGGAGATCGGGTACCTCTCTTTGAGATCTCCATCCATCCTGACATCAAAGCGGCTATTCTGGAGCGCCCTATCACAAGCCCCCAGGACGAGGTCGACTTCTGGCGTGTAGCGGGGTACGATTTCGTCTCCATGCGTGCCGGGGTACGCTCTGTCGTGCGCGGCTTCCATCCCGTAGTGCAAGAGTGGCGCAGGTTACGACAGGACGACGTAGATCCGGAAAAGAGCACAGGCTGGGCGGTCAAGGAAGCCGGCATTATCCACAACCGCGAGGATTTCGAAGCCTTCCCCTGGCCCCACGCGGAGGCGTTCGGGGGCTACAAGGACTACGCGGAGATGGCCCCCTATCTGGAAGCCATCAGTGCGTGCTTGCCCCCAAATATGAAGCTGCTCATCCAGTTAGGATACCTCTTCATGGGAGCCTGGCAGCTGATGGGCTTCGAGAACTTCTGCATCCGGCTCAAAGACGATCCTCAGCTGGTCAAAGATGTAGTTGAGCGTCTGGCCCAGAGCCAGATGGAGATCCTGGAGATCCTGTTGCAGTACGATGCCGTAGGCACTGTTTGGATGCCGGACGATCTCTGTTACAACAGCGGACCCCTGGTCGCGCCCAAGGTGTATCGAGCCCTTATCTTCCCACACTACAGAGAGCTCGTGGAGCGCTGTCATCAGGCGAACGTGCCGGTAGGTCTGCACAGCGACGGAGACCTGGAACTCCTGCTGCCGGATCTGATCGACTGTGGCTTTGATGCCATCCACCCCTTTGAGCCGCCCATGAACGACATTGTTGTCGTGAAACGGCGGTGGGGGGATCGTATCGCCGTAGCAGGCAACATTGATCTCAAGAAGACTCTTTGTGAGGGGCGCCCCGAGGATGTGAAAGCTGAAGTGCGCGCCAAAACGGCGGCTCTGGCTCCAGGAGGGGGATGGCTCCTAGGCTCCAGCAATTCTATTCCCGATTTCGTTCCTCTGGAGAACTACCGGGCTCTGCTGGCAGCCAGTCTACACTACGGGCAGTTCGAGGTGGCACACCGTCTGGCAGCCGATGAAGCGGGTGGGTGGACGGCTCGTTAACCGAGAAGAGGTATCTGATCACCGAACCCCTTTCCGGTCCGTGCGACTGTGAAATCGCGAGCCCTTGAGGAACTCGGTCACCTCAGTGCACCCCAAGTGTCGAGAACGAAACAGCGATTTCACCAATCCGATAAGCGCTAGAGGTAATTACCAGTTGCGACCTCTTGACAGAGAAGCTAAACGATGGTAAAATCGAATATAGTATCGATAATCGGTTATCGACCCAATTATCGAGTAGCGCAACCTATACTGCGGTTGTGCTCCACCACCGAGAGTAACTGCCTTTTTCTTCAGCACACCTTATCACAGCACACACGGCTGATCTTAGGTGATCTCGAAGCACAGATATGCACACTCCCTCACGACCGGTAATAAGTTGCCCTCTCCGCAGCACGGGAGGGGGCTCAGTTTCTCACGTTTTATCCCCTCACAGAGGACCGAGCGGGTCCAACCATAGGAGGTGCGTACAGACAGTCTTCACGGCGTATTCCCGTTGGTGAGTCAAAGTAGTTCCCAGGAAACGGAGGAAACACATATGAAGGACGTCAGGTATTTTTCTCCAACCGAAGTCGGTGAAGCAGTGGATCTGCTTGCCAAGTACGGTGAGAAAGCCACCATCCTGGCCGGAGGTACGGATCTGGTGCGTAGTATCAACTACCACCAACTCTGGCCAGAGGTTCTGCTCTACGTCGGTGGACTGGATTTAGACTTCGTCAAAGAAGAAGACGGGAAGCTGGTGATCGGCGCCGGCACGAAAGTCGGCAAGTTGCTCACCAACGACCTGGTGACCGAGAAGTTCAGCATCTTAGCTCAGGCCGCCTCTCAACTCGGTACCGTCCCTATTCGCACGAATGCTACAATCGGTGGTAACATAAGCAATGCCTCTCCGGCAGCAGACCTGGTCCCCCCCCTGCTGGCGATGGACGCGACCCTCAAACTGGTCAGTAGCGACGGTGAGCGCACCGTCCCCCTCGAGGATTTCTTCACGGGCCCCGGGGAGACGGTACTTGAGCCGAACGAGTTGATCACGGAGATTCACGTGCCGCTCTCGGAGGCCAACACCGTATTTCTCAAACTGGGCCGGCGCAAGGCCCAGACCTGTTCCGTCGTAGTCGTGGCTGCGCGGTTGCAGATGGAGGGCACAGAGTGCTCGGATGCCCGCATCGTGGTGGGCTCCATGGCACCGACAGTGCTGCGCTGCACCGAGGCTGAGGACTTCATCACGGGCAAGGAGCTCGATGAGTCCGTCGTCGCTGAGTGTGCCCAAAAAGCCATAGCCGCAACGTCACCGATTGATGACCAGCGCGCCTCAGCATGGTACCGGCTCAAGGCCGGAGAAGCACTGATCGCTCGTGCTCTGAGTAAAGCTGCTGGCCTTGAGAGCTAGGCAAGGAGGCAAATTAATATGAAGCAGATACTATCCTTCACTTTGAACGGATCTCCGGTGGACGTCCTGGTTACCCCCACGGACACATTGCTCGACGTAGTTCGCGAGAAGCTCGGTGTCACCGGACCGAAGCGCGGCTGCGACGACGGCGATTGCGGTGCGTGCACCGTCCTCTTGGACGGCGAACCCATCCGCAGCTGTCTCACCATCGCGCTCACCGTCGCCGGACACGAGGTCATGACGGTCGAGGGGCTGAATCCCGGCGCAGAGCTCCACCCACTGCAGAAGGCCTTCCACGAGCATGGCGCCTTCCAGTGTGGCTTCTGCACTCCTGGGATGTTGATGTCCGCCAAAGCGCTGCTGGACCAGAACCCAGATCCCACTCGGGAAGAGATCGTCACGTTCATGTCAGGCAATCTATGCCGTTGCGGATCCTACGAGGAAGTTATCGAGGCTATCCAAGCGGTTGCTAACGGCGAGTACAAGGAGTAGGAACGATGACAGACTATGTTGGAAAGGCAATGCCCCGTTATGATGGCATTGGGCAAGTGACAGGCAGGACCCAGTTCGTCGACGACATCGTGCTTCCCGGCATGTTGTACGTCAAGGTCCTGCGTAGCCCGGTCCATAAAGGGATTGTACGTCACTTGGATCTCTCCCCCGCCGAGAATACCCCTGGCGTGGTGGGAGTCCTCACAGCCGAGGACATCCCCGGTGCAAATCTCTACGGTGCCGGCGGCGATCAACCGGTCTTCACCACCGGGCAGATCCGCTACAAGGGAGAGCGTATCGCTGCCGTGGTGGCCGTAGATGAAGACACGGCCATGGAGGCCATTCAGAAGATCGACCTCGACATTGAGGAGCAGGAACCGATCTTCGATATGTTCGAGGCCATGAAGCCCGGCGCGCCCCTCGTCCGACCCGACTCGGAGAGCAATCTCTGGGAATATGAGCCGGGCATGACGACGCGCGTCATCTACATCGGTGACGTCGCAGAGGGCTTTGAGGAGGCCGATATCATCATCGAGGGACGCTACCAGACCGGCGAGCAGGATCACGCGCCCATGGAGCCCCACGTCTCGGTCGCCTATATGGACCAAGCGGAACGGCTCGCTATCCACACCGTCAGTCAATGCCTCTACTTCCAGTTGGGACAGCTGTCGGCGATCTTAGCCCTGCCCATGAGCAAGATTCGCTACATCGGTGGCACGGTGGGCGGCGGCTTCGGCGGCAAGAACCACATTCACGCCGATCACGTCGCCGGGTTGGCAGCTCTCAAGTTCCGCAAACCGGTGAAGTACCGTGTGACGCGGCGTGAAGATCTGCTTTACTCAACCAAACGTGGCGTCTTCGTCTTCGAGTATAAGACCGGTGTCAAAAAGGATGGGCGCCTGGTGGCCAATCTGATCAAAGAGTGGCACGATGCCGGAGCCTACGGCGGTTTCTCCCCCTACGGTACGGAGAAGTGCGGTATGTTTGCCTCCGGTCCCTACCACGTCCCGAACATCCGCGTCGAAGCGCAGACCATCCTTACGAACAAGGCCGGCTCCAGCTCCATGCGAGGCTTCGCGATCATGAACGGCCAGTTTGGGATGGAGATGCAGATGCACAAGATCGCCCAAGAGCTGGAGATGGATCCCTGGGAGCTGCGTTTCATCAACGCCTGGCGCGACGGAGACCAGGGCGCGTCTCGCTACACGGTTCAGGGCGCCGGAGCATTGGAAGCGATGAAGATGACCGCTGAGCTGGCGGGAGTCGAGTTACCCGAACGTCTCCTAGCCATGAGTTCACGGAGGAGGTAACATATGAAGAAGAGAGGTGTAGGCATTTCCTGCGTTTTGCACCCCACAGGCAACAAGGGGGCCGGCGATCCCAGCCAGGCAGCCATCGAGCTGAAGCCCGACGGAACCTTCGTTCTGTTGATCGGAGCGGTGGACCTGGGACAGGGATCGACGACTATCCTGCGCCAGTTTGCGGCCGACGCGCTTGACGTGCCAATCGAGAATATCTTTGCCAGCAACTTCGCCGACGACTTCGCCCCCCTCTCCCTAGGGAGCTTCGCCAGCCGTGTAACCCTCATCGATCCCCACGCCGTCTACAACGCTGCTGACGATCTGAAGCAGAAGATCCGCGAGTACGTAGCCCCCATGCTTCAGAGGAACCTGCAAGAGGTTGTTCCGATGCAGAAGGTCGAACCAGAACAGGTCGTGATCGCGGATAACAAGGTCTTCTTCGAAGGCTATCCGGAACACGCGATGTCCATGGCTGAGGTCGGCGGTGCAGCCAACTTCGGCGGTGGCGCCGAGGCTAAATTCCTCGTCGGTACAGGGGCCTGGCAGCCCGACTTCTTCCATCCCCACGATTCCGAGACCGGTGCCATGCCAGCAGTAGGCGCGGTCTCCTTCGGCTCTTGCGTCGTGGAGGTCGAGGTCGACACAGAGACCGGTGTAGTAGAAGTGCTGAAAGTCACCCAGGTCTGGGAGATGGGCAAGGCGGTCAACCCGCTCATGGTTCGCCAGCAGATCAACGGCGGCCTGAACATCGGGATGGGTACCGCGCTGATCGAAAACACCTACCCCTACTATCCCAGTGCAGAATTTGCCCCCGACAACTTCAGCGACTACGCCATGCCGACCTTTGCGGACTATCCCGCAGAGCTGCAGTATGGGTACGCGGAGGTCCCCCACCCCAATGGGGTCCAGGGTGCCAAAGGCTTCTCCGAGGGGTCGTCTAACGCTCCCCCGCCAGCCATCATGGCAGCCATCCACGACGCCATCGGCGTCTGGATCAACGAGTATCCTGCGTCGCCGGAGGTCATCCTCCGCGCACTGGAAGAGAAAGAGGCCGAAGGTTAGTATCACAAGCAGACGAAGGAGGGGCAGCGTGCTGTCCCCTCCTTCGTCTGCTCATACTGCCATCTACACGTAGGAGTAGGTTATGATCAGAGGAGTTCATCACACGTGCATCACCGTTCGCGATCTGGAGCGCTCCATCGCCTTCTATCGGGATCTCCTCGGCCTGGAGCTGGTACTGACCGAGGAGAGCGAACGCAGTTCGGATGATCGGTCTGATAATCTGGGAGTCTCCAATGCGAAGGTGAAATTAGCCATCCTGCGCACGGGAGAGGCCCGCATTGAGCTGATCGAGTACGTTACGGCCCAAGGTCGAGACTTCGACCGGAGAAACAATGACGTTGGCGCCACCCACATCGCCTTTCAGGTCGACGACATCGAAGCCGCTTATCGCTCGCTGCTCGACCAAGGCGTACGCTTCACCGCACCGCCGACCACCATCCCCGCCGGCCCCATGAAAGGTTGGAAGTGGACCTACTTTTTCGATCCCGACGGCGTCTCTCTGGAGCTCATCCAGCCTACGCAATAGGTATGCAGTACTGACAAACCCTTAGGGAGAGAGTGTGATGACAACGGAAAAAGAGATGGTCATCTGGGTGAACGGAAAATCACGAACGTGGCAAGCGGGAATGAAGCTGGTAGACCTGGCAACTCAGTATGGCTATCTCTATCTGGTGGTCGTCAACGGAGACATCGTCCCCATTCAAGAGCACGAGACCTACGAGATTCCCCAAGGAGCGGTGATTCGCCTGGTGCACTTGATCGATGGCGGCTAACTGAGAGGTGATAGTGTCATCGTCACCGTTCAATCCGGAGCAGATATCAGAAAAAGGTGATAGCATCACCCAAGGACTTTGTACAGAGACAAGGAAAACGGAGAAATGGGTTACAAACTAGTCGATCTCAGCCAAGAAATTTACACGGGTGCCCCCGTATGGCCCGGACATCCGGAAACCAAGGTCACCGTCGTGGACACGCATGAGGAGACCCTCAAATCGGGTCGTTTCGAAGAGGACTACAGCTACACTGCCGAAAAGATCGAGATGAGCACCCACGGCACCACCCACGTCGACTCCATCAGCCACATCGACCCTCGCCCAGGAGCTCCCAGCATCGACGAGATCCCCCTCGATTGGTTCTACACCCGAGCGATCTGCCTCGATCTCTCTCACATCCCCCCCAAGACCTACTATACGGTGGAAATGATCAAGGAAGCGCTGGAGAAGGACGGGCTGGAGATTCAGGAAGGTGACACGGTCCTTCTCTACTCGGGTCACTACAACCGCACCCAGGGAACACCTGAATGGCTGACCGAGTACTCCGGTCTGAGCCGTGAGGCAGCCGAGTTCATCTACGGTCAAGGGGTTGTCAATATCGGCCAGGACGCCCCCAGCCATGACTGCGCCCGTACCAAGAGCTACCCCGCCCACCAGGTCTGCCGGGAGATGCAGACGTTGAACACCGAGAACCTCGGTGATCTCAGCCCCGTCGCAGGGAAGACCTTCATTTTCATCGGCTTGCCGCTCAAGATCCGTAACGGCAGCGGGTCTCCCATTCGCGCCGTGGCTCTCTTAGAAGAGGATGCACAGGCATAGTTGGACATCATAGCGCATCTGTCCTCTCGAGAGCATCGATCAGACTCAAGAGAACGCGGCAGAGCGAAGCTACAACCCTCAACCGCACGTCATAGGAGGTGTCCGTGGAACCCATCCCCAAAGAGAAACTGGAGAGCGTTCCTTCACTCTTCTCGTTGACAGATCAGGTCGCTGTGGTAACCGGAGGAAGCCGGGGACTGGGACGGGGTATTGCGCTGGCACTGGCAGCGGCCGGTGCCGACGTCGTGCCCGTAAGTCGTACCCAGGAGGATGTGGAGTTCGTTGCGAAGGAGATACGCGACCTGGGTCGACGCTCCCTGGCGGTCACCGCCGACATTACCGAACTCCATCAGGTCGAGCAGATGGTAGCGCAGGTCGTCGAGGCCTTCGAGCGGATCGACATCCTGGTCAATTCCGCAGGTATCGTCTCCCTCAACCCCACGGTGGAGTTTCCGGTGGAGGAGTGGGAGAAGATCATCCGCGTCAACCTGGAGGGTACATTTCTCTGCTGTCGGGAGGTGGGCCGCGTGATGCTGACCCAGGAGCGGGGAAAGGTGATCAATCTATCCTCGGTACGGGGTCTACAAGGACGGGCCGAGGATCCAGCCTATGCCGTCAGCAAGGGAGGTGTCAACCTCCTCACCCGCTCTCTCGCCATCGAGTGGGCCCCCCACGGGATCAACGTCAACGCGCTGGCGCCGACCTTCATCCGCACCGACCTGAACGCCTTTATGCTGGATGATCCCCAAACACGCGGTTGGGTCCTGAACCGCATCCCTATGAAACGGGTAGGACAGATCTGGGATCTATTTGGAGCTGCCGTCTTCCTGGCCTCCCCGGCATCCGACTTTGTTACCGGACACGTGCTCTACGTGGACGGCGGTTGGACGGCTGCATAAGTGCTTGTAGCAAAGCACCTTGACACGCGCTGGTTGATAGCCATCTATCGCCTATTCACTCTTCAGAGCCTGCGTGTCTCCGATGCCCAGGAGTGCCGGTCGTCATCGATCAGGCACGTGTTGGGATCGGAATATTCCGTAACCGTGAACTGTTTCTGCGAGGAGGAACTATGAAAGCTGTCGTCTACTACGAGCGGGCTCCGGAAGCGATCGAGCTCCGCGATGTACCGGTGCCCACCCCCGGTCCCGACGAGTGTCTGGTCCGGGTCAAGTACTGTGGCATCTGCGGGAGCGAGCTCCACATGTACAAGGGGCAGCTCAACGTCCTTGCTCGTCCGCCTGTCATTCTAGGCCACGAGTGGTCGGGAGAGATTGTGGAGGTCGGCGAGCGTGTCCAGGGCTTCGCTCCCGGGGACCGGGTGGTCTCCGAAACCGCTGCCCACACCTGTGGCATCTGTGACTTCTGTCGCGAAGGGGCCTACAATCTCTGCCCCGAGCGGCAGGCCTTCGGTTTTGCCGTCGATGGCGCCTTCACCCAGTACGTGCGGGTTCGCAGCGCTCTACTGCACCACATCCCCGAGGGGGTGAGCTACGAAGCCGCCACGATGTCGGAGCCTATCTGCGTCGCCTATAATGCCGTGGTCGAGAAGAGCAACCTCAACCCCGGAGAGATCGTGGTCATCATCGGCCCCGGGCCGGTGGGCCTCTTCTGCCTCCAGGTCGCGCGTCTGGCAGGAGCCGGGACGATCGTCGTCACCGGGACGGACCGAGATGCGGCACGACTTGCCCTAGCACGGGAGTTGGGCGCCGACATCACCGTCGACGTCACTCAGGAGGATCCCGTGGAGGTCGTGGCCGGTCTCGGCGATGGACATGGGGCCCACCTGGTGATCGACGCCGCCGGGGTCCCCCCTGCCATTCAACAGTCCCTGGACGTGGTGCGGCGGAACGGCCAGATCACCAAACTTGGTTGGTCCCTCCGCTCCTTCAATGGCACCCTGGATGAGATCGTGGCCAAGGCAGTTACCTACCAGGGAGCCTTCAGTCACACCTGGAAGACGTGGGAGACCGTTCTCGAACTCCTGCGCCTGGGCCGTATCGAGACCGAGCCCTTGATCAGCGAGGTCTGGCCCATCACCCGTTGGGAGGAAGCGTTCGCGAAGCTCGAGTCTCTGGAGGCCCACAAGATTCTCCTCTGCCCTGTCGATTAGTGCGGAGAGAAAGGTAGATGAACAGACATGGAGGTACATAGTGGATGATCAGATATTGCAAGATCTAGAGACCAAGGCTCGCGAGATGCGCTATCAGGTCGTGCGCATGATGGGAGCCGGCAAGAAGCACCACTTCGGAGGCTCTCTCTCCTCCATTGAGCTCGTCACAGCCCTCTACTTCTATAAGATGCGCTACGATCCCGCGCGTCCCCAGTGGGAGGAGCGAGATCGGTTCGTCATGAGCAAGGGGCACGGTGTTCCCACGCAGTACGCAGCGCTCGCGATGTTGGGCGTCATCCCCATAGAGGAACTCCCACGCCTCAAGGAGCTGGGAAGCATTCTACAGGGACACCCCAACGCCTGTATGACACCGGGGATCGAGGCCTGTACGGGGTCCTTGGGTCAAGGGCTGTCGTTTGCCAACGGTGTTGCGATGGCGGCCCGCATTCGCGGCTTGCCCTCGCGGGTCTACTGTCTCTTAGGCGATGGGGAGATCCAAGAGGGGCAGGTGTGGGAAGCGGCCCTGGGAGCCGTGGCTCAGAAGCTCGACAACCTGGTTGCCCTGATCGATCGCAACCACCTGAAGAGCCAGGGGATCGTCGATGAGGCCAAGCCCCTGGACCCACTGACGGACAAGTGGGAAGCCTTCGGCTGGCACGCGGTGGCGGTCGACGGACACGATCTACGCCAGATCTGTGAGGCGTTGGATGCGGCAGAACAGGTCAAGGGGCAGCCGACGATGATCGTCGCCGAGACGGTGAAGGGGAAGGGCATCCCCTTCATGGAGGGTCAGTTCCAGTTCCATAACGCCGACATCGACGAGGAGCAGCTGTCCGTGGCACTCGAAGATCTGAAGGAGGAGAGGGCATGATGAAGTGGGAAGTTGGAGATCAAGTCCAGGTTCGCAACGCCTACGGAGAGGCACTCCTGGCGTTAGGCCGCCGACGGGAGGACATCGTCGTGATGGATGCTGACCTGCAGCGCTCAAACCGTACCTTCGCCTTCGGACAGGCACATCCCGAGCGCTTCTTCGATATGGGCATCGCCGAGGCCGATATGGTCTCCACAGCCGCCGGTATGGCGGCCACAGGGATGACGGTCTTTGCCACCTCCTTTGCTATGTTCGTTCCCGGGCGCTCGTACGACCAGATCCGTCTCCAGGTCTCCTATGGTCGCGCCAACGTCAAGCTGGTCGGTGTCAGCGCCGGAATCACCATCGGCCCCGACGGCGCCACCCACCAATCGCTTGACGACATCGCCCTAATGCGCCAGCTGCCGGGGATGACGGTGCTCGTGCCGGCCGATGCGACCGAGGCCTACTACGCTGTTGAAGCAGCCGCCGAGATCGAAGGACCCGTCTACATTCGTTTGGGGCGTTACCCCACCCCGGTGCTGTTCGGCGCAGACTACACCTTCGAAGTAGGCGCTATGCCCGTTCTGCGTACCGGAGACGACCTGGTGATCTTTGCAACCGGTATCCTGGGCGCCAAGGCCCTGGACGCCGCCGAGATACTGGCCGATGAAGGCCTCGAGGCTGCAATTCTCAACGTCCCCACCCTCAAACCTTTGAATCAGGCATCCGTTCTCGAAGCGGCAGCTGGCAAGCGCCTGGTAGTCACGATGGAAGAGCACAGTATCATCGGGGGGCTGGGGAGTGCGATTGCCGAGGTACTCGCCGAGTCACCGGGGACGCCACCGCTTCTGCGCATCGGATTGCCGGACTGCTTTGGGCAATCGGGCACTGCCGATGAGCTGTTGGAACACTACGGACTGACCGGAGAAAGGTTGGCGGAGAAGATCCGTCAACATTGGGCCTAAGCAGGGGATGAAGTACAGCCCTGCAGGCATAAGATTCTATCTGTGAAGATCCTCGCGTGGCTGCAAACCGCGCGCCAGAAAAATCAGAGAAGGAGATCGATATGAAAGCCGTTCGTTTGGTGGAAACCGGACAACCCCTGGAGCTGCAGGAGATCCCTACCCCCGCCATTGGCCCTCAGGATGTGCTGGTACGTGTGCGAGCCGCGGGGATCTGCCACTCCGATGTCCACTACCGGGCAGGTACCTCCCCGGTGCGCAGCGTGCCCGTCACGCCGGGTCACGAGGTCGCCGGGGTGATCGAACAGGTGGGTTCCGACGTGACCACCCGCTCTCCCGGCGACAGGGTCAGTCTTCACTATCTGGTCACCTGCGGACACTGTCGCTACTGTAACATGGGACGCGAGCAGTACTGTGTAGAAGGGGCCATGATCGGTAAACACCGTGACGGTGGTTATGCCGAGTACATCGTCGTACCGGCCCGCAACGCGGTACCTTTGGCCGACGAGGTGTCCTTCGAGCAGGGCGCCATCCTGATGTGCTCCTCGGCCACCTCCTTTCACGCGCTGCGTAAGTCGGAGCTAAAGGCCGGAGAGAGGGTTGCTGTCTTCGGCGTCGGCGGCCTGGGTATGTCCGCCATCCAGCTCGCACAGATCATGGGCGCTCTTGACGTCTACGCCGTTGACATCAACGCTGAGCGATTAGAGTTGGCTGCGTCCCTGGGAGCCATTCCTGTCAACGCCGCGGAGAACGATCCCGTGGAGACGCTGCAGACCCTCACCGATGGGCTGGGCGTCGACGTCGCCTTGGAGTTAATCGGTTTCCCCGAGACCATGCGCCAGTCCGTTCGCTCCCTCGGCGTCTTCGGTCGGGCTGTCATCGCCGGCATCTCCAGGGAGCCCTTCGAAATCTACTCCTACGGGGAGCTGCTGGGCAAGGAGGCAGAGGTAAAGGGCTCGGACGACCATCTTCTCGCGGAGCTGCCGCTCTTAGTAGAGTTTGTACGTCGCGGGCTGCTGGATCTCTCCGATGTCATCACTCGTACGGTGCCCCTCGAGGCTGAGGAGATCAACGCCGTGATGGATGAGTTGGAGGAGTTCGGCGGGGGTGTGCGTACGGTGATCGTACCCGAGGGGTAGAGCAACCTCTGCAGTGGGACGGGAAGGAGTAAGACGTGATCGAATTTGATGACATCCGCCGTACGACCATGATCGGCGCGGGGACGATGGGGGCCGGGATGGGGCTCTGCTTCGCCCAGGCTGGATACGAGGTGGTGCTGTACGACGTCCAGCCCGAGCAGCTAGAACTTGCCCGCGAGCGAATCACCAATGGCCAGGCCGTCTTTATCGCCGAGGGACTCCTAACCGCAGCCGAGGCCGAGATAGCGCGGAAGCGCATCACTACCACCACCAATCTAGAACGAGCACTGGAGGGGGTGCAGTACGTGCTGGAAGCGGCCCCCGAAAGACTGGAGCTGAAGCAGGAGCTCTTCCAGCAAATGGAGGCGCTCTGTCCCTCCGATACCATTCTGGCTACCAACACCTCGGGGCTGAGTATCACGTCCATCGCCTCGGTCTGTCGTCATCCAGAGCGGGTAGGAGGTATGCACTGGGCCAATCCGGCAGAGATCGTCCCCCTGGTCGAGGTCATACGCGGCGAGCAGACATCTGACCACACCGTCGACATCATCTACCGGGTGACCGAGAAGCTGGGTAAGGTGCCTGTGCGTATCAACAAGGATGTTCCGGGATTCGCCAGCAACCGCCTCCAGTTCGCTGTGCTGCGCGAGGCGCTCTATCTGGTACAAGAGGGCGTTGTCAGCGCGGAGGATGTTGATCGAACCCTCAAGAATGGGGTCGGCTTTCGCTATCCCTGGCTCGGCCCCCTGGAGACGGCGGATCTCGGAGGGTTGGACATCTTTCACAGCGTGGCCCAGTATCTCTTACCGGAGTTAAGCACCCTGCAGTCGACGCCGGATTTCTTCGACCGGCTGATCGAGGGGGGCAAGCTGGGGATCAAGACGGGTGAGGGGTTCTACGACTATCAGGCGCTCTCTCAGGAGGAGATCCTGCGCAAACGGGATCTCTACTTTATACGTCAGCTGAAGCTGATTCGAGAGATCGAGTCCCAAAAGGAGGCGTAGATGACCGACAAAGTGATCATCACGGCGGCTCTCTCCGGCAGCATGACGAGGAAGGAGCACAATCCTCACGTGCCCTACACGCCGGAGGAGTTTGCCCGC
The DNA here is from genome assembly GCA_034437215.1 of Anaerolineae bacterium. Classification (GTDB taxonomy): domain Bacteria; phylum Chloroflexota; class Anaerolineae; order B4-G1; family SLSP01; genus DAOTVC01. Next base: position 24,125 of record DAOTVC010000070.1, on the reverse strand, counting down.
GAGGCCCAGCGTGCTGAGGATGCCGGTGCGGCGGTGGTGCACATCCACTTCCGTGACCCCGATACCGGTGATCCAACGACCGCACCTCAGGTCATGACCGACGTCGTAGCGGCAATCCGTGAGAACACGGACCTGCTGCTGAATCTCAGTACCGGCGTGAGCCTGGATTCCACGCTCGAGGAGCGGAAGCGGCCCGTGGTCCACCATCGTCCGGAGCTGGCCTCTCTGAATCCGGGAACCATGAACTTCTGCACCGTCAACTATCGTACGGGTGAGATCCTCGCCGACAAAGTCTACAACAACCCCCTGGAAGGTACCCTCGAGTTCGGTCAGCAGATGAAGCGCCAGGGGATCAAGCCGGAGCTGGAGTGTTTCGCCCTCTCCCACGTCCACAACGCGCTCTTCTTCTCCGAGCACTACGACTTCTTGACGCCGCCGCTCCACTTCTCCTTTGTCTTCGGTGTGATGGGCGGCGTGCGCTTTAACAGCAACACGGTCAATGCCTTGATCCACGCCATCCCCTCAGACGCGACATGGCAGGGCATCGGCGCCGGCCCCTTCTGTTTTCGGGTGGCCATGACCAGCGCCATCTTCGGAGGGCACATCCGCGTGGGACTGGAGGACAACATCTACATCGACCCGGTAACCAAGAAGAAGTCACAGGGTAATGGGGAGCAGGTAGAGAAGGCCGTGCAGATCGCTCGTGCGGCGGGTCGGGAGCCGGCAACTCCTGACGAGGCGCGTGCGATTCTGAATCTACCCACTAGAAAGGACGGGTCTCATGCGTAGCGATGCGATGAAGAAAGGTCTGGAACGGGCTCAACACCGAGCGTTGTTGTACTCGATGGGCTACACGCGTCAGGAGATCGAACAACCCATGGTGGGAGTCGCCAGCGCGTACAACCAGATTATTCCCGGTCACATTCACTTAGACCGCATTGCCGATGCTGTGTTACAAGGCGTGGCTGCGGCGGGCGGCACCCCCGTGCTCTTTCCCAGCATCGGCATCTGTGATGGGTTGGCCATGGGTCACCAGGGCATGAAGTACGTGCTGGCCAGCCGCGAGCTGATCGCGGATTCCATCGAGGTGATGGCCATGGCACACCCCTTCGATGCGCTCGTCCTCATCACCAACTGCGACAAGATCACGCCGGGGATGCTGATGGCAGCCCTCCGACTCAACATTCCGACGCTCGTTCTGGCCGGTGGACCGATGTTAGCCGGCGAGTGGCAGGACCAGAAGACCGACCTCACCACCGTGTGGGAGGGAGTCGGACAGGTAGCCGCAGGCAAGATAGCGCGGGAGGAGCTGAACGAGCTGGAGAGGACCTGTTGTCCTGGATGCGGCTCCTGTGCAGGGATGTTCACTGCGAACTCGATGAACTGCCTGACCGAGGCCCTGGGCCTGGGCTTACCAGGGAACGGTACCATCCCGGCTGTAAGTGGAGCGCGGGTGCGCCTGGCAAAAGAGGCGGGTCGTCAAGTGATGCAGCTGCTAGAGCAGGATCTCCTACCTAGAGATATCGCCACCCGAGAAGCTTTCCTCAATGCGATTGCCGTGGATATGGCGCTAGGCTGTTCGACCAACACCATCCTCCACGTCCCCGCCATTGCCAACGAGGCCCACATCTCCATCCCCCAGGAGCTCTTCCAGGAGATCAGTGACCAGGTCCCGCACCTCTGCAACATGAGTCCGGCGGGCCCCCATCACATGGAGGATCTGGACCGGGCGGGCGGAGTACAGGGCGTTATGAAGCGTCTGGCAGCAGAGGATCTGCTCCACCTGGACGTCATGACGGTGACGGGGCAGCGCCTGGAACAGAACCTGGAAGCAGCCGAGATCCGGGATGAGGAGGTCATCCGCCCCCTGGAACGCCCCGTCCATCCTCACGGCGGCATCGCGATCCTCAAAGGAAATCTGGCGCCCGATGGTGCGGTCGTCAAACAGGTCGCTGTGGCCCCGAGCATGCACCAGCGGCGAGGGACCGCCCGGGTCTTCGAGCGCGAAGAAGACGCCGTGGCTGCCATTCTGGGCGGCGACATCAAAGCGGGAGACATCGTCGTCATCCGTTACGAGGGTCCCAAGGGAGGGCCGGGGATGCGCGAGATGCTCTCCGCCACCTCGGCCATCGTCGGGGTTGGATTGGGCGAAGACGTTGCACTGATCACCGACGGGCGTTTCAGTGGTGTGACACGAGGAGCGGCCATTGGACACGTCTCTCCAGAAGCGGTGGAGGGCGGCCTCATTGCCCTGGTCGAGGAGGGAGACGAAATTCTCATCGATATTCCCCACCGAGCGCTTACCCTAGAAGTCGATGAGGAGGAGATCACCCGTCGTCGAGCGGCCTGGACCCCCCCGGAGCCCAGAGTCAAGGAGGGCTACCTCTACCGTTATGCCCAGATGGTCACCTCGGCCAATACGGGCGCCATTTTCAAGGTGTGACATCCGTAGGTAGATTTTACATGTATCGTAGATTGATAGGAGGCAGCTGTGAGCGAAGAACGTGTTGTAAAGTATGACGAGAGAGGCGTGATGGATGGCAGTACCATCGGCAAGCCACGCGAGATGACGCGCGAGATCTGGTTGCAGGAGGTCTTTCCCGAGTGGGGCACCTTCCTCAACCACGAGATCGCCAACTACGAAGTACAGCCCAATACCGGCGTCATGTGGTACTTCGGGGGCCCCTCCTTCGCCCTGAAGTCCCAGGGAGGTGCGGTCTTCACCGTCGATCTCTACGCCGGACCCAGCATCTTCACCGACGAATCCTACTGCGGTGTCTGCCGCACCAGCGGAGCGGATAAACTCTGGTGGATGCGCTTGAACCCCCACGTCATCGATCCCTGGAAGTTCGAGCGTCTGGACGCCGTCTGCGTGACCCATCACCACCAGGATCACATGGACTTCTACACCATCAGCGCGGCGCTCAAGACCACCAATTGCAAGTTCATCGCGCCACCGGAATCGGCACGGCGTATGATGCGCGACATGGGCGTCCCAGAGGAGCGCATGATCATAGCCCGGGTGGGTGAGAGCGTCACAATTGCGGATATGAAGATCGATTTCGCGCCTAACTTTGACGTCATCGCTACCAAGACCGGATTCGACACACCGGCTTCCTTCGACGAAGTGGCGACCAGCTTCATCTTCAATACCGGTGGTGGGAATCTCGCCTTTCTGGGTGATACTCTCTACCACAACGGCTATCGCATGGTAGGCGAAAAGTATGAGATCGATGTCGTCTGCATGAATATGGGGAACAACGCTCCCGGCTATACCGACAAGATGTCACCCTGGGACGTGTGGCGCATTGCCGAAGCGCTCAACGCCAAGGTCGTGATTCCCGATCACCACGACAACTGGGCCAACTGCTACGAAGATCCCTCCTATCTGGAGGAGATCGTACGGCGCAAGAGCGAGGAGGACCGCCATCCGGAGATCAAGACCGTCATCCTCTACCCTGGCGCCCGATACGTGCACCCCAACGACATGGACATCGGACGCTACTCCTACCCCGACTGGCGCGAACGGATGGACTGGTCAAAGAGCGTCGAGTACGGGCCGGAGGCGAAGTAGCGCGTCTGGTCGTCGTGATGGGATAATCTTGGGTCTTTTGGGTTTCGCCGGGTGGTGGGGTGAGCAGCTCTAAAACTAGCCCCAATGGCTGCTGCGGGGGGGCGTACCAGACCTTGCCTGCGTTGTGGCAGGCAACACGTGGCACATGGCCCTGTTGTACCCTGCGAAATCCTGGAGAGCCATAATCTTTAAGGGCAGGTGCAGCGTCCTTCTTGGACCTAAACCTGCCCCTCTATTCTATGCCTCGTGTTGCTTTGCTAGAGAGTGTTCAAATAACCTTTGATCCTTTCTCGTAGACGGAGCAGCACGCTTGCGAACAAGTAAGGAGGTAAAGTATGCCCAACAAGAAACGCTTGTCGAACTACGTTGCCGGCGAATGGCGGCGCTCGCAGGCCACGGAGACGCTGGACGTGGTGAACCCCGCGACGGCAGAGACCCTGGCGGAGGTCCCCCTCTCACCGGGGGAGGAGGTGGACGAGGCGGCGTCGGTCGCCGCGGAGGCCGCGGAGGCGTGGCGTCGCACCCCGGTCACGGAGCGCATCCAGTATCTCTTCCGCCTCAAGGCGCTGCTGGAGGAGAACGTCGAGGGGCTGGCGCGCACCATCACCGAGGAGTGCGGCAAGACCTTCGGCGAGAGCGTAGGGGAGCTGCGGCGGGGCATCGAGAACGTCGAGGTGGCCTGCGGCGCCCCGCTCCTGATGCAGGGGACCAACAACGAGGACATCGCCCCGGGCATCGACGAGCACATGATCCGCCAGCCCCTGGGCGTGGTCGCCGCCATCACCCCCTTCAACTTCCCCGGCATGATCCCCCTCTGGTTCCTGCCCTACGCCGTCGCCACGGGCAACACCTTCATCCTCAAGCCGAGCGAGAGGGTGCCCCAGACGGCAGACGGGCTCTTCCGCCTGCTGGACCAGGCGGGCTTTCCGCCCGGGGTGGTGCAGCTGCTGCACGGGGGCAAGGAGACGGTGGACGCGCTGCTGGACCATCCCGTCGTGCGGGCCGTCAGCTTCGTCGGCTCGACGGGTGTGGCGCGCTACGTCTACCGCCGTGCCGCCGAGCAGGGGAAGCGGGCCCAGTGCCAGGGGGGGGCCAAGAACCCCATCGTCGTCATGCCCGACGCCGACATGGAGACCACCACCCGCATTCTCGCCGACTCGGCCTTCGGCTGCGCGGGACAGCGCTGCCTGGCGACCTCCGTTGTCATCAGTGTGGGCGAGGCCCGCGACGAGCTGCGGGAGCGCCTCGGTGAGGCTGCCCGAATGCGCAGGGTGGGCTACGGCCTCGACGAGGGTATGGAGATGGGGCCGGTCATCTCGGCAGAGAGCCGGGCGCGCATCGCAGGGCTGATCGCGAAGGGGATCGACGAGGGCGCTTCCCCGCTCGTCGATGGTCGCGGCAGGAGCGTCGAGGGCTTTGAGAACGGCTACTTCCTCTTCCCCACCCTCCTCGATGGCGTCCCTCCGGAGGGGGAGCTCGCCCGGACGGAGATCTTCGGTCCGGTGCTGAGCCTCATGCACGCCGCGAGCCTCGAGGAGGCCATCGCGCTGGTCAACGGACGCAGCTACGGCAACATGGCCTGCATCTTCACGAACAGCGGGCCGTCGGCACGCCGGTTCCGCTACGAGGTGAACGCCGGTAACATCGGCATCAACATCGGGGTTGCCGCACCCATGGCCTTCTTCCCCTTCAGCGGGTGGGAGGCGAGTTTCTTTGGGGATCTGCACGCTCAGGCGCATCACGGTGTCGAGTTCTACACCCAGACGAAAGTGGTGGTCGAGCGCTGGCCCAAAGAGTGGACGCGAAAGTTCTAGGTCGGGATTTCCGTGAGAAGCTCCCACGACTTCTCTAAACCATGGAGAGGTCCTCATCCAAGGCCCCTCCCATCTTATGACTCTGCTGAAAAAAGCCTTTTTACCACAGAGGGCACGGAGATTTTTTAAATTGGACTTCATAAAATCAGGCACAAGAGCGCCTTTTATGAAGATATTTCACTATCTCCTTGGTTTTCTCGGTGTTCTCCGTGTTGGAAGAAGTTTTTTCAGGGCAGTCATCTTATGCTGGTGGAAAAGGTCCTCAGCTAGACCACCCACTGGCACCTTCATCTTCGAGGCGCCGGCCACCTGCGCGTGGTCGGCGCCTTGCCCAAGCTAACCACATTTTAAGGAGAGAAGATTAACGTGAATGAGTTGGAAGCCATCAAGAAGGCCCGTGACTACTTCCTCATGCCCGATTACGCGCGCGGCTGCGCGGAGACCGTGCTCATCGTCCTCCAGGAGGCCTACGACCTCCCCGACCCCACCGACTCTTCGGCAGCCATGGCCCTCAACGGGGGGCTGGCCTGGCGGGGCGGCCCCTGCGGCGTGCTTCTGGGCGCAGCGATGGCCGTGGGACGGCTGGCGGAGCGTCGCATCGTCGGGCATCGGAACGCCAAGCGCATCGCCCGCCGCCTTGTCGACCGCTTCATCGACGAGTTCGAGGTCGAGTACGGCGCTACCTGCTGCCGCGACCTCATCGGCAGGGAGATCCACACCGAGGAGGATCACCGGGCCTTCGTCGAGAACGGCAGCTGGAAGGTGGCCTGCATGGAGCAGGTGGAGTTCGCCATTCGTCGCCTGCTGCCCCTGGCAGACGAGAGCTACTGGAAGCAGGCCGTCGCCGAGGTCGAAGCTCAGGGCTGATCTCGATAACGACCCCTCCACCAAATCCAACACGTTAATCCTCCTTCATCCCCGGCCTCTAGGCCGTATTTATGCGACCAGAGGTCAAATGCAATGGGTGTGTTTCACTTGAGTTAAACCGAGGTGTGAAACGTGAAACGTGAGGGCTTCACGTTTCACGCTTTACGTTTCAGCCATGGATAGCTCACAACTGGATTGAAACACACCCAAATGCAATGGCCTTACCAGGAGAATTGACAACGCCCGTCGCGCAGCTATACTGGGGGCAGGGGGAACACGAGAGCCGCTCACCTGGTGCGGCTCGGAACTGGAAGGAGGAGGTGGATGATGAACGGGAAACGGAAAGAGCTCTTCGAAAACTGGGCCGAGGGGTACGACGCAGCGGTGCAGGGCACGGACACCTTTCCCTTCGCCGGCTACGAGGAGGTGCTGCAGGAGATCCTGCGACGAGCGGCGCCGGAGCCGGGGATGCGGGTGCTCGACGTCGGCACGGGGACGGGCAACCTGGCGGCGGTCTTCCTCGACCGGGGCTGCGAGGTCTGGGGCATCGACTCCTCCAAGAGGATGTTGGAGAAGGCCGCGGAGAAGTACCCGCAGGCTCACTTCGTCGAGGCCGACCTCCGTGACGAACTTCTCAACGCCTTTCCCCACCCCTTCGACCGGATCGTCTCCGCCTACGTGCTCCACGAGTTCGACCTGCCGACGAAGGTAAACGTGCTGGGACGGCTGGTCGCCAACCACCTCGCCCCGGGCGGCTACGTGGTCGTGGGGGACATCACCTTTCCCACCACCGAGGCACACGAAGCAGCCCACCAACGCTGGAAGGACCTCTGGGACGGGGAGGAACACTACTGGGTCGCCGGTCAGGCACGCGTCGCTCTCCTCTCGGTGGGGCTGGAGGTGGAGTACAGCCAGCTCTCCTGCTGCGGCGGCGTCTTCGTCATCCGTCCCCAGGAGTAGCGCGCAGTGACGATCCAGGAGCAGGAGACCTACTTCAATCTCCTGGCGGAGCTGGATCTCACCACCCATCTGGGCGGGAGCGCTGCGACGCGCAGGCTGGCGGAGCACACGGGCGTCGAGGCAGGCACGCGCGTCCTCGGCGCCGCGGCTGCGGAGCTACATCGCCCGGGCCTACGGCGAGCAGACGGAGGTCCACACCCGCGAGGGGTGGATGGCGCTGCTGGAGGAGGTCGGGCTGGAGCAGGTCGAAGGGGAGGTGCACAGGATCGCGCTGGGTCGGGAGTTCGTCAACCGTGTCCGGCGCCTCGGGTTGCGGCACGTTCTGAGGAGCTGGGCCAAGAGCCTCTACCTCTTCCTCGCCCGACCGGAGTACCGGCAATTTCTCAACGCAGCCACCACGGAGTCCCGGCGGCTCTTCAAGCGCTGGGGCTATGGCATCTACACGGGAAAGCAGGAGATGTGATGTGACCACCAAGACCGGGGTAGAGGTCCAGAACCAGGCGGAGCTGCAGCAGGCAGTACGCAAGCGCGTCTTCCAGGTCCTCGCGATGGTGTTGATCTACGGTGCCGCGCTCTTCCTCGCGGCGGGCAGACTGGGGTGGCTCTGGGGCTGGGTCTACCTGGACCTCTACCTCGCCCTCATCGTCGCCAACGCCCTCGTCATGGACCGGGAGCTGGTCGCCGAGCGGGCGGAGGTGCGCGAGGGCACGAAGGGCTGGGACAGACTGTTGGGGGGCGTCTCCCTGCTCTTGGTCCAGCCGGTGACCTTCGTGGTGGCGGGATTGGACGAGCGCTTCGGCTGGACGGACGTCGTGCTTCCCCTGCAACTCCTGGCGGCGCTCCTCCTGGCGCTGGCGAACGCCCTCGTCGTCTGGGCGATGGCCTCCAACCGCTTCTTCGCCGTCACTGTGCGCATCCAAGAGGAGCGCGGGCACAACGTCGTCACCCAGGGCGCCTACCGCCTGGTGCGCCATCCTGCCTACCTGGCCTTCCTCCTCATGGGTATCGCCACACCGCCCCTGTTGGACTCCTGGTGGGCCGCCATCCCGGCCCTGCTGGGCAGCGCGGGCATGGTGGTGCGCACCGCCCTCGAGGATCGCACCCTGCGCCGGGAGCTGCCGGGGTACGAGGAGTATGCAGAGGAGGTACGGTACCGCCTTCTGCCCGGGGTATGGTAAGGATGTGTTTCAATCCAGTTGTAAGCGATTCGTGGCTGAAACGTAAAGCGTGAAACGTGAGGGTCTCACGTTTCACACCTCAGTTTAGCTCAAGTGAAACACACCATATGGTGAGCGTGGAACCTGGCACAGAACGCACCAGAGCAGAGGGGAGGAACGCATGGCACACCAGATTGTAGAGAGCGAAACCGTCACGGCTTTACGGCTCAAGGATGCTCACACGCCCTTCACCCTCTCCTCTAACCGCTCTACCCTCCAGCTGCTCGCCTCCGTGGAGCGTGGTCGGTTGAACGAGCTGCTCACGCGGCGGGAGTGCCAGACAGGCGAGGTGATCTTCAAAGAGGGTGAGCCGGGAAACAGCGTCTACATCATCTGGTCGGGCAGGGTCGCCGTGGTAAAGGGCGATTTCGACGACCCCACGGTGCTGGCCCACCGGGGGGCGGGCGAGGTCCTGGGCGAGATGGCCCTCCTGGAGCATGCTCCCCGCTCGGCCTCCGTCGTGGCGCTGGAACCCACCCAACTTCTGGCCCTGCGGGGTCGGGACTTCCAAAATCTGCTGACGAGCACCTCCGACTTCGGCGTCAACCTGCTGGCCTCGTTGAGCCGCCGGCTGCGGGCCTCCGACGAGGTGGTCGAAGAGCAGACGACGACGCAGCGCCAGATGGACGCGCAGCTCTCCACCCTGGCCTCGCAACGGGAGGGGCTGTTGAGAGCCCAGCAGCTGCGCGCCAAGAATATCGACTTCCTCATTCACGACATGCGCAACCCTCTGGGCGTCGTCTACACCGCCGTGACGATGTTGCAGATTGTGCTGCCCGAGGAGATACTCGAGGAGAACCAAGACCTCTTTGACATCGCCCTCACCTCCTGCGAGCGGCTACAGAGGATGGTGGAGAACGTCCTGGAGCTCGCCCGCATGGAAGAGGAGGGGCTCACCCTCCACCGGCAGTGGGTGCAGCCGGAGCCGCTGCTCCAAAAGGTACTCCGGCGGCAGTGGATCGGTCCCAAGACGGAGCTGATTCACCTCGATAGGGAGATCCCCAAACAGCTCCCTGCGGTGCGGGTGGATCTCGACGTGATCGATCGGGTGCTCTCCAATCTTCTGGACAACGCCGTCGACTACACCCCCGCGGGAGGCACCCTTCTCGTGAGCGCGCGGCAAAAGGGGGACGAGGTGGAGATCAGCGTGACGGACAGCGGTCCGGGCATCCCGCCCGAGAGACGGGAGAGCATCTTCGAGCGCTTCGACCGCGGTATGGAGACGACACGGCGGGGGTTCGGGCTCGGCCTGACCTTCTGCAAGCTGGCGGTCGAGGCCCACGGCGGGCGCATCTGGGTGGAGAGCGGGCCGGAGGACGTCGGCAGTCGCTTCGTCTTCACCCTGCCGGTCGCCTCAGAGGAGGAGGACGGCTAATCCCGCGACCGCAGCTGCCCGCACCCGGCGGCGATCTTCGACCCCCGGCGCTGCCGCACGGTGTGCGGAATCACCGCCCCGTCCAGCACGGCGGTGAAGGCCTCCAGCGCCACCTCCGAGGAAGAAGGCGCCTCGAAGGCCGGCGTGGGGTTGAGGTGGATGAGGTTGACGTGCGCCGGCAGCCCTTCCAGCAGCTCGACCAGCGCCGCCGCCTGCTCCGGGGTGTCGTTCACCCCGCCGATCAAGGCCCACTCGAACATCACCCGCCGTCCCGTTTCCCCGGTGTAGCGCCGTAGCGCGCCCAGGAGCTCCGCCAGGGGATAGCGGCGATTCACCGGCACCAGCCGGTCGCGCAGAGGGTCGCTGGCGGCGTGGAGGGAGACGGCGAGGTTGACAGGCAGCGCCGCCTCCCGGAAGGCATCGATCCCCGGGACGATACCCACCGTGCTCAGCGTCACCCGGCGGGGTGAGAGGCCCACGGCGCGCCGGGTGACGAGGCGGCGCACCGCGGGGAAGACCTGCTCCGCGTTGAGGAGGGGCTCGCCCATCCCCATGAGCACGACGTTCGTCAGCTCCTCCCCCCGGGCCAGCAGCTCCCGCCGCGCGTGGAGCACCTGCGCCAGGATCTCGGCCGTCGTCAGTTGGCGAAGGAAGCCCTGCTGCCCCGTGGCGCAGAAGGCACAGCCGCAGGCGCAGCCCACCTGGGTGGAGATGCAACTGCTCCACCGGTGCCCGTACTTGAGCAGCACCACCTCGACCCGCGCGCCGTCCTCGAATTCCAGGAGCTCCTTGACGGTCTCCCCGTCGGCGCTCCCCTGGGAGGCGAGCCGGCGGGGCAGGGTCAGCTCTGTCTCGGTGACCAGGCGCGCGACCAGCGCCGGCGGGAGGTCGGGCAGGGCCGCGAGATCGGCGGCAGCCCGCTGGTAGAGGGCCCGCCAGAGGGGACGGGCCAGCTCGCGGGGAAAGCCCCAGCCCACGAGCAGCGCCTCCACCTCGAACAGATCGAGCGCGTAGAGATCTTGCTTCATGCTTCCAAGTCTACCATACTTCCCGGGTGGGAGGTGTGGGCTCGTAGAAGTGGTCGACGAGCACCCGCCCTGCAGGCGACACCTCCACCCCCTCCAGCTCCAGGAGCGCCCGCTTCATGGATGCCCCACCCTGGTACCCGCCCACCGAGCCGTCGGAGCGCACGGCCCGGTGACAGGGAATGACGAGGGGAAAGGGATTCCGCGCCAGGGCGCTCCCCACCGCTCGCGCGCCCCCTGTCACTCCCAGCGCCCCGGCGATCCTGCCGTAGGTGCTGACCCGTCCCCGGGGGATGGAGTACTCGGTGAGGATGACCCGCCTCTGGAAATCGGAGCAGCGCTCGAGCGCCATCCGCTGCAGGTCGAAGTGGACGCGCTCTCCGCCCAGAAAGGCCTGAAGCCTCTCGCCCAGAGAGCGTAGAGCGGGGTGGGTTCCCAGACAAGCGCCCGGGTGACGCGCCCGCACCTCATCCTTCGCCCTCACCTGCTGATTCGAGAGAAAGATGCGATGGACGCGCAGCCCCTCCGCACCCTCCCCCCAGAGAAGGGCGAGGGAACCGAAGGATGAGGGCAGAAGCTCGTAGAAAAGTTCGTTCTCCGTCATGCATCGACCTCCATATAGAAAGCACGCCTCTCTATCGTCACTGCTGCCGAGAGTATAGGGTGAGGACCACGCAAGTCAAAAGCCATTTGGGAGTCCGGCGCACAACCCTAAAGCGAGCCGTTGCCCTTTCAGGCGCTCGCTCTATAATCGAAGCAACTCAAGGGAGTGGAAGGGATGGAGAGCAGCGAGGACAACGCCGAGTGGCAGATCTGGCACCAGGACACCTTCGATCGCGAGAGCCCGCGCCGGATGGAGTTGCAGGGCCGGGGGCTCGTGAAGGGGCTGGCAGAGCTCTGGCTGCGCCACCTGACGGAGACAGTGCGCGCCGGCGGAGGGAGCAGCTTCTCCCGCTTCAACCTCTGGTGGCAACCGCGTGGGCTGAGCGTCAGGGTGGTGGGTACAGAGCAGGGGCTGCTGCGCCTGCGAGGGTGGATCGTAGAAAGAGGCGGGCGACGGATCGACCGGCAGCTATTGAACGGGGTGGCGAGGGCCCACGCCCGGATGGTGCGCGCCGGTGGCACGAGCGCGCCCCTGGTCGATGCGGCGCTGACCTCCCGTGACGCTGCCGACTTTAAAACAAGACTTCACAAATTCTAAGCACTGTAAGTGTCTGTAAGAAAATAACTTCCCGACGGCGGGTGCTCGGGGCACGCAGTGAACTGCTGGAAGGGCTGGAGACGCACAGCCCTCAAACGCATCAGGAGGAGTTCTCTCATCATAACTCCAGAGACATCGGGAAGTTATACTTTTACAAACCCTAAGAGGAGACATCATGGACATCAATACAGCACAACGTGAAATGCGCACTGTCTACCTGGGTGGCTTTGCGGGCCAGCTCGTCTCGGGTCTTCTCTGGCTCGTCTCCGCCGCTATGGCCACGTGGATAACTCCGCGGTACGGCATCATCTTCCTGCTCGCCGGAGGCTTCTTCATCTTCCCGCTGACCCAGCTCGCGCTGGCGCTCATGGGACAGCGGGCCACGCTGAGCCCGGAGAACAGCCTTCGGCAGCTGGGGATGTTCGTCGCCTTTACCCTGCCCCTCAACCTGCCCCTGGTAGGAGGAACCGCCCTCTACCGCCTCGAGTGGTTCTATCCCGCCTTCATGATCGCCCTGGGGACCCACTATCTGCCCTTCATCTTCCTCTACGGGATGTGGCAGTTCGGCATTTTGGCAGCCGCCCTCGTCGGTGGAGGCCTCGCTATCGCCCTCTACCTGCCCAACACTCCCTTCAGCCTGGGCGGCTGGTTGACGGCCCTTCTCCTCGTGGCCTTCGCCTTCGTCGGTCGCGCCATTGTCCGCAAAGAGGGGGAGACATCCTTGTGAGATCAGTTCTTTTTTTGTTGACTCTCACGGCTTCTTCGGTATAGTAGAGATAGACGCTTCCTGAACCCAAAATTTCGAGGAGGTTATGATGTCCTACGTGATTCGGGAATCGCTTGTACCTGTTTCGGAAGTAGAGATCAGCCGGACCTTCGTCGCCGTGATGCGCCACGTCTTCCTCTGGATGTGCCTGGGGCTCTTGGTGACCGCCGTCACGGCCGCGGCCCTGGTCTACACCCCGCTCAGTTTCATCCTCGTCTTCCTGCTCCAGAACACCTACCTCTTCTTCGGTCTCATGATCGCGGAGATCGTCCTGGTCGTCTTCCTCTCCGCGCGGATCTCCAAGCTCTCCATCGGCGCCGCGCGCGCCTGGTTCCTGGCCTATGCCCTTTTGAACGGCGTGACGATGTCGGTCATCTTCCTGGTCTACGCCACCAGCAGCATCGCGCTGGCCTTCGCCACCACGGCGGGCCTCTTCGGGGTGATGGCCCTCATCGGTTACACGACCAAGGCCGACCTGAGCAGTTGGGGCGGGTACCTGCTGATGGGGCTGATCGGGTTGGTGATCGCTTCGGTGGCCAACCTCTTCTTCGCCAACTCCACCCTCGACTGGATCCTCACCTACGCCGGCATCCTGCTCTTCCTGGCCCTCACCGTCTACGATATGAACCGCATCAAACGCGGCATCACCGCCGCTCTGAGCAGCGGTAACGAGGGGATGGTCGCCCGCTGGGGCATCCTCGGCGCGCTGCGCCTCTACCTCGACTTCATCAACCTCTTCCTGCGGCTGCTGCGCCTGTTGAAGGGCCGTCGGCGCTGACGATCGCCTTCCTGAGAAGTCGTGCGCGGGGAGCAGAAAGATGCTTCCCGCGCTCTTTGTCAGAAGCGGCAGCAAGGAGCACTTTTCTTCCGCCCGTTCCGTGTTAGGATGGGGATATCCATGACGATCAGCTGTTTGGTCAGATCCTCCGAAAGTGGATAGGCAAACAGCAGAAGGATTCTCACAGGCAGACTAATCCCTATTCCCTGGTTACTAATCCCTATTTCGGATAGAAGGGAGATCCATGACACGACGAAACAACCCGGTGCTGCTCGTTACCCTGCTCTCCGTCCTCGTGGTCTTCACAGCCTGTGCACCCCAGCCCCACACGACGAACACCCCCCTGGAGACGCTCGTCCTGCAGGAGGGGGACCTGCCCACCGGCTTCGAGATCCGGACCACGGAGCCCCTGGAGATCGATGACCCCGCCCATCCCCTCGCCAACTTCCCCGACGTCGATCTGGCGGGCATCGAGGGGACCCACTACGTCTTCGCCCTGAACCCCAACATCCCCCTGCCCCTCCTCAACTTCGCCGTGCGCTACCGCACCCCGGAGGGAGCAGCGCAGGCCCAAGAGGTCATCGTCGAGAATCTGAAGAGCCTGCCCAACGCGACGCCCATCGAACAGGACGTGAGCGACCAGGACGTCTACACCGCCACCTCACCCAGCGGACAGGGCACCCGCGTCTACTGGAGCGCGCTGGCGGAGAACGACATCCTCATCCTCCTGGTCATGGAGGCGGCCGACCGCCCGGAGGCCAGCGAGCGGGCGGAGGAGATCTTCCTCGCCGCCCTGCAGATCCTGGAAGAGCGGATCTCCGATTGAAAAGGAATCTCTGATGCCCTACGTACCCCTGCACTTCATCGCCGCTCCCATCGAGGTGGAGTTCGACACCCCGCCTCTCTACGAGAAGCGCCCCACCTGCCCGGCGCGCTTCACCTGGGAGGAGCGGGTCTACGAGATCGAGGCCCTGCTCAACGAGTGGCGGGACTACGGACGCCGGGGCAAGATGGCCCACAATATGCGGGATAGCCACGCCCGGGCGGCCTCCCGCCGCGGCTCGTGGGGCGTGGGCAAGTACCACTTCCGCGTCCGCAGCGACACGGGACAGATCTTCGACCTCTACTACGACCGGGCGCCGGGAGGGGTCGATGATCGCAAGGGGAGCTGGTACCTCTTCCAGGAGCTGGAGGAGAGGTAGATGGGACCCAAGACGGCAGAGCTGCACCGGCTTCTCGGGGAGACCGTCGAACTTCTCGAGGCACACGGCGAGCAGAGCTGGTCGGCCCTGCTGCGACTGGACCGCGCCCGCCTTCAGGAGGGTGACTTCACGGGCATCACCCACCTGCTGTCGCTCTACGGCGGCATGGGGAGCTTCAACGATCTCGTCATCCACCCCTGGAATGGGCACCGCGTTCCGGAAAGGGAGATCGACCCCGTCAACCGTGAGCTGGAGCGCCTGCGCGGGGAGATTCACACGTTGGCCAACGAGATTCGGCGCGAAGCGGTCATCGAGGAGTGACCGGGTCGGGAGAGGTTGTCCTTTCGCACGACCCTAGTATCATAGTAAATGGGTGTGTTTCACTTGAGTTAAACCGAGGCGTGAAACGTGAAACGTAAACCGTGAGGCCCTCACGTTTCACGCTTTACCTTTCAGCTACAGATAGCTCACAACTGGATTGAAACACACCCATAGTAAATAGAGTTTAACGTCTTGTGACGCACAGTCGACCTAGGTCAGGAGGAAGCGTGACCCAGAATCGTCCCATCCTCTCTCTCGGTATCATGGTCGCCGACCTCGTCGGGCGGCCCCTGCAGGCCTTCCCCGCCGCCGGTCGTCTCGTGCTCCTCGACGAGATCAGCCTCCACACCGGCGGGTGCGCCGTCAACACGGCGAGCACCCTCGCCCACTTCGACCTGCCCGTGGAGATCATCGGGCGGGTGGGAGAGGACGCCCTCGGCGACTTTCTGCTCGACGCTCTCGAGAAGCGGGGCGTCGGGGTTGGAAGCGTCATACGCGACCCCGAGACGGGCACCTCGGCGACGATGGTCATGGTGGACGAGGACGGTGAACGCCGCTTCCTGCACTACATCGGAGCCAATGCCCACCTCTCCCTCGATGACGTGGACTTCGACCTCGTGCGCCGGGCGGCCATCCTGCACGTAGCGGGCGCACTGGTGCTCCCGGCCCTGGATGGGGAGCCCACCGCCGAGCTCCTGCGCCGGGCGCGGGAGGCGGGCGTCGTCACCTTCCTGGACACCGTCTGGGACGCCACGGGACGCTGGATGTCGGTGCTGCGCCCCGTTCTCTCCCACGTGGACTACTTCGTCCCCAGCCTGCCGGAGGCCCGCGCGCTGACGGGCCGGGAGGAGCCCGAGGCCGCTGCCCGCGCGCTCCTCGATGCGGGTGTGGGCACGGTGGGGCTCAAGATGGGCGAGGAGGGCGCTCTCGTCGTCACCGACGGGGCACTGCTGCGCGTGCCCACCTACGAGGTAGACGTGATCGACGCTACCGGTGCCGGAGACGCCTTCGCTGCCGGTTTCATCACCGGAGTCTGGAAGGGCTGGTCGCTGGAGAAGACGACGCGCTTTGCCAACGCCGTCGGCGCCCTCTGCGTGACGGGCACGGGGGCCGCCGGAGGCATCCGCTCCTTCGCGGAGACCTTAGACTTCATGGAGAGCGCGCCGACCAAGCGCTGAAGGAAGAGTAAATTCTAGCTATGCTCAGGATGGTGTCATCCAACAGAAGAGCCGTCAGTAGGTCCCTGATCCCTGGTTCCTAATCCCTTGCCGGCACAGGCTCGTCTTCCTAACGGGATCTGCTCACCTCTTATCCACTCACTGTTCACTTTCGTTTTAAAGGAGGTCCGATGGAGAAGTACGGTTATCGTTTCTCGTTTGGTCCCTGGAACCTTCAAGAGGGTGCCGACCCCTTCGGTCCGCCCGTGCGCCCGACCCTCACCTTCGAGGAGAAGCTCCCGCTCTACAAGGAGCTGGGCTTCGACGCCGTGCAATTCCACGACGACGACGCCGTCCCCGACCTCGACGAGCTCTCCCCCTCCCAGATCCGGGAGAAGGCACGGCAGTTGCGTCGCACGCTGGAGGATCAGGGGCTGGTCGCCGAGTTCGTCGCGCCGCGCCTCTGGGAGCATCCCCTCACCGTCGACGGCGCCTACACCTCCAACAGCCCCGAGGCCCGCGCCTACGCGCTGGAGCGCTCCAAGCGGGCCATCGACATCGCTCGAGAGCTGGGGACCGATCTCCTGGTCCTCTGGCTGGCGCGCGAGGGGACCTACATGCGGGAGGCGAAGGACCCGGTGCGGGCCACCGAGCAACTTCTCGAGGCCCTGAACGCCCTGCTGACCTACAACGCCGAGATCCGCATCGCCATCGAGCCCAAGCCCAACGAGCCGATGGACGTGGCCTACGTCCCCACCATCGGGCACGCCCTCGCGCTGGGCATGCAGACGGAGGCGCCCGAGAGAGTGGGGGTGCTCATGGAGACGGCCCACGTGATCCTCGCCAACCTCAGCCCCGCCGACGACCTCGGCTTTGCCCTGGCCTTCGACAAACTCTGGAGCGTGCACCTCAACGACCAGAACGGGCCCAAGTTCGACGAGGACCGCGCCTTCGGGAGCGTCAACCTGCGGCGGGCCTTCGATCAGGTGCGTGTGCTGGATCAAAACCGCTTCTGGGAGAAGGGGATGGTAGGTCTCGACGTGAAGGCCCTCCGCACCCAACCCGCCGCGCTGGCGACCAAGCATCTGCGCAACAGCCTGCAGCTCTTCCTGCGCCTCGTGGAACTCTCCCGCTCCCTCGACGCTGCTGAGGTCGAGGCGCTGGTTGAGGCGCGGGACTACGAGGAGCTGGACTGGCTCATACTCACCCACCTTATGGGAGAATAGGGGTCACGGAGCGGCGGAGCGGATCTCACTTGACAGCATCCTAACCCCTTTATATACTGATTACAGTTTGTTGGTTGAGCCAACAAACCTCCAACTTGGAGGCACACAGGTAGCACATGAAACGTAGAGGTCGGGCCATCACATCCTTGTTGCTCTCGCCGATCTCTGTTACCTATGGAGCAGCTTGGACCACAACACCGTTCCCATCACCGCAAGCATCTTCGTCAACAGAGCCAGTGCCTGATCGTTCAGCCACCACGCCGAACCGAAAGAAACAGGGGGGAACTAAGTACATCATGTGAATGCGCATCTCCCCACTTGTTCAGACAGAGCCCTTCCATTCACCGTCCTCATATCAGCAGAAAGGAGGTGAGGGCAAACGAGGAAAGTTGTCTATTGAGGTTCGTAGATTGCGTAACCGATCGTTTGAGCAACAACAGCAAGGAGGTATCTGATGAAACGCAAGCTGATCGTCTGGCTCTCGCTGCTGCTGATCGCCAGTCTGATGCTCACCGCGTGCGGGGACGGCGGGCCGACGGCCACGCAGGAACCAGAGGTAGAGGAGCCCACCGAGGTCATGGAGCCCGAGGAAGAGGTCGAAGAGGAGGATGACGGCGAAGAAGCCGTCACCGACGGCCCCGAAAGCCTGACCTTCGCCTGGATCCCCAAGGCCCTCAACAACCCCGTCTTCGAGGTGGGCCGGGACGGCGCCTTCCTGAAGGCGCAGGAGCTCAGTGAACAGACCGGCACCAACGTCGAGGTCGTCTACGTCGCCCCCGTCCAATCCGACGCCGCCGAGCAGTCCCGCGTCGTGGAAGATGTCATCGCCCGGGGGGTCGACGGTATCGGCATCTCCTGCAACGACCCCACCGCCTGCGAGGACCCCATCAACAAGGCCGTCGAGGCCGGGATCCCCGTGATGACCTGGGATTCCGACTCTCCCGACAGCCAACGCTTCACCTACCTGGGTGTGGATAACTACGAGGGCGGACGGGCCGCCGGCGAGCTCCTGGTCACCTTCATGGGCGAGGAGGGACGGGTCGCCCTGCTCACGGGCGTCCCGGGGGCCTTCAACCTCGAGGAGCGCATCCGCGGCTTCGAGGACTACGTCGCCGACTACCCCGACATCGAGATCGTCACCACCGTCTACTGCAACGACGACATCAACCTGGGCATTCAGGTGGTCGAGGAGACCATGCAAGCCCACCCCGACCTCGACGGCTGGTTCTTGGTCGGGGTCTGGCCCCTCTTCGCCGAGCGCGGCTCCATGCCCCTCTGGGAGGAGGCTTCCCAGGAGGGGATGGTCAACGTCGCCTTTGATACGCTGCCTGTGGAGCTGGAGTACCTGCAGGACGGATACGTCAACGGCCTGGTCGGCCAGAAGTACTGGGGCTGGGGCTACGACACCATCCAGATGCTCTACGACAAGACCGTCAACGACGCCGAATTCGACGACTTCACCAACTCCGGCATGGACATCGTCACCCGCTGCAACGTCGACACCATGGAAGAGATGTGGGCAGAGAGCGACTTCACACAGGAGTTGCCCGATCCTTACGTCTGCCTGGAGTAGATTTATCGGTGGTTCGTACCGGCGAGGGGGCAGGTTCCCCTCGCCGGTACACAGAAACAGACCACCTCGGGTCGGAGAAAGGAGAAGAGCTTGAACGAACAGCCGTTCCTCTTGAGGATGGAGAATATCTCCAAGTCCTTCCCGGGCGTCCAGGCCCTGAAGGCCGTCGATTTCGAGGTGCGGAGAGGGGAGGTGGTCGCCCTCGTGGGTGAGAACGGAGCCGGCAAGTCCACGCTGATGAAGATCCTCTCCGGCGCCTACAGCAAGGACGAGGGGCGCATCTTCCTGGGAGGCGACAAGGTTGAGATCAGAAATCCGCATCATGCTCAGGAGCTGGGCATCGCCATCATCTATCAGGAGTTCAACCTCATTCCCAACCAGAGTGCCGCCGCGAATATCTTTCTGGGCCGCGAACCCCTGCACGGCGGTTTCGCCCGCTTCCTGAAGCTGGTAGATCGCCAACGGATGCAGGCAGAGGCCCAGGAACAGCTGACCAAGGTCGGTGCGCACATACCACCCGCCCGACAGATCCGCCAGCTATCCGTAGCCCAACAGCAGATGGTAGAGATCGCGAAAGCCCTCGCCGTCGAGTCACGCGTGATTATCATGGATGAGCCCACGTCGGCCCTGGGAGAGGACGAGACACAGGCCCTCTTCCGGATTATCGAGACGCTCAAAGAGCAGGCCATCGCGGTGATCTTCATCACGCACCGGCTGGAGGAGGTAATGGAGATCGCGGATCGGATCATCGTGCTGCGCGACGGTGAGCGGGTCGGCAGCCTGCCCATCGAGGAGGCCTCCCCCGACAAGATCATCCACTTGATGGTGGGACGAGAGCTGATGGACATGTTCTCCAAGGAGGAAGCGGAGATCGGCCCCCCCCTGCTGGAGGTCAAGGATCTGACGCGTCAGGGGGTCGTCGACGGGGTCAGCTTCACCCTGCGGCGCGGCGAGATTCTGGGGGTGGCAGGATTGGTGGGGGCCGGACGCACCGATATGGCCCGCCTCATCTTCGGCGTCGATCAAAAGGACGCCGGGGAGATCTACCTCGAGGGTGAGCGGATCGAGACCCGCTCGCCCGTCGACGCCGTGCGTGCGGGCATCAGCCTCGTGCCCGAGGATCGGGGGAGCCAGGGCCTGGTCCTCGACCTCTCGGTCCTGAGGAACATCGTTCTGCCCACGCTACACGAGTACACACAAGCGGGATTGGTCAAGCGCAGCGCTCTGCGGGAGACCGCCGGCAGCTACGTGGAGAAACTCAACATCCGCACTCCGCACCTCCAGCAGAAGGCCAAGTACCTCTCGGGCGGCAACCAACAGAAGGTCGTGCTCGCCAAGTGGTTGGCCTCCGAACCCAAGGTCCTGATCATGGACGAGCCGACACGGGGCATCGACGTGGGCGCGAAGGCCGAGGTACACGCCCTCATGAGCGAATTGGCCCAGACGGGCATGGGCATTATCATGATCTCCTCGGAGCTGCCCGAGATCCTCGGGATGAGCGATCGCATCCTGGTGATGAGCGAGGGCGAGGCCGTGGCCCTGCTGGAGCAGGAGGAGGCGACCCAGGAGGTCATCATGGCCTATGCCAGTGGAGAGGAACCCAACGCAGATTTGCAGAACGCTCCGGCTACAGCCGTGCAAGGGGAGGGGAATCCATGAACAAGAGAGATAACGACGAGAACCCGATCTCGTCCCTGGGAGAGCAGCTCTGGCAGGACATCATCGCCCGTCAGGAGTTCGGCGTCTTTATGATCCTGCTCGTGATGATGGTCTTCCTCTCCCTCTACACCAACACCTTCCTGACCAGCACCAACCTCTTCAACATTTTGCGCGCCTTCTCCTGGATCGCCATCAGCGCCTTCGGCCAGACCATGGTGATCGTCACCGGCGGCATCGATCTCTCGGTCGGCTCGGTGATGGCGCTGTCGGGATTGGCCAGCGCGATGCTGCTGGTACGCGGCGTCAACGTCCCCCTCGCCATCCTGGGAGGGCTCCTGACGGGCAGCTTGGTCGGTGCGTTCAACGGTTTGATGATCACCAAGGGGAAGCTCCCGCCCTTCATCGCCACGCTGGGCACCTTGCTGATGGCCCGCGGCCTGACCAACGGACTGACCGGCGGCTGGCCCGTACGGGGATTGCCCAACGCCTTTCGCTTCCTGGGGCAGTACGACGTTCCCATGATCACGCTGGAAGTGCCCATGCCGCTGCTCTTCATGCTGCTCTTTGCGGGTCTGACGGCTGTCTTTCTGGAACGGTCGATCTGGGGCTATCGTATCTACGCCCTGGGGGGCAACGAAGAGGCGACGGCCCTCTCCGGTATCAACACCCGCGGGGTCAAGATGTTGGTCTACATCCTGAGCGGCTTCCTGACGGCAGTCGGGGGTATATTGATGACGGCGCGCTTGGGCGTGGCCGCACCGACCGCGGCCCAGGGGTACGAGCTGGACGTCATTGCCGCAGTCGTGGTAGGCGGCACCAGTCTCTCCGGCGGATCGGGCACCATTCTGGGCACCCTCATCGGCGCCGCGATCATGCAGGTGCTGCGTAATGGTCTGGTGCTCACCGGGGTCTCGGCTTACTGGCTCCAGGCGGTACAGGGGCTGGTCATCGTCACCGCGATCATGGTCGACCAGTTGCGCAAGCGCTCGTAAAAGCATAACTCCCTGCGCGCTTGTGAGGTCTCTTATTCAAGGACCTTACCTCATTGCAACTGGTGCGCCTCAAACGGTTGAGGGAGGTGTCCTCCTTACGACTGCGGTCGTGCCATCGGGAAGTTGTCTCTTTACAGAGCCTAACCGTCTGTAAGAAAACAACTTCCCGACGTCGGGTGCACGTGTACCTGAGTGATCCTCTGGAAGTGCTGGGGACACGCAGCCCTCAAACGCGCCAGGAGGAGCCGTTTCACTCTGACTCCAGGGACCTCGGGAAGTTATGCGTTTACGAACCCTAAGCGGGGGATTGAGCCCGGTTGTGAGCGCTGCCGGCCGGGCTGACTGCCTAAACCTCTAGCTTTTCTCCTTTTGCCTCTTGACAGCCTCTGCACCTCTCTGTATACTGGTAATAGTTTGTTGGCGCAACAAACAAACCCCTGCTCCAGGAGGCAGACTTGGTCAGACGGCCCGTCACAGGCGACCAGATGTTGATCCGCAAGATGAACACCTCCATCGTTCTCGACTGCCTGCGCATGCACGCCCCCCTCTCGCGCGCCAATCTGGCGGAACGGACGGGCCTGAACCGCAGCACTATCTCCAGCATCGTCAGTGACCTCATCGACCAGACCCTGGTACGGGAGACCGAGTACCAGAGCTCGGGCGTGGGCCGACCGGGCATGTCACTGGAGCTGGATCCCCGGGGCGGCTGCGCCGTCGGCGTCGAGATCGGCGTCGACTTCATCTCCATCATCCTCACGGACTTCGTCGCCGACGTGCTCTGGCGCCGGCGCGTGCCCTCCGACTCGGCGGAAGGCCAGGAGGTCATCGTCAAGCGGGCGGAGGAGCTCGTCGCCCAGGCGCTGACCCTGGGGCAGGAGCGCGGTCTGCAGCCGCTGGGCATCGGCCTCGGCGTGCCCGGATTGGTCGACGTACGCGAGGGCACCCTGGTGGTGGCCCCCAACCTGGGCTGGCAGGACGTCCCTCTGGAGCGGCTGTGGTCCACCCGCTTCAACTTGCCCGTCTTCGTGGAGAACGAAGCCAACGCCGCGGCTCTCGGCGAGTACTTCTTCGGCGTTGCCCGCGACGTGACCAACTTCATCTATCTCAGCGCCGGTGTCGGACTCGGGGGCGGCATCATCATCGGCAGCAAGCTCTTTCGCGGCAGCGGCGGGTACGCCGGCGAGATCGGTCACATGACCATGGTGCCCGGCGGTGAGCCCTGCGGCTGCGGCAAGCGGGGTTGTTGGGAGACCGTAGCCGGCCCCCGGGCCATCATGGGCCACGTGGTAGAGGCCCTCACCGAGCAGCCCCGGGGCGCGCTCTACGAGCTGGTCGAGGGCGACCTTGAGCGGGTGACCGTAGACATCGTGGTGAAGGCCGCCGGTGACGGAGACCGAGTGGCGCTGCAGGCTCTCGAAGAGGTGGGGCAGCAGTTGGGCGTAGGCATTGCCAATCTCATCAACATCTTCAACCCCGAGTTGGTGGTGTTAGGGGGCGCGCTGAGCCTCGCCGGCGACTTCCTGATGCCCGTAGTCGAGCAGACGGTGCGGAGCCACACCCTGGCACAGCCCCGCCGGGTCGTCCGGCTCGCCCGATCGGCTCACGGAGCCGACGCCTGCGTGAGGGGCACGGTTGCTCTGGTCCTCGACGACATCCTGCGCGAGCCCATGCCGGCGCTGACGACGGTTCACAGCTAGATCTTACGAGGCCCCAGGTCACGGATTTGATCCCAGCCAACAGAGGAGGTGCAGAGCGACGTTCTAGATTAGATCGGCATTGGCAGAGTAGTGGAAGTCCCGAGTTGCATCGTTCAAATTCAAAAACAGCAAGGAGATGAAGATGTCTATGTCTGTCAGAGGTACCCGCTTAGTCCTGAGCATCCTACTCCTGGTGGCGCTCGCCGCCGCCCTCTTCGCCTGCTCACCCACCCCGGCAGCGCCCGACGAGGGTGAAGGCAACACCGAGAAGATCACGGTCGGTCTCTCCTTCTCCGACTTCGCCACGGAGCGGTGGAAGAACGAGGAGGTCCTCATGACCCAGCTCCTGGAGGAGAAGGGCTACGAGGTCATCTCCCAGGAGGCCAACCACGACGTCAAGCTGCAGAACGACCAGATCGACAACATGGTCTCCCAGGGTGTGAAGGCCATCATCATCGTCGCCGAGGACGGCGACGCCGCCGCCACCGCCGCCAGCAAGGCCGCCGCTGAGGGCGTCATCGTGCTGGCCTACGACCGCCTGATCAAGTCCCCCGACATCGCCGCCTACGTCTCCTTCAACAACGTCGAGGTGGGCCGCCAGCAGGCCCTGGGCGTCATGAGCGCCCTGGACATGGATAACTGGGACGTGGACGCCAACGGCCCCGCCCGTATCGTCATGCTGGGCGGCAGCCCCACCGACAACAACGCCATCCTCTTCCGC
>DAOTVC010000069.1:0-10002 GCA_034437215.1 Anaerolineae bacterium | reverse complement strand
TGGATTACCTAAACAACTATCTATATTATACAGGGTTGTTCAGGTTTTGTCAAGAGTTTTTCGGGGAATTTGTACAGATTTCCTCGCCAAACCCCGAAACTCGTAGTGAAAAGGTGCTTACGTCCCTCTTCCAACGAGGAAAAACCTAAGGGCTCTCCTGAAAGGACTCTATTTCACCACAGAGGACACAGAGAACACTGAGAAAATCATGAGGTTTCTTATGAAAGTTAAACCGAAAGTACAATTTTAACTTCAAAAATCTCCGTGATCTCCGTGGTAAGAGATCTTCTTTCAGGAGAGTCAACTAATGACTTCCCTGAAAGAAGGGGGGATGAACCGCAAAAGACGCAGAGGTCGCAAAGACAACTTAATATTTCTAAGGTTTACGCCTCGATGAGTTAATAATCTGTATCTCAACTTTGCGTTCTTTGCGCTCTCTGCGGTTAGCTAGCCTTTCTTCAGTAGAGTCAACTAATCCGCTCATAAAAGCCTTAGGTTGATCCCTATTGGCCGGCGGCGCGCTTGTAGGCCGCCAGCGCCCGCGCCCGCGCCGCGTCGTGGTCGACCAGGGGCGCAGGGTAGTCCTCGCCGATGACGCAGCCCGCCTCCCGCTGCGCCTCCCGGGAGAGGGTCCAGGGCTCGTGGATCTGCTTCGTGGGGACGTCGGCGAGCTCCGGCACCCAGCGCTTCACGTACGCACCCTCGGGATCGTACTTCTTTCCCTGGGTGACGGGGTTGAAGATGCGGAAGTAGGGCGCGGCGTCGGTGCCCGTGCCCGCCACCCACTGCCAGTTCCCGTTGTTCGCCGCCGGGTCGCCGTCGACCAGCTGCTGCATGAAGTGGCACTCGCCCCACCGCCAGTCGATGAGCAGATCCTTGGTGAGGAAGGAGGCGACGATCATGCGCGCCCGATTGTGCATCCAGCCCCGCGCCTCCAGCTGGCGCATCCCGGCGTCGACGATGGGATAGCCCGTGCGCCCCTTCTGCCACGCCTCGAAGGCCTCCTCGTCGTCGGACCAGGCGAGATCCCGGTACTTCTCGCGAAAGCTCTCTCGCCGCGCCCGGGGGTGGTGGTAGAGCACCTGGGCGTAGAACTCCCGCCAGATGAGTTCGTCGAGCCACGTCGTTGCACCGGCCTCCCGGGCCGCCGCGACGGCCTCTCTTGCCGAGAGCATCCCGAAGCGGAGGTAGGGCGAGAGGCGCGAGGTGCCCTCGCGGTCCACCCGGTCCCGCGCGTCGGCGTAGTCCGCCAGCCCCTCCTCGACGAAGGCCTCCAGGCGCCGGCGGGCCGCCTCCTCGCCGGCGGTGAAGGGTACCGACGCCGGCAGCGCCGGCTCTGTGGGGATCTCCACCCCCTCTACCTCGGGGGCCGGCAGGGCGTCGGGTGCGGGGAGGAGCTCCTCGCGCGTGGGGGGCGCGAGCGCCTTCCAGCGGCGGGCGTAGTAGGAGTAGACGACGTAGGGGCCGCCGCTCTGCTTGCGCACTGCCCCGGGCGGGTGGGCGGTGAGGCCCGTGAAGAGGTGGAGGGGCAGCCGCTCGGCGACCCCGCCGTCCCGCCGCTGGGCGTAGGGGGAGACATCGGCCTCGGCGAAGATGGCGTCGGCTCCCGTCGCGTCGAGCAGGGCCTCGAGGGCGTCGACGGGCCGGCCCCGGCGCAGGACGAGGCGGCTGCCCCGCGCCCGCAGATCCGCGTCGAGGGCGCGCAGCCCCTCGAAGAGGAAGGCCTTCCGCCGCTCGCCGGCGTAGGGCGACTCCAGAAGCGCCGGGTCGAGCACGAAGACGGGCACAACGCGCGTCGCATGATCCAGCGCGGCGTGCAGGGCCTGGTTGTCCCTCAGGCGCAGATCACGCCGTATCCACCAGAGGGCGGCGGTCATTCCTGCGCTCGATCGCTGGCCTCGTCCAGGGCTGCAACCTCGTCATCGGTGAGCCGCCAGCCCAGGGCCTCGGCGTTGGAGGAGGCGTGGTGGGCGTTCTTCGCGCCGGGGATGGGCACCGTCCCCTTGCAGATGCACCAGTTGAGGGCCACGTGAACGGGCTCTTTTCCGTCGTGCTGCTCCCCGATCTCCCGCAGCAGCTCGATGAGGGGCATGATCTCCTTCAGCCGCTCGGAGGTGTAGATGCGCCCCCGTATCCCGGGTGGCGGCTTCCGGGGCGTGTACTTCCCCGTCAGGATGCCCTGCGCCAGGGGGCTGTAGGCGATGAGCGTGACGCCCAGATCGCGGCAAGTCTTGAGGAGCCCGGTGCGCTCGGGCTCCCGCTTCAGGAGGCTGTACTCCACCTGGTTGGAGGCGAGGGGCACGCCGCGCGTGGCGAGGACATTGTAGGTCTTGCCCATCTGCTCGACGTTGTAGTTGGAGACGCCCACCGTTCGGGTCAGCTCCTCCTCCACGGCGTCCGCCAGGGCCTCCGCCCAGGTCTCGGGAGAGCGAATGAAGACGGGCTGGTGGATCTGGTAGAGCGCCACCTGCTCCAACCCCAGCCGCTCCAGACTGCTGCGCAGCGCGTTCAAGAGCTGCGGGCGGCGCAGCCGCCAGGGGTAGGGCATGAACTTAGTGGCGACGGTGACCCGGGCGTCGAACTCGTCGCTGAAGCGCCCGAGGAGCTCCTCCGCGCGGCCCATCCCGTAGACCTCGGCGGTGTCGAAGAAGTCGACGCCCGCCTCGAGGGCCGCCGCGAAGGCCTCCCGCGCATCCTCGGCCGCGTACTCCTTGCCGTAGCCCCACATGACCCGGCTCCCCCACTGCCAGGTGCCCAGGCCCAGAGGCGGGATCTGCAGCTCCGTCTTACCCAGAGAGATCTGTTGCTCCTTCATCTGCCCTCTACCTCATCGATGACCTCCTTGATGGTGCGCGCGCTGGCGTGCAGCTGCTCATTCTCCTCGTCGCTCAGGTGCAGGGGCAGGGTCGCCAGTACCCCCTGCCCACTCACCAGACGGGGCAGGGAGACGGAGACCTCCCCCACACCTGCCACGTCGTCGGTGGGGGTGGAGACGGTGAGGATGGCCCGGTGGTCGTGGATGATGACGTCCACAATGCGGGCGAGGGCCGCGCCGACGCCGTAGTAGGTGGCCCCCTTGCCCTCGATGATCTGGTAAGCGGCGTTGCGCACGTCGTCGTCGATGGATTGGCGGGCTTCTTCGGTCAAGGGGATGTTGCAGTAGTCGACGAACTTGGGCAGGGGCAGACCGCCGATGTCCACGATGGACCAGGTGAGTACCTCCGAGTCGCCGTGCTCCCCGATGACGTAGCCGTGGACGTGCTGGGGGTCGACACCCAGGTAGTCGCCCAACAGGGCGCGGAAGCGGGCGGTGTCCAGCGTGGTGCCCGAACCGATGACGCGGCCGGCGGGGACCCCGTACTCGGCGGCGTACTCGGCCGTCAGGTGGGTCATCACGTCCACGGGGTTGGTGGTCACGAGCAGGATGGCGTCCGGTGCGTTATCCAGGATGCTGGGCACCACCTGCTGGAAGATGGTAGCGTTGCGCTCCAGCAGTTGTAGCCGGGTCTCCCCCGGCTTCTGGCTCACCCCGGCGGTGATGATGACGACGCTGCTGCCCGCGAGATCCTCGTATTCGCCCGCCATTACGTCGACGGCGTGGACGAAGGGGACGGCGTGGCTGATGTCCGCAGCCTCGGCCTCCGCCCGCTTCCGGTTGATGTCTACGAGGACGATGTCGCTGGCGACGCGTTGGAGAACCATGGCGTAGGCCGCCGTCGCTCCGACGAATCCACTTCCGATAATCCCGACCTTCATTGATTGGCTCCTTTCGTTGGCTACTTGGTACCCTCTGATAATATTGTATATGACTTTCTCTTTATTGTCGAACCTGCGCGTCGTAGGCAGCGGGCACGGTGTGGACCTCCACCTCGGGCGCGTCAGCGGTGCGCCCGAAGAGGCGCCGCAGCCCCTCTCGCAGGGCCCCGCCTGCCAGCGAGAGGAGGTTGGCCTCGTTGATCACCCGCCCCGTCCGCCCCTCCTCGCTCACCAGCGCCACCACCCGTTGAGCGGGCTCCTCGGGCGGCTTGGCCCACATGCGCACGATAGTTTCCAATACGTCGAGTCGCTCCTCGTACCCTTCGACGACCGCGACTTCCGTCAAGAGTTCGGTCCGCATCATGCCGGGGTTGTAGGCCAGCACCTCGACGCCGCTCTCCTTGTACTCCTGCGCCAGGGCCACGGTGAAGTTCTTGACCCAGGCCTTACTTGCCGCATAGGCATTCTGGTAGGGGGTCGGGCTCTTGGCGCCTCGTCCTAGCACGTTGAGCAGCTTCCCCTGCCTCTGCTGCAGGAAGTGGCGCATGGCGACCAGGGAGCCGTGGTAGACGCCGAGCACATTCGTCGCCGTCACCGCCTTGAAGGTCCCGGGTTCGAGGTGGATGGTGGGACCGTAGGGTCCGGCGATGCCCGCGTTGTTGATCCAGATGTCCATCCGCCCGTAGGTCTCCAGGGCCAGGTCGAGGAGGGCTTCGACCTCGGGTAGATTCTGGACGTCGGCGGTGCGGCCCACGGCCTGCAAAGCGGACGTTTTCAACATATCCACAGAGTTATCCACAGTTTTTTGAGTTCTTGAGGTAAGAACGACCGCTGCCCCGGCCTCGGCACAGGCACGGGCGACGGCAAGCCCAAAGCCGCGGGTGCTCCCCGTGACGACGGCGACCCTTCCTGCGAGTTGGTTGCTCATGGTGGGACTGCCCTCCTGAATGGCGTGCATATGGAAGATATCCTCTTCTTTATTATAGCAAGCACACGTCTCATTGTCAATTATTTGAATTGAAATTGTATACTTAAACTTGACATTATCTGATAAAGGTGTTAAGATGGAGGGGAATCAGATAGAGGCAGGAGAGGGAAATATGGCCAACCAGGACGAACAGCAGGTCTTTGACGAACGCTCACTCTACAACATCGGTGCTGTCACCCGCATGACGGGGATCCCCATCCCCACCCTGCGGGTCTGGGAGCGCCGCTACGATTTCCCCGAGCCCGATCGCACCTCGGGCGGGCATCGCATCTACTCCGAGTACGAGGTCGCGCGCCTCAAGTGGGTGAAGGCCCACATCGACGGGGGGATGCAGACGCGGCAGGCCATCGAGGCGTTGAAGCATCTGGAGGAGGAGGGGGAGTTCCCGCCCGAGTCGAGGCGCATGGTGCCCCGGCGCATGCCGCCTACCTCCCCCGACGGCTCGCTCACGACCTTTCAGAAGCAACTCTCCGCGGCGCTGTTGGGCCAGGACCGGACACACGCCGACCAGATTCTGGGGGAGATCATGGCCCTCTATCCCCTCGAGGATCTGATCCTTCACGTGATCCAGCCCACGCTGGTGGACATCGGTGCAGCCTGGTTCGAGGGGCGCATTACCGTCGCCGACGAGCACATGGCGACTCACTACCTGCGCCATCGTCTGGTCATGTGGATGTTCACCGGCCCTCCCGTCCACCGCGTCAACCCCGTCATCCTCGCCTGTGCGCCCGGGGAGTGGCACGAGGGCAGCCTGCTGATGATGGGCGTGCTGCTGCGTCGCCAGCGTTGGCCCGTGAGCTATCTGGGCCAGTCTCTGCCGCTGGAGGATCTGGCGGAGTACGTGCGCGCCACCCGCCCATCCGCCGTCGTGGTGGTGGCGATGAGTGGGGAGTCGGCGGAGGCCTTGAGCGAGTGGCCGGCCCATCTTCCTGAGGTAGCGAAGAAGGGTGAGCCTCCCTTCGGCTTCGGGGGCCGAATCTTCAGCCAAGAGCCCGAGTGGCGGGAGCGCGTGCAGGGAATCTTTTTGGGCGAAAGCCTCACGGAGGGGGTGGAGACGTTGGACGAGCTGCTGCGGGAGCGCCTCCTGCCCCCGCTGGAGATGGCCTAAGGTAGGGATGAGGGACTGGGGTTGGCTTTTTGAGTCCCTGATCCCTGGTTACTCTCTCAGAGCAGCGTGCGGGGATCGGGCAGGGTGCCCGGCTCCAGGCGCAGGATGGCCTCCTCGTAGCCCTCGGCCCCCAGGGCACGCTCCTTGAGGGTCTGGAGGTAATCGATGGCCTTGGGGGGCTCCCAGCCCTCGTAGAGCACCAGGTGCCCGGCGAGGATGGCGCCCGTGCGATCCTTGCCTGCCTGACAGTGGACCAGGGTCGGACGCCCTGCCTGGAGCTGCTCGTCGATGAAGCGCCAGACGGGAAGCGCCTCGTGGAGAAAGGCCTTCTGCAGCCCTTCGGAGCGGAGAAACATGGGCGGAAAAGCGGGGGTGTAGTGCTCGAACCCGTAGGCGGTCAGGTCCTCTACTTCTACCTCGGCAGCCAGAGAGACGACGGTGCGAAAGCCCGCTTCGTAGAATGCCTGCGGTTTCCAGGGTGCCCAGATCGGCCCGGGACGCCCCGCCAATTTTCCCTCGATGACCCAGTAGATGTGTTTCATGCCCCCATTCTACGCCTCCTCCCCACGAGTCAAGTTGAAAAAAGCCCCTTTATCGGGTATATTGAGAGGTGCAGCATCCCGTGTTGTGAAAACGATATTGGTGTGCGGGGTGCGCGAAAGAGTCGAATGAGTGAACAAGTCGAAGAATCGTCTACGGTGGTCGTCACCGTACAGTTTCAGGATGCAGGACGTCCCTACAACTTCAGCGCTCCGGCAGAGCTCTCTCTGGAGCCCGACGTGTGGGTGGTGGTCCAGACCGTCTATGGAACTCAGGCCGGTCAGGTTCTGACCGTCGATACCGAGCGTTCGGGGTCCGCTTCTAGGGAGCTGAAGCCCGTTCTGCGGCGTGCTACCGGGCTCGACATGGCGCGGTACCAGGCGTTACAGCTGCGGGCCGAGCGCCTGGTGGAGGTGGCTCAGGAAGAGCTGAACAAGACCGGGCAGCAGAAGCAGGGCAAGATCATCTCTGCCGAGTTTACCCTCGATGGTGATCAAGCCGTCGTCTTCTATACGGGCGGTATCTCCGGCAAGCAGCGCTCTACTCTGCGTAGGCGTGTTGCTTCGCGCATGAACTGCCGGATCAGCATGCGCTCCATCGGCCCGCGGGATCAGGCCAAGATCCTCGGGGGCTATGGGGTGTGCGGGGAACAGCGCTGTTGTACCCGCTTCCTCACGGAGTTCCAGGCCGTCTCCATCCGTATGGCGAAGGATCAGGCCATCTCCATGGCGCCCACCGACATCACCGGCATGTGCGGGCGCCTGCGCTGCTGTCTGGCTTACGAGCACGAGGTCTACAGGGAGGCCAGCAAGGGCTTTCCCAAGCGTAAGTCCCACGTCAAGACCGCGGAGGGAGTCGGGCGGGTGATCGACTGGGACGTCCTCAACGAGGAGGTCGTCGTCGAGATCCCGCCGCACGGTCCGCGCCGCGACCGGCAGCGCTATCGCTTCCCCGTCGACGAGGTCGAGCAGGTCGAGGGATAGGTTGTAAGACAGGAAAGAGCCCCGGTCTGGACCGGGGCTCTTTTGCTAGGGCGCGATCTTCACGGTGGTGAGCAGAATCTGCCTCGCAGCGGGGTCGGCCCCTTCTCCGCTCACCGGCAGCCGCTCGCCGTCCTCCGCCCGGTAGAGCCCCGCCACCAGCCGGTAGTCCCCGGCTGGGGCTTGCGGATCGATCTCGAGGAGGTAGCGGTCGGCGAGAGGGATGCCGGGCAGCCAAAGATCCGTCGGGTAGGCGCCCTCGAGGGGGATCTGGTCGTCCTGCGCCCAGAGGGGGCCTCCGGTTGCCGGGTTGTGAGCCGCGCCTAGGAGGTGGGTGAAGACGTGATAGCTCTCGTGGAGCGGCCTGTCCGTCTGCCAGTAGAGGGTCAGCTCCAGCGTCTCTCCGGGACGGGCACTAGGCGGATCGTCCCCTCGTGCGCCCGCGAGGCGGTAGCCCAGGAGCCGGATCTCCTCTCCCACCTGGCTTTCCAGGGGCTGCGGGATGCGCGCGGGCTCGGGCGCATCCTCGGTGTGGGTGACCCGCACCTCGCCGAAGGTGAGGAGGGGCTGTCCTCCCGGCCCGTCCACGACGAAGTGGTAGGGCTGTGACGGGGTGTAGGGGGTCACGCGAAACTCCACCTGCCGGCGGACGAGCCCCTGCGAAGCCGCAAGGGGCAGCGGCTGTAGGGCGACCCTCCGCCCATCCTCCCCCTCCAGGGCGACGGTCAACGTGACCGCTTCCTCCACGCGGAGGTAGAGCCCCACGCGTACGCTGTCCAGGGGGCGAAACTCCCGCGTCGCCAGATCGTAGCCCCGGAGCTCCACACCCGGCACAACCTGCCCGTCCACCCTGTACTGGGGGGGTAGCTGGTCCGCGGTCACGCTGACCTGCTCTTCGACGAAGAGGCTGAGGTTGTTGTGGGCGAAGTCGAAGGTGAGGGCGCGCTCGTAGCGCTCCGCCAGCCACGCCTCCACCAGCCCCTCGGGGTCCTGCAGGTTCCGTTCCACCTGCGCCAGCCAGATCCGGTCGTGCTCCCCGGCGAGGTTCTCCAGCACGTCGTCGACGAAGGTCGCCGTGAAGACCTCCGCCCCGCCCGGCATCTCGTAGACGGTGGGGCGGCTTTCGGGGGCCGGGGGGCGGTCGTAGTAGTTGCGGAAGAGGGGGTAGCGGTTGCCGGAGACGAGGACGACCGCGTCGTCAGGCTCCCCGTAGCTCCAGATGAGCCGGGTGAGGGTGGCGTAGTCATCGCGCAGGTAGCGGGGCTGGTAGTACTGGGGCAGCGTCCAGGTGAAGAGAACGACGACGGCCACCGCGAGGACGACGCCTGCCGGGCGGAGGCGGGAGCGCAGCCAGCCCGCCAGCCCCCAGGCCAGCAGCAGGGAGAAGGTAGGAGCAAAGGGGAGGAGGTAGCGGGCCTCCACCCGCGGGGTGTAGAAGAGGGCGCGGGGCTGGGTGAGCAGCCAGATGGTCAGCGGCGGCAGCAGGAGACCCAGCGCCAGGAGCAGCAGACCCTCCCCCGGGCGGGGCTCTCCTGCGCGGCGGTTCGCCCGATCCTCCCACCACCAGAGCCCCAGGCCGGCGACCAGCACGGCGAAGACGAGGGCCGCCGGCAGCAGGAAGCGCCCCACGTCGGTGGAGACACCCAGCGCGAGGAGCACGGCGTTCAGCTCCAGGACGAAGGCCAGGGAGGCGGGCTCCTGCACCACCGACCAGGAGCGCATGCGGGGCAGGGCGACGGCGAGCCAGGGGAGTACGAGCAGCGCCACGAGGAGCTGGGCGATAATCCAGCGTTGCCAGAGGCGCCGGCGATCTTCCCGCCGCAGGCCGACGACGAGCATGAAGAGGTTCTCGATGGGCACGAGGATGATGGAGGAGTAGATGGTGTAGAGGGCGCCCGTCGTCGCCAGAATCCAGCCGATCCAGGCGCCGCGCCCCGGCTTTCTCTCCGCCATCCGCGCCGTGAAGTAGAGGGAGAGGAGGGAGCAGAGCCCCGCCAGGATGTACATCCGCATCTCCTGCGACCACCAGATGTGGAAGCGGGAGAGGGCCAGGAGCCACAGGCCGGCGATGCCCACGAAGGGCCGGCGGCTCAACCGGCGACCCAGGGGGAAGGCGGCGGCGACCACCAGCATCGACTCCATGACGGTGACGTAGCGCAGGGCGAACTCGCTCTCGCCCGCCAGACGGGCCCAGGGCCAGAGGAGCCAGAAGTAGAGGGGCGGGTGGACGTCGGCAGCGGTCCACAGCGTGGCCCCCAGAAAACTCTCGCGGGCGGCGAGGACGGAGAGCCCCTCGTCCCACCAGACGTTCTGATCCCCCAGCTTGTAGACGCGCAGGGCGAAGGCGACCAGCAGCCCCAGGATGATGACGGTACGACGTTGCCAGTGTTTGCTCACAGCGTTCCCTTTCACGAG
Organism: Anaerolineae bacterium; assembly: GCA_034437215.1. Classification (GTDB taxonomy): domain Bacteria; phylum Chloroflexota; class Anaerolineae; order B4-G1; family SLSP01; genus DAOTVC01. The sequence goes on along the minus strand of DAOTVC010000069.1, from coordinate 215 downwards.
CGGTTAACCTCTACCCCGGCATTATAACGGGAAGGGCGGGAGGAACAACCGCGGTATTGTTGTCTTCTAACCCCGTGGTGATATAATCCCGCCGTGAGTGTGAAGCTGATCATCCAGATACCCTGCTACAATGAAGAGGATACCCTCCCCCAGACGGTAGCCGACCTACCCCGGGCGATCGCGGGCGTGGACGTTATCGAGTATCTGGTTATTGA
>DAOTVC010000068.1:0-63566 GCA_034437215.1 Anaerolineae bacterium | reverse complement strand
AGGGCTTCGAAGCCCTCGCCTTTGAGGGCGACAGCGTCTTCCTCACCGTCGAGGCCCGCCGGTCGGGCGGGATGATGGGCTACCTGGTCAAGGGGGAGGTTGCGGAGGGGTTGAGCGAGATCCGGGTGGACGCCGGAACCCGCGTGAAGCTGCCGCCCCAGGCCCCGCTGGACAACTTCTCCGACGAGCTTCTCCTGATCGTCGACGGCTCCGTCCTCACCCTCTACGAGACCAGCGGCGTCAGCGTCAACCCCGCGCCGGTGATGCGGCGCTTCTCCACGGCGAGCCTGGAGCCGGAGGGCACCCTGCCCTTCCCCAATATCGAGTACCGGCTCACCGACGCCACCGCCGTCGACGACGAGGGGCGCTTCTGGGCCATCAACTACCTCTGGCCCGGGGACGTGAAGAAGCTCCGACCGGGGCCCGACCTCCTCGCCGAAACCTACGGGGAGGGGCCGACCCACGCCGCGAGCACGACCGTGGAACGGCTCGTCGAGTTCCGGCTTACGGAGGAGGGGGTCGTGCGCACGGAGCGAGCGCCGCTGCAACTCCAGCTCCTGGAGGACGACGCCCGCAATTGGGAGGGCCTCGTGCGGCTCCCCGGAGAGGGCTTTCTGCTGGCGACCGACAAGTTCCCGGAGACCCTCCTGGCCTTCGTGGCCGGGGAGTGATCTCCACGGGAGAGAGGAAGCGACGATGACCATGAACGAAAGACCCAGGAACCTGGAGAGCGACGGGAGCCCCGAGGAGATCCGCCGCAGTTCGGCCTTCGAGTGGGTCTACTGGCTGCAGTGGGTACTGGCGACGACGCTGGGTTGGGTGGTAGGTGCCATCATCACCCCTGACTTCGAAGCCGTCGGGCTGGGCGTGGGCCTGCTGCAGTGGCTGGTCCTGCGCCAACGCATACGGGGGCGGATCTGGTGGTGGATCATCGCCAGCACCTTCGGCTGGCTGGGGGGTGTGGGGCTCCTCTACCTCCTCCGGCCCTCCGATCCTATGCTCGCTTTCGTCACCCTGGGATTGGGGATCAGCCTGGCACAGTGGCTCGTCCTGCGGCGCTGGGTCCACCGCGCCGACTGGTGGATCATCATCGGCACTCTCGCCTGGACCGTGGGGCTCCTGCGCTTGCTGGGCTTCTCCCTGGTGGGAACCATCGTGGGGGGGGTGACGGGCTGGGCGCTGCAGATGCTCCTGCGGCATCCGCGCCCACTGAACGAGGAGCAGGGGGGGTAAGGATGTCCACGCGCACCAAATTGACCGAGGTCCTGGACAAGGTCGCCGAGGTCCCCTTCGACGACGGCTCCCGGCTCATCCTTCTCGGCGATCTACACCGGGGCACCAACAGCTGGGCCGATGACTCCTCCCAGAACCAGACCCCCGTCTTCTACGCCCTCATGCACTACTACGAAAATGGCTGCACCTACATCGAGGTGGGCGACGGCGACGAGCTGCTGGAGAACCGCAACTTCGCGGAGATCAAGCGGGCGCACAGCCACATCTACTGGCTGATGAGCAAGTTTCACGCCGAAGGGCGGCTCTACCTGCTCTTCGGGAATCACAACATGCAGTGGCGGAATTCCGATGCGGCCCGCAAGGAGCTCTCCGAATACTACGACGAGGTCGCCCGCGAGCCACGCCCGCTCTTTCCCGACATCTCCGTGCACGAGGGGCTCCTCCTGCACCACACCGAGACGGACCGGCGTCTCTTCGTCGTCCACGGGCACCAGGGGGATCTCCTATCGGACACGCTCTGGTGGCTCGGTCGCTGGATCGTGCGCTTCGTCTGGACGCCCCTGCAGCTCCTGGGAGTACGCGATATCACCAGCCCGGCCCAGAACTTCACGAAGCGCAATCGGGTGGAGCGCCGGATCATCGCCTGGGTCGCGGAGAACGAGCAGCCGCTCATTGCCGGCCACACCCACCGCCCCGTCTTTCCCGACGACCACGCCCCCCCCTACTACAACGTGGGCAGCGGCGTCCATCCCCGCTGTATCACGGGGATGGAGATCGACGCAGGGGAGATCCGCCTCATCAAGTGGTCGTTCAAACCCGACGAGGAGGGCACCCTCCGGGTGACCCGCGAGACGCTGGAAGGGCCGCGCAACATCGGAGATATCTGACTTTAGTTCTATGAAGTTCCCATGTGGCAAGCCACACCAACAATGGAGAGAACTTACTCAGAAGCTTAAGTAGATTTACTTCACATTGACCAAGATGACCTGCAATTTGTAAAGGACTTTCCGCTTTCAACTCGCAACTTTAAACCTACTTTTAGAGGAGGGAATGTATGAAGATCTTTGTCACCGGGGGAACGGGTTTCATCGGCAGCCGGCTGGTTCGCCGGTTAGTGGAAGCGGGTCATGACGTCCACGTGCTGGCCCGGTCGGAGAGCAGCGCCCGGCAGGCGCGCGAGCTGGGGGCAAAAGCAGCCCACGGCAACGTGACCGACAGGGAGTCGCTGCGCGAGGGGCTGGCGGACAGCGACGTCGTCTTCCACATCGCCGCCTGGTACGCTCACGGAAATCTGGACGTCGAGCGGATGGAGCGCATCAACGTCGAGGGCACGCGGAACGTCCTCGGTCTGGCCCACGAGCTGGGAGTTCCCAAGATCGTCTACACCAGCACCGTCGCCGTCCTCGGGGACACCGAGGGCGCCGTCGTCGACGAGAGCTTCCGGCAGGGCGGCCCCTTCGTCAGCCAGTACGACCGGACCAAGTGGCTGGCTCACTACGAGGTGGCCCTCCCCCTCATCGAGCAGGGCGCGCCCATCGTCATCGTCATGCCCGGCGCCGTCTACGGTCCCGGTGACAGCAGCATGGTTGGCGAGCTGATGCATGCCTTCTACAAGGGGCTCATGCCCGTACTGCCCGGTCCCGAGACGGCGCTCACCTTCGTCCACGTGGACGACGTCGTCGAAGGGCACCTGCTGGCAATGGAGGAGGGTGAGGTCGGCGAGAGCTACATCCTGGGCGAACAGGTGGCGACGCTGCGGGAGGCCTTCGATCTCTGGGCGGAGATCACCGGACGCCCCCGCCTCCTCTGCGGCATCCCGGGCCCTCTCCTGCACCCCTTCGCCCCCCTGATGAAGGCCCTGGGCGAGATCGTTACCATCCCCACCCTCCTCAACCACGAAGCGATCAAGATCCTGGGCGTGACCTACGCCGCGCGGGGCGACAAGGCCCGGCAGGAGCTGGGCTGGGAGCCCCGCCCCCTGCGGGAGGGAATGGAGGAGACGTTGGCCCAGCTGGGAGCCACGACGCCCCGCGTGCCCGCCAAGCGGCGGCGGTTACAGGTGGGGCTGGGGCTGGGGCTCCTGGGGTTGGGCTTGCTGCTGTGGTGGCTCGTGGGGCGCCGCAAGGAGCGGAGCTAGTGCTTCTCCGGCAGTCGTAAGCGAAGGCAGCGCCCACGACACGCGTGGGCGCGCCTGCGCTCAGGCGTCCGGCTCCTGACAGAACTCGGGCTGGGGCCGGGGCGCATAGGTCACCTCGTAGATCCCCTCGCCGGTCGTCTCCAGGGTGAGCAGGGGGTTCAGCAGCAGCTCGCGCTCCTGCCGGCTGATGCAGGGGAAGCCGTAGGGGAGGTTGACGTTCTTGAAGGCCCCACCGGCGCTCCTACGGCGCTCCACGAAGTCCAGGTGAGCCCGCAGTCTCCCGTCCAGCACGCGGTTGCCGAAGGTCACCACGTCGCCCACCCGCCCCTCGATGAGCGGTCTGAAGTTCGCGTCGAGCTCATAGCCCAGGCTGTGGCGTCCCGCGACCATGGCGGCGAGGGTCGTCGTCCCCGTGCCCAGGAAGGGATCGAGCACCCTGTCTCCCTTGATGGAGAACATGTTGATGAGGCGGTAGGCCAAGTCGAAGGGGAAGGCGGCGCTCCGCCGGCGCAAGGCGGTGCCCTTCAACCCCTGATCGGTGCCCCCCAGATCCGTCCAGAGGTCGGAGAACCAGACGTTGCGCTCCTCCCAGAAGTAGGCGCTCTCCCGGCGCAGCGCCCTCTCGTCCTGCGAAGGGAAGAGCCGCCGCCCTCCTTTGCGCAGGATGAGGATGTACTCGTGCTCCAACGTCACGTAAGCGCCGGGCGGGAGCATCCCGGAGCCCATGAACTTGTTGGGCGCGTTCGTCAGCTTCCGCCAGAGGATGTTGGGCAGATTCTGGAAACCGAGGGCGAGGCAGTCCTGCAGGATGCGCGCGTGGGAGGCGTAGATCTGGAAGTCGTCGCCCACCTTGCGGGTCGCGTCCCCGATGTTGATGCAGAGCACCCCGCCGCTCCGCAGGGCGTGGTGGCAGCCGCGCCAGACCCGCGCCAGCGCCCGGTGCATCAGGTCGAAGGCGACTCGTCCCTCCCCCCTCTGGAGAGCCTGCGCGATCGCGGGGTTCTGCTGACCGAAGACCCCGTCCCACATCTCGATCATCGGATAGGGGGGCGAGGTGATGATCAGGTCCACGCTCCCCGCGGGCAGCGACCCCAGCGTGCGCGCGTCCTCGAACTCGATTCGGTGCGTTGTCTTCACCCGCTTTTCCCTCCTGGTGAGATCCCCGGCTTGTTGGATTGGGTTTCGATGCTATCCTCCTCAGGGGCATCTAGGCCGAGTATACGTTGAAGGTGGGCGGATGTCCACAAAGATTATCAGGAATGATCACGAGGAGCTCTTCATGAAACGCACAGCACGCTGGTACGACGCCATCACGATCAACGTCTTCTGGTTAGGTCTCTCCACGATCAGCCAATCGATGCTGCCCCTTATCCTGCCCCTGCTGGTGCAGCGCTTCATCGGAGAGACGCAGAAGGCGACCTACTTCGGGGTCCTCCGCCTCTGGGGCCTCATGGTGGCTCTGCTCGCGCAGGCCCTCATGGGCCTGATCTCGGACCGCAGTCGCTCCCGCTGGGGACGGCGGCGCCCCTTCATTCTGCTGGGCACCCTCGGCGACCTCCTCATTCTCGCGGCCTTCGCCGCTCTCGCCCGGTCGAGCGGCTTTGAGGGCCTGGAGGGCTTCTGGCTCCTCTTTGTCCTCTACGTCTTCCTCCAATTCTTCTCCAACATGGCCCAGGGGGCTGCCCAGGGGCTCATCCCCGACCTCGTGCCCCGCGGAGCCCAGGGGCGCTTCTCCGCCTTCAAATCCCTCTTCGAGGTCCCCCTGCCCGTGATCCTCATCACCTTCACCGTCAGCCCCCTCATCTCCCGGGGCAACATGTTGCACGGCCTGCTCGTCGTCGGCGCCCTTCTGCTGGCCAGCGCCCTCCTCACCATGCTCTCCCCGGAACAGCCCCAGCGACGCCCGCCCCAACCCATCGACTGGCAGCCCTTCCTGAGGCTCCTGTTGATGACGGGCGTCTTCACCGCCATCATCCTGGGCATGCGAGAGAGCGTGCTCGTCATGGGGCGCCTGTTGAGACCCGTGACAGCGTTGAGCTGGCGCATCGGGGGAATGGCGACGGCGGGCCTGCTGGCGATGCTTTTCGCCATCGGAGCGGGGGTCTGGGTGGGCGTGCGGATCTCCATCGGTGCGGAGAAGGCGATCCGCCACACCGGCTTCACCTGGTGGGTCATCAACCGGCTGGCCTTCCTCGTCGGGGCCTTCAACCTCTCGGGCTTCATCCTCTACTTCATCCAGGCGCGTTTGGGCTACACGGAGCTGACCGCTGCCGAGCCCACCAGCCGGCTGATGATGGTCGTGGGGGTCACCCTGCTTCTCGCCGCGGTGCCCAGCGGCTGGTTGAGCGACCGCTTCGGCAGGAAGCGCGTGGTCGCCGTCAGCGGCGTCGTCGCCGCCGGGGGCGTGGCACTGCTCCTGGCCTCCACCCGTCTGGTGACCTTCTACGTGGGCGGCAGCCTCATCGGGCTCGCTACCGGCACCTTCTACACGGCGAACTGGGCCCTGGGCACCAGCCTCGTGCCGGAGAAGGAGGCCGGACGCTATCTGGGGCTCTCCAACCTCGCCGGCGCCGGTGCGGGTGCGGTCGGCGCCTACATCAGCGGCCCCATCGCCGACTATTTCACCCTCCACGTGCCCCAGATCCCCGGTCTGGGCTACGTCGTCATCTTCGCCGTCTACGGCCTCCTCTTCCTCCTCTCGGCCCTCGCGTTGCTGGGGGTCCATCCCCCTCACGTGTCGGAGAGGAGCGCTGACGTCGAGGTGGGCGCCCCACCTATCGAGCGGGCCGGCGCCGAAATCTGAGCTCTTAAGGACTGAAAGCGAAATAACTTGGGCATTGTAGGTGACTTTCGGGAGCGCTTTCAGTTTGCTTTTGCTCATGTTGTTTAATTCGCGTTCCTAAGCTGTGGTATACTCGGCCCCGATCGACGTAGAGAGGAGGAAGATCCTTGGTACAGTCCTATAACGCCGTTGCTGCAGCCCGGGACTTTCACCGGGCCCGGCGGGCCGCCGATCTCGAGCGGGTCATGGCCCGCTTCACCGGCAGATCCGCCGACCTCCTCTCCTACGAAGAGGTACGGCGGAAGCTGCAGGCGACGACCGCCACCCCCAGAGGCCTGCAGGACGTCCCCCTCGACGCCATCGTGGGTAGCGAGGGGCGCTACACCGACTTCACCCGCACCTTCCTGCCCAAGCACGACAGCGACATGGACCGCTGGACCCGCGTCTTCATCGCCACCAGCGGTCTCGAGGGGCTCCCGCCCATCGAAGTCTACCAGGTGGGCTCCGCCTACTTCGTGAAGGACGGGCACCACCGCGTCTCCGTGGCCCGGCAGATGGGCTTCAGCCACCTGCAGGCCCGCGTCTACGAGGTGCAGACCCGCGTACCCCTCACCCCCGACGTCGAGATGCGGGACGTGATCCTCAAGGCGGAATACGCCCGGTTCCTGGAGCGGACGGAGATCGACGATCTCCGTCCGGAGGCGGAGCTCGGCGTGACCGTCGCCGGACAGTACGATCGTCTGGAAGAGCACATCCAGGTCCACCGCTACTTCATGGGGCTGGACGAGCAGCGCGACGTCTCCTACCCCGAAGCCGTCGCCCACTGGTACGACAACGTCTACCGGCCGGTGATTGCCGTCATCCGCGAGCGGGGCCTGCTGCGCGACTTCCCCGACCGCACGGAGACGGATCTCTACCTCTGGCTGCTGGAGCACCGGGCCGAACTCCAGCAAGCCCTGGGTTGGGAGGTGGACACGCGCGCCGCGGCACTCGATCTCGCCGACCGCTTCAGCACGCGCCGCGAGCGCGTCGTCTCACGCGTGGGGGAGCAGCTCCTGAACGCCGTGACGCCGAGCAGCCTGACCGCCGGCCCGCCTCCGGGGCAGTGGCGCCAGGAGCGGGTGGAGCCCCGCGGCTTCGAGCCGCTCTTCGACGCCATCCTCGTACCCCTGAGCGGTGACGAGGGAAGCTGGCTGGCTCTGGAAGAGGCGCTCATCGTCGCCCGGCGCGAGGGGGGCAAGATCTTCGGTCTCCACGTCGTCGCCAAGAACGGTGGGGAGCCGACCGCCCTCTCCCTGGGGGAGCGCTTCGAGGCCCGTTGCCGGGAGGCGGGAGTCCCGGGCGAGCTGGTCATCGAGCCCGGCAGCGTCAACGACGTCATCTGCGATCGCGCGCGCTGGACCGACCTCGTCGTCGTCAAACTCAGCTACCCGCCCGGCGCCCAACCCCTGGCGAGGTTGAGCTCCGGTTTCCGTAGCCTGATCCTCCACTCGCCCCGCCCCATCCTCGCCGTCCCCCAGGAGGTGCGTTCCCCCGACAGCGCTCTCCTGGCCTACGATGGGAGTCCCAAGGCCCGGGAGGCGCTCTATGTTGCCGCCTACCTGGCCATCCACTGGGAGATTCCGCTCCACGTCACTACCGTGATCGAAGAGGATCAGGATCTGGCGGAGGTCCTCCTGGAGGCCCAGGGCTACCTGGAGAGCCGCAACGTACGCGCCGCCTACAGCCACCGGAAGGGATCGGCGGCCACGGCGATCCTGGAGACGGCGGAGAGCCTCGACAGCGACCTCATCCTCATGGGCGGCTACGGCCTGAACCCCATGCTCGAGGTCGTGCTGGGGAGCACCGTGGGTCAGGTACTGCGGGAGAGCACCCGCCCCATCCTCTTCTGCCGCTAGGGCGCTCAGCGCGATGGGCGCACCCGAAGGCGTCGCCCGTCGGAGATGATCTCGACGGTGCCCTGCAGATCGGTCCGGTAGACGGGCAGATCCATGAGGCGGGCGAGCACCTGGGGTGCGGGCCCTCTCTTCCCGGCGCTGATCACCGTCACCTCGGGCGCTACCGCGCGGAGGAAGTCCGGGCTCAGCGCCGTCTTCGCCCCCCCGCGCGGGACGAGGAGGACGGCGCTCTCCAGCCCCACCCCTCCCTCGACCAACGCATCCTCGACCCGAGTGGTGGCGGCGCCGGGCAGCAGAACGACGCTCTCACCGTGGACGATCTGCAGTACGAGCGGGGCAGGCGGCGCATAGGGCGGAGGCCAGAGGACGCGTAGCTCCACCTCGGGGTCCAGCTCCCAGGTCACGCCCGCCCGCAGAACGCTCACCGTTCCGGGAGCGCGCTCCTCCAGCAACGCCGTCCATCGTTCGTAGTAGGGACCCGCACCCGCTTCAGGACCCATCGCGATGTGCTCCACGTCGTAGCGCTCCAGGAGGGGCACCAGCCCCGCCAGCCGTTCGTCGTCGGGGGAGGTCAGCACGACGAGGTCGATGTGCCGGTCCCAGAAGGGCATCCGCCGTCCCACCTCCGCCAGCAGCTCCCGCGGCTCCGAGCCCCCGTCGATGAGCACCTGGCGCCCCGTGGGCGTCTGTACGAAGATGGGCTCCCCACCTTCGACGGCGAGGAAGAGGACGTGGAGGCGCCCATCGGGCAGGGCGGAGACGTACCCGCCGACGAGCACAGCGAGGATCAGCCCACCCACCAGCTGCCAGCGGGGCAGGGCCCGCACCCTCTGTCGCCAGCGGCGGCGCTCCTCCGGCGAGCGGGAGAGCCACCAGGCCCCCCCACCCAGAGCGAGGTAGTAGCCCCAGACGAGGGGCGTGCCCAGGCGCCCCACGCCAACCGAGGCGAAGGGGATGTCCGCCGTCCACCGCACGAGGGCGATGGTATAGGAGAGGAAGGCCCACGCCGACCAGGCCACGATCTGCCCCAGGGGCAGCCAGAGGAGGGCCGCGAGGAGGGTGAGCGCGCCCGTCGCCATCACGAGGGGCTGGGCCGGGAGGATGAGAAAGTTGGTGAGGAGAGTCACCAGGGAGAGGCGCTGGAACTTGGCGACGAGGATGGGCGTCGTCGTGATCTGCGCCGCCAGCGTGACGATGAGGGCGTCGCTGAGCAGGCCGACGATCCGCTCCGCCTGCGCCGAGCCGGTGAAGCGCTCGATCCCCCGTCGGAAGCAGCGGGTGAGGGGTTCGGTGAAGAAGATGAGCCCTGCCGTCGCCGCCAGGCTCAGCTGGAAGCCCACGTCCCAGAGGACGAAGGGGTTGAGGGCGGACATGAAGAGTACGGCAAAGGCCAGCGTGGTCGGAGGGTGCTGGCGGCTCACCTGGGTCCGGGCAAGAACGGTGACACTCCCCATCACCGCCGCCCGCAGCACGGCGGCCGAGGCGCCGACGAAGAGCGTGTAGAGGGTCACACCTCCCAGGGCCAGCAAGGTTTCCCCTCGCCCCCGCCCCAGGCGCTGCGCTACCTGGGCCAGCATCCCGGCCACAATGGCGATGTTGAAGCCGGAGATGGCGACGATGTGGCTCGTCCCCGTTGCTGCGAAATCATCGTTCAAGGACGCCGGGATGCCACTCTCGATCCCCAACAAGATGCCCGCCAGAAGGGAGGACTGCGGCTCCGGCAGCACCCGGTGTAGCCGCTCCAGGGCGAAGAACTTGAACCGGAGCAGACTCTCGTAAGGCCGAAAGCCGACGTGGGAGGTGAGGACGACGACGTCGGCCCGGCGCAGCAGGGAGTGGATCTTCTGCCGGGCGAGGTGATCGCGGTAGGAGAAGCGCTCGAAGACGGGCGGGGTCTCCAAGGTGCCGGTTACGCGCACCCGATCCCCGTGAAAGGCGGGCGTGTAGACGGGGGCCCGTACGAGCACGCGCCCGTGGACAGGGCGCACCTCCCCCGAGGGGAGGTGCGCCTCCTCGACGACCAGGCGTAACTGGGTGTGGGTGGCACGGCGGTCGGGCTCCCCCACCACCACGCCCACCAAGTCCAACTCCCCGAGGTCATTGTAGTGTACCACGTGGGTGGCGTCGAAGCGGGGACGGCTGACCACGAAGCGCCCGGCACCCAGCGAGAGCCCGGCGAGCGCCCAGATGAGGAGCCGTCCCCGGCGCTCATGCCGCCAACCGAAGTCGATGGCCAGCGCCAGGGGCAGGGAGAGGAGAAACCAGACGGGATGAAAAAGGGCGGCCCAGGCCAGGAGAATGCCCAAGGCCCAGGCCGCCGTAAAGATTACCAGCGGGGTCATGGAGACACCCGGATCTACCCGACGAGTGCCTCACTCAGGGAGCGGATGTCGTAGAAGGGGCCGTCTGCCGGGGTGATCTCCCAGATGCGCAGTGAGGCGAGGGGGGTGCGCTCTCCGTCGACTTCAAGGTATCCTTGACGCCGTTCGATAAAGCCGTAGTGCTTCTCCACCTCCTCGTTGAAGGCCTGCTGCACCTCGTCCTTGAACTGCGCGGCGCGGCTCTGCTTGGTCACCACGATGAAGTTGTCGTGGCCCGTGTAACCGAGGAAATCGTTGACGACGGCGTCCTTGTTGAGCACCTCGGCGAGGATACGTCCCATATCCCGCAGGAAGTCGTTGGCAGCCTGGAAGCCGTAGACCTCCCGGAAGGCCTCCAGGTAGGAGATGTGAAAGCGCAACAGGGCCCAGTCGCCCTCCGGGACCTGGACCAGACGGCGTAGTTGGTCCTGGACGAGCCGAGTCGCCGGAAGCCCCGTCGTCGGGTCCATGAGATTCGAGGAATTGGCCCGCCGTAGGGCATTACGAATCCGCAGCATGACCTCGTCGGGATCGAAGGGAGAAGCGACGAAGTCATCGACCCCCTGCTCCAACCCGCTCAAGCGTTCGGACTGAACGTCATCGTCGGCGAGGAGCATGAGATAGATGTGCTCGGTACGGGTGAGGGAGCGTAACTTCTTGGCGACGTCCCTGCCCCGCATATCGGGCAGACTGGTGCTGATAATGACTGCCTGGGGAAGGAGACGGGTTGCGAGGTTGATCCCCTCTTGTCCCACCTCCGCTTCATCAATGTGAATATCGTACTCTTCGAAGCGCTCCCGAAGTACCTGGCGATTGACGGCATCATCCTCGATGAGAAGTACGCGACCTTCCACTTAGCCTCCTATGTGCGCTCGCGAAAGCTGGTTGCTTCCCTCATTATATGAAGGAAGCCGGGCAAGGTCAAGGCAAAGGTGAACTTAGGGTTCGTAAGAGTATAACTTCCCGACATCTCTGGAGTCGGGATGAAAGGGCTCCTCCGGGCGCGTTTGAGGTCTGCATGCCTCCAGCACTGCCAGAAGTTTGTTACGCTCCCCAAGCACCCACCGTCGGGAAGTTGTTTTCTTACAGACACTTAGCCTTATCGTCGTTCGCAAATAGGACTATAATTGAGGTCTGTACCGGCCTTGCCGCAGGCGCCCAACATCATCCTGAGGGTTTAGGGGCTCAATCCACTACCTACCGACGAAAGGAGTATTCGCATGAAAGAACTGGAGATCAACTTCCCCGAGGACTTTGTCTGGGGAAGCGCCACCGCCGCCTATCAGATCGAAGGAGCCGTCCAAGAGGACGGTCGCCGGCCCTCCATCTGGGACACCTTCTCCCACACGCCGGGCAAGATCAGCCACGGCGACACGGGCGACGTTGCCGCCGACCACTACCACCACTGGCAGGAGGACGTGGAGCTGATGGCGCAGCTGGGGCTGGACGCCTACCGCTTCTCCATCGCCTGGCCGCGCATCATCCCCGAGGGCCGGGGGGAGGTAAACGAAGCGGGGCTCGACTTCTACGACCGGTTGGTCGACGGGCTTCTGGAGCACAACATCGAGCCCTACGTCACCCTCTACCACTGGGATCTCCCCCAGCCTCTGGAAGACGAGGGGGGCTGGCCCAACCGGGAGATCGTCCCCGCCTTCGCCGACTACACCCGCGCCGTCGCCGACCGCCTCGGTGACCGGGTCACCCACTGGATCACCCACAACGAACCCTGGGTGGTGGCGATGGTGGGCTACTTCATCGGAGAGCACGCGCCGGGCCGCAAGGACCCCCTGGCCGCCTTCCAGGCGACCCACAACCTCCTGCTCTCCCACGCCGCGGCGGTGGAGGTGCTGCGGGAGAGTGGTGACGGCGACCGCCAGGTGGGCATCACGCTCAACCACGGCCCCGTTCATCCCGCCACGGAGAGCGAGGCCGACAGGGCGGCTGCCCGCCGCTTCGACGGCGTCCTCAACCGCATCTTCCTCGATCCCCTCTTCCGAGGCCACTATCCCCAGGATCTCCAGACCCTCTTCGCCCCCTTCTTCGAGGAGGTCGAGGAGAAAGATCTGGAGCGTATTGCCGCGCCCCTCGACTTCCTGGGCGTCAACTACTACACCCGCCACGTCGTCCGCCACGCCCCCGACTCCCCCCTCATCCAGGTCACCCAGATCCAGCCGGAGGGCAGCGAGTACTCGCAGATGTGGGAGATCTATCCCGAGGGCCTCTTCGAGATTCTGACCCGCATCTGGACGGACTACGAGATCGAGGCCCTGTACGTGACGGAGAACGGGATGCCCGTACCCGAGGGCAAGGATCTCGACGGGCGCATTCGCGACTACCGGCGCATCGCCTACCTGCGAGACCACATCGCCCAGGTCCACCGCGCCCTCGAGGTGGGGGTGCCCATGCGCGGCTACTTCGTCTGGTCCCTCCTTGACAACTTCGAGTGGGCCCACGGCTACGACATGCGCTTCGGGCTCATCCACGTGGACTACGAGAGCCTGGAGCGCACCATCAAGGAGAGCGGGCACTGGTACGCCGAGGTTATCCGTAGCAACGGCTTCTCCCGCTGACCTGTTCCACCCGAACGCCGCCCGCGGAGATAGCGGCCGCGGGCGGCGTTCCGGAATGCACTGCTCAGGAGCCGCGCGCGTCCCGCGCCGCCAACTCCGCCTCCTTCGCGGCGTGGAGCACCAGCACCGCCCTCTTCACCTCGTCGAGGTACTCGCCCCGCAGCGGGTACCAGACGAGGATGAGAGCCCCCAACAACAGAGCCAGGCCCGGAATCAACCCCACCAGCGCCTTGATGCCGAAGAGGGCCTCCGGGGGCTGATTCAAGTAGATCTGCCCGAGATTCGCCTCCCGGGTGACGAAGTTCGTCCCCTCGAGGATGAAGGGGATCAGCGTCAGCGCCAGGGACTGCGCCGGCTTGGTCAAGAGAGCGTTGATCCCGAAGAAGACGCCCTCCCGCCGCACGCCCGTCCGGAGCTCGTCCTCGTCGGCGACCTGCCCGAAGAGAACGTTGGTGAGGGTCTGGGGGCCCGAGAGCCCGAAGCCTGCCACCGCCAGGCAGACCAGCATCAGCGGTTCGGGCACCACGACGAGAAGCACGAGGGCCACGCCCGCGATGACCAACAGGAACTGTTCCGTCCCCACCACCCCCAGCCGTCGACGAATCAGTGTGGTGACGGGCACGCCGATGATCAAGGGGATGAAGACGCAGGCGATGAGCACCATAGCGCTCATCTGCAGCACGTAATCCCCCAGATAGAAGAGTCCCCCCAGGATGAGAGCCTGCATGAGAATCGACATGAAGTTCTGGGCCACGAGAATGAGAAAGGACTTGCTGGTGAAGCTGTATTTGAGGGCCTGCCCCAGCGGCAGGGGCTCGTCCACCTCGTGGAACTCCCGCCGTTCCTTCACCTTGAGAGTGGTGAAGATGATAAGGAGCGCGCTCACTACCGCCACCACGATCATCGAGAGCTGCAGCGGCAGGAAGGTGGGTGAGGCATCGCCCTTGGGACGGAAGAAGTCCGGGATGAGGAAGCCCAGGATGGTCCCCAGGAGGCCGAAGAGCGAGGAGGAGATCTGCAGCCCGTTCCGCTCGGCATCGGAGACGGTGATCCCGGGCAGCAGCGCCGAGTAGGTCAGACCGACGATGGTGTAGCAGGTGTCGTAGAGCAGCATCGTGACCAGCATCCACCAGAAGAGCCCCCGCTTGTCGAGGCCAGGGGGCGCGAACCAGACCAGGATGAAGGTGAGGGCCAGGAAGGGCGCCGTGTAGCGCATGTAGGGGATGCGCCGTCCACGCTTGGACCGGGTGCTGTCGGTGATGTAGCCGAAGAGGGGATCGTTGATGGCGTTCCAGATGGCGTAGACGAGGGAGGCGGTGGCGATCCAGCGCGCCTGCAGCCCCAGGTAGTCCTGGTAGAAGATGGGGAGCAGCGCCGCGTAGATGCCGGAGATCAGGGAGGTGCCCAGGGCCGCTACCCCCCAGGCAATCTTGAAACGGAGGGTGAAGTGAGCCGGTACGGGCACGACGGGTTCTTTGTAAGTCATGGCGTCTCCTTCAAAATTAGTCGTTTGGTCTCGTAGTCAGGTAGTCCAGCAGTCATTGCATACTTGGGTGGTGTGCACAAGCACCGGTGTCTCCTTGAAAACAGAGCGAGTAGGGATAGAGGCACGACCGCGAGCGCCCTGCTCAACAGAGCCACTCGCGACCCGCCCAAAGGAGATTGTACTTCGACTCCAACTGTCGGCAACGGGAAGATACAAAAAGAGCGTTTTTGCGGACAGAGCGGTACTGTCCGCAAAAACGCCTCTACAATCCTACAGGCAGCACAAGGCTGCCGAGGTGAGGAGAGCTACTTCGGATAGATCAAGCGGGTGTGGACCTGGTCGGAGCGGGTGGCCCCTGACTCGCCGGACGAGCGGCGCATCCTCCGGACCACCTGCTCGAGCTCGTCGTTCGCCTTCGCCAGGGCGCTGGCGACCTGCGGCTCGACCTCCCGCCACGTCCGGCGCGCCGCCTGGCGCATCGAGGTGGCGGTGCGCTCGGCCTCGGTACGGATCTGCTGCCCTTCTACGGAGCCGGTCGCACTGTCGAGGGCGCCGCCGACTTCGTGCAGCAGGGACTTGAGACCCTCACGGATCTCGTGGACGTGCTGTCGGTTCTCCTCGCTCTCCCACACCGCACGGAAGGTGTCGGCGATGCTGCGTCCCAGCGTCTCGAACTGCTGCCCTACGTCCTTCCACGCCTCCTTGGCGGTCTCGGGAGCGGGCTCAGGAGCGGTCTCCTCGACCTCCGGTTCCCCAACACAATCGCTCAGCCGTTCTTCTGCGGTCATCTTTCACCTCCAGATGCACTCTTTTCTCACAACTCTTCTACGTCAAAGGAAGGACAAAGTCGCAGGCGCACCCGCGCTAGGTGCCGAAGCGCTCCCGCAGGTACTCCACCACGAGACGATCGATGACGCCCTCGTCGCCCTTCCAGCGCTCCTCCAGATTCTCACGCCCCACCAGGGCCCGCAGCGCCTTGCGCGTGGCGGCGTCAAAGGTGCCCGTCACCGCACCCGCGTAATCCCCGGTCTGTACGAGGATGGCCTGCAGTTCGGCGGTGACGGCGTCGAGGGGCACGAGATCCTCCGGCTGCACCTCACCGAAGTAGAGATGGTGCATCTCCAGGAGCCGGCCCAACTTCTGGATGGGGAAGGGATCGTCGTCGACGCGCAGGTCGAGATAGCGGTCGTTGTTACCGCCGTAGCCGCCCCCCTCGCGCACCACCATCACTCCCGCCGCCTGACGCCCGCGGCGGTCACCGCCCGCCATCTGCCCCGCGGCCAGCGCCTCGACAAGCCAATCCGCCAGCTCGCCGGCACCGCCGCGCACCTCCTCGAAGCGTGCTGCCATGGCCTCCACCGTGCCCGCGACGAGGATGTTGCCCTGACAAGCGTAGCCCTCCCCCACGACGTGCCCGGCCCACGCGAAGCACTCCGCACCCGTGAAGGCCGCCGCCCGCCCCTCGCGATCCACCACGCCCAGCTGGCGCAGGGCCCGGTCGGGATCGTCCTCCACGAGCTGCTCCACGGTCTCCCCGGCGGAGAGCCCCTCCGCCATCAGAGCCAGACCCTGAAGGCCGTAGGTGACGTTGGCGTGGGCCTGGGTCGCTACTGCACCCGCCCCCGCTCGCGCCCAGGAGACGACCGCCGCCGCGGCCAGGAACTTCGACTGCACGGCGACGCCCCACTCCCGGCGCACAGGATCGTAGGCCACGATGGAAAAGGTGGCGATGGGAAGTATAGACATGGTTGACCTCCTCGAAAATTAGTCGGATAGTCTCATAGTCAGGTAGTCAAGTAGTCGTTTTCGCACTTAGCTAGCGTACACAAGCGCCGGCATCTCCTTCAAAAGATGGTTATATGCTTTGGGTATGTTTGACTTGAGTTACTGATCTGGACGAGTACTGCTAAACCGAGCCGGGCTACGTCCTCTCCGCCAGCGGTTAATGGACTTTAAGAAAATAATCGGGTAACACGGGTGCCGGCTTTATTACCCGATGTCATAACCGCCCGGCCTATACACGTGCACGCCCCTGGTCCTTCAGCCCCACCTAAGACGCGGACTGAAGTCCGCTACCCAGGCCTACGGCCGGGCGCCCGCCTACGCGGGCGCTAAAATCTCCTCGACTTAGAGCCGCGTCGGCGGAGGCCGACGCCCGGCGCGCGCAGCGCGTCCCAGGGAGGGACTTCAGTCCCGTCACACCGCGCGTCAACCTCTATGACCCGACTAAATGTTTACCGTTCATCAGTGGGCTTCCTGGCAAAACGCAGCCAGCCGGATTATGGACTTTAGGAAAATAATCGGGTAACTCCGATGCCGCTCTATTACCCGCTGTCATAACCGCCCGGTCTATACACGTGCACGCCCCTGGCCCTTCAGCCCCACCTAAGACGCGGACTGAAGTCCGCTACCCAGGCCTACGGCCGGGCGCCCGCCTACGCGGGCGCTAAAATCTCCTCGACTTAGAGCCGCGTCGGCGTAGGCCGACGCCCGGCGCGCGCAGCGCGTCCCAGGGAGGGACTTCAGTCCCGTCACACCGCGCGTCAACCTCTATGACCCGACTAAATATTTTAAACTTCATAAACCGCTGGCTACCCTATTGAAGTCGGCTGCAGCCGACTAAGGATGTGCTTCCGGCAGTGTGCTTGCTGAAGCAGACTTGCTTCGTGGTAGCCTGTGGCTTGAGCCACAGACGATGCCTTCCAACTGAGTTGAAACACACCCAAATCCTACTACAATAGCCGGCATCCATGCACAAAAAGAGCCCGGTGACCGGTCCAATACACTCGGTCGGGCCACTCAAACGCGTTCTCCAACCAGGAGGTACAATGAAGCCCTACGAATGCCGACGCGACCGCTTTCTGCTCAGCACCGACAAGGCGCTGCTGGATATCGACGCTGTCCACGCCTACCTCTCCGAGCGTTCCTACTGGGCCCGCGAACGCCCCCGCGCGGTCGTGGAGACCTCCATCGAGCACTCCCTCTGCTTCGGGCTCTACGAGGCCGAGCGGTTGGTGGGCTTCGCCCGCGTGGTCACCGACTACGCCACCTTCGGCTGGCTCTGCGACGTCTTCATCCTCGAATCCCACCGTGGTCCGGGGCTGGGCAAGTGGCTCGTCGGCTGCCTCATCGCGCATCCCGATCTGCGGAACATCCGGCGCCTCCTGTTAGCGACGCGCGACGCCCACGAGCTCTACCGCCGGTACGGCGAGTTTGACGCCATCACCACACCCGACCGGCTCATGATCCGCCACATCGATTAGCTCCCAGACGCGAGAGCAGAGCCGGAGAGCCGCAGGAGGGCCAGGCTGAAGGCCGTGGCCCAGGGCAGCACCTTGAAGCTGCCCGCCCGCACCGCCGCCTCGACCTCGGCCCGCGTCAGGAGCAGGAGCTCCTGCTCCTCCAGGTCGTCGGCGTTGGGCTCCCCCACCCGGCGGGCATCGAGGGCCAAGAAGAGATGGGCCGTCCCGGCTCCGCGGTTCCCATCCACGGCAAAGTGTCCCAGGTCGTGCCAGGCGGGCGCCGCGTAGCCCGTCTCCTCGAGAAGCTCGCGTTTCGCGGCGGGCAGGGGCGCCTCCTCCGGCTCCAGATAGCCGCCGATGGGCGCCAGCACCGGCCCCTCGACGGCGTACTTCGTCTGCCGGAAGCAGAGGAACGCTCCCTCCTCCGTCACCGCGATGACGATGGCGAAGTCGGGCAGCACCAACCAGGGCCAGTCGGCGATGACCTGGCCGTCGGGGAGTTCGACGGTGTGCTCCTCCACGCGCAGATAGGGCGCCCGTTCGAGGAGCACCTGCCGCGAGAGCGTCCGCCAGGCCTTCATCGTGCCCGCCTCCCCCGATCCCAGAAGCGCGTCCGGAGCCACGCACCGGCCCTGTAACACAGATGCTTCCGCGGTTGCCCCTCCATCTCTCGGGCCTTCCGTTGGACAAAGGTGTTCAGGTCGTCGATATCGTCCACGTAAAAGCGATCGCCACGCTGGGTTACGGAGTGCAGGTAGGGATCAGCCATCGGACCTCCTCGTTCTCAAAACACTCCCATCCTACACCCGTTCGAGCGAAAGCCAAACAGAGAGCAGACTTACCACCTATTCTCTAACTTTATTTTTCCCCCATTTCGCATATCATTAGGGTAGATCTGTCGGATAACGCGTCAACCTGACGGTCAAAAATGGAGGTAGGCATGCAAAAGTGGCGGTCCTGGGGGCTCTGTCTGCTCCTGCTGCTCTCAATGCTCCACGTGGGAGAGGTGCACGCACAGAAGTCCTTCTACTGGCAACGACTGGACGTCGAAATCACCGTGAATGAAGATGGAACCTTCTGGGTAGAGGAGACCCACGTCCTCAACTTCTCGGGGGGGACCTTCACCTTCGGCTACCGCAACATCGATCTGCGCCGCATCGGCGACATCACCAACGTGAGCGTGGAGGCAGAGGGGCGCAGCTACGAGCGCTCCCAGAGCGAGGCACCCTACACCTTCCGGACCACCATCGAAGATGGGGATCTCTACATCTACTGGTACTTCCCGCCCACGGAGGGGCGCGCTACCTACACGCTGCGCTACCTCGTCCGCGACACAGTGCGCTATTACGAGGAGGGCGATCAGCTCTGGTGGAAGGCCGTGCCCTCCGATCTGGACGCCCGCGTCCAGGAGAGCCGGGTCACCGTCAACCTGCCCGTGGAAGCGGAGCGAGCGGAGGCCTACGGCATCGACGCCGAGGTGCGGGGCGCCGCCACGGCGATGGTCACCTTCGAGGCGCTGGAGCCCGTCAATCCCGGCGAGGAGTTCGAGGTACGGGTGCAGTTCCCCAGCGGCGTCGTGGCGGGGGAAGCGGCTCCCTGGCAGCAGCGGGAGGACTTCCAAGACCAGTACGGAGATGCTATCACCCTCCTGACCCTCTTCGGCAGCCTCTTTCTGCTCGTTCTGGGCGCAGCCGGCCTGATCTTCCTCTGGTACGTGAAGGGGCGCGATCCCCAGCTGGAGATCCCGGCCGACATCCTGCCCCAGCCCCCCTCCGCCGATCCTCCCGGCGTGGTGGGCGCCCTGGTGGACGAAAAGGTCGACATGGAGGACATCGTCGCCACCCTCGTCGATCTGGC
This sequence comes from Anaerolineae bacterium, assembly GCA_034437215.1. Lineage (GTDB taxonomy): Bacteria > Chloroflexota > Anaerolineae > B4-G1 > SLSP01 > DAOTVC01. The sequence continues at coordinate 44,001 of DAOTVC010000068.1, read as the reverse complement.
ACGGCGAGGGTACCTGATCTTCGAGGAGGAGCAGAAGAAGGGTATCTTCAACACCACCAACCGCGAGTTCACCTTTCGTCGCACCGAGAAATCCCGGACGGATCTGGAGCCCTACGAAGGGCAGCTGATCGACGCCGTCCTCGGGGGGCGGGAGAGCCGGCGGTTGGACGACCTGCGAGAGAAGTTTTACAAGAAGGTGCCGGGTATCAAGAAGCGGCTCTACGAGACCCTCGTCGAGCGAGGCTACTTCCCCGCCAGCCCCAACAGCGTCCGGGGGCGTTATTCGGCCCTCGGGGGCCTCATCCTGGTCGTGGGCATCCTCCTCTCCGTGGCCCTCTCCTGTCTGCTGAGCAGCTGGGTGGAGGGAGCGGCCTTCTGTCCGGGGGGCGCCATCGGTCTCCTGGGCGTCCTGATGCTGGTCCTGGCCCAGTTCATGCCCCACAAGACCCGCGAGGGGAAGGAGCTGGCGCTCAAGTGGAAGGCCTTCAAGCGCTATCTGGAGGATCTGGAGCGTTACACTGATCTGCAGCAGGCGACGGAGCTCTTCGAGAAGTATCTACCTTACGCCATCGCTTTCGGCATGGAGCGCTCCTGGGTCAACAAGTTCACCCGGCTCCCCACCGACACCTTCGTCCCCCTCCCCACCTGGTACCGCCCCTACTACGCGCCCGGTCGCAGTACGGGGAGAGGAAGTATGGCACCCGGCGGGGGTGGGCGCAGCGGTGGAGGTCTACCCTCCCTCAACGAGGCCAGCGAAGGGCTCTCCGGGGGGCTGCAGTCCATGTCCGACGGGCTCATCTCCATGCTCAACACGACCTCCAGCACCTTCAGCAGCACCCCTTCCAGCTCCGGCAGCGGCGGTGGCGGATGGAGCGGCGGGGGTGGCGGGGGAGGCGGCGGCAGCGGCGGGGGAGGCGGCGGCTTCGGATAGCTGTCAGGTAAGGCCACCGGGCGTCTGCATAAGGGTAATGGCATCCACAGATCCCCACCATCGCTCACAGTGCAGGCGATGGCCCGAGATGAGGAGCTCTGCCTGGCGGCAGGCGCTCACGCCGTCGCGAGTTGGCCCGTCAGCCTCAAAGGGCTGGGGGCGCGCGGGGTTCTCCCCCCTAGAGGCGAGTAACCCCGCGCGCCGCTCCTCTAGTCCACGTCTCCCACATCGAAGTCGCCCTCACCTGCTCCCTCCATGAGGTCGGGCACCTCCTTTTCGATCTCCTCGGGGGACTGTCCGGACTCCAGGCGATCGACGACCTCCTCGAACTCCGGCCCCAGGTCGTCCACCTCATCCCCCATCTCGTTCATCATCTTGCGCATGAAGCGGCCCATGCTCTTAGGATCGTTCTCGTCGAGGTCACCCCATTCACCGGGATCGGCGAGATCCTCCATGCGACTCTCCTCGGAGCGGACCACCCGAACTCGGGACACCAGCCGCTTCACCTGTTCCGAACCGCAGTGACGGCAGGTCACCTCACCGGGCTTGGCATCCGAGAAGGTGCGCCAGAAGACCGCAAAGCGCCGGCGACACTCTTGACAGCGATACTCGTAAATCGGCATCTTGTTTTTCTCCCGTCCGCATGTACTATATACAAGTGCCGTGAGTGGTAAATCCCACGGTGCAGCGTAAATTATACACGGAAGAGATCGAGGTACAACCTGAAATGGAAATGAAAAAGAGTCCTGATCCCTACAACCCCACTCATCCCCCGCTCCTCATCGTCATCTCCGGTCCCTCCGGTGTGGGGAAGGACAGCGTGGTTCAACAGATCCAGGAGCGTGACTATCCCTTCCACTTTGTGGTCACAGCGACTACCCGTGCCCCCCGCCCGCAGGAGGAGCACGGAAAGGACTACTTCTTCATCTCTGAAACGGAGTTCGAGAAGATGATCGAGGAGGACGAGCTGCTGGAACACGCCCTCGTCTACGGGCAGCACAAGGGCATCCCCAAGCAGCAGGTGCGGGAGGCCCTGACGAGTGGCAAGGACGTGGTGATGCGACTGGACGTCCAGGGCGCAGCGACCGTCAAGACTATCGTCCCGGAAGCGATTCTGGTTTTCCTGACCGCCGCCTCCGAGGAGGAGCTCCTCCAGCGGCTGCACAAGCGGGCGACGGACAGCGAAGAGCAGATTCGCCGCCGCTTCCAGATCGCCCGTGAGGAGCTGAAGCGGATCGAGGAGTTCGACTACCTCGTCGTCAACCCCGACTCCCACCTGCATCAGGCGGTAGACACCATCCTCTCCATCATCGAGGCCGAACACTCCCGCGTTCACCCTCGCCGGGTCGATCTGTAACCGAGGAGACAAACGATGGATTCCTACCGCCCCGACCAGGACCCCGAACCCTATCCTCCACCCCTGTGGGGAGCGCGGTTCCCTCTCTTTCCCGTCCGCGCCACCTATGCCCTCATCGCGGTTAACGTGCTCATCTTTTTTCTCACCCTCCTGTCAAGCAATCTACTCTATGGCCTGGGCGCCCTGGTTCCGATCCGCGTCATCCAGAGAGGCGAGTGGTGGCGCCTCTTGATGTCAGGTTTTCTGCACGCCGGCGTCATGCATATCGGCTTCAACATGTACGCCCTCTACCTCTTGGGCAGAGAGATGGAGGCCATCTTCGGGACCCTGCGCTTCCTGGTCACCTATACCTTCGCCCTCGTGGGCGGAAGTCTTGCCGTTCTGCTCTTTACCCCCTTGAACACCGTCACGGTAGGAGCGTCGGGTGCCGTCCTGGGGGTGCTCGGGGCCCTCCTGGCCTACTACTGGCAGCATCAGGAGAATATCGCCGGTGGACGAAGACGTCTCGCGAACCTCGCCACGATGGCTCTGGTGAACCTCGCCATCGGCCTGTCGCCGGGCATCAGTCTCTGGGGACACCTGGGGGGCACCCTCTTCGGCTTTCTGGCAGGGCTGGCCCTTGTGCCCCGGTACCGCTTCGTCGAGGGCGGTTTCTATCCCCGGGTCGTGAGCGAGGGTCCCCGTCGCCAGGAGCTCCTCGGCGCGGTCATCCTCTTCGGCGTCTGTCTGGCCCTCTTCATCACGGCACTCCTGATCCGAGGTTAAGAGCAGATGCCCCTGCCCCCCATGGATTTGCGCGTCGGTGACGTGGTCGAACTGCGCAAACCCCACCCTTGCGGCGGGTACACCTGGCGCATCGAACGGGTCGGAGCGGACATCGGCGCCGAGTGTTTGACCTGTGCGCGCTACGTCCTCATCCCGCGCAGCCGCTTCGAGCGCCGGATCAAGCGCCTCATTGAGCGGGGTCCCCCAGGGGCCTCGTAAGCGGCCAGAAAAGGCCACGAAAGGACCAAGATGCAAGATGCGCTTTCTCTTCCTCTTCTCTGACACCGGTGGGGGACACCGTGCGGGTGCCGAGGCAGTACGCGAGGCCCTGCAGCACCTCTACGGTACCGCGATTGAGGTCGACCTTGTTGACGTCTTCAAGGCGCTGGAGCGTTGGCCCTTTCGGAACATTCCACACTGGTACCCACATATGGTGGGGCTGGGCGGGGTTCCGTGGCATGTGGGTTACGAGCTCACCAACGGATGGCGACGGGTGCGCACGCTCACCCACCTCGCCTGGCCTTACACTCGAGGGGCGTGCCAGCGTCTGCTGCAGCTCCACCCGGCGGACGTGATCGTCTCCTTCCACGCCGTGCCCAACTACATCCTGAGCATGGTACGCCGCCGGATGCAGCCCGCTGTGCCCCTGGCGACGGTGACCCTCGACCTGGTGACGGTCCACGCCGCCTGGTTTGCGCCCGGGCACGACCTCTACATCGTCCCCACCGAGGAGGCCCGTATGCGGGCGGCACGTTGGTGCCAGGCCCCGCAACGGCTGCACGTCGCCGGCATGCCCACCCGACGCCGTTTCGCCGACGCGGCCCACCTCGACCAGAGAGAGGCCCGTGCCCGCCTCGCCCTGCCGGCGGAAGGCCCCCTGGTGCTCTTTATCGGAGGAGGTGAGGGGATGGGACCCCTCGCTCAGGTGGTGCAGGCAGTCGTCACACGCCGGCCCGCGGCACACCTCGCAGCCATCACAGGACGCAACCGCCAGCTCTACGAAGCGCTCTCGGCTCTTCGAACGACCTTTCCGCTGCAGGTCGAGGGCTTCGTCCACGAGATGGAGGTCTGGATGCGCGCCGCCGACCTCGTCGTCACCAAAGCCGGCCCCAACACGCTGGCTGAGACCTTCATCGCCGGGCGCCCCCTCGTCCTCTACAGCGCCATTCCCGGACAGGAGACGGGCAACGTCGACTACGTGGTAGAGCACGGTGCAGGACTCTGGGCCCCCCAGCCCCAACGGGCAGCGGCGGCGGTCACAGCGCTGCTGAGCGCCCCCGAGCGCCTGCAGGAGATGGGCGAGCGCTCTCGCTCCCTGGCCCGCCCGGAAGCAGCCAAGACCATCGCCCGCTCCCTCTACCAACTGGGCATCGGGGGGAGCTGAAGGCGCGCGCCGGCGTGGCGTTATCTTTGCATTATTGCTAGCTATGTTATAATCCCGCTAATGGAAGCGTCAGAGACAACCTGGCAGGTGGGGCTTCCAAGACGATAGGGGTAGTAAGCAGCGGTAGTTTTTTGACGCAGCCAGAGCAGGGCTTAGAGAGTGCCACCTGATACCATCTGTGGAGCACATGAACGAGCATCTCCAACAATTTCTACACTACATCGAATACGAGCGCGGCTATGCAGCGAACACCCTCTCCGCTTATCAGAGCGACCTGGAACAGCTCCGGGGCCATCTGATACAGAACGAGGGTCTCACGTCCTGGGAGCAACTCTCCCCGACACTCCTCGAGAGCTACGTGGAGGTGCTGCAGGAGAGGCAGTACAGCACCGCCACCATCGCCCGCAAGGTGGCAGCAGGTCGCTCCTTCCTCAACTTCCTCTACGCCGAGGGGGTCCTCTCCACAGACCTGAGCGAGTGGCTCCAGCAGCCGAAAGTCGGTCGCCGGCTCCCCCACACGCTCACCCAGGAGGAGATCGCCCATCTGATGGAGATCGTCTCCGAGGACGAGACGCCGCTGGGCCTCCGTGACCAGGCCCTGCTGGAGATCCTCTACGCTACGGGCATCCGGGCCACGGAGGCCGCGGCGCTCACGCTGGGCGATATCGACTTCGAGGCCAGCACCTTGCGCTGTATGGGCAAGGGGAGCAAGGAGCGCATCATTCCCCTGCACCGTGTAGCCCGGGCGGCGTTGCGACGCTACATCGAGGAGTCGCGCCCCTTCCTGCTGCGCGACACCAAAGAGAAGACCCTTTTTGTGAACCACAGCGGTCAGCCTCTGACCCGCCAGGGGCTCTGGTACATCATCCAGCAGTACGGGCAGGCCGCCGAACTGGAGGGGCTGACCCCACACAACCTACGTCACACCTTTGCCACCCACCTCCTCGATGGAGGGGCCGACCTCCGCGAGGTCCAACAGTTCCTGGGACATGCCAGCATCAGCACCACCCAGATCTACACCGAGGTGTCCAACCGTCGCAAACGGACCGCCTACGACCGGGCGCACCCGCGAGCTTTTCAAAAGACCGAAGATAACCAATCTCAAACATAAGGAGAGTAGGATGGACAAGTACTTCACGATGGACGACTTCAAGGCGGCAGCCGCCGTCATTCGGCAGCGCACGCCCCTCAAACCGCGAGTCGGCATGATCCTGGGATCAGGGCTCAACCCTCTGGCCGAGTCGGTGGAAGACGCCACCATCATCCCCTACGGCGAGATCCCCAACTACCCCGTCTCTACGATAGCCGGGCACGTGGGGCAACTGGTACTGGGAACGTTGGAGGGGCAGCCGGTCATGGTCATGCAGGGGCGGGGGCACTTCTACGAGGGGTATCCCATGACCCAGGTCGGCTTCCCCATCCGCGTCATGCAGGTCATGGGGGTCAAGATGCTCATCGTCACCAACGCCGCCGGCGGTCTGAACATGACCTACACCCCGGGTGACGTGATGATCATCCGTGATCACATCAATCTCTTGGGCATGGCCGGGCACAACCCCCTCTACGGTCCCAACATCGACGCGCTGGGCCCCCGTTTCCCGGGCATGAATGAGGCCTACAACCCGGCGCTCCGGCAGACGGCCTACGAGATCGCCCTCGCGGCCGGCGTCCCCAGCCACTTTGGGGTCTACATTGCCCTCGCGGGCCCGAGCTTCGAAACGCCGGCTGACGTACGCTTCCTGCGCCTGATCGGAGCCGACGCCGTAGGCATGTCCACCGTGCCCGAGGTGACCGTGGCCCGCCACGGCGGCACGGAGGTCCTGGGAATCTCGGGGATCACCAACTCCCTGGTAGGTGAGGAGGGCGCACCCCCGCCGAACCACGAAGAGGTCCTGGAAGCGGGTGAGATGCTCGTCCCGCGGCTGGAGACCATCATCCGGGGAGTCCTCAACTCTGATACCCTGACGGATATTCTGCAGACGGCATGAACGTCGTACTACAGTGGTTGGCCAGGCAGGCCATCGCCTTCTACCTGGTCGCGCTTCTGGGGACCTTGACCTACGTCCTCATGGCCCTCGCTGCGCGCAAGAGGAAGGCGGCAGCACAGTTCTCCCTGGAACGCGAGATCGAGCAACAGAAGGTCGTGAGAGCCTGGCTTATGGCGGGGCTCTTCCTCTTCCTGGGGCTGATGGTCTTTGTCGTCACGACCTATCTGGTGCCTACCCTGCCGGCCGTCGAGAGCACGCGGGAGGCACCCCAGGCGGGCCTGACGCCACTGCCCACGCACACCCCGACCCCGACCCAGACGATCACTCCCACGCTCGCCACCACTGTGGAAGCCGTCACCGACGATAGCACGCCCACCCCGGAGGCAGCCGAATCCACAGCGACAGCGACACCGACGCCGACGCCAACCCCCCTCCCCACCGCGGAGCCGCCTAACTGCCCCTCCCCCGACGTACAAATTACAGCACCCTCTGCGGGCAGCACGCTCTCGGGGGCTAACGCCCCCGTCGAGATCCGGGGTACGGCCCAGATCAACGCCTTTGCCTACTACAAGTTCGAGGTCCAGTTCCCGGAGTCCGATGCCCCCAGCTTTATCGCGCAGTTCAACCAACCTGTCGAAAATGGAGTGTTGGGTTACTGGGACATCTCTAATCCCGAGAGCTATCCCGTGGGTGGCCCCTATCGCTTCCGTCTGGTCGCTGTCGACATCTACGGCAACACCCAAGGCTGCGTCATTCCCGTATACATCAACCACCCGTGACAAGGAGGTGCGCCGTGCGCATCCGCTCAGCTCGAAACGACGACTGGAAAGAGTGCCTCACCCTCGACGGCTCCTACGAGACCTCGATCGCGTGGCAGATGGAGGAGCAACGGAGCGAGAACGAGTGGCGCGTCTCCTTCCGGGAGGTCAACCTGCCCCGTACCCAGCACATCCACCCACACTACACACCCGAGGAGCAGCTCAAGGCCTGGCAAAGGCGCGATGGCTTCTGGGTAGCGACCGAGCGGGCCAAGATTCGCGGCTATTCGGGCGTGGTCCTGGAACCCAATCACCGTCAAGTGCGCTTGGCCGATCTGGTGGTGGCCCCAGCAGAGCGGCGGAAGGGGCTGGCGACGCAGCTCCTCTACTACGCCGTCGACTGGTGCCTGCGACAGGATGTCGATCAGATGATTCTCGAATGCTCCCTAAAGGCCGAACCCGCCATCGCCTTTGCTCAGCGTAACGGCTTTAGCGTCTGCGGATTTCAGGACGCCTACTGGCCCGGACAGGAGGTGGGCCTCTTCTTTCGCAAACGACTCCGCTGAGGAGCTCGTCGCCGTATGAATTTGTTACCCTTCTTGATCGCCGTCAATGACGTTCTGACCGCTGGCGTAGGCGCCACGGCCTTTGCCCTGCTGCTCTACTTCTACTTCTACAATCGCGAGAGCCGCGTCGCCCGCACCTTCAGCGGCCTCTTGGCCTGCCTGCTCATCGTCTACCTTGTCGATATCCTCCTCACGGGCACACCGGACCTGCAGATGAGCGTCTGGCTCTTGCGCGTCCAGTGGTTGGGCATCGCCTTCACCCCCACCCTCTACCTCGAGTTCACGCGCGCCATTCGCCTCTCCGTCCAGGAGGATCGCTTCCCCCACTGGCTGCGCATGCTCAGCGCGGCGATAAGCGGCGTCGTCGCGCTCCTCGCTCTCATCAGCGACCTCGTCGTCCACGACGGTGTGGTGGCAGCGGGTGCGCTCCATCTGCGCCCCGGCCCCGTCTTCTACCCCTTCGCCCTCCTCTTCACCCTGAGCACAGGGCTTGGCCTGCAGCAGACCCTGGCCGCCCGCAGTCGCACCTACACCCGGGCCGCCCACCGGCGCATGACCTACCTCCTCATCGGCTTCGTCGCCCCGGCCCTGGGCGTCTTCCCCTACCTGCTCTTCATCGGGTGGCCCTCGCGGCTCCCCGACGTTCTACTGTGGGTCCTCCTGATCCTCGGCAACCTCGCCATCGCCGCCATGCTGGCCCTGATGGCGTACAGCGTCGCCTTCATCGGCACCCTCTCCCCGGAGCGGGTGATCAAGCACCGGCTCGTACGCTTCCTGCTGCGCGGGCCGGCAACGGCCCTGCTGGCCCTCGCGGCCTTCGGTGTAGGCCTGACCGCCGAGCGGGCTCTGGGGCTGACCCAGTATACCCTCTCCCTCGTCGCGGTGGCGGGCAGCGTCATCCTCGCCCAGATCGCCGTCGAGTTAGGGAAGCCCCTTCTGGACGTCGCCCTCTACCGTGAAGGGCGCGAGGAGGTGGCCCGGATTCAGGACCTCAGCCAGCGGCTCCTCACCACCTCCGACCTACGCCAATTCCTCGAGAACATCCTGGCCGCGATGTGCGAACTACTCCAGAGTGAGGGGGGCTTCGTCGCCGCCCTCGAGGGTGACGTGCTGCAGCGGGAGATCTGGTGCGGTATCCACATCTCCCGGGAGGAGGTAGCGGCCTTTCCCATCGAGGAGAGCACCATCACCCACCAGGAGCACGGCTTCGTCATCTGGAACGACTACTGGGTCGCCCCCATGTATGACAAGGTCGGGGAGCAGCTGCTGGGGCTCATCGGTCTGCGCGCCCCCCAGGTCCCCCTCCCCCTGTCGCCCGACCAGGAGGTCCTGCTGGAGCAGCTGCTCCTCCAGGCCCGGATCGCCCTGGATGACCGGCGCCTCCAGCAGGTCCTCTTCCTCGCCTTCTCACCTCTGATTCGCGAGCTCGAGGAGATCCAGCGACGCCGGGGGATGTTGCGCTACAACGGACAGTCGGCCTCGAGCTTCACCCTGGACGCTCTCGATCTCCCCGAGCGCATCCACGACGCCCTGGCCCACTATTGGGGTGGTCCCCGGCTGACGGAGAATCCGCTCCTGCAGTTGCGCATCGTCCAACAGGCGGCCGCCGAGCACGACGGCGATCCCATCAAGGGGCTGCGGGCCATTCTCACCGAAGCCATCGAGCGGTTGCGCCCGGACGGAGTGCGCAAGTTGACAGCACCCGAGTGGTTGTTATACAATATCTTAGAAATGAAGTTCCTCCGGGGGCAGAAGGTGCGCGAAGTAGCCATGCGCCTGGCCGTCAGTGAGTCCGACTTCTATCGAAAACAACGCGTCGCCATCGAGAATCTCGCGCGCATCGTCGCAGATATGGAAGTGCAAGCCCAAGATCGGGGACTCCCTCACGGGGAGCCCGTGGGGGAGCCAAAGTTGGACACGCTCGGGTAGACAGCACCAGGCGTTCTTCCACGCGGCAACGGTCATCCCCAGCTGTCACATCTTGCCCTTTTGAAGAATTAGTGGACAATAGCAAAGGTTAGCCATCGATTATCTAGGAAGCGTTGACAACAACATCGCAGCTACTGGGAAGATCAGCCATGAGCAGCGGGGTCTGTCGTGAACGCGGCATTATTGTCTGGGCACTGTCGTAAGGAGATCGTTATGGACGCAAGGTACATCCCTCCGCAAGATCCCACCTGTGAACCGTATTGGCTTAAGTTGTTGACCGAAGGTGAGACCAGTTATGAGCCGGCACCCGGCCTCTGGGAGTGGCAGACAGTCCCAGACACAACCCTCAAGGTCTGGGGGGAGGCTCAGCAACTCCACAAGGACCATCAGATCCTGTTACTGCAGATCGATGGGCACAACCGTGGTGGGCTGATCGCTCACTGGCAAGGGGTGGAGTGCTTCATCCCCGCCTCGCATCTCATCGAATACCCCTTCCCGGCCGATCCCGTTGCCCGGGAGGAGCGCTTCGGCGAGTACCTGGGGCGCGAGCTCCGGCTGTGCATCATCGAGGTGGAGCCGGCCCGCAAGCGCATCCTCCTCTCCCAGCGGCAGGTGGAGGACTGTGAAAAGCAACAGACGCCCTGGCCGGAGTGGCTCTGCAAGGGCGCCACCTGCACGGGCAAGGTCACCAGCGTCCGCCCCTTCGGAGCCTTCATCGACATCGGCCCGCTGGAGGGCATGGTCCACATCTCGGAGATCTCGTGGGGACGCGTGCGCCATCCGCAAGACTTCGTGCAACCCGGCGAGAGCGTGGACGTCGTGGTCCTCAACGTGGACCGCGAAAATCAGCGGGTCGGATTGAGCATGAAACGCCTTCTGGCAAACCCGTGGGACACCGTAGAGGAGCACATCCACTGTGGCGACGAGGTCGCCGGCAAGATCGCTGGAATCGAACGCTTTGGGGTCTTCGTCGAGCTCCTCGAGGGCGTCGAGGGGCTGCTGCACGTATCGGAGATATCCGGCGATGGCCGCGACGGCGCCCATCACCAGCACGACTACCAGATAGGACAGGAGATCTACGTGCGGGTACTCGACATCACGCCGCACGAGCACCGTATCGCCCTCGGACTCGTGGAATCCGGCGCGAGCTATGCCGCAGCCGCGTAAGTCCTCCCGCATGGCCCGCCCCCAGAGCGGCAGGTCAAAGGGACGCGGCAAGAAGAGCACACCCTCCGCAGAGCGCTTTCGCACGGCCCACCGGCTCCTCCAGTTCATGGCCGGCCCCACAGGGCAGCAGCTGGCCGCCGTCGGGTTGGCCTTCTTCGGCCTGTTGACCTTTCTGACCGTATGGGGCGTCAACTCCGGCAAGCTCATCGGCAAGTGGGCCGGTCTCCTCATCTATCTCTTCGGCTGGGGCGCCTACCCCATCGCGGGTCTGATCACGCTGCTGGGCGTGCTCTGGCTGCGCCATCTGGTCCACCAGCCGACACGCTGGCGCTGGCGGCCCTTCCTCGGCTTCGAGATGATCTTCTTCGGCCTGCTGGCCCTGACTCACGCCCTCACGCCCGAAGCAAAGTGGACGCTCGTGGAGGAGGGGTACGGGGGCGGTCTGGTGGGCTTTGCGCTGAGCGTCTTCTTACGCGAACGTCTCGGCCCCCCGATCACCCTCGCCCTCCTGGCGACGATGAGCCTGTTCGGTCTGGGGTTGACCTTCGACGTCACCGGCGAGGATCTGCGCACCTTCGGCAGGCGGCTCGTTCGCGCCTGGAACCTCTGGCGCGCCCAGACACACTCGCGCGTCCCGGCCCGTTCCCGCTCCGGGACGGCGACGCCCGCCCGGATCGCCCACGGCGTCGCCGCCTCCCCCATCGAGAGACATCCGGCGCCCTCACCGCCCCCGCAGGAAATCGAGTCGCCCACCCTTGCGCAGGAGAGCCCTGCCAAGAAGCAAGGTTCCAGGGCGCGCAAGACGTCCTCCGCAGTGGAGCGGGCGCGGCGGGACATCGCGCTGCCGCCTCTCAACCTCCTCAAGGAGCACAAAGCCTTGGGGATGGGCCAGGCTGAGATCCAGGAAAAAAGCCGCATCATCGAGGAGACGTTGGCCCAGTTCGACGTCCCGGCGACGGTAACGGAGGTGCGACCGGGTCCCACCGTCACCCAGTTCGGTGTGACCCCCGGTTATATCCAGCGTAACGGCACCCGGGAGCGCAAGGTGCGCGTCAGCCAGATCACTGCGCTGGCCAACGATCTGGCCCTCGCCCTGGCCTCGCGCACCCTCCGCATGGAGGCCCCCGTTCCGGGGCGCGCCGTCGTCGGCATCGAGGTACCCAACGCCGACATCTCCCTGGTGGGCCTGCGGCGCGTGCTGGACAGCGAGGTCTTCGAGAAGTGTGATCACCCCCTCTGCTTCGGCGTGGGCCTGGACGTGGCGGGCAGCGCCATCGTCGCCAACCTCTCGACCATGCCCCATCTCCTGGTCGCCGGGACGACGGGCAGCGGGAAGTCGGTCTTCGTCAAATCCCTCGCCGCCAGCCTCATCATGCGCAACCCGCCCGATGAGCTCAAACTGATCACCATCGATCCCAAGATGGTGGAGCTGAGCACCCTGAACGGCTTGCCCCACCTTCTCGGCCCCGCCGTGACCGACATCGACGAGATCCTGCGGGTCCTGCGCTGGGTCGCCGTCGAGATGGACAACCGCTACAAGCGCTTCGCCGAGGTGACGGCCCGCAACATCGACTACTACAACCGTTGGGCTGCCCGGAAGGAAGAGGCGCCGCTGCCGCGCATCGTCGTCCTCGTCGACGAGCTGGCCGACCTGATGATGGCGGCCCCGGAGGACACCGAGCGCACCCTCACGCGCATCGCCCAGATGGCGCGCGCCACGGGCATTCACCTCGTCGTCGCCACGCAGCGCCCCAGTACCGACGTGGTGACCGGTCTGATCAAGGCCAACTTCCCGGCGCGGGTCAGCTTCGCCACCGCGAGCAACACCGACTCCCGCGTGATCCTCGACATGCCCGGCGCCGAGACCCTTCTCGGACGGGGTGACATGCTCTTCCTGCCCCCCGACGCCTCCGCCCCCCGGCGGATCCAGAGCTGCTACATCTCGGAGAGTGAGTTCGAAGCCCTCATCGACTTCTGGCAGAAGCGGGAGGGCGCGACCCCGGCCAAACCGCCCTGGAAGGTCGCCGCCGAGGAGCAGGGGCCGGAGATGCTGCGCATCGAGGGCGAGGGGGAGGACGCCGACCTGCTGGAGAAGGCCATCGATCTGGCCCGCCACCAGGGGAAGATCTCCACCTCGGGCATCCAGCGCCGTCTCCGCATCAGCTATCCCCGCGCCGCGCGCATCATGGAGCAGATGGAGGCCATGGGCATCGTCGGGCCGCAGAAAGCGGCCGGGCGCAAGCGCAGCGTCAGCATCGGCGAGGAAGAGGACTTCTAGGCATACGCCCAAGCAAAACCCCCGGAGCGGTGGGCTCCGGGGGTTTTTGACAGCTACCCTACCGCAACACGAGGGGCAGGTAGACGAAGTCCGTGGGCGTGAAGGGCGCGCCCCCGTACTCGTAGGCCCCGATGTCACACGTTCCGACCCGGGTGTAGTCCCGCTGATCCAACGCCGTGCAGGCGCTCTCGTTCCCGGCGTCGATGGCGGGGCTGCCCGGCTGCAGAGCCATCGTCTGATTGTGACCCCCGTTGTCCGTCAGGGCGTTGAGGAGCGGGTCGGCGAAGAGGATCGCCGAGGTCGGCGAGGTGATGAGGTTGTTGACTTCGTTGTCGAAGTCGGGCTCCTTGGTGCGCGGGTACTGGAGGTTGCCGCCCCCGTTCTCCAAGGAGCGGTTCGTGTGATAGCCCTGCCACTCGGTGGTCACGGGATTGGTGTGGGTCTCGTCCAGGTCGTTGCGGTAGAAGATGGAGTTGGCGAGGGTGATCACCTTCTCCGAACTGGCCCCCCCGGCGAAGATGGCGCCCCCCTGGAAGGTGGCGAAGTTGGAGGCGAAGGTGCTGTTGACGATGTCGAGGAGGCCCTTGTTCACTACGAGAGCCCCCCCCTGTCCCACACGGTTCGTCCCCGCCACGGAGGCCTCGTTGCCCGTGAAGGTGGAGTTGGCGATCCGGCCCCTCCCGTGCACCGAAACCCAGACCGCCCCTCCCTGCTTGTAGGCGTAGTTGTCGGCAAAGGTGGAGCCGCTGACCTCGAAGTTGTACTCGTTCCCTCCGGCAGCGGCGTAGTCGTCCTCGATGTGGTAGATGGCGCCCCCGTGCCCTTCCGCCGGCGGCACGCTCACCAGCCGGTTGTTGATGAAGCTGGAGTCCCGGTAGATGGCGCGGGTGCCCTGGTTGTCGGAGACCGTCACCTTGAGGGCGCCCCCGCCCCGCACGGCGGTGTTGTCCACGAACTCGCTGCCGCAGACGTAGACCCGGCGGTTGGAGCTGGGGTTGTAGCTGTTGGTCACCCCGTCGAGGTGGATGGCCCCGCCGTGCCCCTTGACGATCCCGCCCTCGCTGTCGTCGACGGCGCCGTTGCCCTCGAAGCGGCTGTTGACGACGATCAGCCCGGTGGCGATGCCGCCGAAGGCGCCGCCGTTGCCCGCCTCGTTGTTCTTGAAGAGGGAACCGGCGATGACCGTCTCGTAGGAGTTGTGGGAGAAGATGGCCCCTCCCTGGTTGTCGGCGGTGTGGATCTCCGTCGTGCTGTTGTCCTCGAAGGTGCAGTTGATGATGTGCAAGCGCGTTCCGGGGTGACCCGAGAGGACGGCTCCCCCCGAGTGCCCGCTCGTCTTGTCCGCCGCCGGGGCCTTGCCGTTGACGAAACGCAGGTTCTGCAGCGTGACGTTGATGGCGCCCAGATTGGGGTCATGCCAGCCCTTGCTCATGATCCGGGTCGTGCCCTGCCCGTCCAGGGTCACCAGCCCGCCGCCGTCGAGCACCGTATCGACGGCGGGATTGATCACCAGGGTGGAGCTGACGGTGATGGTGACGGGCTGGGTCCCGCAGTCGAAGTCGATCTGACCGCCCGAGTCCAGGGCCGTCTGCAGCCCCTCCTGGGTGCACTCTGTTACCGTCGTCGGATTAGAGAGGACGACGGGCTGTGGCGCAGGGCAGACGTCCAGCCCGCTCCCGAAGGACGGTGCTGCGGCCCTCGTCGACAGCGAGAGGGGCAGCGCGCAGCCCAGCAGCAGAAAGACGACCCCCAACTTCTTAAGAACACTCAACATGATTAACCTCCTCGCCTAAGCTAAACTGCGTCCTCTCCCGCGGTTGGCAAATCGGCATAGTGGGTTATGATCTACGTCGAGAAGCAAACCGGAAAAGTACGTGAGGCATTATAGCCTCGGATGCAGGGGGGACAAAGATAACTCCGTCAACCACGCAGGAGAATGCTAGCGCATCCACCCACCTCGTCGGCGTGATTGCCGACACCCACGGCTGGGTGCGCCCGGAGGCCCTGGAAGCCCTGGCGGGCAGCGAGCTCATCGTCCACGCCGGGGATGTGGGCCAACCCGGTGTCCTGGAAGCGCTGGCTGCCCTGGCGCCCGTCTTCGCCGTGCGGGGCAACGTGGACCGGGGTGAGTGGGCCGCGGCTCTCCCGCGGACGGAGGTGGTGGAGGTCGGCGAGGTGCTGCTCTACGTCATCCACGAGCTGCAGGCTCTCGATCTCGATCCGGTCACAGCGGGCTTTAGCGCTGTGATCAGCGGGCACTCCCACCGTCCCGAGATCGAGGAGCGCGGCGGTGTGCTCTACCTCAACCCCGGCAGCGCCGGCCCTCGCCGCTTCCATCTCCCCACATCGATCGCTTGGTTGCACATTCGAGGTCATACCTTGCAAGCGGAGCTGCTCTTTCTCGACGAGAAGGGGTAGCGAACCGCAGCCACGGAGGTCGCCATGGACAAGGAAAATCTGGAGCTCTACAAGCAGTTTGCCCGTCCCCACTACCTCCACAAGGACGCGCCCCACAACTTCGGACACATCGAGCGCATCCTGGCACAGCTGAAATTCCTGTCCCAGGGGCTACCCGCACCCCAACGCCACCGCCTCTACTTCCTGGCCTGCTTTCACGGTCTCGACGGCAGACTCCAGGCCGACGCACGCTTCCGGCAGGCCATCCGCGCCTTCCTCCTCTGGCTGGAGTGGGACGAGGAGGAGATCGAGGAGATCTTCGTCGCCCTGCAGCGCCACCTCAAGAATCCCCAGAGCGTGGAGGAGAAGCTCGTCCACGACGCCGACTCCCTGGAGAGGCTGGGGGCCTGGGCCATCGCGGACTCCTTCACCGCCGGCGGCACCCGCGGGCAGTCCGTGGAGGAGACGCTCCAACTCCTGTCCCGGTTGCTGGAAACCCGGATCGACTTCCAAACTCCCGCAGGTCGTCACCTGGCGGAGAAGAGGCAGCGCTTCATGCGGGCCTTCCTGGAGGCGCTGCGCGCCGAAATCGCAGGCGAGGCTTAGGGTCTGTCAAGAAATAACTTCCCGAAGGCATCATTTAGGTCGTAGGGCAGGAGCGTGCCACAGGCGTTTGAGGCTCGCCGGTTTCAATGGCGTCAGTACCCTTGAATAGGGCACCTAGCAATCGCGCGGGAAGTTATTCTTTTACGAGCACTGAGTTGCGCACCCGCCTCTTTTGCAGTACACTCCAGATATCCACAACTGCAATCAAGCATAAGGAGCCGAGCGATGTCGAACTACAACGATTACTCATCACAGGAGTCCTATTACAACGAGGTGCCCCAGTACCAGCCGGCGCCGCCGTCGAGCAGCAAAGCCATTATCAGCATGATCTCCTCCATCGCCGGTCTGGTTCTGGGACTGAGTTTTCTCTGCGCCTTCATGCCCTGCTCCCTCCCCCTCTTTGGCATCGGGGGGGTCGTCGGCCTGCTCCTCGGACGGCAGGCCCAGGCAGAGATCGCCGCCAGCGGCGGCACCCTCGGGGGTGAGGGCCTGGCCCAGGCGGGCATCATCATGGGCTGGATCAACGTGGCCTTTGCGGCCCTGGCTCTGCTCCTCGTCGTGCTCGGGGTCGTGGGCCTCGTGGGACTGGGCATTCTCTCGGAACTGAATTACTAGGGGTCGGTAGCACGCTCTACGGCTGTTCGCGGCTTACTGCTTAGGAGAAAGGCGCGGAATGGGTCTCCTGTCCCTGCCCTCACAGATGAAGGATCTGCAGGCCGTGCTCCGCGGGCTGGATTGGCACACGCTGGAGTCGGAGGTCGAGCAGGAGAGTCGCTCGCGCCTCGCCATCGTCGGCCCCGTCAACAGCGGTAAGTCCACCCTCTTCAACCGCCTCCACGGTCGCAAACTCTCCGCCGCCAGCGCCGTCCCGGGCACGACCCGCGGGCTCGTCGAGCACCCCGTCGGCCCCTTTCACCTCATCGACACGCCCGGCTTCGGGGAGGTCTGGGGCATCGACCGCGCGGCGACCGCCCGCGAGGCGGCCCGCAACGCCGACGTCATCCTCCTCCTGTTGGACGCCGCCGCCGGGGTGCGGCAGAGCGATCGCGACCTCTTCACTGAGCTGCAGGCTCTCAACCGCCCCATCGTCGTCGCCCTCAACAAGACCGACCTGGTGCAGAAGGATCTCAACTGGGTTCTGGAGAACGCCGAGGAGCTGCTGGGGCTGCGCCCCATCCCCATCTCGGCTCAGACGGGGAAGGGCATCGCCAACCACCTCATCCCGGCCATCCTGCGCGTCCAGCCGGGCCTCGCCGTCGCCATGGCCCGGGAGCTGCCCGCCGTCCGCGCTCAGATCGTCAACCGCATCGTCCGCCAGACCGCCTGGTTCAGCGGGCTGGTTTCCCTGCAGCCGGTGCCCGGGCTCGACATCCCCATCCTCCTCGCCGCCCAGACGCGGATGGTGCTCCGCATCGCCTCCGCCTACGGAGAATCGATGAGCGCCTCTCACGCCCGGGAGCTGCTGTCGACCATGGCGGGCGGGCTTCTCTCGCGTTACCTGGGCTCTCAGCTGGCAAAACTCGTTCCGGGTCCCGGCTGGATCGTCTCCGGTATCATCTCGGCGATAGGCACCTGGGCCATCGGGCAGGCGGCCCGTCACTACTTCGAGGCGGGACGCGCGCTCCGCCCGCCCGACCTGCGTCGCTTCTACCGCGGGATGCGCAAACTGGCTCCCCGCCGCCTCTTCGGCAAAGAGCGGGCGGAGCCGCCACAGGAGGAAGAAGAGCTGGCTCAGGCTTAGCCTGACCGGCAAGCCGACTCTCCAACTCAAAACGCGGCTACCTTGCAACACCTCGTCGAACGGTTGTAGTTCTGATAGATCAGGTGTCCGGCAGCCCTCGTCGCCGCACTCACTGCGAGGCCGGAGCAGTGGAGGTGGCATGTCTTTGGAGAACGCGCCCTTCGTCGACGTCCCGCCGTCTGAGGAGGAGCTCCGGGCAGAGGCGCGGAGGGAGTTTCGTATCTACCTGCTCGCCGGCGTGCTGGTGGCCCTGCTCATCGGCTTCGCCATCGGGACGCTGCGAGGAGAGGGTGGGTACGCTCCGAACACCCTGGAGCCGCCCTCCAACCCCGCCCTCTACTGCGCCCCACAGCCCGCTGAGGGGACGCCCCGCCCCACCCCCACACTGCGCCCCCTCCAGGTCTACGTCAGTGGGGCCGTCGAGGCCCCCGACGTCGTCACCCTGCCACCGGGCAGCCTGGTGAGAGACGCAGTGGCAGCCGCCGGCGGCGCCAGCGACGCCGCCGACCTCGACGCCATCAACCTCGCGGCGCCCCTGAACGATAACGAGCACGTCATCGTCCCCGCCCGCGGATCGCCGCCGGCACCGGAGGGCTCCGGCGTCACCCCGCGTCCCGCCGAGACGGGCAAGATCAACATCAACACGGCGACGGCCACCCAGCTGGAGAGTCTGCCCCGCATCGGCCCCGCCAAGGCGCAGGAGATCGTGGCCTACCGGGAGGCGCACGGACCCTTCCAGAGCATCGAGGAGATCCAGAACGTCAGCGGCATCGGTCCGGGGATCTTCAGCAGCATCGAGCCCCACATCACCACCGGTCCGTAAGCAATTTCTACGGCAGAGCCGACTCCCGCACTTCCCTCTTTGTGGTAGAATTGAACCCGGCATGATCGACATACTTTCCTTTTACCTGACCTTGCAGCTCTTCGCGCTCGCGGGGCTGCCCCTGGCCTTTGCGTGGCTGCGCCACCTCCCTTCGCGTGGCTACGCCGCCGCCAAGGCCCTGGGCCTGCTCGTCACCGGCGTGCTCTTCTGGTGGGGCGGGATCCTCCACCTCTGGAACAACACGCGAGGCGCGACCCTCGCCGCCGCGGGGCTCCTCTTCGCCCTGGGGCTCTGGGCCATGCGCCGCCGTTGGGCGGAGATCCCCGCCTGGTGGCAGGAGCAGCGCACCTTCGTCCTCCTGACCGAGGGGCTCTTCCTCGTGGCCCTCGTCGTCTGGGCCACGGTGCGCGCCGGACAGCCCCAGATCGTGACGGCGGGGGGCGAAAAGTGGATGGAGATCGCCTTCCTCAACGGCGTCCTCCGCGCCCCGGCCATGCCGCCTCACGACCCCTGGCTCTCCGGCTTCGCCATCTCCTACTACTACCTGGGCTACCTGCTCCTGGGACTCCTCACCCGGGTCTCCAACGTCGCCCCCACCGTGGCCTTCACCCTGGGGAACGCCGCCTGGTTCGCCCTCGCCGCCTGCGCCGCCTACGGCATCGTCCACGACCTGCTCGACGGACGACGCCCGGGAGGGGCCCTCCTGGCCCCCTTCCTGCTCCTCGTCGTCGGCAACGGGGAGGGCCTGCTGGAGATCCTGCACGCGCGCGGTCTCCTGCCCGGCGCCTTCTGGCGCTGGCTGGACATCCGGGGCATCAACACGACCCCCGAACCGCCCTTCCGGTGGCTCAAGCCTGAGAATTTTGACTGGTGGCAGGCCTCGCGCACCCTCCACGACCACGCCCCTCACAGCACCCTTCAGAACCCCGTCTCCCAGGAGGTCATCGACGAGTTCCCGGCCTTCAGCTTCATCCTCGGCGACATGCACCCCCACCTCCTGGCCCTGCCCTTCGTCCTCCTCGCCGTGGTCCTGGCCCTCAACCTCTGGCAGCGCCGCAAGCGGCTGCCCCTGCCGCGCCTCACCCTCCGCGCCTGGCGCCCCTGGGTGGCGCGCTTCGCGCCCTGGCTGCCCTACGCCGCCGTCCTCGGCGCCCTGGGCTTCCTCAACACCTGGGACTTCCCCATCTACTGGGCCCTCGTCGTCGCCGTCCTCCTGCTCCTGCGCTGGACGGCCATCGACCACGACGGAGGAAGTGACTTCTACGAGGCCCTGCTCCAGACCCTGCCCGACGCCGTCGCCCTGGGGCTCTGCAGCGTGCTCCTCTACCTCCCCTTCTGGATCGGGCTGCGCTCCCAGGCGGGCGGCATCCTGCCCAACGTCTTCAACGCCACCCACCCCGGGCAGTTCGCCGTCATGTTCCTGCCCTTCCTCATCCCCATCACGGCCATCGTCCTCACCGTCGCCCACAACGCGCGGGTGCGCTGGACCGCCATCGTGGGGTGGAGTGTAGGGTCCGTGGTCGTCCTCACGGCCCTGGTGCTGCTCCTGGGGCTGATCGTGGGGGCGCCCTACATCGAGGCCCTCCGTCAAGGGGAACCGCTCTTCGGAACCCAGGTGGAGTTCGAGGCGGTCCGCGCGTCGCTCTTCCAGCGCCTGCTGAACCCCTGGACGGCGCTCCTGCTCACCCTCGGGGTCGCGGCCCTCATCCTCGCCTTGCTGCGCAGCCAGGGCGCGCTCCCCTCTCGGGAGCTCACCTTCCCCGCCCTCCTGGCCCTCCTGGGGCTGGGGCTGACCCTCGTGCCCGAGTTCTTCTTCCTGCAGGACGTCTTCAGCACCCGCATGAACACCATCTTCAAATTCTACTTCCAGGCCTGGGTCCTCTGGAGCCTGGCGGGGGCCTGGTGGCTGGTCCGGGAGAGCGAGGTGCTGGCTGCAGAGCGCTCGGTCTGGCGCACCGCCCTCTACGTCATCGCCTTCCTGCCCCTGGCGGCGGGGCTCCTCTACACCCTCTACGCCGTCCCTGCCCGCGCGGCACAGAACCGGGGCTTCTACGGCGATGGCGGGACGTTGGACGGCGCCGCCTGGCTGGCAGAGCGCCACCCCGAGGACTGGGCGGCCATCACCTGGCTAAACGCGAACGTCGCGGGCCGTCCCGTCATCCTGGAGACGCCGGGCGACCAGCACCGAGCCTACGTCTACGAGGGGCGCGTCTCGGCTTTTACGGGATTACCCACCGTTCTGGGATGGGCTGGACACGAGCGGCAGTGGCGGGGCACCTACGACGAGCAGGCCCGCCGGGAAGCCGACATCGAGACTCTCTTCCTCAGCTCCGACCCCGAGGTGACCCGCGCCCTCCTCGACCGCTACGGCGTGCGCTACGTCTACGTCGGCCCGGTGGAGCGGAACCGCTATCCTCAGGAGTCTCTCGCCAAGTTCGCAGCGCTCTTTCCCGTCGTATACACAAACGAGGGGGTCACCATCTACTACGTGGATGACCTCCCTTAAGGTTCGCAAAATATAACTTCCCATAGCACTGTAGCTCGGATAAAAGGGTTGCAACTTATACGTTTGAGGTCTGTGAACTCCAAGCGCTTCCATAAGCTCAACCCGGTATACCTGCACCGGCGTCGGGAAGTTCTTCTCTTACAGACACTCTAGGAGATCGATGTCGAGATCAGAACGTTGGACCTGGATCGCTCTCGTCGCCCTGGCCCTCATCCTGCGGCTGGCGGCGCTCAACGTGACCCCCCTGGCGCCCGACGAGGCGCTGGCAGCGCTACCGGCTCTGGCAGCAAGCCGGGGGGAGGGCTGGCCGCTCTCTGCCGAAAGCCCGCTTCTGCTGGTGGGCAACGCCCTGCTCTTCACCCTCTTCGGAGGGGGCACCGGCGCCGCGCGCCTGCTCCCCGCGCTGGTGGGCAGCGCGCTCGTCGCCCTGCCCCTCCTCTGGCGGAAACAGCTGGGCGCGACCGGCGCCCTCGCCGGTGGGGCTCTCCTGGCCCTCTCACCCACCCCGCTCTTCGCCTCCCGCCGCCTCGACCCGGCTGTGGTCGGCGCTGCGGGCGCCGCCCTCATCCTCACGGCACTCTTCACGGGCGAGGAGCGTGAGCACCCGCTGCTTTTCACCTTCGTGGCGGGCGCCGGGACACTCCTGGGCCTGCTGGGAGGGCCGAATTTCTACGACCTTCTCCTGCCGGGCCTCGCCGCCTGGTTCGCCTACCGCTGGATGTCCGAGAAGGCGCCGCGCGCTCCCTCGTCCCTCCTCCGGGGCCTGAGCGGCGGCGCGGTCGCCGCGCTCCTCGTCTCGGTGGGCTTCGGTCTCCGCTGGAACGGCTGGTCGGGGCCGGCGGACGGCTTCGCCGCCTGGCTGGGAAGCTGGAGCGCCGGGGGGGCCGTCGAGATCGCGCAGCTCCTGCTCTACGAGCCCCTCTCCCTCCTGCTCGCCCTGGTGGGCCTGATCCTCGCCGTGAAGCGTTCCAGCTCCCTGGCCCTCTCTCTCGCGCTCTGGGGGCTCCTGGGCAGCCTCCTCCTCATGCTGCGCAGCGGGGCCTCCCCCCCGGCTCTCATCGCGCCGGTGCTTCCTCTCATCCTGCTCGCGGGCTGGAGCGCCCAACACCTGCTGGCAGGGAGCGCGGAGTGGCAGTGGCTGGGGATCAAGCTGCACGTCCCCCTCAGCCTCGTCTTCTGGCTCTTCGCGGGTCTGGCCCTGACGCGTCAGACGACCCACCACAGGACGGGCATGGAGGCCGTCCTGCTCGTCCTCGTCCTCGCCATCCAGGGGCTGATCACGGCGGCCTTCGCCACGCTCGCCGACCTGCCCACGGCCCGCCGCGGCCTGCTTCTGGGGCTGGCAGCCGCCCTGCTCCTCGTGCAGCTGGCTTTCGGCGTCAGCCTGGCCTACGTGCGGTCGACGGAGCCGACCGAGCCGCTGGTCGAGACGGCCGCCTCCCACGACCTCTACAACCTGCGCCGGCTGCTGAAGGATCTGCGCCGGGTGGAGAATCTCAGCCCCGAGCGCATGGAGGTGTGGCTGGTCGCCGGGACACCGGAGGTGACCGCCGTCACGGCTTGGGCGCTGCACGACCTTCCCGGACTGCGGATCGTCGAAACCTGGCCCGAGGAAGCAGCGGACCTCGTCATCACCCCCGCCGACTACGCCCCCTCCGGCATCGACGACGCCTTCGTGGGCCTCCCCGTGGTTGCCCTCGTGCGTTCGGGCGGGCCCGTGCCCGGCTGCAAGACCCACATTCCCCTCGACTGCCACTACCCCCTCGCCTGGTACCTCTACCGCACGTCCCCCGTCCCTTACGTACAGGAGCGCGTCATCCTCTGGAAGAATCAGACTCTCCAACCCTGACCGGTCTCTTGGGACGCCACCCCCTTCGACAGACTCAGGGCCGGCTGCTGCGCTGCGTGGCGCACTATGAACCTTGGGGAACGTTGGGGGATCATTTGCTAAGAGCCCCTAAGCCTTTATAATGGCCTCTGGGAGGCAATATGCGAGCCTATCGAAAAGCGAATATTCGTCAGCTGACCAACGAGGCCTACCAGTTGGAGGGGCGGGTCGCCGAGGGAAAGCTGCACCGCAACCCCGAGGACGGTCGCTGGATGGTGGGAAGCACGCCCTTGAATGAGTGGTTCGAGCAGAACCACGACGAGGACGTGACCCTCATCCTTATCCCGTCCGAGAGCACAGCGCCCCTGGAGAAGCAGACCTGCCGCACCTGCGGGCGGGAATACGTCGGCAGCAGCTGTCCCTATTGCCGGGAGGTCCGCTTCCGTCTCCGCGGGCGTTGATCGAGGAGGAAGAGAGTGAACGTTCAAGACTATGTACGGGTACTGCGCCGCCGGGGGTGGATCATCCTGTTGACTGCCCTCATCACGGCGATCAGCGCCTTCATCTTCAGCCGGGTACAGCCCCCGGTCTACCGGGCGAGTGTGCGGGTCGGTATTCAGGCCGCCCGCCCCGACTGGGGAGCAGCCCAGACGGTGAAAATCCTGCTGGATTCCTACGTCTCGACCATCCACACCGTCCCCCGGGCCGAGCAGGTGGTCACGGACCTGGGTCTCTACCGCAAGGCCGACGAGCTGAAGGGCGACGTGACCATCGCCTCGGACACCCAGGACTTGACCATCCAGATCGACGTGGACGACTACGACCCCGAACAGGCCAAGCGGATCGCCAAGCGCTGGGCCGAGTTGCTGGTCGAGTGGCGCAATTCGGAGAACGAGAAGCAGCTCAAGCCCGACCGGGTCTTTGCTAGCATTCTCGAGGAGCCCACCTACCGGCTGCTCCGCCCTAACATGAAGATCTACACGGCAGCCGGCGGCATCTTCGGTCTGGTCATCGGCACCGTCGTGGTGCTGGGGCTGGAGTGGCTCGACGCGGGGCTCATTCGCCGTCCGCGCGAGCTGGAACAGGACGCAGGCCTGACGGTCGTCGGGATCATCCCCGCAGCCGCATCTTCCAAGGAGTGACAGCAGAGACCATGACAGCAGAGACCCTGATCACGCTTACCCAGCCCGACTCACCCGCCGCGGAGGCCTATCGCGCACTGCACCTCAATCTCACCTACGCCAGCCTCGATCACCCTCTAGAGACGCTGGTCATCACGGCACCGGCGCCCGAGAGGGGCGGCCTGCGACATGGAGAGGTGGCGGCGA
Source organism: Anaerolineae bacterium (assembly GCA_034437215.1). Taxonomy (GTDB): domain Bacteria; phylum Chloroflexota; class Anaerolineae; order B4-G1; family SLSP01; genus DAOTVC01. Next base: position 19,649 of record DAOTVC010000068.1, on the reverse strand, counting down.
ATCTGGCCGTCGCTCTGGCCCGGGCCGACCGGCAGGTGGTGCTCGTGGACAGCGACCTGCGGCGCCCTCACCTGCACGAGATCTTTGACGTCCCTAACGAGGGCGGGCTCACCGAGGCGATTCTAAGGATCGGCGACTCCGGAGGAGAGATCCCGCTCATCGCCACGGAGATCCCCACCCTCAAGCTGCTGACCAGCGGCAGGCTGCTGCCCAACCCCTCCGACGTCCTCGGCTCGCCGCAGATGGCAGCGCTGCTCGGCGCTCTAAAGGAGCGGTCGGATCTCGTCATCCTCACGGCCCCACCGGTGACCGCCGCGGTCGATGCTACCGTCCTCGCCACCCAGGTCGATGGCCTGCTCCTCGTCGTGCGCTCGGGTGGTACCCGGCGCGACCGCCTCGAGGAGGCCAAGGAGATCCTGGCCCGCGTGGACGCCAATCTGCTGGGCGCCGTCCTCATCGACGCCCCCCGCGGCCTCTTTACGGGCTACTGAGTCTGACCCCACTCTGCAAGAAACAACGCGATCCATCAGAACGATGGGGGAGTAGCCGAAGCAAGGAGAGCCGGTCGTCCCGGCTCTTCCTGATCCCTGATTCCCAGTCCCTGCTCCCCCTACTTACAAGGAGGTTCCATGAAAGGACTGATTCTCAGCGGCGGTAAGGGCACCCGCCTCCGCCCGCTCACCTACACCAGCGCCAAGCAACTGATGCCGGTCGCCAATAAGCCCATCCTCTTCCGCGTCATCGAGGCCATCCGCGACGCGGGCATCACCGACATCGGGATCGTCGTGGGCGACACGGCGGAGGAGATCAAGGGGGCGGTGCGCCGGGGCAACAGATGGGGCGTGAAGGTGACCTACATCCCGCAGGAGGCCCCCCTCGGTCTGGCCCACGCCGTCAAGATCAGCCACGATTTTATCGGGGACGATCGCTTCGTCATGTTCCTCGGTGATAACGTCATCGAGGGGGGGATCTCCCCCCTCATCAAAGAGTTCGCCGAGCGCGACTGGAACAGCCAGATCGTCCTCACCGAGGTCAACCAGCCCGAGCAGTACGGTGTGGCGGAGCTCGACGACCAGGGGCACATCATCCAACTGATCGAGAAGCCCAAGGCCCCCCCCTCCAACCTCGCCCTCGTGGGGATCTACATGTTCGACAAGAGCATCTTCAAGGCGGTCAACGCCATCCGCCCCTCCTGGCGCGGGGAGCTGGAGATCACCGACGCCATCCAGTGGCTGGTCAAGAACGGTCACTCCGTCTACCCCTACATTCACCGGGGGTGGTGGATCGACACGGGGCGACCGGGGGAGATGTTGGAGGCGAACAGCCTCGTGCTGGAGGAGCTCGAGCCCTGCACCGAAGGGTACGTGGACCGCGACTCCGAGGTGGACAGCCGGGTGACCATCGAGCAGGGCGCCGAGGTGATCAACAGCATCGTCCGCGGCCCCACCATCATCGGCGAGAACGCCCGCATCGTCAACTCTTACGTCGGCCCCTTCACCTCCATCGGGAGCGAGTGCCTCATCCAGAATGCGGAGATCGAGCGCTCCATCGTCCTGGAGTACAGCGTCATCAAGGACCTGCCCGCCCGCGTGCAGGACAGCCTCATCGGGCGCAACGTGGTGCTGGAACAATCCCCCATGCGCCCCAAGGCGCTCAAACTGACCCTGGGAGACTACAGCCAGGTCGGCCTTCTGTAGGCAGAAACAAGGACCGGGTCTGCCCTCTAGGGGGGAGCAGGCCCGATCTTTGGTCTGCGGCTAGGGCGTGCGCTCCTCGGGAGGTACGTAGGGGATGACCCGGAAGGTCGAGGTCAGGGGAGAGGCCATCCCTTCCAGGGAGAGCGTCAGGGAGTAGGTGCCGGGCGGCAGAAAGGGCGCCTCCTCGGTGCCCGTGAGGCTGTCCCAGACGACGCCCCGCTCCTGTCCCTTCCAGCGCCCCGTCTCCAAGCGCACCGGCTCTCCATCACGGTACCAGCGGGCCTCCCACCGCAGGTCCGGTCCCAGATCCCGGCACCGCGCCCCGGCATAGACGACCTGCGTATACCACTCGAAGCCACTCAGCGCGCGGAAGGGCGCGCCCTCGGGTGAGAGGCCCATCGCCGTGAAGAGCTCCCGGCAGACGGGAGCGGGCGGCGACTCGACCACGGGTTCGGCTCCCACCCGAAAAGCCGTGCGCACCGCCTCCTCCCCCATGAGGGTGATGACTAACGAGTACTCCCCTGCCTCCAACGGCTCACCGTCGGCGCGATAGCAGGCCTCGACCCCCTGGCCCTCGGACTCCTCCAGTGTGATCTTGCGACGGCAGAGGGGCTCCTCCCCGTAGTCAACCGCGATCCAGAGGGGCGAACCGGGACAGACGTTCTCGAAGGCGTAGCGGACGAAGAAGACGTGGTGCGCTTCGTCGATATCCGCAACCGCAGGGCCGTCAGGCGTCAGAGAGAGGCCCACGTCCTCGAGGAGCGGCTCCTCTCCGCGGACGGCGAAGGTGTAGTGTCCCACCTCCTGCTCCTCCAGCGTTATCCGCACCCGGTACTCCCCGGGCAGCAGAAGTTCCCCGCGAGGAAAGGCGACGAAGAGCTCCTGATCCTCGGGAGACCAGGTTCCCGAGGTGAGCACCTCGCTGCCGTCAGCGGGCGAGAGAAACCACTCCGCGGATTCGCCCGGGCGCCAAGCGCCGGCGACCAGGGGGCGGAGGCGCAGCTGCGTCGCCTCACGACAGAGGCGCTCCTCCGTCTCGGCAAAGCGCAGTACCGGAGCCGGGGCCGGCGACCTCTCACCCTCGGGAGGCGCTGCCCCCGGCTGCTGGACACAGGACGCCGTGCCGAAGGCCAGCAGCGCCACCACCAACAGAACCTTACGCATGCTCTTCCTCCTCCACCCACTCGTGCAGCTCCTCGATCATGGTCCTGGCGTACTCACACCAGTGCGGATGCTCGCCGACCTCCACGTAGGCACGAAACTCCTCCAGGGCGCGGTCGTACTCCCGCAGCTGCTGGTAGGCCAGACCGCGGTTGAAGCGCGCCTCGTGCAGGTCGGGGCGCAGGTCCAGGGCCCGGGTCAGATCCATGATGGCCCGGCGGGGATGATCCAGCTCCCGCCAGTAGAGAATACCGCGGTCGAGGTAGGCCTGGGCCATCGCTGGGTCGAGGTCGAGGGCCTGATCGAACTCCAGCGCCGCGGCCTGATACCCCGAAGTGTCGCCGGTGCGGTTGGCCCAGTGACGGTAGGTAGCGCCTCTCCAATAGTGCCAGAGGGCGCGCAGACGACGGTACCAGCCCTCGATCTTGATCATCAACCTCTTCATCCCATTATCTCCCGATAGACGTCGGCTGTGGCGGACGCGACACGGCGCTGCGTGAAGTGGGCCAGGACGCGTGCCCGTCCCCGCGCTCCCAACTCCCTCCGCAGCAGCGGATCGCCCACCAGGCGGTCGAGGGCTGCCCGCAGAGCCTCCCGGTCATCTTCTCCAAAGGTAAGGCCCGCATCACCGATGACGTGGGGAATCTCACCGGTCGCGGAACCCACCACGGCGACGCCCGAGGCCATCGCCTCGATAAGCACCCTGCCGAACTGTTCGGTCCAGTTGGCACGGGTACGTGAGGGCAGGACGAAGACGTCCATGGACCGGTAGATCTCCGGCATAGCGACAGAGGGCACAAGGTCGTGAAAGACGACCCGCTCCCGCAGCGCCTCCTGCTCCGCCATGGCCCGCAGTCGACCCTCCTCGGGCCCGCTGGCAAAGAGATCCAGCCGCCACTCCCCCTGCACCCCCTGCAGGGCCTCCAACAAGAGGTCCACGCCCTTCTCGGGCACGAGGCGACCGGCGTAGCCGAGCACGACCGGGGAGAGGGGGCGGGGCGCCTCCGGCGGCGTGAAGAGTTCGGGATCGACGCCAAACTGGGGGATGACCGCCAGAGCACCCGCGTAGCCTTTGGCCCGCCAGACGTCCGCCGCCGTCCGGCTCCCTACGATCCCGTAATCGACGTTACGCAGGTTGTAGCATTCGAACACGGAAAAGGGCCAGGGGTAGACGCGCTGGAGATTCTGCCAGGAGAACCAGAGCGTCCGCGCCCGCCGGCGGCGGGCGATGCGGTTGGCGTGGAAGGTCGCGAAGTTGTAGGGCTCCTCATCGATGTGCACGACATCGGGGTGGCACCGCTTCATCAGGCGTTCGAATCCCGGGTAGAAGTGCAGGTGAAAGTGTCCGTTGAAGGCCATGGGCAGGATCTCCACGTCATATCCCCGCGTGTGAGCTCGTTCCAGGGGCGTGATGCCCCGCTCGTCCTGCCAATGCGGGGGCATGGCTACCGTCAGCTCTACGTCCGGCTCCGCCGCCAACTCCTCCAACTTTCGCTGATAGGCCCCCACGATACAGGCCTTCGAAAGCATCAAAACGCGCAAACGTCCTCCTCGTCACGGTATTCTCTGTAGTATAAGTCACAAGCCCGAGGTAACAAGCCCCCTCTCCGAGCGCGGTCAAGAGTTTCAGTTTTCCCATTTTCCGGTATCATATCACACGTGATGACAAGAACGATGCGGTAGACTCGTGAGTGCCTAGCTTTACAGCGAGACTTTGATCAGAAGCGTCACCCTGAGCGAAGCGCGACGGAGTCGGGGCAGCGCCCGCGACGGACTCGGGGCAGGCGCCCAAAATGACGCCGACTGTTCAATCTCATTGTAGTACTAGTGTTCGACCACATGTGATTTGATGAGTATCGCAGTACGCTAGCGGAGCCTGTGCTGACCGTCCACCCGCGTGGATGGGAACTTGCGTCGATGTAGGTCGACGCTCGGCGCGGCAGCGCCCCAGTAAGCGCCTTCAGTCGCGACCTTACTGGCGGCAAGAAAGCGCCAGATTTACCGGTATTTGAGGCGTGACATAACACGAGATGAACAGAGAGGGAAATCTCTCCATAGGAGTCCCTGATCCCTGATTTCTAATCCCTCTTCCCTTAACACGGTTGACCTTAGACTTTTGACTTTGAACTTGTTTTCGGAGGAGACGACCTATGAATAGCGACGAACTGCTCCACCAACTCGCCAAGCTCGCACCGCTGGCGTTGGGCCAGCTCCCCACCCCCCTGCACGCCCTTACGGGCCTCTCCGCGACCCTGCAGGGACCGGAGATCTGGATCAAGCGGGACGATCTGACGGGACTCGGCATGGGGGGCAACAAGGTGCGCAAGTTGGCCTTTCTCCTCGCCGAGGCGCTGCGCGGAGAAGCCGACGTGGTCATGACGACGGGGGCGCGGCAGTCCAATCACGCCCGCCAGACGGCGGCAGCGGCAGCCCGTGCAGGACTGCCCTGTGTCCTCGTACTCGCCGGTGAGGCGCTCTCCGCTCCTCCCACCGGCAACCATCTTCTCGACCGGCTCTTCGGCGCCGAGGTGCGGTGGGCAGGTGACCGCGATCCCCTGGAGGCCCTCGTGGCTGAGGCAGAGGCGTTGAGGGAGTCCGGACGCCATCCTTACGTCATCCCCTACGGGGGCAGCAACGCCGTGGGCGTCTGCGGCTTCGTCGCGGCTATGGTGGAGTTGCACCAGCAGGCTACAGTGCAGGAGCTGGCGTTCACAGACATCGTCCTCGCTTCGAGCAGCGGCGGGACCCAAGCAGGGTTGGCGCTGGGCGCCCACCTGCTCGCACACCCCGCCCGCATCGTCGGAATCAGCATCGCCGAGGAAGCGTCGGCGCTGCGCCGCCAGCTGAGCGCCCTGGCGAGTGCCACAGCCAACCTCCTCGAGATTCCTACGTCCCTGGCCACCGAGGACTTCACCGTCACCGACGCCTACCTGGGTGGAGGCTACGGGGTCGTCGGAGAGCCCGAGCGCGAGGCCCTGCAACTGCTGGCGCGCACCGAGGGGCTTCTCGTGGACCCCGTCTACACCGGGCGCGCCCTGGGAGGCCTCATCGACCTGATCCGTCAGGGGACCTTCACCGCCGGGGACCGCGTCCTCTTCTGGCACACCGGTGGCTCCCCTGCGCTTTTCGCTTACGGTGAGGAGTTAGGAGTATGAGGCGTTGGCTCTATCTGGCCCTCGGGCTTGTCCTGGGGGCGGCGCTGGGCGTCTTTATTGGCTGGGTGGTCTCGCCTGTCCGCTACTACGACACCATTCCCGCCGTGCTGGCGCCTGACTACAAGGACGAGTACGTGCTGCTCGTTGCCCTCAGCTACAGTGTCGATCGCAACCTGGGCTTGGCGGAGCGCCGCTTAGCTGCCCTCGAGGAGGAGACGTTGGCGACGCGGCTGGTGGACCTGACGGAGCGGCTCATCGCGCGCGACGCGGCACCGTCCCTTATCACGCCCCTGGCAGAGCTCGCCTCCGACCTGGAGGAGGCCACACCCGTCATGGCCCCCTACTTAGGGGGGAGCCCATGAAGTCGCGCTGGTTTCTAGCCCTCGGTCTGATCTTGGGGCTTGCAGGCGGGCTCTTCTACGCCTGGAGTATCAATCCGGTCCGCTACGTCGACACCTACCCCCCACTCATGCACCGCGTCTATCGGGCCGACTGGATTCGGATGACGGCCTTGGCGTATGGAGCTACCGGCAACCTGGAGCGCGCGGAGCTGCGCCTGCGAGACCTTTCTCAGGAGGACATTCGCACCCACCTGGAAGACGCACTGGAATACGCCGTCGCGTCCGGGCGCCCCCTCCCCGTCCTCCAGCGGATGGCCGGGTTAGCCAAACGATACGGAGTCGATAACCCGGCGGTGCAGATCTACGGAGAGGAGCTGGCACGCCTCACGCCTCGCCCTTCACCGACGGCTGCCGTCCCCTCCCCCTCGCCCACACCCACGCTCACCCCCGTCCCGCTGCCCTCACCGACGACCACACCCTCCCCGACACCCGAGCTCTCCGCGACACTCACGGCTACCCTACCCACCGCCTACACGGTTGAAGAGCAGGAGATCCGTTGCCTGCCGCAACCGCAGATCGCTATCTCCATCTCTCAGGAGATCACGGTGACGGTACGGGGACGGGACCGTCTCGAGGTACAGGGGATCCCGGGGGTCGAAGTCTGGCTTATCTGGGCACGAGGCGCCGATCGGGCCATCACAGGCTTGCGTCCGAACGTGGGGGAGGGCTACGCGGACTTCACCGTCGCACCGGAGGAGACCTACAACCTCTACCTCACCAACCCCGCGGGCGCTCCTCTGATCACCCTCAGGCCCGAACCCTGTACGGGTGAAGAACGGGGCTGGCGCAGCTGGCTGCTGCAGATACGCTACGATCCGGAGGAGGAGCCGGTGGTCGAGACGCCGTGAAAGAATTGCTTCTAGATTACTATTATCATATAATCAAAATATAAAAGACCTTGGGGAAGGGAGAATCAAGATGAGCAAGACCGTTAACTTTCTGGGAGGACTGGCAGTCGGTTTGGGGATCGGAGGAGCATTGGCGCTGCTCTTCGCGCCCGCTTCAGGACAGGAGCTACAAGAACAGCTCCAGGAGCACGTCAATCAACTGGTCGAAGAGGGTAAAGCTGCGGCTGAGGCGCGCCGTTTGGAGCTCGAGGCGCAGTTGGAGGCCTTCAAGCAGGGGCGGCCCCTCACCTCAATCGAACCGACTGTCAAATCGTAGAAGATTAGAGCTCAAGAGCGGCAGGGGACTCCCCTTGCCGCTCACTCTTTTGCTCACGCCCCAGTCGCTGCTACGACCAACGCGCGGAAGAGCGGCTTCATCGTCGCATTCACCTTCAACATGGCCTCAGGATGCCACTGTACGCTCAGGCAGAAGGGGTGATCGAGGAGCTCGAGGCCCTCAATCACACCATCCTCCGACCGGGCCACTACCCGCAGACCCTCACCCGGTCTCCGCACGGCTTGATGGTGAGCGCTGTTCACACCGAACTCCACGCCCCCCAGCACCTCGGCCAATGTAGAATCCGGTTCGATAGTGACGGAGTGTGTAATGCGTTCCATGGGACGTCCCGGGACCAGGGCGTGTTCCAGTGCCTGGGAAAGCTGCGCGGTGATGTCCTGGTAGAGGGTTCCTCCCAGAGCGACGTTGAGCAGCTGCTGCCCCCGGCAGATACCCAGGATAGGGAGCTCCAGCGCCAAGGCCTGCTCCACCAGCCCCAACTCCGAGGCATCGCGCTCCTCGTCCACGCCTCCCAGCCAGCTCTGCGGCCCCTCCCCATAGTGCAGGGGCGCGATGTCCTCGCCGCCGGTGAGCAGGAGCCCGTCCAGACGCAGAAGCAAAGGTCGCCAATCAGCCTCCGTAAGCAGGGGAGGGATGATGACCGGCACGCCACCCCCCTCGTGCACGGCGCGCACGTAGGTCTCCCCCACGGAGTACATGGGGCTGTGTAACAAACGGGCGGAAGTATCCTTCCGCCCGCTGATACCGATTAGCGGCTTATGCTCCGACACTGGAGGAGGGAACTACCGCCGCTCCTTGAGGCGGGCAGCCTTGCCACGACGCTCGCGCAGGAAGTAGAGCTGCGCCCGGCGCACCTTCGCCCGACGCTGAATCTCCACCCTCTCAATGCGCGGAGAGTGCAGCAGGAAGCTGCGCTCCACCCCGATGCCGTGGGAAGCGATGCGGCGAACGGTGAAGTTCGCATTCACACTACCCTTGCGCATGCGGATGATGGTGCCCTGGAAGATCTGAGTACGCTCTCGCTCGCCCTCGACGATGCGGATGTGTACCTTGACAGTATCGCCCGGATGGAGGTCCGGGATATTCGGATTCGGCTGCGCCATCTGGCGCTCTAGAGACTCGACCAAGTTCATAATTCACTCTCCCTACAAATTAGCAGCCGCCCTGGTAAGTGGCGGCAGTCAAGGATTATACCATAGCTTATGAGAAAGGCAACGTCTCGAGACGTCACTGCACCCGTACCCGCCAACCCTCCTGCAGGTAGTCCGCATCCCGGGGCAAGCCTCGGCTGTCCCAGAGATGGGCGTTCCAGCGCCAGAACTGCTCCTTGCCGAGACCGTAACGGTTAATCAGCCCCCAGACGGTGTCGCTCGTCTTCACCGTCACGTAGACGGGCTGGGGCACAGCGACGCCCGGCTCCGTCAGCTCCGTATCGCCCTGGGGCGCCTCCACCCGACAGGCCACGTTGGCAGCCTGCAGGATGGGCCAGAGGGCCTTCTCCGTCACCGCAGCGTGGTAGACGCTGAAGAAGTCCACACCATGCTGGACGATGGTCTCCACCCAGGGGATCATCATCTCGGGCAGGAAGGGGGCTTCCCCGTCACCCTGCAGCGGCGACAGGATAGGGTAGACCGGGGGGGTTCCGCCCCATATAAGGCTGAGATCCCCCAACGCCTGGTAGACCTCCCGTTCGATGACCTGTTCGGGGGAGTTACCCGAGGCCGGAAAGCAGAGGGGCATCCAGCCGCCCTGACAGAGGGGCGCCAGGATCTGGAGGGTCTCCGCATCGGGCAGGCGGCCGGGCGGCACGGAGGCCACGTAGAGGCGCGCCGGCGCGATGTCGACCTGCTTCAGAGCATCGACCAGGGGCCGCAGCTGGTTGGCAGTTACGAGGGCCGATCCCAGAAAGAGCACCACGCCATCGTACCCGAACTCCAGGGCGCGTCGAATCGTAGAGAGCATTTCGGCAGGCAGATAGTCGGTGATCTGGACCCAGGCCAGGGCCTGAAACCCCAACGAGCGCGTGCGAGGTAGAAGGGCACGCGTGATCTCGGGGAAGTAGAAAGGGCCGTGTCCCACCTTGATCAAGAGGTGGGTCGCTTCGGTCTTCGTCGCCATCTCTGTGGCGCGTTGTAGGTCGTAAGAGTGGGCAAGCCACACACCCTTGCCACAAAGATTGGTCATTCAGCCCTCCTAGGCATTCGTGCCGCCATTATAACCGCCTTGGTCGAGAACGCAACGTCAGACGGGGGACAAAAGAGCGGGACACAGGAGGTGGGTCCTGTGTCCCGGTACAGAGATGCTCATCTCAGCCTGGCTAAATGCTGTGGAACTCCGGCGGGAAGCGCTAGTTTCCCCTATCGACGGTCACGAGAACCAAGCCGTACGAGCGCTAAGGACTGAAAGCGAAATAACTTGGGCATCGTAGGTGACTTTCAGGAGCGCTTTCAGTTTGCTTTTGCTCAAGTTGTTTAATTCGCGTTCCTAAGCCCTACGCAAGCGTCGCACGAAGACCATAAGGCCCACGAGCAGGCCGGCCGCCATGACCAGGACCAGCTCTCCCAGCCCTGTGTCCGGTGTAGTATCGGCGCCGCTGCCCGTTACCCGCGTCGGGGTGGGACGAGGGGTGCGGGTGGCTACCGGGGTACGGGTAGGCGTCGCTTGAGCCGTTTCGCCCTCACCCTCTCCGGCTTCGCCGACCCCTCCCTCGGCGTCCTCCTCCCCTTCGCCCTCCTCCCCCTCACCTTCCGTGGCTCCAGGGGTGGGGGTGCCGGTAGGACGGATCACGGGGGTCTCGGTAGGGGTCGGAGAGGGCTCAGGAGTCGACGTGGCCGTCTCCGCCTCCACGAAAGGCTCCTCCGTGAGCAGCTCACCCTCAATCTCGGGGGGGCCATTCTCCACACCGCCGTTGATGGCGATGGCCTCGTTCGTCTGCACGATGGCGAGCCGCTCCGCCTCCATATTGGGGTTGATCACCAACGCCCAGGCGGCAAAAGCGACGATGGCACAGAGCAGCAGAGCGCCGAGAATGCCGGCGGCGATGAGGAACGTGCGGTTTTGCGCCTCTCCCTCCTCCTCGATGAGGATATCGTCCTCATCGGATTCCATGAAGATATCGTCCCCAAAAGCATCACGTAGATCGTCGGACATGAATCTATCTCCTTTTCTCGAAGAGGGATTTTTCTCACACCCGTTATAAAAACTATACCATACAAGCGGAATCTACACAAGAATCAAGTTTGAAACCCATAACCGTCAGCAGCCCTCGAACCCACCAGCTACTTGAGCGCGTCCTGCCGCGGCTCGGTGAACGGCAGGTCTCGAGCACCCACCGGCTCGTACCCTCAGACAGGTGGCGGGGCCCTACAAGAGTTGCTCCAGATTGGGGAAGGGTACGAGGCCAGTCTCCCCGTCGAAGTCCACCTGGGCCCCGTGCAACCGGGCCCCCGTCTGCAGGGTAATCATACCCGTCGGCAGCTCCGTCACCGTGCCGGACTGCCCCAGATAGGGAAGGCGCAGAGCCCGTACCCGGGCGCCAATCTCCAGAGGGGTCTCGGGATTGACCGCACTCGCGGCCTGGGAGGGCGTCGGGATCAGCAGAAACGGGCGTTCACTGTTCCACCGTGTCCGCAGACGCCCGCTCACCGCTACCTCGCGCCCATCCAGGGAGCGCAGCAGACTGAAGGTCGCATCGGACATGGGGGTAGCACCGACCCCTTCTGTCGCAATGACAGGAAAGTCGAGATCGCGCAGCCGCGGCAGCAGGCTGGGCGGGACCCCGCCCACCACGATCCCTCGCACCTGCAACTCGATGGCCTGCTCGATCGTCTCCTCATCCAGCCCCGAGCCCCCGACGACGACCGCGCCCTGCGCTGACGCATCGAGGCGCTTAGCACGCAAGGGGTGACGCGGGGCGCGGACGACGATACGCAGGACCCCAAAGGCCTCCTTGTCGTTACCCCAAGCCCCCTGGATAAAGCCCCCCCGGGTTTCGATCAACACTCCCCGTCCCCCCCACACCTGGATAACGGTGCCCGGGACGAGGGCGGTGAGCTGCAAACGCCCTGTCTCGGCCTCGAGAAGCAGACGACCGCGTCCGTAACCGGTGATAGTCCCCTGAAAGGGCGCCCGACAGACGCGTCCCCCCAGGCCCCCGCGTGAAGCCAACACATCCCCACTCTCGACCTCTTGGCCCACGGTGGCTCGCAGAGCGCCCTTCACCCGTTTGGGGGGCAGACCGAGGTCGCGAGCGACGTTGACGATGCAAAAGTCGGGCGGGACATCCGACTCCGCGACGACCTGGAAGGGCTCCACCCGCTCTCCCTCACGTACCAGCACTTCGCCGGGCCGGGGTAACCGCCGAGCAACCTCGACGACGGTCAGGGGATTCACGACGCTGTAGGGCAAGATCATCTCAGCCTCCCACGTCCCAGATCCAACGCTGCAACAACTTCTGACGCTGTTCGACGCCGGCAGGGAGGCCGAGGGGGCGCCCACGCGCATCCACCACCAAGCCGACCAGCCCCCCGATGGCCTGCACCTTGCCCCCTCGCCCCGGTCCACCCAGACCGATGTCGAAGCGGCGGCCGGGATGAATCTCCAGGGTGGCTCTCTGGCCCGGCAGAAGGGGCCAGATCTCCAGATCACCGTAGTGCGCTTCCACGTCCAGCTCGGTAGAGTCCTCGTAGGTGATCTTCATCCGCAACACGGGGTCCCCGAGACGCCCACTGCCCATCGGCGAGATCACCGTCCCCAGAGAGGCCAAAATTCCCGACTCCAGGGCGGAGGCAGCCGCCAGAGGCTTGATACTGGCGACAGCTCCCAGAGCCGGCGCAGCCCGATTGATGTCGAGCAACACCGTGGAGATGCCTACGGGCTCCAAGCCATCCAACACCGTCAACAGAGCGTGTCCGGGTCGGGGCATGTGCACGATCCCCCCACCGGAGATGATAATGGGGTCGCAGTAAGGCATAAGACCGGAGGCGGCCGTCTCGGCCTTCCCGGCATCCCACGTGGGGCGGGCAGATCGTAAAGCCGACCGGAGGATCTCCCGGACCACTGCCTGCTCAACCCAGAGGTCGGGAACCTCCTGGGGAACCGTCGAAGGGCGCAGCTGGCGGTTGTGCAGGAGAGAGAGAACGCGCTCGGGGTCCACGTCCTCCGGCAGCCAGCGCAGCAGGTGCCTTAAACCGTGCTGGGCCAACCAGGGTATCGGGCCGAAGGCGACGCCCTGTTCACCAAAGATCGAGAGGTAGAGCCGTCCGTCAAAGTAGGCAGCCACCGTGGTGCTCGCTGCACCCAGGTCCACGCCCAGAACTCCCCGGTTGGGGTTGTTCTCCCGATGCCAGAGATACTCCACCACCCGTCCAAAGGCCGTGGCGGTCGGCTGGACGGGCAGACCGCTCCACGACATGGCGGTGTCCACACCGGGGGTGCTCATCAAACGCTTCTCGATGAAGTACTGCTCCAGCACCTCCTCAGCCGGTCCCAGGTGCTCCGTGTCCACGGAGGGACGGACGTTGTCCACGACCTCCACCTCCGTGATCCCACCCAGAAGTTTGGTGATGCGGGAGCGCAGCTGTGCATTGCCCGCGTAGAGGAGGAGAGGGCGGCGCTCCTCCGACAACATCGAGGTCCCCAGAGCGATGGCATCGGCCAGCTCCATCACGGGACGACTGGCTCCCCCGTCCACCCCTCCCACGAGAAAGACGACGTCGGGAGCGATGTTCCGCACTGCCCGGGCCCAGGCCTCCTCGGGAGAGTGCAGACTCCCCTCGCGGTAGAGCATACCTTCGACACTGGCGTAGGTCGCAGCCGCCGCCCGCCGGGCGCTCTCCAAGCTCATCTCGCGCACGAGGCCGGCGATGATGAGGCGCAGAGGTTCAGGAGCGCTCAGAATCACGACGAAAGCGTCCACCCCCTGCAGCCCCTCCCGCGGGGTGATGACGTGGCCGCTGGCATAGATGGTACGCCCCGTGGTCTGCTCCAGGTCCTCGATGGCGTTCAAAATCCCCACCGTCACGTTCTCCCACGGGGGGTTGATGGTCGTGAGGGACTCCGCTTGGGCCACAAAGCGGTAACTGGACTCCACCCGTTCCAACAACAGGAGCTTTGTCGCCACGGTACCGCAATCGGCTACCAGGATGGATTCGATGGTGTTGTGCTCGTCGACCATGCATCAGCTCCCGGTGAGTAAGGGTTGTAGATCCTCAAAGAGGATGATGATTATCCTCCAGAAGCGCGTCATGAAGAGGGTTAGTCCCGTAGACAACGCATTCGCGAAGGCAGCAGCCAAGGCCACGGTGACGAAGATGCGCCCGGCCCTACGCAGGAGCACGGCGCCGCGACCGGGCCCCTCCGCTTGCAGGGGCCGGGGCGAGAAGGAGAAGAGGGCCAGAATCGTTCCCCCCAGCACAAGCAGGCCTTCGACGAGAGCAGAGAGCCCACCCTCCAGGCTGACCCCCGCTCCTGTGGCGAGCACCTGGGGAATTAGCGTGCCCACGAGGGCGCCGGAGATAGCGACCGCCACCCCCGTGCCCATGAGAAAGCCCATGGAGATGTTGCCCAGGGGGGAGGTGCGTGGAAAGAACTTCATCCACAGCAGCAAGCCGAGGACCACCGGGGGCACGACCACCAAAGAGGATCGTGTGCCCTCAATGCCGCTCACGAGCCACGTGATCAAATAGTGCAGGCCCAGGCCGAAGGCGTATCCCGCTCCAACACCCACCACCACGGCCAATCCCCAACGGTAGACGAGATTGTCACCACCGAAAAGCAGGTAGGTAGCGATGGCGAGGGTAACCATCAGCCCCACAAGTAGACCAGCAATGTCCAGCATCATTGCAGGATCCATCTAGGCCCTCCTCTTCCCCGTAACGAGATAGTAGAGTGCCCCGAGCAAGATGAAGAGGGCAGCGCCCCACTGGCCGAACATAAGGCCCTGCAAGGGGCGTGTGATCTCATCGGCGGGCGGTAACCCCTGTACGTCCCGGTACCCCGCCACACCCGCGTAGCCGATGACCCACCCATCAACATTCCAAGCGTTAAGGTAGGGGGTCATGAACGGGCCGGCAGCAGCACTCATTCCCATGCTCATGGGCAGTCTCTCCCCTCCCAGGGTAGCGTTCTGCTCCACCCACCAGCGCAACCGCGTTGCCTGCCCCCCCACGACGACGAGGCGTTCGACCTCCACCGACTGCAAGAAGGGCACGATGGCTGCGGCACCTCCGGGTAGATAGGTGCTCCCCAGAAGGAGCTCCTCACGACCGGCAAAGAGGCGTTCGATGAGCGCCTGCCCCTCGGGACGGGTGGTCACAGCGTAGACTTGGACCTCTTGCTCCTCCAGCTGATCCAGCAAAGCCAGGGTAATGGTGTCGAGCTCGCCGGCATAGGCGGTGCTGTACTCGACGGCGAGGACGACGCTATCGCCAGGTCCGTGGGTATCCAGAGCCGCAGCCAACACCTCAACGCCCGGCAGATCGGGGGGCTGGGCCCAGATACCCGGCAGTACCTCCCAGATGGCGAGTACACCGGCGGCAGTGATCATCACCAAGATGAAGAGCCGCAGAAGAACCTCCTGCCATCCCGGTTGCTCTTGCCGACCACGGGCCACAGGACGCTCTCGACCGCGGGGCTGCTCCAGAAGGTGCTGCCAGAGCTGGGCCTCCTCTACGGTGCTCTCGGGAAGCGGGGGCGCACGTTGCACGGTAAAATCCTCAGGGACGTCCACCAGCCCTAGAGCCGGGAGCACACCCTCCAAGCCGGCGAGAGGTCCCTCTACAACCGGCGGCTCCCTCTCCGCCACCTCGAAGGGCGAGACCTCCTCGACGACCTCGCCGGTAGGACGCAGCTGCTGCACCCAATCCGGAATCTCGGCACGGGCCAGCCCGCCCTCCTCCTCAGCACGAGCTGCCTCCTGCTCGGAAAGCGGTCCCGTCTGCGGCAAGGGTCCGGTACCGGGCGGTTTCAGACTCTGCAGCCAGGAGGGCATATCGGCCTGGGCTAATCCCTCGACGGGAGGTTCGTAGGCCACCTCTCCCTCACCCGGTGAGAGAGATTTGAGCCACTCGGGAATCTCCGCCTCTCCAAGCGATTCGGCAGCCTCGAAGACATCCTCTTCTTCATCGGCCTCGAAATCTTCCTCGTCCTCCTGCTCATCCTCCTCACCGACGAAGGCATTCACGGCCCTCCCCGGGACGACGGCCGGCGGCGGCGGCGAAATATCCCGCAACCAATTAGGCACCTCACCTTCGCGAGGCTCCTCTTCAGCATCAGGAGCGGACTCCGAGCCAGGGGTGCCCCCGAAGAGCGCGCCCCTCTCTTCCCGATCACCGGTGGCGAAGGGTGAGAGCTGTTCTCCGACCTCTGCGGGAGGTTCGAGATCTGAGAGCCAGTCGGGCAAGGCGCCGGCAGGCGCAACCTCTTCTGCTTCTTCGACTGCGCCCGGGGGACCTTCAAGGCCCGCCAGCCAATCCGGTACTTCCTCGGCTTCCGCCTCCGCCGGGGCCTCCTCCTCGAGCACGCTCCCCGCCAACCACTCGGGCACCGCTCCCTCAGCCACTTCCTCTTCGAAGGGCTCCGCGGTCTCGGGAGCGGAGCCTCCCAGCCAGTCTGGGAGCTCCTCGGCGCCGGATGCCTCTGCCGGCTCCGCCTCCCCGGCCGGCGCAGCACCGCTTAGCCAATCAGGCAGCTCCCCTTCCTCCTCTTCGAGGGGCTCCGCGGTCTCGGGAGCAGGGCCCCCCAGCCAGTCTGGCAGCTCCTCGGCGCCGGATGCCTCTGCCGGCTCCGCCTCCCCGGCCGGCGCAGCGCCGCTTAGCCAGTC
The DNA here is from genome assembly GCA_034437215.1 of Anaerolineae bacterium. Classification (GTDB taxonomy): domain Bacteria; phylum Chloroflexota; class Anaerolineae; order B4-G1; family SLSP01; genus DAOTVC01. The sequence continues at coordinate 3,229 of DAOTVC010000068.1, read as the reverse complement.
AGGCAGCTCCCCTTCCTCCTCTTCGAAGGGCTCCGCGGTCTCGGGAGCAGAGCCCCCCAGCCAGTCTGGGAGCTCCTCGGCGCCGTATGCCTCTGCCGGCTCCGCCTCCCCGGCCGGCGCAGCGCCGCTTAGCCAGTCGGGCAGCTCCTCATCCTCCTCTTCGAAGGGCTCCTCTGCAGCGTACTCCTCGACGGAATCAGCGCCCGCGGCCTGAAGCCAGTCGGGCAGCTCGCCCTCAGCAACAGGCTCCATCTCCGGAGCCACCTCTTCCTCCTGCGGCTCCTCCAGACCGGTCAACCACTCCGGAAGATCCTCAGCTTCCAGCTCGGCACCCTGCGGCTCCGCGGCGGAAGCAAACTCCTCTACCTCTTCCTCGGGGAGAAGTCCCGACAGCCAGTCAGGGAGCTCCTCCTCGCTATCGTTCGCCGGTAGGACCTCGCTCTCGGCTCGTCTTCGGCTCGGGACCTCTGGCTCCGGTTCGTCGGAGAGATCCGACAGCCAGTCAGGGAGCTCCTCATCGGAGGCGGTTGCGGGCTTCTCAGAGCCGGCGTTCAGCACCTCTCCACCCTCCCCACCCTCTTCCACGTCCAAACCGGAGAGCCAGTCAGGCAGATCAGCACGAGCCAGACCCTCCTCGCCCTCTACGTCGGGAGGCACCTCACCCTCACCACCGCTGCTGATCAGCTCGTGGAGCCAAGGGGGCGTCTCATCCTCTCCCTCCTCTTCGATGTCATCCGCAGCTGCACGGGTAGGCAGAGAGATGCCCTGCATGCGAACGGGAAGTTCCACGGTCTCCTCAGCCATCTGGCGGGGAGGGACCATACCCTCAGAGGTGACAAGGCGGGCGTGGCAGTGGTCGCAGTAGACGTTAACAACCGGATTCATAGTTCCACAGGCAGGACAACGAATATGAGTCTTCTGCAACGGAGCTCCGCAGTCGTTGCAGAAGCGGCTGCCGTCCCTGTTCAGCGCACCACACTTAGAACAACGAATCATAGGCCCCTCTTATCAGTCCTCGGTATAAGGGCGCGTGACGAAAATGGCCCGCAGTCCGGTCAACGTGATTCCCAACGCTACCCCGATGATGAGACCCCGCATCCCCGCTGTCGTGAAGATCACGAGGACGCGCCGCCCGAGATTCACGATCCCCACGGGGAAGCCCACGTACGGCACACTGATGAGCAACGTCAGGACCACAACGAACACAAAGAGGATGGCCTCCAGGCTGCGACGCACTCGCAACATCCGCATCCCAGCCAGGATCAGCGTGACCGACGTCAGCGCCAACAGGGTGCTCTCCCCGGGTATGAGAATGCTCTCCACCAGGCGTTGGCTCCACTCGTTGGGCGCATCATTGAACTGCTCCCAGAGAACCACCCCAGCCGTAAGCAGCATCGAGGCGATGATGAGCAGGCTGACGTCCCACCCCTTTCCGCGACGTCCCAGGCGAACGAGGTGTACGCGCAGCAGATGAAAGAGGGCCAACACAAGAGCGAAGGCAGCAACCACCACAACCCAGTCCAGGAAAAGAACCCGGAGCACCTGAAAAAAGGTGTCGGGCAGGAAGATACCCAGCAGGACGATCAGTCCAAAGAGCAATGCGACGGCAGTGGAGAAGACTCGCTTGAGCATGTTCAACCCACCCCAATCCCCAGAATAGAGAGGAGCGCGACTCCAAGCATGCCGATGACCACCAGCCAGCGCAAGAGATTGGCCGCCCAGACACTGGCCCAGAAGCCGGAGGTTCCCGTGGCCTCCGCACCCGCCGCAAAGAGATCCTCACCGATCACGAGATCCTCGGGGGGTAGAGCCGGGTAGAGGGCGCCCAGGGCCAGAGGGGAGACGCTCCCCCCTGCGGAGTCGACCCCATGTCGCAGGGCAGCATCCATGAGCAGCGATACCTCCTGGTTGAAAGCCCCCAACATAATGTTGGAGCCCACCCCGCGAGCCGAGAGGTAGGTTCCCGCAAGGGCCGCGTAGGCTATCGGGGTAGCCGCGAGATACTGCACGAGCGTGGAGCGATAACGATTGACGTTGCCCAGGCGGGCGTAAGCCCGGCGCATCCAATCATCTGCCAACAGATAGAGGGTGGGATCACCGGTGGTGACCAGGGGGGGAGTATCGTAGGCTGCAGAGAGGTCACAGAGAGCCGTCAGACCCTCACACGCAGCGATGGAGGTCACCGCATTTTCACCCGTCAGAGAGCCGCTGCCCAGCGTGACGTGGATGAGGGTGCCCTCCTCGGCTGCCCGCCCGACCTCCTCAGAGAGGGTGCCAAAGACAGGAAAGTCGCGGCTCTCCGGCACTCCCTTACGGAAACGCAGCCCGTAAAAGAAGAGCGCAATGGCGCTCAGGAGCACGAAAATCAAGGCGACTATCAAGATGAGGTCGATCATTCTCCCGTCGCTCCTTCCAAGAGCCGCTTTCGCAGCCTCTCCACCCCCTCCGGCTGCTCCAGAATCAGGGCCAAAGCCGCGAGATCGGAACGCTCTACCAGGGGATCAAACATCCACAAGAGCTGGGCAGCGGCGAGCCCCCAGACCTGCAGTACTTCCAAGAAGGGAAGTGCAAGATCCGCCAAGCCTCTCCGTTCGAGAGCCTTGGCCCAGTATGCGACATCGCTTTCCAGGGACCGCTCCCAACTCAAGGATGTGCCTCCAGCATTATAGATCGGTGCCCCCAGGGGAATTGGAGTAACCAACTTTTGACTAATTGCCCTCAGTATAGCATGGTTCAAAAAGAGTGTAAAGCGATTGTGCAGGCGCGCTGGGTTTCCCAAAAGGGCAGACAACGCCGTGAGGACCCTGTCATTGGCGAACCGCGGGGAACAAAGCTGCCCCACATTCTGCGGTTTCCCCCCTTGTCAAATTTCTGGCTTATGGTATACTCATGATCAATGCGGGCTTGGTTCAGCAGGTAGAACGTCTCCTTGCCAAGGAGAAGGTCACGGGTTCGAGTCCCGTAGCCCGCTCTCGGCGACGTAGCCAAGTGGTAAGGCAGGGCTCTGCAAAAGCCTTATTCGTCGGTTCGATTCCGACCGTCGCCTCTTCACCAGCAGAGCGCAAACCAGGACGGGCATCTTAACGCGATGCCCGTTTGTTATACAGATCGAAACTACGGGGCGGTGGCGGAATAGGCAGACGCCGGGGACTTAAAATCCTCTACTCGAGAGAGTGTGTGGGTTCGACTCCCACCCGCCCTATCTTTGCAAGAGAGAACAGAGATCGCT
>DAOTVC010000067.1:0-13005 GCA_034437215.1 Anaerolineae bacterium | reverse complement strand
GCTCGACTTACGCTGAATCAGGAGACCGATGAGGGCCACGAGGCCCAACATGAAGGTGGGTAGCAGGCGCGGAACAATTGTAAAGATAAGGTTAAGATCCATGACAATCCTCCTTAAGGCTTTTAGGGTTTGGACCAAATGCGCAAAGAGTGCTTCCTTCTTTCTACCAGTTGACTTCGATCACACCTCCTTTGTGGGCCTCCAACGGCACTTCGATGTGGAGGTAGCCCTCCACCACGTGCCGGGTCAGATCCATCTTCGTGGGCCAGAGCCGGCTCACGCTCTCGGGATGAGGCTTCGATGCCTGGATGCGCAGGGAGACGGTGGTATCTGTGGGAAGGGAGCCTGCCAGGATGACCATCTCCCGCGTCCCCAGGCGCAGGAGGTGAGGGTCGATCTCCCGCACCTCCTTCTCCGGATAATCGAGATAAAGCTCGGGGGCGACGCCCAGGCGGTCGTAGAGGTCCTTGAGGACGGTGCGCAGCAGCGTCCCTTCTCCCGCGGCGTACCCAACGCCGGCCTGGGTGGCGAAGTAGAGGCCATAGCCGTCTCCCAGTGCGTGGAGGGTGACAGCAGGGAGACCGTCCTCAAAGCGTCCCAGCACCTCGGTATCGGGAGCGGGGGAGAGAAGGTCGCGCTTCATGTGCCCACTATAGGGAGTGGTCCCATAGGAGATGGCCCCGCCGCTCTCGGAATCCGGTGTAACGCTCTCGAGCCCGAAGACCTCACGCAGAGGGGGGATGGGGAGCTCGTGATGGTACCAACCGCGCGCATCGAGGGTGGCGCAGCGGGCGAAGCCGACGAGCAGACCACCCCGCTCCACGTAGGCGCGCAGGGCCTCGGCTGTGGAGAGATCGAGCAGGCCCACGAGGGGCAGGGCAACCGCTCTGTAGCCCTCCGCCGCCCCTGCCAGCACCAGCTCGGGGACGAGGAAGTCGACACGATAGCCCAGCTCCCAGAAGGCGCGATAGGCACCCCGCTGCGCCTGAAAGAGGAGCTCCTCCTGATCGACGCCGCGGAAGAAGATGGCGTTGGGCTTGGATTCGAGGAGGGCTACCTCCCCGCGGGGAACGTGGGCTGCCTGCAGGAAGTCCCCATGCGCGTGGATGAAAGCCCCGAGCTCTGCCGCTGCTGTGTAGCGCTCCGTGGGCTGTCTCTCCAGGTCGAGGAGTGCGCCCCAGTGGAGGGGTTGGTAGTCCCACTCCCGCCAGGGCATGTAGATCATCAGCTTGGCGTCGTGTCCCAGGGCCTCCCAACCGTTGCGCAGGATATCGGCAGGGCCGGTGTTGTAGTCGGGACCCAATACCCAGCCTCCGATGGGCCCACTCTCTATCTCGTGCAGCCAGAAGTCGGAGCCCGCGGCCCGGCTGACACTGCGTCCGTGGTCGAGGAAGATGGAGTTGTGCTCCGGGCGGCTCCGGAGCTTGTTGCCGCTTCCGGGATAGAGGTCGTAGCCGATGTGGTCGACCCTCTTGGCGAGCTCCCACTGATCCAGACCGGTGAAGGTGCCGAAGCGATCGTATCCCTTGAAGTTGAAGGTGTTGACCGAAGTGGGGTGGTGAGGATCGTGCTCGTGGATGAGCTCGTGTTGCCAGGCGGCGAAGTCGGCGAAGGCCTCCTGCCAGAAGAGGCGCCAGTCGAGCCAGCGGGTCACGCCCGACCAGGCGTGGGGCAGCGCTTCGGGCGGGTCCACGGCTTCCCAGTCGTTGTACCAGAAGGCGGTCGTGCTCCAGGTCCAGGCGTGGGTAAGCGCCTCGAGATCTTCGTACTTCTCCTGAACCCAGCCGCGGAAGCGCGTCTTGCAGTGATCGCAGTAGCAGTAGAGATCGAGCTCGTCCCGCTCGCGGGTGGGCATGAAGGGAAAACCGATCTCGTTGGAGATCTGCCAGCCGAAGTGGTTGGGCTGCCGGGCCGCGAACTCGGCGAGGGCCGCCGTGTAGCGCCGGGCTTCCGCTAGAAAGCCGGGGTGGTGGATGCAGGCCCAGTGGTAGGAAGCCGCCAGCGGGTAGCGCTCACCGCGGCTGGAGAGCAGCCGGACGTCGGGGTAGCGCTGGGCGAGCCAGAGGGGCGGGCAGGCTGTGCCGTTGCTGAGCAGGATGTGGACGTCAAAGGCGGCGGCGGCCTGGTAGAAGCGTTCCAGCAGATCGAAGCGGAAGTGACCCCGTTGGGGCTCGATGCGATCCCAGGAGCCGTGGACATCGCCGACGCGGACGAGGTTGATGTGCGCTTGTTGCATGTAGCGCAGATCCTCCTCCCACGTGGATTCAGGATAGATGAGGGGCGAGTAGGATGCTCCGTAGGGAAACTTCATCTCATACCTCGGCTTTGCGCCACTGTGTATCGGACACGAGCGGATAGCATTCTGACCGTCCCGGCATACTTGGAGGGTGTTCTAAGTCCTCTAAGCGCTCTCGATAAGAGCCTCGATCGCGGGGACTCCCTTCTCTGCGATCTCAGCCTCGCTCATGAAGTTCTGGATGACGACGACCGGCTGTGGGATACCGGCGAAGGTATCCACCAGCTCTTTGGAGGTGAAGACGATGTCGAAGTGTTCTCCCTTGGCCGTCATGGCGTCAGCACAGAAGGTGTTTGCCGCCAGCCCGTGCTTCTTCAGGACAGTGTCGAGTTTCAAGCGCAGGATCATGCTCGAACCCAGCCCAAATCCACATACCACCATAACCTTTGGCTTCTTCATCCTACCCCCTTACCCACTCTCTTCGACTTCGCGGATCATCCTCAGAACCTCAGCAACGGAGGCGGCCTGAGAGAGCCGCTCTCTCCGTTGCTCGTCATCCAGAAAGAGCGCCAGCTCCTGCAACATCCCGATGTGGCGCTTTTTGTCCACGGCACCGAAGGCGATGACCAACTTCACGGGGTCGTTGGCCTCCGAGCCGAACTCCACGGGCGGATCGAGGGTCACGAGGCTCACCCCTATCTCCAGGACCCCATCCTGGGGGCGGGCGTGGGCCAGGGCAAGGCCCGGTGCCAGAACCATGTAGGGGCCGAACTGCCCCACGGCTTCGATCATGGCCTCGATGTAGCGTGGTTCACAGGCGCCGGCCTCGATCAGAAGCCCCCCCGCTACACGGACGGCTTCCTTCCAGTCACCGGCTGTCACGCCGACACGAATGAGATGGGGTTGTAGATAGTCAGATAGCATCGGGCACCTCGCTAAGAAGCTGTTCAGCGGTCCAGGCGTCGGTGATCAAAACGTTGAAGAGGCGGCCGCGCATGGCGGCGAGCAACACGGGTACCTTTTCGGGACCCCCTGCCATGACCAGGCTTAAAGGGATGCGCGCGACCTCGGCCAGGCTCAGCCCAATGACGCGGTCGCTCACGGAGTTGGATATGGGCACCCCCTGAGCGTCAAAGTAGCGCCCCAGCATATCCCCAACGGCGCCACGATCTTGCAAGGTTTGCAGATCCTCGGCCTGCAGATGCCCGTGCAAGTAGAGGAGGGCGCTTGCGTCCACCGGACCGACACTCTGGATGAGGATATCGCTCCTCCGCGCCCGTTCCAAAGCCTGGGCCACCGCGGGCTCCTGCACCAGGGAGGCGCGCACTGCCTCACTGGAGGCCAACACGGGTGCGTAGAGATACTCCGGGCGCCCTCCCGCCAGCTCGGCCATCTTGGAGGTCACGTTGTACGCCGTAAAACCGCCGGCAGGAGCGGCGGCTCCGCCTACAACCTCGGCAAAGGTACAGTCGATGGGCGAGGGGGGTGAGAAGTATTCCGGCAGGTGAGAGAGGGTGCGTCCCATACCCAGCCCCACCCACATCCCCGCCTTTAAGTGCGCCATGAGCCAGTCGGAGGTGGTGCGCGCCAGGACGGCGTAGAGCACTTCAGTGTCGCCGGGCTCGACTGCCAAGGTGACGACGGCATCGTGCAGGTGAAAGCGCTGCCGGAGGGCGCTCTCTAACTCCACGTGCTCGACCCCTGAGGTGTCAATACGATGCTCGATGATGCCTCGCTCGTGAGCACGTTGTAACAGGCGGTTGATGGTCACGCGGGAGAAGCCCAGCCGCTCACCGATCTCCTCCTGAGTCAGCCCCTCGTTGTAATACATCCAGGCCGCTCGTGTCATCACCTGCCGTTCGTCCGTGTAGCTCACGCTGCCTCGCTGGGGGTGTTACAAATGTAAAGACCCTTTACTATTGTATATTATCCGTGATGATCGCGCGCAGCACAAGGACAAATGTCACCCCCAAGGGGTGACATTTGACGCGGTAAGCGGTTATAATGAAGAGGAGAGCAGAGGATGACCCGTGCTCAACAGTAGAGCCGCTTCGAAAATAAGTCGATTAGTCTCGTAGTCAGGTGGTCAAGTAGTCGTTCTGGGCTGTGAGTCCAACTACGATCCCGAGGAGGCCCCACCCACGCCCGCGGAGCTCCCGCCTTCCACTCGACTGAATTAGGGCTCGGCGTCTGTCTGAAGGACGTGCTCCACGAACTCCCGTGGCATGGAGCTCTTCGCGCTGATCTCCTCCACCGTCATCCCCTGTTGGTGAAAGCGCCCCACCACCGCCTCCATCGTCTCCCCGATCTCCACGATGTGCCCGTCGGGGTCGTAGAAGCGCACCACCCGCTGGCCCCAGGGCTGCTCGCGCATCCTGTGGACGAACTCGACGTTCGCCTGTTGTAACCGCCGGTCGATCTCTTCGACCTCGTCGGTCTCGAAGTAGAGCTCCCCGTTGTGCGCCTTCTTCGTGACGGGGTAAGCGTCTGACTCTCCCAGGAGCTGCTGGAAGTGCGCCTGCTGGTGGATGGCGAAGTCCCCTTCGAAGGTGACATTCTCCCCGAGGTCGAATTTGACCCTCTGGCCTAAAACCTCTTCGTAGAACTTGCGGGACCTAGCTACGTCCTCGACGGCGATCAGGGGGCAGATAAAGTTCAACATCTCTTCTCTCCTTATTCAATGTCTCATCACGAGTCCTCAAATTATATTCCGTGCTTGCAATGTGCAAGCACAGAAGGGGAGGATGCCACCCTGTCTGTACCGTAAGGAAACTCTAATCGGTCTGGGGCCGGGTGCGATACCAGTCTACCGTGCGGCCCAGCGCCTCGCGGAGGGGCGTTCCCCGGACACCAAAGGTCCGCTCGAACTTGGAGCTGTCCACGACGAAGGGCTTCTCGAACTCGTACATCATCTCGACCATCTCCCGGGCCTCGGGGACGAAGAGTCCGCCGATGCGCATCATCAGGGGGCCCATGGAGCCTATTTGAGGCGGGAGCCCCACCTCCTCGAAGATCAGCTCCCCGAACTCGCGCTGGGTGATCCGGGGGCGGTCGTTGGGCACGTGCCAGGCTTCGCCCAGTGCCGCCTCACGCTCGCCGAGAAGGGCCATCGCCTCGCCGAAGTCGTCGATGAAGGTGAAGGTGTGGGGAAGGTTCAACTTTCCGAGGAACTGGGCCTTTTTGCCCCGCAGTGCCGGCTCGAAGACCCTCTCTCCCACCGCCGATCCCAGGACGAAGGGGCCGTAGAAGTCGGAGCCCCGTGCCGAGGCTGCCCGCACCTTGCCGCTGCGGTGCGCGGCAAAGAGCGCCTCCGTCATCTGGGCGCGGACCTTGCCCTTGCGGGTCTCGGCGCCGTGGGGTAGATCCTCGGTGAGCGCTCTGCCGCCGGTGTCGCCGTACATGTAGGTGTTCTCGCCGACGATGAACTTGGCCCCGCTCGCCGCCGCGCCCTCGAGGATGGCCGCCTGCAGGGAGGGAAACTTTTCCACCCAGGCCGAGTAGGGGGGCTGGGCGCACTGGTAGACTACCGAGGCGCCGGCAGTCACCCTGCGCGTGAAGTCCGGCCGGTAGGCGTCTCCTGCCACGACTTCGACCTCGGGTGGTATGGCGGCGCCGCGCTCACCGGAGCGGTTGATCATGCGGATGGCTCGGTCCCGCCTCTGTAGCGCCCGCATGACGGATAGGCCCAAAGGTCCCGTGCCGAAGATCACGTGTAGTTCACGGTTGTTCATGGTCCTGCTCCTTTTTCTCTGGAATTTGTTGCTCCCGCACGCTTCGGGTTAGAGGGAACCAGGGATCAGGCAGGCGGTCTGCCCCGTCCCTGTTCCCTGATCCCCGGCTGAAACGTAAAACGTGAGGATCTCACGCTTTACGTTTCACGCTTCAACTTAACTCACCTGAAGCATATCAAGCTGAATTATACCCTCTTACGCCAGATAACGATCGCGGCCGCGAGCATCCAGAAGTGGAGCAGGACCACCGCCAGGACGATCATCGGTCCCATGTCGACCCCCACGGCCTCCAGGAGATTCGAAAAGAGGGAAGCGGCGGCCACGAAGCCGAAGGCACCCAGCCAGTTCGGCCAGTCGGCCTTGCGAAGGATCAGCAGACCGATCAGCGCCAGCCAGATGGCGGCGAAGAGATTCACGCCCAGCAGCTCGCCCACCCCGCCGGCGTAACTGTTCAGCATCTCGTAGACCATGCTGATGCTCGCCTGCAGTTCGCTCGAGGCGCCGGGAGCGGTGTAGAGCCGGGCCAGGACCGGCATGGTGAAGAGCCAGCGCACGATGCCCAGCGCGCGGGCCAGAGCCGACAGGGCCGCGAAGCCGCCGGCCACGCGGAAGAGTGCGTTCTCGACGTCCTCCCCCACGATGACGCGGCCCGTCAGGTAGGCCACCGGCCAGAAGAGCAGGGAGTAGACGAGGTAGAAGGCGTAGCCGATCATCATGGCCGGGTACTGCTCCAGGATCAGGGGCAGGTTGACGCCGGCGGGTTCGTCCAGGCTGGCAGGCCAGTTGAGGGCCGCCCCCAGAATGATCTGTGGGGCGAAGATCAGCAGGAACTCGACGATCAACAGGACGACCGTCGTACGGTTGAGGGGACGGGAGTCACCCTCCACACCTCCACGAACCGGGACACGAGCTGTAGCAGTCATCATTTTCCTCCTGGATAAGTTTGGCTTCACTGAAAAATCGGAGTTTTAGCACGTGGTACTACTACTTGTCGACTTCATGGTAGCGTCAAGCGTTACATTTAGTCGTATGATTCTGAAAACTCCGATTTTTTCGACCTTCTTTCACGCGAACGATGAATCAGGACGTCGATCAAAACGGACAAACAGAGACACCTAACTCAGGACGACGTCGGTTACAGGGCGGCGAGGGCTGGGCAGGGGATGGACCGTCGATCTGCCCAGGCGGAAGATGAAAGTGGGGTGCCAGGATGCGTCGCGGGTGATGCCGGCCAGACGTTCTGCCATGCGCGGTGACAGGTCCAGCTGTCGCTCCCGGTCCACCACCTCCGGCATCTCGTTGTGGGGCTGCAGGGCCAGCCCCAAGGCGGTGCCCGACAGGTGGATGCGCTGCCACAGCCGCCCGGCACGTAGGGTCTGGGGCACGTCGTATAAGGACCGCACGGCGATGATGCCCACGGCGGAGGCGGTCTCCATCTGGTGGGTGGTATCGGTCACCCAGCTGCTATCGACCGCGCTCTGGCTGGGCATGCCGGGCACCATCTTCACAACGGTCCGTAGTAGAGGTGAGACGCCGGCCGTATCGATGTATATTCCGGCCTTGTCGCGCTGCATCTCGTCCCACGACAGTGGGAACCAGGCATAACTGTCGTGCGCCATCTGCTCATCATTGACGATAAACCGGACGCCGGTTTCCGTCCCCTCCTTCAGCTCTTCGAAAGCGGGACTGCCGGCGGGATAGAGGAAGATGCGCACGTCGTCGTCGGTGTTCAGTTCCTGGAGCCGGTTCGGCACTCCGTCCGCCAGCGCCTCACCCGTGTAGGGATAGCGGTTGGTACGGCGGTTGGGGATGGCCTCGTAGAGATCCGGCGGCCGGCGCGAGGCCGGGGCGAGCGCCAGCGTCGCGACCCGGCGCATCCCTGTGCCGGCCAGATCCGCGCTCAGCCGACCTTTCTCGAGGGAGAGATCGACCTCGTAGCCGAACGCCTCGGCGGCCAGCACCATGTTCTCCACGGCGCAGCCCAGCCCGAGGTGCATCTCTCGCAGGAAGGGGTCCATGGTCCCCAGGTGGCGCTGCGTATCGGCGTAGAGCTCGATCGTCTGCGGCGTGATCCGGAAGAGCCAGGGTTGAGTGTTGTGAGGATTGGCCGCCAGAATGCCGGCCCGTACGAGGGCCAGCGGTCCCTCCGACATGTCGGTGCGCCAGGTCTCCCAGGCCTCGAAGGCCGGACCCTCGCCTGCGTCGAAGACGCCCTGGTCGGCAGCACGCCATACCAGGCCGCCGGCTACGGCAACGGTGGTAACTCCAAAGTACTGTAAGAACCTGCGTCGCGTCATCCTCTTTGCTGCCATGCTCACCCTCTCCCTTTCTCTGATCTTCTCTCCAGCGTTCTTATTGTAGAGTCTGACACAGTGTCAGAGTCAAGGGGGAATTTTCGGAAAGGAAAAAGGGCTGAGGTTTAGGCCGACCTCAGCCCTTAGGGTTCGTAAAAGTATAACTTTCCGCACTTCCTGAAGTCGGGATGAAACGGCTCCTCCGGGCGCGTTTGAGGTCTGCGTGCCTCCAGCACTTCCAGAGGATCACTGCGGCACACGCGCATCCGCCGTCGGGAAGTTGTTTTCTTACAGACGCTTGGTGTGCGACGTAGGCGTTGCGGTTACAGCTTTTCGATGGGGATCAGAAACTCGACGACGACGTTGTCGACGAAGTTGTTGGCGCACCAATCCAGCTCGCGTCCAAAGAGATGGAGTTCCCGGGAGTCACCGGCGCCGGCGTAGCCGTTCATGCCCAGCCAGCGAAAGAGGTTGGCCGCGACGTCGGAGAGGTCCCGCATGTCACCGTTGTGGACAACGCTGGCGGCCAGGGGAGCCGGAGCTAGGCTGTAGAGGTGGAGGGTGCTTTCCGCGGACGGCAGCTCGACGTCGGGGGCGACCTCCACCGCCAGGGACATGTCGATGTTCTCCTCGGTGTAGGCTTGCAGGTGGTAGATGGCCATCTCGACGCCGGGAATGATGTGGTAGGCGTCCAGGGTGGCGTACAGGTGCCTGAGGATGCGATCCCGGGCGGCGCCCGTCTGCAATAGGTGGGGCACGACCTCGCGGATGGCGATGATACGCTGGGCCGGCAGCTCTTTCAGGGCCACGTCGTAGGGAACGGGTTCGTGCACCCGCTCGATCTGGTGCAGGCGGGCGGCGACGCGGTCCAGGCGCGCCTGTTCCTCTGCTAACTGCTGCTCGAGCGCCCGCCGCTTGGTCTGCAGCAGCTCGTAGAGATAGTCGTCGGTCTGCGGCTCATCCAGGAGGTCTCCTACCTGCTCCAGTGAGAGCCCGAGGTCGCGTAGGGCCAGGATGCGGTGCAGGCGGGGCAGCTGGTCCAGGGTGTAGTAGCGATAACCCGTCCACTCGTCGGTGTGCGCGGGGTTCAGCAGCCCGAGCTTATCGTAGTGGCGCAGCATGCGCACAGAAACCTGTCCCATCTGCGAGAAGTCTCCGATCTTGTACATTGCTCCCTGCCCCTATCTTTGTCACGCAGTGGATCCAGCGGTCAGTTCTTACTTTAGATTGTACACGAACTTCGCGGGCAGTTCCACCGGTGTTGGCTCAAGGGTGCGCCTTGCGTCCACCAAGCGCCTTGACCAGAAAGAGGGCCGTCAGGATCAGGCTGGAGGCGAAGCCCCTGACGTGCGGGTGAAGCAGCCGGTCCGCGACGTAGGGCAGGTAGACGAGCAGCCCGAAGGCCGCCGAGTAGAGCCCAAAGATGGCGCCGGCGTCGAGGAAAGCGCTGCGCCACTGAATGTAGAAGGCCGCCGCGTTGACGAGGTAGCCGAGCAGCAGACCGGGCAGGGCCCGGCGCGTGCGCAGGAAGCGCACGAGGAAGAGCGGCCCCAACCAAGCGGCGATGGGAATCAACGTGGCGCCATTGGAAAAGGGTAACAGCAGACCGGCCAGAAGCAGCCACAGAAACGACCTGCGGTCTATCCGGGGAACTCTGTCATTTTCTGATCGGGTATTTTTACGCATACGCTCCCTGGAAAATAGGCTTGGGTTTGTAGTAGGCGATTCATCGCCGTTGCTTTACGGCACTGAAGTGCCTACTACGAACCATTTTCGTGCTTGGATGGTGTGCGCAAGCACCGGTGTCTCCTTATGAGATGGAATTGGGCGCTTCGTCGCGCCACGATCTCATTATCCGTGTTAGGAGGGTGTGGGTCATGCCCCGGATGGGGTATTCGAAGGGGGTATTCAGAAGGAAAGGTGACTCCCCTGCAAAAAGGGAGATTCACCACAGAGAACACGGGGAAAATCACGGAGTTTTATAAAAATTAAGCGTGCAGTTAGTTTTGTTTAAGATAAAACCTCTGTGCCCTCCGTGGTAAAAGATTTTTTTCAGGAGGCTCGAAGGTTACAACAGGCCGAGTTCCTGAGCGCGTTTGGCGGCCTCGGTGCGGTTGTGCACCTGGAGCTTGCCGTAGATGCTCTTGAGGTGCTGCTTGACGGTGCCCGGCGCGATGAAGAGCGCCCGGGCGATCTCCTTGTTGGTCATGCCGGCGGCAAGGAGGGGGAGGACGTCCAGCTCGCGGTCGCTCAAGGGCTCGACGAGATGTTCGGCGGCTAGCGGCTGCTTGGGCGTAGGGACGCGGGCGTAGCGGAGGAGCTCGTCCACGAAATCGGGGGCCATCTCTGCCACGTTCGGCAGATGTTCGAGCAGCGCCGGGTCCTCATCCAGAAAGGCGCGGAGGTAGTTCTGGGGTGCGGCCAACTTCAACGCCTCTGAGAGGTGGGTGCGGATGGTGATCTCGTCCTTTCGCTGCAGGGCGACCGACGCCAGCAGGATCTGGGCGGTGATGCGCCAGCGGTGGAGGGCCCGCTCGTCAAAGAAGCTCTCCAGGCGCGAGAGCCACCATTGGGCGTCCTCCAGCCGCTGTTGGGCGATAAGGAGCCGGGCGTAGGTGAGCTGCGTGTCGAGCCGGAGGTAACTGGGCTCGTCGTCCGGGCCGAGTCCCATCTCTCGCGCCCACCGCTCGACAAAGGCCACGTCTCCCTGCCGAAGATGAATGTCGGCCTCCCAGGCGCGCGACCACGTCCCGTCGGTGTAGCCGGTCTGTTCGGCCAACGCCGACGCCTCCTGCAACGCTTCGAGGGCGGCCCTCGTCTCCCCCAGAGCGTAGAGCGTGTTCGCCGCCATCCCCTGAGCGAAGGTGATATCGGCGCCGAGAGCCAGCTGCCGGCCGGCGGCAATCGCCCGCTCGTGACACTGCCGGGCCAGCTCCAGCCGGTTGGCCTCGTAGTGCAGCCAGCCCAGCCGGCTGAGGATCAGGCTCGCCAGCGGCGATATCTCGCCCTCCTCGTCGGTGTAGCGGGCGACGGCCTCCTCGCAGAGCGCGACCGCCGCCCTGCGCTGCCCGTTGGCGTTCAAGGCCATGGCCAGGGACATCTCCACCGTCGCGACGAAGATCCGGTTCGTCGAGACCAGTCCCGCCTCCCGCGCCTCTCGAAAGGCGGCAATAGCCTCGGTGATGGGGCGGGTGCGTTCCAGGGCCTCGGCCAGGATCCAGAACGCGATGACGCGCCAGGGTTGGTGACGAGCCCCGAGTACCCCGAGGGCCTCTTGAGCCAGCGCAACGGCCGCTTCGTACTCCCGGTGGGCCAGGAGGGTGATGAAGCTGCGCAGGACGAGCAGCTTGCCGTGGACCTCCGGCACTCTGTCTGAATCGAGGGTCGTCTCCGCGACGGCGATCAGGCCTTCGGCGGAGGCTATATCGCCGGTGAGTGCCGTGATCCACCCGTGGACGATGGCGAGATCACTGTTGGCCCCAATAGACGCCGCCGGCAGGGCCTCCAGCCAGCCGCGTAAGGTGAGCAGGCCCCCGGTGAAGAGCGTGTTCTCGGCGGCAGCGGCAATCAGACGTTCGGCCTCCGATGTTTCGCCAGACACCTTAGAGCCGGCGAGGGCATGTCGAATAGCGTCATGCAGCAGCCCTTGACGTTCGTACCAGAGCGCAGCTCGCTCGTGCAGCACCGCCTGCCGGTCGGGGGACAAGCGGGCGCGCAGCGCTTCGGCGAAGAGCCGGTGGTAGCGAAACCACGTCCGCTGACCATCAAGGGGCACGAGGAAGGCATGGGCGCGCTCGAGTTGCGCCAAGAACGCCCGGCTCTCCGTCTGGCCGGTCACGGCCTCACAGAGCGCCGGCGTCAACCGATCGAGCACGGCGATCTCGCTCATAAACTGCCGTAAGGCCGGTGACTGCCGCTGGAGTACCTCGGTGAGCAGATAATCCATCACGTGGCGAGTGTCGCCGGTGAGTTCATTGACCTGTAGCGTGGAATCCAGGTTCATATCCTGAAGCCCCATCGCAGCAAGCTGCAGGCCCGTGACCCAACCTTCCGTGCGATCGGCTAGCGCTCGAACGACGTCGGGCTCGATATCCAGGCCCATGGTCCGCTGCAGGAAAGCAGCCGCTTCGTCCGTCGTGAAACGCAGATCCCGCCCGCGCAGCTCTGTCAGTTTCCCACGCGCACGCAGACGGACGAGGGGCAGCGGTGGGTCCTCTCGCGTGGTGATGACGAGGTGCATGTGAGGAGGCTGGTGCTCTACCAGAAAGCCCCCGATCTGCGCCACGGTATCCTGTCCTACCAGATGCAGATCGTCCAGGACCAGGATAAACGGGGAACTGGCGGTCGCCACATCGTTAATCAGTGCGGTCATGAGATTCTGCAGCGGAGGTATCTGCGGCGACTGTAACACGGGTAGAAGCGCACGCCCGATCCGTCCGTCGACCTGTTGCAGCGCAGCGATCAGGTAGGTCAGTAAGCGGACGGGGTCTCTGTCAGCCTCGTCGAGTGTCAGCCAGGCAATCTCGCGCGCCGTCGTGTAGATCCACGAGGTGACGAGGGTGGTCTTGCCGAATCCTGCCGGTGCGCTGACGAGCGACAGCGTGCGTCCCCGGTGCAGCCCCTCGTCGAGGCGGGCCTGGAGGCGTTCGCGGGGCACCAGGTCAGAGCGCAGCGGCGGAATGTACAACTTGGTGGTCAGCAGTGGCGCGTTCATAGTACGATCTTAGCACGACTGACACAGGGC
>DAOTVC010000066.1:0-38624 GCA_034437215.1 Anaerolineae bacterium | reverse complement strand
GGAGTACGACCGGGTCCACAACCTCGTCCGCCGCACGGTGGGCATCCCCTCCGACGGCGTGGAGTCCGACGGCGCGACGAGCACCATGGTCTACGATGTGCGCAATCGCAGGATCGAGCAGACCGATCCGTTGAGCCGCACGACCTATACCGAGTACGACGGCGCGGGGAACGTGATCAGGATGACCGATCCGCTGGGCTTCAGCACGGAGCTGACCTACAACAAGAACGGCTGGATGACGAAGATGGTCGACGCGCGCGGCGGCGAGACCCTCTACGAGTACGACGGCGAGGGCGCGACCACGGCGCTGGTTGATGCGCGCACTCACCGCACGGAGTACGTGTACGATAAGGCGGGGCAACTGGAAAGCGTGACGGATGCACTCATGCGGGTGACGCGCTTCGAGTATGACAAGGCGGGGAACCAGATCGAGGTGGTCAATGCGCGGGGGAAGGCAACGAATTATGAATATAACGAATTAAACCTTCTCGTGAAAGAGCGGGATCCGCTGGGGAACGTGACGCAGTATGGCTACGACGCCCTGCGGCGCATGACCTCGCGCACCGACGCCAACGGGGTGGAGACGCGCTTCGAGTACAACTTTCTCGACCAGCTCACGCGGGAGATCAATCCGCTGGACAACACCTGGCGCTACAGCTACGACGCGCGCGGCAACATGATCCGCCGTGTGGACGGCAAGTGGCAGGCGACCTACTACGAGTACGACAAGGCGAACCAGCTCACCGCCACGACCTACGGCATCGGCGCTGGGCAGGATGTCTCCGTGACCTTTGAGTACGACGACAACGGCAACGAGACCGCCATGCACGACTGGAACGGCGACTGGAGCTACGCCTACGACGAGCTCAACCGCCGCACCCGCGCCGAGGACCCACAGGGCCGCGTGCTGGAGTGGGAGTACGACGCGGTGGGCAACCGCACCGCGATGGTCTACCCGGACGGGCAGCGTGTGGAGATGGCCTATGACGAGGCCGACCAGCTGGACACGCTCAGCGACTTCGAGAGCCGCGTCCACAGCTGGGACTACGATCCGCTGGGCTACATCACGGCGCAGGCGAACCCCAACGGCACGCGCGCGGACTACGCCTACGACGACGCCGGGCGGCTGACCGACCTGACCAACACCGGGCCCGGCGGCTCGGTCATCGCGGGCTACACTTACACGCTGGATAAGGTGGGCAACCGCATCCAGACCGTGGAGCAGCGCGGGCCGGAGAGCGTGGTTCGCACCTACGAGTACGACGACCTCTACCGTCTCACCCGCGCGCAGACGAGCACGGGTCAGGACATGCGCTACGTCTACGACCCGGTGGGCAACCGGCTGGAGAAGGCCGGGCTGCCGGAGCCGGTGGGGACGGAGCCGCCGACGCCCGAGGACGTGGACTACACCTTCGACGCGCTCAACGCCATGCTCACCGCCGGGCCGGTGGACTTCGATTACGACGCCAATGGCAACCGCGTGCGCAAGAGCGAGCCGCTCACCGCGACGGGCTACCTCAGCGTGGCGCTTCGGCTGGGCTGGGAGCTGACCGGCACCGTTGTGACCGACTACCTCTACGACTACGAGAACCGCCTCACCGAGGTCACGCACACCCTGGAGTACACGGAGTGGGTCTCCGTGACGGGGAGCATCAGTGGTACGACCGAGCTCACCATCACGCAGGGCATCAGCGAGGCCATGCACGCCGACTACGTCTACGACGGCTACGGGCGGCGCGTGGCGAAGCACGTCACGACATCGATCACGGAGACGGCGGTCCTCACGGCGGCGACCGTCTTCACCCGCGAGTACGTCTTCGACGGCCTGGACCCCGTCTACGAGTACGACTTCACCGAGGGAGCGGTCACACCGACGGTGGAGAGCGCCTACGTCTACGCCAACGGGCGCATGCTGCTCATGGAGCGCACCGAGGGCGGCGCGAGCGCAACGTATTGGTATCACTACGACGGCCTGGGCAGTGTGGTGGCACTCACGGATGAATCCGGCGCGGACGTGTGCCAGTGGAAGTACGATGAGTACGGGAATCTGCTACAGGATTGCCCGGAGTTGAACCACTACACGTATACCGGGCAAGAGTACGATGCGGAGACGGGGTTGCTCCACTTCTTCGCGCGGTATTACGATGCGGACGTGGGGGTGTGGTTGAGTCAGGATGTTTATCGTGGGCACGCTAATAGCCCGAAGACATTGAGTCGTTATGTGTACACCGAACAAAATCCTGTTACGTATTGGGATTATCGCGGCTATTCTATTCTTGGGGTGGCAGCAGTCATAGGAATAGCTGCGGTGGTGATTGTAGGAGGTTATCTGATATATAAAGAAGTTACTAAACCTGATTCAGAATCTGCGCCTGAGCCTGAGCCTGAGCCGGAACCTGAACCTGAACCTGAGCCGGAACCTTTTCTGCCAGCTGAAGAACTGGATCGTGAGCAGAGAAAGCAAGCGTTGAAGGAAATAGTAGAAACCAAAACTGATGATGATAAGATTAGATCTATGATTTTAGCCATCGCCGCATTGGAATCTGGAGAAACATTGAGTAATAATCCAGAAGACCTAGCAATTTTTGGAGGTTCAAAATCCTGTGATGATTCTTGGCATAAGAACTGTGATGGACTTATGCAGGTGACACCACATAGCGGTTGTAATCGTTATTGGGGATTTGACTGGAACAATCCTAGTAAAGGTGTATATCGAAAACAAGAAGGTAGATATGATAATACTTATGGTGGAATTGCAGAAAATGTAGAAGATGGGATGGCTGTTTTTAAGGAGTATTATAAAGGCGATTCTATCGAGGCGGCTTGGAAATATAATGCTGGTTATAACCCATATCAAACATATGAAACTGGGGGGGGCAATAAAAGATACCTAGGTGATTTAGCTGATAAGTTAGAAGGTTTCGTGGCGAAGAATTATCCAGAGTATGCAAATCCTGAATTCGTTCAACAATTACGTGAAGCGCAAAAGCAAGTCGATGCTGGTACCTATTAACCGACTAGCCCATGAAAATCATCATCCACAAAGACCTTAGCTACGCAGTGAAAGGTGTGTTATTCGATGTTTACAACGCCCTGGGGCCGATGCTGCCGGAGCGTTTCTACCAGGCCGCGCTGGCAATTGCACTGCAGAGGCACAAAGACCGCAGAGGAAACCAAGAGAATCTCCGCGGCCTCGGCGTCTCGGCGGTAAGAAAGAGGTTGATTATGCGCTACCGTGAGATGATTGCAGCAATGCAATCAAACTCATCCCAGGCCAGGAAAAATTCTGCGCGAGGCAGGGGCGTGGGTCCGGTGGGAAGCGCCGGATCGTGGAGGAGAAGCTCATCCGGCGTGATGCGGCTCAAGACGAGAGCGTGAAAGCCGCCGAAGTCTGCCCAGGGGAGCAAATCAGCACGGACAAAGACGATAACTCCTTTACCAGCCTGCAAGTGCGTTTCCAAAAGGTCCAGGGTAGAAGGGCCGTATTCGACTTCATATCCCAGCCGTCGCAGGTGCGTGACCCTGCTGGCGGGTGTACCGAAATTGTAGCTACCCAACATATCCGCCCAGTAAGCTTCGGTCCGGTTATCGCCCAGGGCGGCGCAGACCATACGCACACAGGCCGGCAAACAGGCACCGGGACTACTCTGGCGGTAGTGTCGCACCGGCATAGAGTCGCTGGGCATGCTGGAGGATGCGCTGCTGTTGTTCCGTTTCCAAGAGGAGTTCGCCTGTGCGGGCATCGACGTCGACCGTGCCCACCTGCCCGAGTTCGCCCAGCTCCGGCAACGAGAGGGCCAACGGTACGCGCCAGAGAATAGCGTCTCCGGCAATGACCAGTTCAGGCTTCTGAGCCATCAAGCCGGTGCCCAGGTCGGGCACCACTTGAAGGTTTACCGCGTGGCGTGCATCCTCGGCGCTCAGGTTGAGCGTTGCGGCCAGGTGCAGACTTAGATGGATGGGAGCATCTGTCGGAAATGCTGTGTTCACTATAGTTGTCATTATCTTTCCAGTATACCATCGCTCACCGGTGGGGACAACGGGAGTAGGAATAAGGGTGTCATCGTCACGTTGCACGCCTCACGTTTCACGAATTCGAAAGGAGTCCTCTCATGAAATCATGGCGAACGCTCATCGCGCTGACCGGCGCACTGCTGTCCCTGGCCCTTTTCTTGGGTCTGACCACCGCGGCGCCCGGCGCTCTCGAGCCCGGCGGGGTGGTCGTGCCTCTGGGTACGGACCAGGCCGACCTGCGGGCCGCCTACGCCCAGCCGCTGTGCCACCTCTACGGCGGCGGGCGGCTGCACCGGCTGGCCTCCGCCGCGCCCGGCGACCTCTACCTCCCGCCCGGGGAGGTCGATCCCGCAGCCTTCTGCCCCACCTGCACCCGGCAGGCGCTCTCCGGCACGCTGCCCCTCTCCCGCGCCTACGCCCTGCGCCCCGCGCGGGTCGCGCTCTTCCGCTCCTCCGTGACCTACAGCATCGGCGAGGAGGAGGGCGAGGGGGTCGCCATGTGGGAGTACGCCCACGTGCGCGAGCTCTTCAACGGCTACCTGCGCGGCGCCGTGCCCTACGCCACCCTCGACGAGTCCGCTCTCCTCACCGACCTCGAGGGCTACGACCTGCTCATCCTGCCCGCCTTCAACCGCGAGGCCCAGAGCGACCTGCTGAACCTCCTCGACGAGGGCGGCGGGCTGACCGCCATCCACGACTTCGTGGCGGAGGGCGGGCTGCTCTACGCCCAGGGGACGGGGCTCCTCATCGCCCAGGCGGCGGGCGTGCTGCCCGAGGGGATGGTCGCTCCCGACGAGACCCTCGAGCTCGAGCCGCCCGACGACTTCGCCAACCGCGGTCGCCTCCACGTCCTGCGGCCCGACTCGCCCCTGGCCCTCTCCTGGCTCACCGACACCCTCTACGTCCTCGACGATCCTGTAGTGCGCCCCGGCGAGGGCGAGGAGGTGACCGTCGTCGCCGAGCTGACCAACGTCGAGGACTACGGCAGCGCGCCCGCCCTCTTCCACGCCTCCTACGGCACGGGCGCCGTCGTCGGTGTCGTGGGCCACCCCACCGACCCCATCCGCCGCAACCAGGCCCCGCTCTTCATGGACGTTCTGCTCCTGGCCCTCTCCGGTTACGCCGACTTCTACGGCGACGCCGTGCAGACCTTCAACCCCCTCTACCCGCCCCACGAGTTCCCCGCCTACGAGGAGGTGCCCGTCAGCGCCACCCTCCACGTCGAGAACCTCTGGGACGCCCCCCTGGGCGACGCGGTTGTCACCGAGACCATCGCGCCCGGCTACGTCCTCACGGGCAGCGTGACGCCCCCCTACACCCAACTCTCCACCACGCCCGAGGGGGAGACACTCATCGTCTGGGCGCTGGGCGACCTCGATCCTCACGCTGCGGTCACCCTCTCCTACCGGGCGGTGACCTCGCCGACGGTGCTCGCCGCCGGGATCAGCACCTTCAGCACCGGGGAGCTGGCCTACACCGACCTCGCGGGCGATCGGGTGAAGGTCCAGCACCGCCCCTTCGTCCTCTACGCGCAGATGGCGGCGCGTCTCGTGGGCGACCGCGATCTGGAGCCCGATCGCCACTACCGCATCCCCGCCGAGGGGCTCTACCTCGACCTGACCCTGCCCCTCGAGAACAAGGAGGAGACGCCGGCCCACAACGTCGTCGTCACCGACTGGGTCTACCTCATCGCCCCCATCGTCGACTACCGGAACCAGCACGTCATCCTCAGCGCCAACGACGGCGAGACCATCTGGATGCGCAACGAGCCCTACCTCTGGGGCGAGCGCTACCCCCTCTGGGAAGGGGCCACCGCGCCCACCCAGACCCTCACCCTCGACGACTGGCGGGGCGACCGGTGTGTCTTCACCAGCACCTACGGCATCCACATCGATCCGCCGCCCCTGCTCCACTCCGACGTGGTGACCGACTACGGCTCCTTCATCACCATCCCCCCCACCTACACCGACTACATCACCGTCACCGCCGGCAACGAGCTCCTGCTGCCCTGCCAGCCCATCACCTGGAACCTGGGCGCCTTCAACGGCTACGAGTACGCCGAACCCGCCCTGCGCCACGGCGTCCACTCCAGCGAGCTCCTGGGGCGGGAGGTGCGCTTCCACGGGACGCCCCGCGAGGGGACCGTGGTCATCCCCAACGACGCCGGCTCCGTCTACGTGGCGGCGGGGACGCACCCCGTGCCCTTCCGCCAGTACCTGGAGACGGCGACACCCTACGCGGCCCAGGCCCCCGCGCCCTCCCTCGTCACCTGGCAGGACGTCTGGTCCCGCACCCACACGCTGCCCCTGCGCGCGACCTTCTACGACGTCTGGGACTGGGACTCCTGCGCCACCTGTGGCGGGGAGGACGAGCAGCACGCGGGCGTCGCCGTGACCTTCGGCATCTGGATGGACGCCGACGGTGACGGTGAGCACGAGACGCTGGTCAAGGAGATCCCGACCCGCCTCGACGAGGCCCACCTCCGTCTGCTGGGCAAGACCTACAGCGTCAACGCCGGGGACTACGACTTCCCCATCCCCGAGGGCGAGAACGTGATCGAGCTGCCCATCTTCAAGGGGCTGGGGATCAAGATCGGGCCCGAGGGGGCGACCTGGTGGGACTCCTGGCGGAGCGTGGGGCCGGGCGCCTCGACCCTCATCAGCGTCTCCGAGCAGATAGCCTACGACCATCTCTTCTTCCAGCAGGAGATCCCGCCGGGCTCCTGGGCCTCCTTCCTCATCTCCGCGACGGTGGAGAACTACCCCTTCAACCGCGAGGGGCTCTACAAGCTCCACGACGGCGCCCGCCTCGTCTACCGCCAGCAGATCGCCGGCCCCAACCGCTACGAGGTCTACGACTCCCACGTCCACGCGGCGGAGGGCTGGCGCAGCGACGCCGAGATCGACAAGCGGGGCGGCCCGACGCTGGTCAGCGTCTACAGCGACACCCTCATCTTCGACTATCTGGTCACCGACCCCTACGAGCCGCGGCAGGGCTGGGACTACGTGCGCGAGTATGACCCCTACCTCAAGTGTTGGGGCTACGGCGACCTCGTCTGGTGCAGCTACGTGGGCGGCAGCGAGGGTAAGACCCTCTTCCGCTCCGTCCTGGGAGAGGGGGGACGCACGCGGGTGCGGATCTCCCTCGACAACAACACTGGCATCACCCTCACCAACCTCAGCGTCGCCCTCGATCTGCCCGCCGGCATCGACGCGACCCTGCTCTACACCGATCCGACGACGGCGCCGGAGCCCATCTGGCCCGAGATGAGCTTCCTCAACCGCCCTGAGGTGCCCGACGCCTGGCGCAGCGTCTGGTACTTCGACCTCGAGGTGGGGGAGGTGGACGAGTCGCTCTGGGGGCAGGTGCTCGAGATCCCCGTCCTCGTCTCCGCCGACGGACTGCCCGCCGACTATACCGCACCGCCCGTGCGCGTCGCCCTGGAGCGGGAGGGGGAGAGGGCCTCCTTCGTCTCGGCGCCCGCCCACTCCCTCGTCCTCACCGACACGCTGCCTCCCGAGGTGCGCCTCGACGCCGCCCTGCTCATCACCGACCCGGTGGCGCTCGACGAGCTCTGGCTGGCCCTGGACGCCGACGCCGGCGACCTCTCCGCCGATACTGCGGCGGCGCTCTTCGACAGCCTCGCGCCCACCCGCGCCCTCACCCTCCCCTTCAGCGTCACCGGCAACGTCGTCACCTTCGAGCTGCCCGAGGCACTGCGCAGCGTGCCCGCCGGCGAGGAGTGGCACCTGGTCACCCGCGCCTCGCTGCTCCGCGCCCACCACGGGACGAACGTCGTCAACGAGGGGCCCGTCATCCACTACACCGACCCCTTCTCCGTCACCTGGGAGGATCAGGGGCCGCAGGTCACCGTGGAGGCCCACGGCGCCGCCGTCTGGGTGGAGTACGAGTGCGAGGGCGGCTACACCCCCTCGTCCCTGCCGGGGAGCGCCCGCGTCACCGCCTACGATGGCGACTGCACCCTGCCCAACGAGCCCGCCGAGGTGGAGGTGGACGTCACCGCCTACAACGCCGGCGACGCCATCGCCCGGGGGGTGACCCTCACCCTCTTCCTCCCCGGCGGCGTCACCATCACCTACGCGACGCCCTCCTGGTCCTTTATCGACCGGGAGAAGGTCGGCTGGAACATGGGCGACCTGGCGCCGGGCGGGTGGAAGGAGTTCGAGATCGTCCTCTACGTCGAGCCCGACGAGTCCGAGTGGAAGACCGAGGCGGAGGCCCGGTCGCTCGAGGGTCCCTACGTCATGGGGCAGATCCTGGGCATCGACCACAGCGACGGCGCCTTCATCGACGCCTACTCCGACCGCTTCGTCGAGGGCCGGGTGGCGGATGGCTTCTGGTTCAACGTGCGCTTCGTTCCCCACGTGGCCTACCTGCCCGTCGTCCTGCGCGACTACGTGACCGGGCCCGACCTGGTGATCGTGGCGCTGGACGTCGACCCGCAGGATCCCTCGCAGGTGGAGCTGCGCATCGCCAACCGGGGGACGATTGCGGCGCGGGCCTTCTGGATCGATCTCTACCTCGATCCGCCGTCGCCGCCGCAGGTCAACCAACCGTGGTCGGAGCTGGGCTGCCTCTACGGCGCCGCCTGGTACGTCGACGCGCTGGAGCCCGGTGGGGAGCTGCTGCTGCGGATCGGCGACGGCTACTACCAGGCCGACCACAGCCGCTGGCCCGGCTTCTCGAGCGGCGAGCACGCTCTCTGGGCCTACGTCGACTCCTGGGGGCACCCCAATCCCTGGGGCGGGGTGCGGGAGCTCGACGAAGGCAACAACCGCTACGGGCCGGTTACTTTTACTGCCGCGTCCTCGGTGGGGGAGAATCTGGTGGGTGAGGGGGCGACACCCGTCCCGCCGCGCCCGCGCCATCCTCAGGAGTGATCATGCGACAGCGACGAGTCACACGCCTTCTGGGGATGCTTCTGCTTCTCGGCGCGCTCCTGCTCGCCGGGGTGAGCCGGATGCCCTGGCACGCCTCGACGCCGGTCCTGGCACAGGAGCCGGCTCCTACCTCCACGCGTCCCCCTCCGGCGCCGCTGCCCACGTCACCCCCGCCACCGACGGCGGCTCCCACCCGACCGCCCGATCAGCCCGCGCCTGCGCCGGCAGCGACGGCGACCCCGAGCCCGGCGGCGATCGTCCTGCCCGTGGCGGGGCGCACCCGGGGGTGGGTCGCGGGCTGGCTCCTCCTCGGGGGGCTGGCAATCCTGATCGGGGGCCTTCTCCTCCACGTGCGGCGGCGCTGAGCAGGCTCCACAGCGAGAAGGGGGGTCCCGATCCGGGACCGCCCTTCTCTGCGTCAAGGGTGATCCTACTTCAGTACCTCCAGCGACTCGACGACCTGCTCGAAGACCGCCTCGGCGTCCTCCTGGTGGGCCTCGTCGAAGACGGACATGGTCACCGCCACCGCCTGACCGTCGGGCAGCAGGGTCCCCACCTGATAGCCCTCGAGTCTCTTTCCGCCGGCGCCGGCCTCCGCCGCGTAGCGGATCTTGACCCCCTCCCCGCCTGCCACCGGGATGCGCTCGACCTCCGGCGAACCGGCGAGGGTGAAGCCGGCGCTGTTTTCAAGTCCGGCCACCATCTTCTCCTCGAGATCCGAGGGCCCCTCGAGGGGATTGGGGTTGCGCAGGACGACGATGTTTGTCCCCGCCTCCTGGTCCGGCATGAAGAGCGTGTAGGCCTCTCCGGGCTCCGGAGCGTCCAGTTCGTTGAACTCCCAGTCGGGTGGATAGGCGAAGGAGAAACCCTCTCCCTGCCGGACCTCCCACTCCGGCGCCGTCGCCTCCTCGGTGCTCAGGCAAGCAAAGGCCAGGAGAGCGAGCGCACAGAGGATCAGCACCCTGACCCACCGAGAGATCTTCGTATTGTAAGGTACCATCTCACATCCTTTCTTTAGTACAGGCAGCGTGGGCACGTGGACACGTCAACATCCCTCGACAGACTCGGGACAGGCTGTCATCGCGCGTATCCTACCAACTCCAGACCGCCGTGTAGCCCTCCGAGAGTGTGGAGTGCTCGGGTTGCAGGGCCTCGTGGGTGATGAGGGAGCCGTTGTTGAGAGTGATGGCGATGGCGGCGGTGCCGTTGCGCACGCTCACGCCCGTCGCAGGCGATTTTTTAGCGCTCTCTCCCGGTCCACTGAAGGGGGTCCAGATGAAGCGCTGCTGCAGGTTGGGGCCGACGATGAGCAGGAAGGCCTCTCCCTCGGAGTAGGGGCCCACCGGGGTGCCCGCGACCTTCCGCTGGTCCCGGTTCTCGATGCTGGCGTAGGTCTCCCCGGCGACGAAGATGTAGCCCGACTCGTTGGCCATGATGGACCGGGGGGAGATGGAGTTCCCCTTCCCGCTGCTCAAGCGCACCAGGAGGGGCTGGCCCATCTCCAGCGTCCCGTCGGCGGGATCGTAGCGGCCGTACCAGGTCACCGTCTTGTTGCTCACGTTGTAGGGGTTGTTGTACCGGTCGGTGGTGATGTAGCGGTCGCTCCCCAGCTTCTGGGTGACGTTCTTGGGGTCGCGGGAGAAGATAGAGGAGCCCGTGCCGCCGCTGCTCGTCCCCGCGAAGTAGAGCAGGCCGTCGCGGCCCAATGCCACCCGGCGTCCCTGCGTGTCGGCGCCCAGTCCTTGACCCGAGATGGCGCTCGCCGAGAAGTCGTAGCTCGTCCAGGCCGCGTTGCCCTCGTAGTCCCAGGCTCTCAGGAAGGCTACCTGGAGGTCGGTCGTCTTCTGCGCGTAGCCGGTGGCGACGACCAGCCCCTTCGCCCCGGCGATGGCGACGTCGCTATGTTCGTCTCCCGTGACCGTCCAGCTCTGGTGGGGGCTGCCGCCGCTGCCATAGGTGTGGAGGGTGTCGTCGACGAGGACCGCGGCCGTCCCGTCATCGCCCAACGCGCAGCGCTCCCCGGTGCCCGGCGTCGCCGACCAGCTCACGCTGCTCGCCGTGGCGTCGAGCAGGGCCACGCCGAAGTCGCCGCAGACGAGGAGGTCGCCCGAGGCGTTGATCTCGAGGTCGTTGACGATGTCGCCGATGCGGGTGACGGAGAGGACGCTCCGCCCCGTCTTGTTCAGGCGCACGACCACCCCATCGCCCCCGCCTAGGAGTGGGGTGGGGCTTACGCCACCGGGGTTGTGCCCCGGCATGGTGCCGCCGAGCACGACCTCCTTCGTGGGCGTCACGTCGACGGCGTTCAGGGCGTCGCCGCCCGTGCCGCCGAGGTAGGTCGCCGCGTGGACGTTCAGGTTGTTGGAGGGGCTGGGCTGGCGCACGATCAGGGGCAGGTAGATGTAGTGGTCGGCGAGGGCGGTCGAGGGAGTGTCCCCGGGACCGGCGCCCAGGGTCAACAGCAGGACGACGCTCAGCAGAGCCGGCATGAATTTCAAGGTGGTTTCTCCTTTCGTAACGCTGGTGATAGATCGCGGAGGACTAGACCTCCGAGATCTGATGAAATCTTGCTGGGCCTTAGCCCTTCTTCCCTACGAGGAAGCCGAAGAGGGCGGAGAAGTCCTGCTCTCCCAGGCCGGCAGCCCGCGCCTGGGCGAAGAGCTCCTTCACGGCGTTGCTCGCCGGCATTGCGACGCCCGCCTCGTAGGCCGAGAGGGCCGCGAGGTGGGTGTCCTTGTGCATCCAGCGGAGGGGGAACTCCGTGCCGTACTCCCCACTCTCGAACTTCTCCCGCTTCGAGGAGAGGTAGGGAGCCACGACGGGGCCGTCGAGGAGCGTCTCGAAGAGGGTCTCCTGGGCGATCCCCAGGCCCTGCCCCAGGGCGACCGCCTCGGAGAAGGCGGCCATGGCGTCGGCGAGGAGCATGTTGATGACCATCTTCAGCGAGGTGCCCATGCCGTTGTCGCCGACGTGGATGCTCTTCCGCCCCATCACGTCGAAGAGGGGCCGGCAGGTCGCTACGTCTTCGTCGCTCCCGCCCACGAGGAAGAGGAGCTTGCCCGCCTCGGCCGGCGCCTTGCTCCCCGCGACGGGGGCATCGACGAAGTGAACGCCCCGCACCCGGGCCTCCTCCGCCATCTCTCGCGAGAAGGTGGGGTTGACGGTGCTGCAATCCACCCAGATCGTCCCCTCCCGCATCCGTTCGAGGAAGCCGCCCTCTTCGAGCGCTACCTTCCGCACCACCCCCGGCGTCGAGAGCATGGTGATGAGGACGTCGGCGACCCCGGCGATCTGCGCCGGGCTCTCCCCCCACGTCGCCCCGGCAGCGAGCAGGGGTGCGGCTTTTTCCTCCGTGCGGTTGTAAACGGTCAGCTCGTACCCGGCCTCGAGGAGATTGGCCGCCATACGGCTCCCCATGATCCCCAGGCCTATAAACCCGATGTGCATCTTTACCCTCCTTGAAGTAAGTTGAAAGTTACAAGTTGCGAGTTGAAAGTTAGGCTTGGCCTAGGGCTCCAGCGGGGAGTCGAGGGGTGAGGCAAGGGGGGACGAGAGCGGTGACGTGGTCGGTGACGGGGTCGGGGTGGGGGAGAGTTCGGGGGTTGAGGGGCGGCACGCTATAACGAACGTGCCAAAGGCAGCCAGCAGCAGAATCAAGGTGGACAATTTTTTCTTCACGTGAACCTCCTGGTATCATCTTCAAAAGGGCTCCCCCTGGTATATGCCAGGAGGAGCGATCTAAGCCTCGGTCGGTTACGCTACCATTCTACCCAAGTGGGGCAGGATGTCCAAGAGGCCACCGCTGGTTGACAGCGACTCACGTGGAGATCCGTAACGAGGGCTGGAGGGGGAAAGTGGGTGGAGTTAGTGTGCAACCAGCGTCTCTCACCCGGCGATCTCCCGGCGCGCCGCGCGCACCCGCGCCTTGATCGACTCCTCGTCGAGGGTGAGGAGCTCGCGGTCGCGCATCACGAAGCGCCCGTTGATGAGCACGCTGCGCACGTCGTGCTTGTCGGCGGAGTAGACGAGGTGCGACTCGACGTCGTAGAGCGGGGTCAGGTGGAGGGCGTCGAGGTCCACCAGGATGAGGTCGGCGCGCTTGCCCACCTCCAGCGAACCGATCTCGTCCTGCAGCCCCATGGCCTGCGCGCTGCCCAACGTGGCCATCCGTAGGACCTGGCGCGCAGGCACCACCGTCGGATCCTGCCGGACGCCCTTGTGGAGGAGCGCCGCCGTCCGCATCTCGCCCCACATGTCGAGGTCGTTGTTGCTCGCCGCCCCGTCGGTGCCCAGCCCCACGTTCACCCCCGCCGCGAGGAGGTCGGGGAGGCGCGCGACGCCCGAGCCCAGCTTGAGATTGGATTCGGGGCAGTGGACGATGGACGCGCCGCGCTCCGCCAGCAGCGCGATCTCGTCGTCCCGCAGGTGGACGCCGTGGGCGAGCAGCGTGTGGGGGCCGAGGAGCTCCAGCTCCTCGAGGATCTCGATGGGCGTCTTCCCGAAGCGCTCCTGGACGTCGGCGACCTCGGCGGCGCTCTCCGCAGCGTGGGTGACGAAGGTAACGCCGTACTCCTCGACCAGGGCGCGGCACTGCTCCAGCAGCTCCCGGGGCACGGAGTAGGTGGAGTGGGCCTGGACGGAGAGGGCGATGAGGGGGTGGTCCAGGTAGCGCTCGATGTACTCGCGGGCCAGCCGCAGGCGGTTCTCGGGCAGGATACCGTCGGGCCCCTCAAAGTCGATGAAGGCAGGGCCGTCGTGGAGGCGGAAGCCGCACTCCAGGGCGACCTCCGTGGTGACGTCCCGGTGCCAGTACATGTCGGAGACGGCGGTGGTGCCCCCACGGATCATCTCGGCGAAGGCCAGCCGGCTGCCGGCGCGCACGTTCTCGGCGTTGGCGTAGGCCACCTCCATGGGCCAGATCTTCTCCAACCAGCGCTCCAGAGGGATGTCGTCCGCCAGCCCGCGGAAGATGGTCATGGCGACGTGGGAGTGGGCGTTGATTAGCCCCGGCATGATCACCGTATCGCGCACCTCCAGGACCTCCCGGGCCTCGACCCGCTCTGCCACGGCCTCCGCCGGCCCCACGTCGACGATCCGCTCGCCCTGCACGGCGACGGCGCCCTCCTCGTAGATGTGATTCTCCGGGTCCAAGGTCAGGACCGTACCCCCGCGAATCAACAGCCTTGCATCTTCTTTCATGCTCGTCCTCCTTCGGGAAAAAGTGGGATTAGGGATTAGGGATCAGGGAATAGGGATCAGGGGCTTGAGGAGTAGTAGAGTGGATCTTCGTTCCTGCCCCCTAATTACCAGTCCCCAATCCCTTATCCCTCGATATCGACAGCGGGCCGGTTACCCGACCCGCTTGACTGCCACTTCAAGTTTTGTCTGCCCTCTAGAAATCGTCGTACTCCTCCACGAACTGCTCCCGCCCGGAGAGCATGACGCTCGCCACGAAGATGAGGATGATGAAGGGGAGAACGCTCAGCCAGACGCCGACCTGCCGTGCTTCACCGGCGCCGAATTGGAAGAGCTCCTGACCGTAGAGGCCCGTGGAGATGCCCAGGCCGATAATCAGACCGCCCAGGGCACCGACGATCATCAAGGCTACGCCGACACCCTTGGCGTAGGCTCTGCCGACATCCTCCTCACGCATGATGTCCGTCCAGAGCAACCCCCACTGCTCGATGCGCGGGTAGAGGAGCAGCAGCAGCGGCGGCCCCAGTACTGCCTGAGCGATGAAGTTGTTGAGGGTGATGATGATGCCCAACGCGGCGAAGGGAACGATGCCTGCCAGGTCGAGGTACCAGGCGATGATGATAGCGCAGGCCGCCGACGAGGTCAGGACGATGACGAGATAGGCTGCCAGCTTGCGAAAGGAGTCCGTCTTCTGCTTCATATCCTTCTTGGGGACCAGGCCCAACGCGCCCCACATCTTGTAGGGGATGAAGCCCAGGAAGAAGTTGCCGACGAGGCCGGCGATGCTCCCCCAGCCCAGCGTGCCGCCGAAGACGTCACCGATGAAGTTGCCGATAGCCGAGCCCCAGGCGCCCGCCGGACCGAACATGAGCCCGAAGATGGCGGGGAAGACGTTGGCCGGTCGCACCTCCGTGATCCCCGGAACGATGGGGATGCCCCCTTTGAAGACGATCAGGAGCGCGGCGTAGATGGCCGCGGAGAGGGAGACCAGAATGATCATGCGCGTGTACTTCCACATCGTGATAACTTCTTTCATCGCCATAGCCTCCTAAAAGTGAAAGGTTGATAAAGGAACTGCCGTTACGAACGCGTGCCTCTCAAGTCCTGTGCTATCACCTCCTCGTAGAAGGGGTCAGGGAAGAGGGACTGGGGATTAGGAGAGCTTCTGTCGAATAGCCCCTGATCCCTGATTCCCAATCCCTAATCCCCCGCTTGTGATCTCGCTCCTCACTCCGAATTCCTGGGGGGATGCATGACGATGCGGGCGACCTCACAGCTGCACTCGTGCGTCGCCGGCTGCCGCAGGACGTCGACGAAGAGGGCGATGAGGGCTTCCTGGGTTGCCTCCAGCCCCCGCACGATCTCCAGCTCCTGCTCCAGACCCGTGCACCAGTTGATGGAGAGGGCAACGGCGGCGTAGTGGAGCTCCAACTCGCGGGCCAGCGGGGCCTCCGGCACCCCTGTCATCCCCACGACGTCGCCTCCCAGTTGGGCCAGCATGCGGACTTCCGCGGCGGTCTCGAAGCGGGGTCCCGCGGTGCAGGCGTAGGTTCCGGTGGGGATCAGGTCCAGCCCGTAGCGGGGCGCTCCCTCCAGCAGCGCCTGGCGCAGGGCGGGGCAGTAGGGATCGTTGGCGAGGATGTGGACGAGGCCCGAATCTCCCCCGTCGAAGAAGGTGCCCGCGCGCCCGCGGGTGAAGTCGATGTACTGGTCGAGCAGCACCAGCGCACCGGGTGCGATTCCCCGGTGCAGGGAGCCGACGGCGAAGGTGGCCAGCACCCGCTCCACCTCCAGCTGCTTGAGGGCCTGGATGTTGGCGCGGTAGTTGATGCGGTGGGGGGGCACGGTGTGCTCCGGTCCGTGACGGGGCAGGAAGAGCATCCCCTCCGCTTCACCCTGTCCCAGGTAGAGCGGGACGGTACCGTAGGGGGTGCTGATCTCCTGCAACTCCAGGTCGAAGCCTGTCAGCCGGTCGAAGCCGGTTCCCCCGATGATGGCTGTGCGCATGGTTACCTCCAGCGATTCTGCTGCTCTAGAAGCGGATTAAACCCTCGATCACGCCGTAACCGGCGACCTTGAAGTAGGTGGCGACGGCGAAGAGGAGCACCAGCCCCCCCATCACCAGATAGTCTCTGCGCCCAAGGTGAGGCTCGAGGTAGAAGGTACGGTCCTCGCGCGCCCCGAAGCCCTTGGCCTCCAACGCCATGCCGAAGGTGTTGGTGCCCCGGATAGTGGAGACGAAGACGGGGATCAGGAGGGGGACATACTTTCGTAGGCGCTCCAGCAGGTTGCCGCTGTCCAGATCCAGCCCGCGGCTGCGCTGGGCCTGGGCGATAGTCTGGGTGCTGCTGGCGATGGTGGGCACCAACCGCAGGGCGGTGGAGATGGCGAAGCCCACCCGGTAGGGCAGCCCCAGTTTGATCATCCCGATGATCAGCTCCTCGTTCCGCGTGGTGCTCAGAAGGACCATGCCCGTCGTAATCAGTGAGAGCATGACCAGCGTGCGCGATACGGCGTACTTCACCGCCTCCACGTCGAGGATCCAGAAGAGATCCGTCTCGCCGCTCGAGAAGAGGGTCCACATGAGCAGGCTGGAGAGGGTGAGGACGACGAGGATGTAGCGGATGCGCCGGAGGTTGACCAATACCCGAGCTGCGGCGCCCCAGGCCAGGACCAGGATGCTGAAGGGGAGCACCCAGAGGGGCTCTTCGAAGTAGAGCAGCAGCACGAAGAAGGCGAGTACGAGGAAGAGCTTGGTCCGCGGATCGAGCCGGTGTACAAAGGTGTCGCGATCGAGATAGATTTCGGCGTCCATTACGCTTGCTCCGTCAGGGTGCAGTCGACGAACTCGTCGACGTCCAGAAGCGTCTTCCCCAGCCGGTTGGAGAGGCTGACGAGCTGGGGCGGGCAGAGGTAGGTCTTCTGAAGCACCTGCTCCTCGGCGAAGACCTCGCGCGTCGTGCCCTCCAGCAGGATCTTACCTCCCTTGACGACGAAGACGCGGTGGGCGTACTCCGCTACCACCCACATGTGGTGGGTCACGAAGATGACGGTGCTGCCCCGGGCGTTCAGGTCGCGGACGAGGTTCATCATGCTGCGCTGCTCCCGGTAGTCGAGCCCGGTGGTGGGCTCGTCGAGGATCAGCACGTCGGGCCTGATAGCCAGGACCGAGGCCACGGCCACCCGCTGGCGTCCGCTCTTGGTCATGCTGAAGGGGTCCGCCTCCTCCATCCCCTCCAGCCCCACCGCCTCCAGCGCCTCGGCGACCCGGGCTTGAATGGCCTCCTCCTCCATCTCCCGCAGCCGCAGGCTGTAGGCCACCTCGTCGAAGACGGTCTCGGAGAAGATCTGGTGGTCGGGGTTCTGGAAGACGTAGCCCACCCGCTTGCCCAGCTTGAAGACGCCCTGCTCCTCCGTCGACTCGCCCCCCACCTCGATACGCCCGGCGGTGGGCATGAGCAGCCCGTTGAAGTGCTTGACCAGCGTCGTCTTGCCGCTGCCGTTCTGCCCCACGACGGCCACGATCTCTCCCCGGTGGATGTCGAGGTTGATGCCCTGGAGGGCTGCCACACCGCCGGGATAGGTGTGCTCCAGATTCTGGCAGCGGATGAGGACCGGCCCCCGTTTCTCCTGCCGGGCCTCATCGGCAGCGATCAGCTCGGCGTAGCGCTCCGCGGAGATTCGCCAGCCGTTCGCCTTGAAGTGCTCCTCGCCCTCGTCGAGGGTAAGGGGCAGATAAGGGGCGCCCAGGCGTTTGAAGAGGAGGGGCACGCCCAGGGGCATGACCCCCGTCTCCTGCATCAGTTCCACCTCGCGCAGGATCTCCGCCGCCGGGCCGAGGCGCAGGATCTGGCCCTCCTTGAGCAGCAGAATCCGGTCGGCGTAGAGCGCCTCCTCCGTCTCGTGCTCCACGACGATCAGCGTCAGACTGCTGCGCTCGCGGATCTCATCGGCGATCTCGAAGACGCTCCACTTGCTGACGGGGTCCAGGTCCGTCGTCGGCTCGTCCATGACCAGGATGGGCGTCTCCATCGCCAGCACCGAAGCGATGGCCAGCTTCTGCTTCTGCCCGCCGGAGAGGGTCGAGGGGGGGCGTCTCACCAACCCTTCCAAGCCGACGAGGCCCAGGTTCTCCTCGATGCGGCGGGCGATCTCCTCCCGGGGTACGCCGAAGTTCTCGGGGCCGAAGGCGACCTCCAGCTCCACACTGGTGGAGAAGAGCTGGGCCTCGAAGTCCTGGAAGACCATGCCCAGCTTCTCGGCCATCTGGGCGACGGTGGCCTCCCGGGTGTTCTGGCCCAGGACGACGACGTCGCCCGCGAACTTGCCGCGTTGGAAGTGGGGGACCAGGCCGTTAAGGGAGGCTGCCAGCGTGCTCTTCCCGGCCTCGGAATGGCCCATGATGACGAGGAAATCCCCCTGTTGAACCTCGAGGGAGACGTCGTTCAGAGCGATTTCGCGTTTGCCGCGGTAACGAAAACGGAGGTTCTGGACTGAGATAACAGTTTCGCTCATAGGTGGGGGTGACCGCTTCCCTTTCGTCAACGATGTGATCGTCTGACCTACCTTTCCATTATAAGGAAGTCGGAACGGGGTGTCAAACGTCGAAACCTCACAGGAAATATGACGTAATCTGTCCTATTTTGACCCTACTATAAGAACAGTTGTTCACATTTCATAACAAGGAGGATGTAAAGATGGAGATCAACGTCGTCAACAAGCCGGGATTCACCGTTGTAGGCATGAAGTGTCACTGCGAGGGGGAGTCGAGCGCCATTCCCCAGCTCTGGAACGACCTGGGAGCGCGCATGGAGGAGCTCGAGCAGCTGGTGAACGAGGAGGTCGCCTACGGGGTCTCCTACAACGTCGATCTTACCACCAACGAGTTCGACTACATCGCCGGCTTCGCCGTGGAGCAGGTGGAGGCGCTCCCCGAGGGTATGGTGAGTCACGAGATTCCTGCCGGGGAGTACGCCGTCTTCCCCTGCACCATGGCCTCCATCGAGGAGACCTACGGGCAGATCTACGGCACCTGGCTGCCCCAGGCGGGCTACCGCCGTG
Source organism: Anaerolineae bacterium (assembly GCA_034437215.1). GTDB lineage: Bacteria > Chloroflexota > Anaerolineae > B4-G1 > SLSP01 > DAOTVC01. The sequence goes on along the minus strand of DAOTVC010000066.1, from coordinate 19,452 downwards.
GTGAGGGGCCGGACTACGAGCTTTACGGCGAGGCGTTCGATCCCGAGGACCCGCAGTCAGAGTTCAAAGTCTACATTCCCGTCGCCCGCTTCTAAAGACGTTGTGCTTCGAATGGCCCCTCCATCAGCGAGGGGCCATTGCTTTTCAAAACATGACGTTTCCTGTCGTAATTTTGAAGGTATACTACGATAGAAGATCCCGAGGAGGAAGGTGGAGAGATGGGCAACGTCGCGACGCGCCTCTTTTCGCTGCTCATGCTGCTGCAGTCCCGCCCCACGTGGACGGCGGGCGAGCTGGGCGAGGAGCTGAGCGTCTCGACGCGTACCGTTCACCGCTACATGGAGATGTTGGAGGAGATGGGCATCCCCATCTACTCCGAGCGGGGGCGGGGTGGGGGCTTCGCCCTGCTGCGGGGCTACAAGCTCCCGCCACTGATCTTCAGCGCCGAGGAGGCCACGGCCCTCGCCATGGGCGCCAACCTCGTGCGCGAGCTCTGGGGCGAGAGCTACCGGGACGCCGTCACCTCAGCCACCGCCAAGTTGAACAACGTGCTCCCCGATGACCTGCGCCAGGAGGTGGGGCAGGCGCTGAAGGGCCTCGTCGTCTCGCGGCTGCGGGCGCGGGACTACACGCCCTGGGAGCCGCTGCTGCACCTGCTCCGTGGCTGCATCGCAGAACGGCGGCGGGTGCAGTTGACCTACCAGGCCTTCACCCTGGAGGAGACCTGCCGGGAGGTCGATCCCTATGCCCTGGCCTTCCGGAGCGGCTTCTGGTATGTCGTGGGGTACTGCCACCTGCGCGAGGATCTGCGCACCTTCCGCATTGATCGGACCCAGGAGGTAACGCCCTTGAACGTGTATTTCGATCCGCCCCGCGATTTCGACGCACGAGCCTACCTGGAGGAGGCGATGCAGTGGGAGCAGCGCTACGAGGTCGTCGTGCTCCTGGACCCGCGCATCGCTCACATCGTGCGGGAGTACTCGGGCCACTGGATAGAGCTCACCGATCACGAGGACGGCTCCGTGACCGCCCGCTTCGCCACCCACGATCTCAACTGGGCCCTCGGGTGGGTGCTCAGCTACGGCTCCCTGGCCCAGGTGCTCGAACCGCCCGAGATGATCGAGCGGGTGCGCGAAGAGGCGGAGGCGGTCGCGAACCGCTACCGGGAGTAGTCCGGTCGTCCTCGGTTTCTAGATCCTTGACTATCCGACTATCCGACTATGCGACTACGCGACTATGCGACTATCCGACTATCCGACTACATGACGATCTTACCTCCCAAGACGTATAATCAGCAGTAGAAGCTCGCACCAGTTAAGCCTATGATAGGGTTGTTAGCAGACCATCAACGAACTGGAGGCAACATGCAGGTGGAGAAGTTGGCGCGACAGTGTATCCTCGACCGCAAGGAGTACGTGCCCGGTAAGCCCGTGGAGGAGGTGGAGCGGGAGCTGGGCATCTGCGATATCATCAAGATGGCCTCGAACGAGAATCCCCTCGGTACCTCGCCCCTGGCCCTGGAGGCGATGATCCGGGAGCTGCAGACGAACGCCAACCGCTACCCCGAGAGCCTCTGCCACGATCTCGTCGGCAAGCTCTCGCAGGTCCACGGTCTGGTACCCGAGCGCTTCTTCCTCGACAACGGCGCCGACGGGGTGATTACCATGATCGGCCTCACCTTCATCGACCCCGGGGACGAGGTCGTCTACGGCGCCCTCTCCTTCCCGGCCTACCAGAACATCGCCACCAAGATGGACGGCGTCTGCGTCCCTCTCCCCTTAACCGACGACTACCGTCTGGATATCGACGGCTTCATCGCCGCCATCACGCCGCGCACGAAGGTCGTCTTCCTCTGCAATCCCAACAACCCCACGGGGACCATCGTCACCCACGAGGAGTTCGAGCGGCTGCTGGAGGCGGTGCCCGATGACGTGCTCCTCGTCTCCGACGAGGCCTACTACGAGTTCGCCGACCGTCCCGACTACCCGCAGACGATTCCTTACCTCGAGTCCCATCCCAACCTGATCATCCTGCGCACCTTCTCCAAGGTGATGGGGCTGGCGGGCCTGAGGGTGGGGTATGCTATCGCTCATCCTGACGTCATCCGCGTGATGCTCAAGGCGCGGGAGCCCTTCCCCGTGAACCGCATCGCCCAGGCGGGCGCCCTGGCCGCCCTCGACGACACCGACTTCATCGTGCGCACCCTGGAGACCAACCGGCAGGGGCGGGAGCAGTTCTACGCCGCCTTCGAGGAGCTGGGGCTGCGCTACTATCCGACGCAGACCAACTTCATCTTCGTCGACCTGGAGCGTCCCGTGGGTCCCCTCTTCGACGGGATGCTGCGCAGAGGGGTCATCGTGCGCCCGCTCACTCCTCAGGGGGTGCCTCACGGGATGCGGGTCACCATCGGGACGCGGGAGCAGAACGAGCGGACCCTCGAGGCTTTGCGCGAGGTGCTCAGGGATCTGTAGCGTCGTTATCTCTAGACACAGATGGGCGCGCTGCACACAGCGCGCTCTTGGCTTGCCAGGGTAATTGCGCAAGGTTATAAAATCGTCAAAGAGTTGACAGCGTCGCCCGATCTATGCTATAATATCAAAGTATAGAACGTAGTTCCATTATTTGGAATTCCGCATCCGCTTACGAACGAGAGAGGCGGTAGCCGTCCACGCGATGACAGTTACTACGTCCGTGAAAACCGTTGACCGTCTGGTGCGCGTTCTCGATTGTTTCACGGCAGAACGCCCCACCTGGTCCCTGGCGGAGCTGAGCGAGGCGCTCGATCTGCCCAAGAGCACCCTGCACCGCTTTCTGACCAGCCTCGAAGAGCACGCCATCCTCCGCCGCGATCCCCGTGACAAGCTCTGGCGCCTGGGCTACCGGCTCATGAGCTGGGGCCATCTGGCAGCGCAGAGCACGAGCCTGCGCGACATCGCCCGCCCCATCATGAGCGAGTTGGTGGCTGCCACGGGGGAGACGGTCATCCTCACCGTCTACGATCACCACACCGTCGTCTGCGTGGAGAAGGTGGAGACCAACCACTCCGTGCGCATGACCCTCGACGTCGGTTCGCGCCGCCGCCCTCACGCCGGGGCCTCCTCCAAGGTCCTCATGGCCTACCTCCCCGAGCGGGAGATTCGAGCCGTCATCGACGAGGGTCTGACCCGGGTCAGCCGCAACACGGTGACCGATCCCGAGGCCCTCCGCGCCGAACTGGCCCAGATTCGCGAGCAGGGCTACGCCGAGAGCCTCGAGGAGACCGACCCCGGTGCGTGGGGCGTCGCCACGCCCATCTGGAACGACCGCGAAGTCATCGCCGCCATCGGCATTGCCGGGCCCAGCTCGCGCTTCAGCGACGAGCTCGCCCGGAGTTACGTGGCGCTCTGCAAGGATGCCGCCCACCGCGTCTCGACCCTGCTGCGTTCTAAATAGTCATCTATCTTCCGCAGATCAAGTCTGCGGGTCTGTCTACAGGCGCGTTCCTTAATCTAAAGTCCATTCACCAGCTGCGAGGTGTCCATGACCGAGAGATTGATCAAACTGACCCGCGGGGTTCCCCCGGTGGAGTCCTTTCCCACCGCACGGATCCAGGAGTGTGCTTGCACCGTTCTCGACGAGTACGGCGACGTCGTCCTGCAGTACGGCAAATCCCACGGCTTCCCGCCCCTGCGCAAGGCGATCGCTGAAGATGCGGAGGTGGACGAGGCCCGCGTGATCGTGGGGCAGGGGTCGCTGCAGCTGCTCGATCTCGTCGCCCGAATGCTCGTGCAGCCCGGTGAGGTGGTCTACGTCGAAGCGCCCACCTACGATCGCACGCTGACCACCCTGCGCCGGGCGGGCGCCGAGGTCGTCGGCATCCCGCTCGAGGACGACGGCCCCGACCTGGAGGTGCTGGAGGCCCGTCTGGCGGGCGGCGAGCGCCCGCTCTTCTTCTACCTCATCCCCGACTTCCAGAATCCCAGCGGCACCGTGCTCTCCGCCGCGAAACGGAAGCGCATCGTCGCCCTGGCGCGCGAGCACGACTTCTGGCTCGTCGAGGACGTGCCCTATCGCCGGCTCCGTTACCGGGGTGAGAGCGAACCCTCGCTCTTCGAGCTGGCCCCCGAACGGGTGATGCAGATGTCCTCCTTCAGCAAGCTCATCAGCCCCGGCCTCCGGGTGGGCTACATCATCACCCCCGAGCTGCTGACCGACAGCCTGGCGAAGATGGCGGAGGATACCTACATCAACGCCAGCTACTTCAACCAGGCCATCGTCTACGATTTCCGGCGCCGCGGCTGGCTGGAGCCCCAGATCGAGGGGCTCAGGGGCCTCTACGAGCCCCGCCTCGACGCCATGCTGGGGGCCCTCGAGCAGAACTTCTCGGGAATGGGAAGCTGGCGCCGCCCCGACGGCGGCTTCTTCGTCGGGCTGACCCTCGACGGGGAGGTGGACACCGACCTGCTTCTGGCCCGCGCCTGCGAGCGCCGGCTCCTCCTCACCGACGGGCGGGGCTTCTTCCCGGGCAACGACGGCGACGGCTTCGTGCGGCTGCCCTTCTGCGCCCTGACCGAGGCGGAGATCACCGAGGGCGTGACACGGCTGGCGGAGGTCGTCCGCGACTGCGAAAGGTGATCTCCGACTAAGCGACTACCCGACTACTAGTACTACCTGACTAAAAAGGAGGTACATCCAATGGCAGTTGATCTTAAAGGCAAGGACATTCTGGATGGGATGCAGTTCTCCCGCGAGGAGCTGGAGCACGTCATGGACGTGGCTGAGGAGCTGCGCAAGCGTCTCGAGTCCGCACGCTCCCTGGAGCTGCTCAAGGGCTACGTGATGGGCGCCCTCTTCTTCGAGCCCAGCACGCGCACGCGCCTCTCCTTCGAGACGGCGATGCACCGCATGGGGGGCTCGGTCGTGGGCTTCGCCTCGGCGGGGGTCTCCTCGACGGCGAAGGGCGAGTCACTGGCGGACACCATCCGCACCGTCGACCAGTATGTCGACGTCATCGTCATGCGCCACCCGGAGATCGGGTCGGCGGGCGCGGCGGCGGAGGTCGCCGAGGCCCCGGTCCTCAACGGCGGTGACGGCGCGGGCCAGCACCCCACCCAGGCGCTGCTCGACCTCTACACCATCCGCTCCGAGCTGGGCAAGATCGACGGGAGCACCATCGCTCTCGTCGGCGACCTGCGCAACGGGCGGACGGTCCACGCCGGCGTGGAGCTCTACAAGCACTACGACGTCGATCTCATCTTCGTGGCGCCCGAGGCGCTGCGCATGCCCGAGGAGATCACCCGCCGCCTGCTCGAACAGGGCACCTCCGTTACCGAGACGGTCGACCTGGAGGTCGCCCTCCGCGACGCCGACGTCCTCTACATGACGCGCATCCAGAAGGAGCGCTTCGCCGATCCCGCCGAGTACGCGCGCCTCAGGGGGAGCTACGTCCTCAGCCGGGAGATGGTCGAGCGTCTCAATCCCGAGGTGACGGTGCTGCACCCGCTGCCCCGTATCGATGAGATCGACACCGACGTCGATCCCCTCGTGGGCGCGGCCTACTTCCGCCAGGCGAAGAACGGCATGTACGTCCGCATGGCGCTGCTGGGGCTCGTCCTGGGCGTCCTTTAGGAAGCGAGTAGGGAGCAAGGAGTATGGAGTAGGGGAGAGGCCCCATACTCCATACTTCCTACTCCCTACTCCAGGAGATAGACTATGGAACGCAAAGAATTCAACACCGTAGGTAAAGCCGCTCCCCGCAAGGACGGCGTGGCCCGCGTCACGGGACAGGAGATCTACTCGCCCGACGTCAGCCTGCCCCGCATGCTGCACGGGCGCATTCTCTCCAGCCCCTATGCCCACGCCCGCGTCAAGTCCATCGACACGAGCAAGGCGGAGGCGCTGGGCGCCGTCGTCATCACCTTCGACGATATCCCCCAGGTGCGCTACAACGAGCGCATCATCACCATCCCGCCGGTGCTGCACAAGGACCACTACGTGCTCGCCGACAAGATCCGTCGCATGGGCGAGGCGGTGGCGGCCGTGGCGGCGGAGACCGAGGCGCTGGCGGAGAGGGCCGTGCGCGCCATCGAGGTGGAGTACGAGGTCCTCCCCGCCTACACCGATCCCTTCGAGGCGATGAAGCCCGGCGCCGAGCCCATCTACGACGACGTCCTTTACGGCACCGAGCTGATCCCCATCGAGAACAACATCGCCTGCGCCCGCGAGGTGGAGGAGGGGGACGTGGACGCCGCCTTCGCCGAGGCCGACGTCATCGTCGAGGGGACCTTCCACACCCACAAGATCTACCACGCGCAGATGGAGACCAAGTCGGTCGTCGCCAAGCCCGAACCCGACGGCGGCCTGACCGTCTGGCCCACCACCCAGTCCATCCACAACGTACGCATCCTCCTGGGCGAGATCTTCGACATCCCCCTGAGCAAGGTCAACGTGAAGCGGGTGCCGGTGGGCGGCACCTTCGGGTCGAGCATCCAGATGAACCCGCCCATCCCCATCGCGGCGGCGCTGGCCCTCAAGGCGCGCCGTCCCGTGAAGCTGACGCTGACCCGCGAGGAGGACGCCCACGACCACACCCGCTACGGCGTGCAGATCGATCTGCAGCTGGCGGCGAAGAAGGACGGCACCCTCACCGGCGCCAAGTTGGAGGTCGTCGCCGACATCGGCTCCCACAACATCCAGGCCTACTCCTTCCTCGGCGTCTCCATCGGGTGGCTCGTCTCCCTCTACCGCCTGCCCAACATCCGTTACCAGGGGACCGCCGTCTACACCAACAAGGCCATCTCCTGCGCCATGCAGGGCTTCGGCAACCCCCAGATCACCTTCGCTGCCGAGTCGCTCATCGACGAGCTGGCGGAGAAGCTGGGGATGGATCCCCTGGAGCTGCGGCTGAAGAACTACGTGGGGCTGGGCGACACCTTCTGGGGTCAGGGCCCCCTGATCCGCTCCATCATTCACAGCGACGGCGTGCCCGAGCTGCTCAAGCGGGGCGCCGAGATCATCGGCTGGGACGAGCGCCGGTCGGCCCCCTCCCCGCAGGAGGTGCGGGAGGGCCCGCGCTTCCGGCGCGGGATCGGCCTGGGACGGGGCTTCCACACCTCCAGCGCCGGCGCGCCCCAGCCCGGCGACGTCATTGACTTCTCCGGGGCGATGGTCAAGCTGAACACCGACGGCTCCGTGGACGTCATCACCGCGCTCATGGACCACGGCGGCGGGACCCTCGAGGCGGTCGCCAAGCTCGTCGCCGAGGCCCTCTGCGTGCCCCTGGAGAAGGTGAACCTGGCGCCGGCCGAGACCTGCTCCACCGTCTATGACTGCGTCACCCACGCCACCCGCGGCGTCTACGCGGGCGGCGGTGCGGCGGCGAAGGCCGCGCACTCCATGCGCCGGGAGGTCCTGGAGACGGCGGCCCGCTACCTCAACGTCATGCCCGATGCCCTCGACCTGCGGCTCGACGACGAGCTCGGGCAGGGCGTGGTCTACGTTCCCTCCATGCCCGATCGCAAGATGACGCTGGAGGAGCTGGCGAAGCGCTGCTGGATGGAGAGCTGGAAGACCATCGCGGCCGTGGAGAGCTACCGCCCCGTTAACTGCCCGCCCGCCTACGTCACCGTCTTCGTCGAGGTCGAGGTGGACACCTGGACGGGCCAGGTGCGCACCACCCGGGCGGCGATGGGCAGCGACTGCGGCACCGTCGTCAATCCCGAGATGGCGGTGGGCCAGCTGGAGGGCGGCCTCTCCAAGGGCGCGGGCTACGCCCTCTACGAGGATAACACCTGGGACGAGGGGGGACAGACCCTCTCCAAGGGCTACTGGATCGACGCCAAGACGGCGGCCATCGGGGAGAGCCCTTACGTGGCGGATCTCCACACCCACTTCGCCGACACCTACGAGCCCACCGGCCCCTTCGGGGCGAAGGGCATCGGCGAGGCGGCGATGAACCCCGTCGCCGCGGCCTACGCCAACGCCATCCACAACGCCACCGGCGTTCGCTTCTACGAGCTGCCCATCACGCCGGAGAAGATACTCCGCGCGCTAAAAGAGACAGGAGAGGGGCAAGGGTAGTTGGGGGCGGGGTACGGGCAATCCGGGAACAGACTGTGATCCAGGTGTAAGGACGCTTTTCCTGATCCCTAAGCCCTCATCCCTAATCCCTCGTTACTGGCCGCCATTCTCTTCACATTGAGGTGACCTATATGAGTGAACATAGACACGACATGACCAACACCCACATCCTCGTCCACGACTTCGAGTACGTGGAGCCCGCCACGCTCGACGAGGCGGTTCAACTGCTTGCGGAGCGCGGGGACGAGGCCGCGCTCCTGGCGGGCGGGACCTACCTGTTGATCCAGATGAAGATGGAGCGGGCGGCGCCCCGGAGCCTGATCAACGTCGCCCACCTCCCCGGTCTCAAGGGCTTGACGCAGGCGGAGGGCGGGCTGCGCGTCGGCGCCCTGACCACCATCCGCGATCTGCGCAACGCGCCCGAGATCCAGGAGCGCTATACGGCCCTCGCCGAGGCCTGCGCGGCCTTCGGCTCCACCCAGATCCAGATCATGGGGACGGTGGGGGGCAACGTCTGCAACGGCTCCCCCGCCTCCGATACCGTCCCCGCGCTGCTGGCCTTCGACGCACAGGCGCGCCTCGCCGGCCCCGAGGGGGAGCGGGAGCTCCCCGTCGAGGCGCTCCTCGTCGCTCCGGGCGAGGTGGCCCTGGAGCCGGGCGAGCTCCTCACCGAGCTCCTCCTGCCGGAGCCTGCGCCCAACGCGGGCAGCGCCTTCATCAAGATCTCGCGCGTCGCCGCCGACCTGGCGAAGGCCAACGTGGCGGCGGTCCTCGAACGCGAGGGCGACACCATCAAGGCGTGCCGCCTGGCCTACGGCTCTGTGGGCCCCGTCGTGATCCGGGTGCGCGAGGCTGAGGAGGTCCTGGTGGGCCAACCCTTCAGCGCCGAGCTGGCCCTGGAGGCGGGGCGCATCGCCTCCGAGCAGATCACGCCCATCGACGACGTGCGCTCCACGGCCTGGTACCGCCACGAGGTGGTCAAGGTCCTCACCCACGACGTCCTGCAGATGGCCTGGCAGCGGGCGGGCGAACAGGTCGCGGTCGGAACCGGGACCGAGCCCGCCGGTCTCCCCGTGGTCGAGGGGACCGGGGGGGAGGGGTGGCATCTGGGCCCCGGCGATAAGCGGGTCATCACCCTCACCGTCAATGGAGTGCGGCACGACCTGGCCGTCGCCCCCAACGACGTGCTCCTGAACGTCCTGCGCGAGCAGCTGCAGCTGACGGGCGCCAAGTATGGCTGCGGCATCGGCGAGTGCGGCGCCTGCACCGTCCAGCTGAACGGGCAGCCGGCCCTCTCGTGCCTCGTCCTCGCCGTCGCCGCCGACGGGAGCGACGTGCTCACCGTCGAGGGGCTCCAGGCGCCCGACGGCTCCCTCCACCCCCTGCAGGAGGCTTTTATCGAGGAGAATGCCTTCCAGTGCGGTTACTGCACCCCCGGCATGCTCATGATGACCAAGGGGCTGTTGCAGGAGATCCCGCAGCCGGCGGAGGACGACGTGCGAGATTACCTGAAGGGTAATCGCTGCCGCTGCACGGGTTTTGCCAGCATCGTGCGGGCGGTGCACGTCGCCGTGGAGAAGGAGGAGGGGTAGAGGCCCAACGCTTCTCACGGCTCTCTACTCACCCCTTTCTTCTGCCCTTACTTCAGAAGGAGGTGCTGAACACAATTTCTCTTGGCCGCCAGTTACGAACAGACCGGTATCGCTCCAACATATCACTCCGAGGAGGAGAAAGATGATTCGGAAGCTTTCGAGTTCGTTCCTGTTACTGGTCGTACTCTTCTCTCTGGTGCTGGGTGGCTGTGCGCCTGCGGGGCCCGAGGCTCCCGCCGAGCTGCCCGAGACCATCGTCGTCGGTGCCCTGGAGCCCCTCACCGGCTCGTACGCCGTCTTCGGGACGGAGGCGCGCATCGGCATGGAGATTGCCATTGAGCACATCAACGCGGCCGGCGGCATCGAGTCCCTGGGCGGCATTCCCCTCGAGCTGGTTGTCGAGGACGCGGGCGAGACGGCCGACAGCGCTCGCCTCGGCGCCGAGAGCCTCATCAGCAAGCACGATCCCGTCGCCATCCTGGGCCTCTACATCAGCCGCCTCACCGTCGCCGCCTCCGAGGTCACGGAGCGCGAGAAGGTCATCCTCGTCGCCGACGCCCTCGTCGACAGCGTCACCGGGATGGGACGTCGATACCTCTTCCGCCCGGCGCCCAAGGCGGGCCAGCACGGCGAGTCCGCCGTAGAATTCGTGATGGCTGCGGCGGAGGCCAACGGGGTCTCCCTCGACTCCGTCGCCATTCTCAACGAGGACTCCTCCTTCGGCCGCAGCAACGCCACCGGCGCCATGCAGGGCGCTCTGGATAATGGGATGACCATCGTCTACCAGAAGGAGTACCCCTTCGACATCGCCGACGTCTCCTCCATCATCGGGGACATCACCGCCGCCGAGCCCGACTTCGTCGTTCACGGCCCTTACTTCATGGACGCCATCCTCTTCGCCAACACCTTCCGCGAGACGGGCAACCTGCCCCAGTTCGTCATGGGCATGGGCGCCTGCGGCTACACCGATCCCGAGTCCATCGAGTCCCTGGGGGAGACCGCCGAGTACTACGCCAACACCTACAGCTACAATCCCGCCAAGGACACGCCCCAGAACAACAAATTCGTGGAGGACTTCAGGGCGGAGATGGGGCACATTCCCACCGAGGCCGCGGGCATGAACTACTACGCTATGTGGGTCCTCAAGGAGGCCCTGGAGCTCTCGGGTGAGCTCTTCCCCGAGGATCCCCTCAACCCCGACAACTTGCGCCAGGCCTTCCTGCAGCTCGACCTCACCTCCGGACCGGCGGTCGAGGCCTACCCCGGTGATCAGATCACTTTCAACGAGACCGGGGACAACCCGTACGCTCGGGCGACCGTCCTGCAGGTCATCGACGGCGAGCCCAAGGTCGTCTGGCCCTTCGAAGCGGCAGAGGCCGAACCTATCTTCCCGCGCCCGGACGCCAAGTACTGACGTCGTGAACTGACCGGTATCGCGGCGCACGCACGCGGTCGGTAAGGGTGGCTGCCCGGCCTGAGAACGGTCGGGCAGCGCCCCCGATCACCTACGGACACCGTCTGGGGGACAAAGTGGACATCATTGTGCAGAACGGCATCAATGGGGCCCTGATGGGCTGCATCTACGCCCTCATCGCTCTGGGACTTTCGATCATCTACGGCGTGATGAACGTGGTGAACTTCGCCCACGGGGACTTCGTCATGCTCTCCATGTACTTCACCTTCTGGTCAGGCACACTGCTGGGCATCGACGCCGTGGCGACGCCGTTTATCACCTTCCCGCTGCTCTTTATCTTCGGGGTCTTCACCTACTACGCCATCATCGATGGTACCCTGCGCCACAAGTACGTCACGCAGATCGCCGTCACCGTGGGGTTGGCGACCCTGCTGCGGGCCGTGGCCCAGCTGGCCTTCCAGGCCCGCCCCCGCGCCCTCCCCTTCTCCCTCATCCAGGGCGCGGTGGAGATCGCCGGCTTCACCGTCCTCCTCTCCCGGGTGTTCGCGGCGGCGGTCAGCATCGTCACCATCGTCGGCGTCTACCTCTTCTTGATGAAGACCTGGCCCGGCCGGGCGATGCGGGCGGCCTCCGACGACCTCGACGCGGCGGCGCTGGTGGGGGTCAACTACAAGTGGACCTACGCCCTGACCTTCGGATTGGGGACGGCGCTTACGGCAGTCGCCGGCGGGCTGCTCATGTCCTTCCAGCAGGTCGATCCCACCATGGGGCTGCGCTTCGGACTGCTCAGCTGGAGCGTCCTGGCGCTGGCGGGACTGGGCTCCATCCCGGGCCTGCTCATCTCCGGTGTCATCGTCGGCATCGGCGAGGCCCTGGCGATGGCCCTGTGGGACCCGCGGGCGCGCTCCCTCATCGTCTACCTGATCTTCATTCTGGTCCTCTGGCTGAAGCCACGGGGCCTCTTCGGGAGGAAGTAGCGATGTCCAAACGAACGACCCTCAATCTCGTCCTGGCGGTTCTGCTCCTGGGCGTCGTACTGACCCTGCCCCTCTTCCTGGGCGGCAACCAATACACCATGATCCTGGTGACCTCGGTGCTGCTCTACGCCGCCATGGCCACCGCCTGGAACATCATCGGCGGGATGGCGGGGCAGCTGGATCTCGCCGCGAGCGCCTACCTGGGGCTGGGGGCCTTCACCGCGGGTACCCTGCTCATGCGCTGGAACGTCACTCCCTGGTTCGGGATGCTGCTGGGCGGCGCCGTCGCCGCGGGCTTCGCGGCCCTCATCGGCTACCCCCTCTTCGGCTTCGGCGTGACCGAGGTCTGGTACGCGCTCTCCTCCTCGGCCCTCGTCGAGGTGCTGCGCGTCGCCTTCCTGCTCTGGGAGGACGTGGGCGGCCCCGTCGAGCGCTATCTGCCCTACCACAACTGGTCCCTCTACCACATGCGCTTCAGCTCCTATGTGCCCTTCTACTACATCATGCTGGCGATGCTGCTCATCGCCCTCTTCGTCAACTACCGCATCCGCCACTCGCAGCTGGGCTACTACCTGCGGGCGCTGGGGGAGAACGAGAACGCGGCGGAGGTGCTGGGCGTGAACGCCCGCGCCTGCAAGTTGAAGGCGCTGATGATCTATGCCTTCATCGTGGGCGCCCTCGGCGCCGTCTACGCCTCCCTCTTCGGCTTCATCCACCCCAACTTCTTCAGCAACGCCCAGAGCACCGAGGTCGCCATCCTGGGCATCGTCGGCGGCATGGGCATCATCTACGGCCCGCTCATCGCTGCCATCATTCTGGTGAGCACCCGCGAGCTCCTGCGCGCCAACCTGGGCGGCGAGCTGCAGAGCCTCTACCTCATCGTCTACTCCCTCGTCCTCATCCTCATCGCCCTCTACAAGCCCCAGGGCATCGCTACCTTCTTCCGCGATGCTTACCGCAAGTTCATCGCTGCGATCACGGGAGGCGGAGATCATGCCAGAGCCAATTCTTGAAGTCTCCGAGCTGACGCGCTCCTTCGGGCGGCTTCTCGCCGTCGATCGGGTCAGCCTGACCATCTACCGGGGTGAGATCCTCGGTCTCATCGGGCCGAACGGGGCGGGGAAGACGACCTTCTTCAACAGTATCACCGGTCTGCTGACCCCCGACTCGGGCACCGTCCACTTCAAGGGCCTGGACATCGCGGGGCTCTACCCCCACCGCATCTGCAAGCTGGGGATGTCGCGCACCTTCCAGGTCACCCAGGCCTTCGAGAGCATGACCGTGGAGGACGCCGTGCGGGTGGGGGCCTACAACCGCCACGACGAGAAGAGCGTCGGGGCCAAGGTCGACGAGGTCATCGACTTCTGCGAGCTGGAGGCCATCCGCGCGTGGGAGTGCGGCGACCTGGGCCTGGCCCCGCTGCGGCGGGTGGAGTTGGCCCGCGCCCTGGCGACCGAGCCCGACCTCCTGCTGCTGGACGAGGCCGGGGCCGGCCTGAACGCCACGGAGCTGGCAGGCCTGATGGAGATCCTCAGGCGCCTGAACACCGAGCAGGGGATCACCCTCTGCGTCGTTGAGCACGTGATGCAGATGGTGATGGGCCTCTGCAACCGGATCGTCGTTCTGGACGCCGGGCAGCTCATCGCCGGCGGTACGCCGGACGAGATCAGCAACAACGAGCGGGTGATCGAGGCCTACCTCGGAGAAAGGGCCATGACATGAACGCCATGTTGGAAGTCAGCGGATTGCACGCGGGATACGGCAAGATCCCCGTCCTGCGGGACGTCGCCCTGCACATCGACGACGGGGAGGTGGTCGCGGTCATCGGCCCCAACGGCGCGGGAAAGAGCACGCTTCTGAAGACCCTCTCGGGCCTGGTACCGCCCACCGCGGGCACCGTCCTCTTCCGCGGGCAGGAGGTCACCGGCACCCCTCCCCACACCATGACCCGGGCGGGAATGGCCCACGTTCCCGAGGGCGGGCGGCTCTTCGTCAACATGAGCGTCTACGAGAACCTGCTGATGGGCGCCTACGCCAGCCGCGAGACCCTCAAGACGGGTGTCGTGAAGGAGATCTTCCAGATGTTCCCCCGCCTGCAGGAGCGGCGGAACCAGTTCGCCCGCACCTTGAGCGGGGGCGAGAAGCAGATGCTGGCCATCGGGCGCGGTCTGACCTCGCGCCCCAAGTTCCTGATGCTGGACGAGCCCTCGCTGGGCCTCGCGCCCAAGCTGGTCGACGACATCTACCACGACCTGCACCGGCTGCGCGACAGCGGACTCACCATCCTGCTGGTGGAGCAGAACACGCACTACGCCCTCGAGCTCGCCGACCGGGGCTACGTCCTCGAGAACGGGCAGATCGTCCTCGAGGGCACGGGCCGGGAGCTGGCGACCAGCCAACACGTCAAGAAACACTATCTGGGGCTCTAGTGGCCCCTTTACTGAGTGAGGATTTGTAGGAGAGCTGAGATGGGGAGTGGGTGAGGAAAGTGCTTACGATCTCGTCCTTCCTAATCCCGCCCCAATCCCTGATCCCTTCGCGCCTCTCTCTGCTCACCGATTACTAATTCACAGGAGGTATGCATCCATGCTGCCGAAGTTCGAGATGTTGATGCCGGAGACGCTGCCGGAAGCGCTGGAAGCGCTGCAGGCCAACGCACCCGGTGCGGCCCCGGTGGCCGGGGGGACCAACCTCATCCCCGACCTGCGCTCCCGGCGCCACACGCCCGCTCTGGTCGTGAATGTCACCGGCCTGGACAAGCTGCAGGGCATTCGCGAGGAGAACGGCTCCCTGATCCTGGGGGGCTGCGTCACGCTGGCGGAGGTGCTCCGCAACCCGTTGGTCGCTGAGCACGCGCCCGTCCTGCGGGCAGCCGCCGCCCTCTTCGCCAACCCTCTGATCCGCAACCGGGCCACCGTCGGCGGCAACCTCGCCGACGCCTCGCCCGCCGCCGATACCGCGCCCCCTCTGTTGGTGCTCGACGCCGTAGTAGAACTGCAGAGCGTCTCAGGCACGCGCGTCGTGCCGCTGGACGACTTCTTCGTCCACGTGCGCCGGACGGTGCGCGTGCCGGGCGAACTGCTCACCGCCATCCACTTCCCCAAGCTCGGTTCCGAGAGCGGGACGGCCTTCCACAAGGTGGGCCTGCGCAAGGCCGACGCCATCTCCGTCCTGAGCGTCGCCGTCCGCGTCGACCGCGACGAGGACGGCGTGTGCACCGCTGCCCGCATCGCCCTGGGCGCCGTGGCGCCCCGCCCCCTGCGCGCTCGCGCTGCCGAGACCCTTCTAGAGGGCGAGCCCCTCACCGAGGAGCTCATCGCCGAGGCCGCCCGCCTGGCGGGCGAGGCCTCCCAACCCATCGACGACATTCGCGGCCCCGCCGACTACCGGCGCCGCGTGGTGGAAGCGCTGGTGCGCAGGATGATGACTCAGACATGGAGCGCGTTGGCGCAGTGAAACGTGAAACGTAAAACGTGAAACGTGAAAACAGTTCACGTTTCACACCTCACGCCTCACGCCTCACGTTTCACGAAGATCTAGTAGTATGTTATAAAACGCTTAGGAGCTCACTTATGAAACCGAAATTGGTTACGCTGAACGTAAACGGACGCGAAGAGCTGGTCGCGCTGATGCCCAACGTGACCCTCCTCCAGGCCCTGCGGGATCTGGGCTACACCGACGTGAAGAACGGCTGCGAGAAGGGGGACTGCGGCGCCTGCGCCGTCCTGATGAACGGCGAGGCGGTGAACAGCTGCATGGTCCTGGCCTGGCAGGCCGACGGCGCCGAGATCCTGACGAACGCCGGGCTCGGCAACATGGAGCACCCCCATCCCATCCAGGAGGCCTACGCCGACAGCGGGGCCGTCCAGTGCGGCTACTGCACGCCCGGGATGGTGATCTCCACGAAGGCGCTCCTCGACCGCGTCCCCGATCCCACCGACGAGGAGATCAAGGAGGCTATCTCCGGGAACCTCTGCCGCTGCACGGGCTACGGCCTCATCATCGAGGCCGTGCACGACGCCGCGAAGCGCTTGAAGGAGACGGCTGAAGAGAGTGTCGAAGGAGGCGCCGCATGAAGAAGACCTACACTGCCAAACCCCTCCCCGAGGTCGATCTGCCCGAGCTGCGCGTCGTGGGCAAGCCCCTGCGCCGCGTGGACGCTCTGGGCAAGGCGGTGGGGAGCACCGTCTACGCCGGCGACTTCACCATGCCCCGGATGCTCCACGCCAAGGTCTTCCGCAGCACCCGGCCCTCGGCCCGCATCCTGCGGCTCGACGTGAGCGCGGCCCGCGCCCTCCCCGGCGTGGTGGTCGTCCTCACCGCCGAAGATCTGCCCGGCGGCCAACTCGCCACCGACATGCCCGGCCAGACGGGGCAGAAGCAGCGCAAGGGCTCCGACGCCCCCGTGCTGGCCTCCGACCGCGTGCGCTTCGTGGGCGAGCCCATCGCCCTGGTGGCTGCCGAGACGGAGGCCCTCGCCGAGGAGGCGTTGGGCCTCATCGAGATCGACTACGAGGCGCTGCCCGGCGTCTTCGATCCCCTCGAGGCGCTGAAGCCCGGCGCCCCTGTCGTCAACGAGCCCGACAACGTCGTCGCCACCTGGAAGATCAACAAGGGGGACGTCGACGAGGGCTTCGCCATGGCTGACGTCATCGTCGAGAACACCTACCGCGTCCCCTTCATCGATCACGCCTACATCGAGCCCGAGGCGGGCGTCGCCTGGGTGGACGACCAGGACGTCATCAACATCCGCGTCTGCACCCAGGTGGTGGAGCACTTCCGCAGCATCGCCCGCGCCGTGGACGTCCCCCACAGCAAGGTTCACATCCAGGGGACCTGGCTGGGCGGCGGCTTCGGCGGCAAGGAGGACGTGACTGTCGAGATCTTCCTGGCGCTGCTGGCGAAGGCCACCCGCCGCCCCGTGCGCCTGGCCTACACCCGCGAGGAGTCCATCCTGGCCCACTCCAAGCGCCACCCCTTCATCATCAGCCACCGCACCGGCGTCCGCAAGAGCGGGCGCATCACCGCCGCCGAGGTGACGATGGTCTCCAACTCCGGCGCCTACCCCTACCTCAGCCCCTACGTCCTCCTCTACGCCACCGTCGCCGCCGTGGGCCCCTACCGCGTCCACAATCTGCGCGTCAACAGCACCTCCGTCGCCACCAACAACCCCTTCACCAGCGCCTTCCGCGGCTTCGGCGCCGCCCAGGCGGCCGTCGCCTACGAGCAGCAGATGGACGAGATCGCCAAGGCCCTGAACATGGATCCGCTGGAGGTGCGGCGCGTCAACTACCTGCAGACGGGCGATCGCAACGCCACCGAACAGGAGATCACCAGCGCGGCCTGGCTGGAGGAGACGGCGACCCGGGCGCTGGAGGCCCTGGGCGAGCCGACCGATCCGGCGACGCTGCCCGGCGGTGACCGGGGCGTGATCAAGGTGGGGCGGGGCTTCGCCTCCTACCTGCAATCCTACGGGCGCATCACCTGGTTCCACGACACCTCCCGCGCCTGGGTGGGGATGGAGCTGGACGGCACCGCCGTCATCCGCTGCGGCGTCCCCGACCTGGGCGCCGGGCAGGTGAATAGCCTCTGCCAGATCGCCGCGGAGGTGCTCGGCATCAACCTCGACGACGTCACCGTCTACAGCACCGACTCGGCCCTCACCCCCCTGGCGGGCACCTCCACCGCCACCCGGCAGCTCTACATGTCGGGCAATGCCGTCCACCAGGCGGCGAGCGAGGTGCGGCAGGTCCTCGTCGACCGGGCGCAGAAGCACTTCGAGGAGCCCCTCGAGAACATCGACCTCGCCGACGGCCAGGCCTTCGTGAAGGACGATCCCGAGAACTCGCTGCCCCTCTCCGAGCTGGCAGCCATGTGCGCCGCCGAGGGCCAGCCCCTCTCCAACCTGGCGCTCTTCAAGGCGCCCTTCACCACCCACCTCAACCCCGACGACCTCCAGGGCAACATCTACCCCGACTTCACCTTCGGCGCCCACGCCGTCGAGGTGGCCGTGGACACCGAGACGGGCGAGATCACCCTCCTCAAGAGCGCGGCCTGCCACGACGTGGGACGGGCCATCAACCGGGCCGCCGTCGTGGGGCAGATCCAGGGCGGCGGCGCCCAGGGTCTGGGCTACGCCCTCATGGAGGACGTGCAGGTCGAGGGAGGCTACGTCCTGACCCCCTCCTTCTCCGAGTACCTCATCCCCACCTCCTGTGATATTCCCGTCACCGAGGCCATCATCCTGGAGTCGGGGACGGGAAAGGGGCCCTTCGGGGCCAAGGGGATCGGTGAGCCCGCGCTCACCCCGGCGGCGCCCGCCGTCGCCAACGCCGTCGCCCGCGCCCTCGGGGTGCGCATCTACGAGCTGCCCCTCACGCCCGACCGGGTGCTGGAGGCGGTGGATCGGGCGAGGCAACGCAAAGCACTTGAGTAGCTGAAGGAGACTATTGCGTATTGCGTATTCCCTATTACTCTGGATACGCAATACGCAGTACGCAATACGCATTACGGAGCGACCTTACACGACGCCAAAGGGGGAAAGTATGGAAGAATCCTTCGATCTGCTCATAACCAACGGCCTCGTCGTCACGGGCGAGGGGATACGCCGGGCCGACGTGGGCGTGCGCGACGGGAAGGTCGCCGCCGTCGAGCCCGATCTGCCCGTCGCAGGGGCCGCGGAGGTGGTGGACGCCACCGGGAAGTACGTCTTCCCCGGGATCGTCGACGTGCACGTCCACCCCGTCTACCTCGACAGCGTCGAGGACTGCTCCTGCGTGGCGGCCCACGGCGGGACGACGACGCTGCTCCACTTCGCCTACGCCCGCACGGGCGACAGCCTCGTCGAGAAGGTGGGGGAGATGCTGGAGGAGGCCACTCGGACCTCCCGCCTCGACTTCGGGCTGCACGGGGGCATGTTCGAGGCGCCCCGGCAGGTGGACGAGATTCCGCGGGTGATGGAGATGGGGGTGCGGACCTTCAAGTTCTTCCTCACCTACCTGAAGCAGGGTTGGTACACCGACGACTACCAGCTCATCAAGGCCATGGATCTCCTCGCCGAGCGGGGGGGCATGGCGATGGTCCACGCCGAGAACGGGGGCGGCATCGACTATCTGGAGGACAAGTACCTCAAGGGGCCGCAGGCCTCCGCGAAGAACTTCAACGTCTCCCGCCCGGCGGCGATGGAGGAGGAGGCCGTCTTCCGCGCCATCCGCCTCGCCGAGGTGGCGGGCTGCCCGCTCTACATCCCCCACGTCACGTCGGCACGGGCGCTGCGCCCCATCCGCCAGGCGCAGGAGGAGGGGCTGCCCGTCTACGGGGAGACCTGCCCCCAGTACCTCACCCTCACCCAGGAGATCATCGAGGAGCGGGGGGCGCTGGCGAAGATCGGCCCGCCCATCCGCACGGAGGC
>DAOTVC010000065.1:0-35307 GCA_034437215.1 Anaerolineae bacterium | reverse complement strand
GTCATCTTCCACGGGCATGGTCACCTGGAGCAGCTTGTAGACGCGCTCGGCGCGTACGTAGGCGTCCATGCGCAGGGGGTCGCCCTCGTACTCCTGGGCCCACCCCATGAAGTAGGGAAAGAGCCGGGCCCGCATGATGGGGAGCTCGTAGGCCAGGGCCCCGTTGACGATGTAGTTGGCAGTGTTCACGTAGGGGATGATGTTGCGCAGTTCGCTGCTGCGCACGTAGTGCCAGTGCTCCAAGGTCTGCTTGGGGTTGTAGGCACGCTCCCGGGCATCCCGCTCCATGCGCCGCATGAGCCGCAGATCCGTAAAGCGGATGAACTGGTTGTCCGGGCCCTTCATCTGAAGCAGCGTTTCGATGTAGACCTTGAACTTCTGCTCTTCGTTGATACCTGCCGTCATCTCCGGGTAGAGTCCGTGCAGGCTGTCGATGAGGATAATGTCCTGCGGTCCGATCTGCATAGGGGTGACGGCTTCGTGGCGGGTGCCCGTCTTGAAATCGTAGTAGGGGATCTGGACCTCCTCCCCGGTGACCAAACGCTGCAGGTGCTCGTTGATGAGCTGGAGATCGAGCGCCTGCGGGGTCTCGAAGTCGTAGTCCCCGTACTCGTCCCGCGGGTGCACGGAGAGGTCGTAGAAGTAGTTGTCGACGTTGAGGGCGACGAGGTTCCAGCCTGCCGCCTTGAGCTGCTCGCTGATCTTGGTCGTGGTCGTCGTCTTGCCTGAGGAGGAGGGGCCGGCAATGATCACGATCCGCAGATCGTTCTCCCTCCGCTTTATGAGCTCCCCGACCTCGTCGACCTGTTTTTCGTAGGCCAGATCCGAATCCCTGACGATCTCCGCGAACTGCCCCTTCGCCACCCGTTCGTTGAGGCGGTAGATGTTGTGAACGTCGTGGTCCATGGACCAGACGAGCACCTCCCAGAGCTTCTTGTAGGGGATGTTCTCCGGGTCGCGCTGCGAGAGCCCCTCCGCCCGGCGTCGACGACGGCGCGCGCGCTCGGCGCGGTAGAGGATGTAGGCCTTCGCTGTTCGGGTGTGACCATTCTCGATGAGCACCCGCTCGACGATGTCCTGAATTTCCTCCACGATAGGGACCTGCTCTCCCGGGTAGGTCTGCTCCAGAATCTCGACGACCTCGTCGGCCAGAGCCTCAGCCGTTGCCCGGTCCCTGCCACCCACGGCGACGGCGGCGCGATAGATGGCGTTGGTGATCCGCTCTTTGTTGAAGGGGACCACGGCGCCTGAGCGTTTGACCACCTTTTCGATCTGGGGATTCATGTGTCTCTTCCTCCTCTCTAACGGTGCTGGGCCTGTGGACTTCTGCTCCCTTCCAATCTCGCCCCTGGTCCACAGTGCCAGCGCTATCCGATTTTTCAGGGGAGTGCGATGTCGTGTGCACTATATTGTAGCACAGGTCGTGAGTGCTGGAAGGGAGAGGGGGAAGTTACCTGACTTCAAACGTTTTCTTGACATTTCTACGTGGTTTACTATGATGTGACGTTGGGCCGGGGGAAGCGTTGGAGGTGCTCTCGTCGCAAGCGATAGACCTGTTCGCGAGGAGCCCGCCGGTCTTCTGGCCCGACGCTTTTGTAGCAGACCCATGTCATGACAGGAGCGAGCAGATGATTGATGTTGCTGATCTATCCAAGTCCTATGGTCCCATTCAAGCGTTGAAGAGGGTCTCCTTCTCGATAGGAGACGGGGAGATTGTCGCTCTTCTGGGACCCAACGGTGCCGGTAAGACCACCATTCTCAAGATTTTGACGGGCTATCTCCAACCCGATAGTGGTGCCGTCTACGTCAACGGGCTCGACGTCTTGGAGCACACGCGAGCCGTGCAGGCGGAGATGGGTTATCTGCCCGAGACCGCTCCCCTCTATCCCGAGCTCTCGGTTCAGGCTTACCTCAAGATGATGGCCGACCTCCGTCAGATTCCCGAGAACGAGCAGCGGGCGCGTCTCTCCGCAGCCATCTACGCTACCGGGATCCAGGAGCACCTCACGCGCCCCATTGCCCACCTGAGCAAGGGCTTTCGCCAGCGAGTGGGGTTGGCGCAGGCCATTCTTCACAAGCCGCGGCTTCTCATTCTCGATGAGCCCACCGTGGGGCTCGATCCTACCCAGATCGTCGAGGTCCGCCATCTCATTCACGAGCTGGCCCGAGAGAGCACCGTGCTCTTCTCGACCCACATCCTCTCGGAGGTCGAAGCGCTCTGCGACCGGGCCATCATCCTCATCAACGGTGAGGTGAAGGCGGATGCCCGCCTGCCCGAGTTGGCGTCGACGCCGGACGCCGTGCTCGTCCTGCAACGTGAATCTCCGGGGGTTGTCGGCACGTTGCGGGGCCTGCCCGGTGTCCGCGAGGTCGAGACGGAGAGCATGCCCGCTGGGTATCCCCTCTTTCGCGTTCGTGGTTTTCCGGACACTGCGGGTGAACTCTGTCCGGCTATCTACCAGCTGGCCCGGGTGCAGGAGTGGCCCGTACGGGAGCTGCGACAGGATACCCGCACACTGGAGATGGTCTTCAATGAACTGGCGACGGCGGGGGCGAGGAGGTAGCGATGAGACAGATATTGGCAGTGACACGCAAGGAGCTGCAGGGCTACTTCGGCTCACCGATGGCGCTCATCTTCGTGGGCTCCTTTTTGGCGGTGACGCTCTTTGCCTTCTTCTGGGTGGAGACCTTCTTCGCCCGTGGAGTTGCAGATCTGCGCCCTCTCTTCCGCTGGATGCCGGTTCTGATGATCTTCCTCGTCGCCGCGCTGACCATGCGGCAGTGGAGTGAGGAGCAGCGCGCCGGCACGCTGGAGATCCTGTTGACCCTGCCCGTCTCCACGACCCGGCTGGTTATCGGCAAGTTCCTCTCCGTCGTCGCCCTGGTGGCTTTGGCCCTGGCTCTCACCCTCTACCTGCCGCTGACGGTCTCCCTCTTGGGCAATCTCGACTGGGGACCCGTCCTGGGCGGTTATCTCGCCTCCTTGCTCCTGGCCGGAGCCTACGCTGCCATCGGGCTCTTCCTCTCCTCTCGCACGGACAACCAGATCGTCTCCCTCATCACCACCATCCTCGTCTGCGGAATTCTCTATCTCCTCGGTTCTGGAGGGGTGACGGACTTCGCCGGACAGCAGGTGGGCGATCTCCTACGAGCGGTAGGAGCCGGCAGTCGCTTCGAGAGCATTCAACGGGGTGTGATCGACATCCGCGATCTCCTCTACTACCTCTCGTTGACGGGCATCTTCCTCACGCTGAACGTCCTCTCCCTTAAGGCGCAGGGGTGGAGTTACAGCGGGCGCACCTCCGCCCAGCGCACCGCCGTTGCTCTGACCTCGGGGCTGTTGGTGCTCAATCTGCTCTTCGTCAACCTGTGGACCTATCCGCTGCGTGGTCTGCGCGTCGATCTCACGGAGGCGGGTGAGTACACCCTCTCTGAACCCACCCGGGAGCTGGTGAGCAACCTGCGGGAGCCGCTGCTGATTCGTGGATACTTCAGCGAACGCACGCACCCCCTGCTGGCCCCTCTCGTTCCCCTGGTCAACGATATGCTGCGGGAGTACGAGGTAGCCTCCGACGGGATGATCGATCTGGAGATCATCGATCCTGTCGAGGAGCCGGATCTCGAGGCGGAGGCCAATCAGGTCTACGGTATCCGTCCCTCCCCCTTCCAGATTGCCGACCGCTACGAGTCCTCCATCGTCAACGCCTACTTCGACATCCTTATTCAGTACGGGGACCAGAGCCAGGTTCTGAACTTTCAGGACCTCATCGAGGTAGAGCCCCGGCGTGATGGGACCCTCGACGTGCGCCTCCGTAACTTGGAGTACGACCTGACGAGCGCTATCAAGAAGACCGTCTACGGATTCCAGAGCATCGACGCAATCCTGACTTCCCTTCCCGAGCCGGCGGAGCTGACCTTCTACGTCACGCCCGATACGCTGCCCGACTACCTGAGCGGTGTGTCGGGCACCATCGAAACGGTGGCGTCGGAGCTTGCCGAGGCGTCGGAGGGGCGGTTCGTCTACAACGTCGTCAATCCCGATGCTCCCGACAGCCCCGTTACTCGTGACCAGCTCTACGAGCTCTACGGGCTGACCCCCTTCGCTAGCTCAATCTTCTCCGACGAGTCTTACTACCTCTACCTGGTGCTCCAGGTGGGGGATGAGGCGCAGCCGATCTCCCCCTCCGGGGAGTTCAGCGAGGCGGACGTGCGGACGGCCATCGAGTCGGGTCTGAAGCGGGCCTCGACGGGCTTCCTGCGGGTCGTCGGGCTCTGGAAGCCGCCCGCCACCCCCACCCAGGACATGTTCGGGCAGATGCAACAGCCCCTCGCCTCTTGGCAGGTGATCGAGGAGGCCCTGCGGCAGGAGTACGAGGTGCGTGCCGTCGACCTCAGTACCGGGCAGATCGCGGCAGATGTCGACGTCCTGGTCATCGTGGCACCCCAGAATCTAACCGATGTGGAGCGCTACGCCATCGACCAGTATCTCATGCGCGGGGGGGCGGTGATCGTCACGGCGGGGAACTACACCTTGAATCCCGATCAGATGACCGGAGGACTGGCTCTGCGCCCTCTCGCCGGGGGGGTCGGGCCCCTGCTGGAGAGCTACGGGATCACCGTGGAGGAGGCCTTGGTTCTCGATCCCCAGAACGAGCCCTTCCCGGTCTTGATCAACCGCCAGGTCGGCGACTTCCAGGTCCAGGAGGTGCAGGCCATGGACTACCCCTTCTTCGTCTACGTGCTGCCCGACGGCATGGCCTCTTCAAACCCCGTCGTCTCCAACCTGCCCGCCATAACCCTCAACTGGACCTCTCCTATCACCGTGGATGAGGTGTTGAATGTCGATCGGGAGGTGGTGGTTCTTCTGGAGTCCAGCGAGGACTCGTGGTCGACCTCGAACGTCCAGATCATGCCGGACTTCGAGCTCTACCCGGAGTGGGGCTTTCCTGTGGGCGAGGAGCGCCGCTCCTATCCGTTGGCGGTGGCGGTGCAGGGGGTCTTCGAGAGTGCTTTCCGGGACCGACCCTCGCCTCTCGTGAATCTGGAGCCGGCGGAGGATGCGGAATCGCGGGGAGTGCCCGGTACCATCGAGCGCTCGCCGGTTACTGCCCGTCTGCTCGTCGTGGGCAGCGCGGAGTTCGTGGACGACGTCGTCTTCAACCTCTCCTCGCAGCTCGTGGGCGACCGCTATCTCAACAACGTGAGGTTCGTGCAGAATGCCGTGGCCTGGGCCACGGAGGACGCCGACCTGCTGGAGATTCGCGCCCGGGGCACCTCCGCCCGCGTGCTCTACCCCCTCAGCGAGAGCCAGCAGTCCTTCGCCGAGGTCGTCAACTACGCTCTCGCCCTCTTCTCTCTACTGGGCATCGGTATCGTCTCCACGCTGCGCCGTCGCAACGAAGCCCCGATGGCCCTGGTCCGGACGGAGGACGTGGGGGGACCCCTGCCCGAATCTACACCATCGTCCCCAACGGAGGTGAAATGATGAAGCGACAGCACTTGATTCTTGTGGGCGTCCTGGTTCTTCAGATCCTCCTCACTCTCTTCGTCTTCTGGCCTCGCCCGGCGGAGGTGGGGGCCGGGGAGGCGCTCTTTCCGGACCTCGACCCCGAACTCATCGTCTCGCTCTCCATCGTCGATGATCAGAGGGGGCGCATCGAGCTGCGGCGCATCGATGACGAGTGGGTGCTGCCGGAGGCCGGTAACTACCCCGCGAAGTCCTCGACCATTGATCCGGTGCTGCAGGCGCTGGCGGCTCTGGATACGAGCACGCTCGTGGCGCGCACGGAGGCCAGCCGGGAGCGGCTCCAGGTGGCGGAGGACGACTTCATCCGGCGCCTTATCTTCGAGCAGGAGGACGGTTCAGGGCGTATTCTCTACCTGGGCACGTCCCCTCGTTACAGTGCCGTGCACGTACGCCGGGATGGGCAGGACGAGATCTATCTGACGGACAGGCTCTCCGCCTGGACCCTCGACACCGCCGCGGCATCCTGGGTGGACACGACCTACTTCATGGTGCCCCCGGATGAGGTGCTCGAGATCGAGGTGCGCAACGAGCAGGGCAGCATCACGCTGCTACGGGATGGGGAAGGGGCAGCTGCGGGCTGGACCCTCAAGGGGCTTGAGGAGGCCGAGACGCTGGCGGCCAACGAGGTAGCCACGCTGGCGAGCCGGGCCACGGCGGTGAACCTCCTGCGCCCGTTGGGCAAGGCCGAGCAAGGTGAGTACGGGATGGACGAACCCGCTGCAGTGATCACCCTGCGCACTGCCGATGAGGCCTTCATCCTCACCGTGGGTGCTCACGATCCCGACCGGGGCAGTTACGTCGTGAAATCCTCCACCTCACCCTACTACGTCACCGTCTCTGAAGCCAACGTGCAGCCCCTGGTCGAAAGCGCACGGGAGGTTCTTTTGCAGGCCGAAACCACACCCGCACCTACTCTTCTCCCCTAGGGAGTCCTCGGCTCACGTGAACCCGCCCCGGTTATAGCCGGGGCGGGTTTTACTGACGCTGGGAGCGGTGACTCGGTCCCTCCTCTCGCAGAAGGCTTTCTCATCTATGGGTTGTCGGTCGCCTCTCCTCCCGGCGTCCTGATCGCAGTCGGTGTTCTAGATCAGGCTCCTCCGACCTTGTCGATAATCTCCCGGTTGAAGGCGGGGATATCGGCAGGCTTGCGGCTGGTGATCAAGTTGCGGTCTACGACGACCTCCTCGTCCACCCATTCCGCTCCCGCGTTCTTGAGATCGGTGCTGATGGAGAAGTAGGAGGTCAGCTTGCGTCCCTTGAGGACGTCGGCCTCCGCCAGTAGCCAGGGCCCGTGACAGATGGCAGCGATGGGCTTGCCGGCTTCGAAAAAGTGCTTGGCAAACTCGACCGCCTCATCGTAGCGACGGAGATGATCGGGGTTCATCACACCTCCGGGTAGCACGAGGGCGTCGTAGTCCTCCGCCTTGGCGTTCTCGAGGTGCACATCGATGGGGAATTTGTCCCCCCACTGGGTGTGATCCCAACCCTTAACCTGCCCTCCTTCGGAGGGTGAGATGATCTCTACCTGAGCGCCCGCCTCCTCGAGTGCCTGCTTGGGTCGGGTGAGCTCCTCCTGCTCGAAGCCGTCGGCCACGAGCATGGCGATCTTCTTGCCCCTGAGTTTGTCAGTCATGAGTTCTTTAGCCTCCTCCTTATCGGTCCTTCAACGAAAACGAGAAAAAGAACAACGGCTACCGACTTCGTCTGTCGTATAGCCGTTGTTCCCCTGCTGGGCAGAGATCGAGATTACTAGATCGCCCCGAGCAGCCAAGCAATGAGCAGAATGATGAGCAACGTTCCCAAAATGCCGCTGGGGGCATATCCCCAACCCCGACTGTAGGGCCAGGCGGGAATGGCCGCGATCAATAGAATCAACAGAATCAAAAAGATGATCCAAGACATTTTAAAAACCCTCCTCTGAAAGTGATGGTTACCGATTACCTGCTTATAGAATAACAAAGATACCCATCCTTGTAAATGTATCTGGATATAGAAGGGGGATATATTTTTGGATATGTTGAAGGAGGAGTGGTCTCGGGAGAGACTTCCGGAAGGTAGCCTCACAGATAGTGGGTAAGGTAAGAAAGTTTACGCGGGAATTTTGGAATCGCAGGCAATTTACTGAGAAAGGCTTGACATCGTAAACGTTTACGTATACAATGGAAGTAGGTTGTAAACGTTTACGAAGCCTGGCAAGCCAACCACGTCGCTCCACCACATCCGCACGAGGAGGGTAGCCGTGCCCGTCACTTTGCAGGACGTCGCCGATAGGCTGGGGGTCTCCATCGCCACCGTGTCGCGCGCCTTGGCCGACGCGAGCGGGGTGTCGGCGGAGACTCGTCAGCGGGTGCTCGAGGTGGCAGCGGAGATGGGATACCATCCCAACGTCACCGCACGGCGTCTTCAGAAACAGCGTACGGACACCCTTGGCTTCGTCATTCCAACTTTTGGCCCGCGCTTTTCCGACCCTTTCTTCGTAGAACTACTCGCCGGCATCGGTAACGCGACCGCGGAGCACGAGCGCGATCTGCTCGTCTCGACCCGGGCCCCGGGCGCCGAGGAGCTGGAGGGCTACAAGCGCCTGGTACGCGAGCGGCGCGTCGACGGCCTGCTCGTCGTGCGTACCCGCCAGCAGGATCCCCGCGTCGCTTATCTGATGGAAGCACGCTTCCCTTTCGTGGCCTTCGGCCGCACAGATCTGGACATCGACTTCCCTTACGTGGACGTAGACGGGCAGGCAGGTATGGCAATGCTCACGCGCCACCTCCTCGATCGCGGACACCGGCACATCGGCTACATCAGCGCTCCTTGGGAGCTGATGTTCTCCGTTCACCGCTTTGCCGGTTACCGCGAGGCTCTGGAGGAGCGGGGGATCGAGTTGGAGGAGGCGTGGGTGGTGACGGGAGGCCTTACCGAATCCTCGGGTTACGAGGCCGGACGAGTGCTGCTCCGGAGGGAGCCGCGTCCCACAGCCATTATTGCCTGTAACGATCTCATGGCCATGGGGGTGATGAGCGCCGCTCAAGAGCAGGGCCTGCAGGTAGGCCAGGATCTGGCAGTCGCCGGCTTCGACGACATTCCCCTGGCGCGTATGGCCCATCCACCGTTTACCACCCTGCGTCAGCCCATCTACCGGATAGGATGGCGCATCTGCACGATGTTGTTACAGATGTTGGACGAGGAGCCGTTAGAGGAGGAGCACGTACTGCTTCAACCTGAGCTTATCGTAAGGCAGTCCACTGCTTTTGATGTTTGAAGGTCCATGGCGTGGAAGGGGGTGATCTCGCGATAAGGGTTGTCGGTTGGTCAAGTTGTAGTTCACATAATCTATCATGCAAGGAGGAGTTTGATGAAGAGGCGAGTGAGTTTGATACTGGGCGTGCTGCTCGTGTTGAGCCTGCTAGGCGGTTGCGCGAGCGAGTCTGAGACGGTTACCGTCACCGTGGAGGTGCCTGTAGAGCGCACCGTGGAGGTCGAGCGCACCGTGGAGGTCGAGCGCACGGTCGTGATGGAACCCGAGGTCGTCGTCGAGTTCTGGTCCACCGACAATGAGGAGGAGCGCATCACGCGCTACGAGGAGATCGCCGAGCGTTTCATGGACGAGCACCCCGAGATCGAAGTGCGCATCGTGCCCATCGAGGAGGCGGGTGTCTCCCAACGCATGGCGACGGCTCTGGCCGCGAACCGCCCCCCGGACATCATCCGCATGGGTGTAGAACGGGTTGCGGCCTTTGCGGCCGACGACATCTTGGACGAAGAGGCCGTGATGTCGGTCATCGAGGCGATCGGGCAAGATGATTTCCGCGCCGGGCCTCTGGAGATGGTGACCAATCCCGCGACGGGGAACTACGCGGCCGTTCCTTTCGATGGGTGGATTCAGGCCATCTGGTACCGGGAGGATGTCTTCGAGGCGGCCGGACTGCCCGCCCCGGTGAGCTGGGAGGCTATCAACGAGGCGTGCGATACTTTGCCCGGCACCGGAGGGTTGGATTACGCTATTACCCTCGGCACCGATCCCGGTCAGAACTACGGGCATCAGATCTTCGAGCAGGTGGCCATCTCCAACGACGCTTGGCCTTTCGATACTGAGGGCAATGTGACCTTCGACACGCCGGAGATGATCGCGGCCCTGGACTTCTACAGCGGGCTACAGCGTTGTGCTCAGCCCGGTCCTCAGTATTGGCGGGGGGCACGCGAAGCCTATCAGCTGGATCAGGCGGGGATGCTCTTCTACAGCACCTACATCATGGATGACCTCGTCGAGGGCTCGGACCTGGAGAGCGGCGGTGCCATCGAGATCGCGGTAGAAGATCTACCGGCAAAGACAGCCTTTGCCTCCAACATGGAGGGCCCCAACGGTGAGGCCACCTACGGACAGCTGGTCACCCTGGCCTTCCCCCAGGGGGCCGATCCCGAGGCTCAGATGGTCGCCGAGTACTTCCTGACGGAGGGCTACCAGGACGTGCTGGCCCTGGCTCCCTTCGGTAAGGTTCCGGTGCTGGAGAGCGCGGTGGAGGAGTGGAAGGAGAGCAGCGAGTACTTCCAATACTACTCGGATGAGACCCTGGACCAGATCGCCAACGGCTACAACACCATGCAGCGCTGGCTCTTCCGCCCCGAGTACGATGCCACGCAGCGCGCGGTCATCGGCGATATCGAGGGGCGCCTGTTGATCCCGCAGGTGATCAGCAACATCGCCATCGAGGGCTCGATGACGCCCGAAGAGGGTGCCGCGTGGCTGCAACAGCAGGTCGAGCAGATGCTGGCCGACCGCCAGTAAGGCTTGCCCCTGCTTGTCACCGCCGGGGGGGTCCCTCCAGGGATCTCCCCGGTCCCCCAATTGTTCCTGCTGCTAACTTGGGGGCGTACCGGCGTTTTAGTTTCGAAGGGAGGTTACGATGACGAAGGCACAGGACAAGCCGGCTGTCAAAGGGCGCGGAGGGCTGTCGCTTCGTGCAAAGGAGGCGCGTCTCGCCTGGGTGCTCGTCTCTCCGACGGCGCTCATCGTCTTTGGATTAGTGCTCTTCCCGGCCCTCTTCAGCATCTGGATCAGCTTTCACGACGTAGGGCTGGGGAATCTCAGCAACATCTTCGGGGTGGAGTTCGTCGGCCTGCAGAACTTCAAACGGGTCGTTGCCGACTTCGCCTTCAAGTATCAAGGGCCCCTCAACTGGGGCGCCGCTATCAACAGCGTCGTCTACTCCTTCGCTTCCACCATCCTCACGGTTCTGGTGGGGCTCGTGGCGGCGCTGCTCCTCAACCAGCCCTTCAAGGGGCGGGGCAGCGTTCGCGCCGTCTTTCTCTTTCCCTACGTCGCCCCCATCGTCAGCGTAGCCTTCGTCTGGAAGTGGATCCTCGACCCGCGCCCCTCGGGCGTTCTCAACGACCTCCTGCTGGACATCGGCCTGATCGAGCAGCCCCGGGCCTATCTGGCCACCCGCGGCCTGGCCATGCTGCTCGTTATCATCTTCCAGGGCTGGCGTTACTTCCCCTTTGCCATGCTCATGATCCTGGCCCGCCTGCAGGCTATCGATGAGACCCTCTACGAGGTAGCTACGGTCGCCGGTGCCACTCTGTGGCAGAAGTTCTGGTACGTTACCCTGCCGGCCCTGCGTTACGTCCTCGGCTCTATCTTTCTGCTGCGCCTGATCTGGACCTTCAACAAGTTCGACGACATCTGGCTGTTGACGGGGGGCGGTTACGGAACCAACGTCCTACCGGTGCTCACCTACCAATTCAGTTTCCGCTCCTATGACTTTGGGAAGGGGGCTGCCAACGCGATGATTCTGCTCCTGATCTTGATCGTCTTCCTCGTGGTCTACGTGTCCACGGTGATGCGGGATACGGACGAGGCATAAAGGAGGGTAAAATGTCCAACTCAAGACGTGACGAGAATCTGAACTTCATCGAACGGTTGGCCCGTTGGCTCAACTGGCCCCGTTTTATCTTCCTGGTCACCCTGCTCTTCTTACTGACGGGCGTCCTCTTCCCCTTCTACTGGATGGTGAGCTCCTCCTTCAAGTCCTACGGCGAGATCGGCGGCAGAGAGCCCGTCTATATTCCCAGTGCCCTGCGACTGGAGGCTTACCGGGAGCTCTTCGACCCCGCTCACCCCAGCTACCAAAACTTTGGCGAGAATGTCTGGAACAGCGTGAAGGTTGCGGTGCCCACCTCCATTCTCGCTGTCATCATCTCCACCCTCGGGGCTTATGCTGCTGCTCGTTTTCGCTTCAAGGGTAAGAATTTGATGCTCAACAGCATTCTCATCATCTATCTCTTTCCGGGCATTCTCCTGATCATCCCCATCTTCGCCATGTTGGCCCAGATCGGCACCCGGCTGGGCTTCCAGGTGCAGGACAACCTCGCCGTCCTGGTCTTCACCTACCTGGCTCAGACGCTTCCCGTGGCCCTCTACATGCTTGCCAAC
This sequence comes from Anaerolineae bacterium, assembly GCA_034437215.1. Lineage (GTDB taxonomy): Bacteria > Chloroflexota > Anaerolineae > B4-G1 > SLSP01 > DAOTVC01. The sequence goes on along the minus strand of DAOTVC010000065.1, from coordinate 23,353 downwards.
TACTTCCGCACCGTCCCCTCCGAGATCGAGGAGGCGGCGCTCATCGACGGCTGCGGTCGTCTGGAGGTCATCTGGCGGGTCACGTTACCCCTCTCCATCCCCGCGCTGGTCTCCGTCGCCATCTACACCTTCATGATCGCCTGGAACGAGTTCCTCTACGCCTTTATCTTCCTGAATGAACGGACAATGTTCACCATGCCCATCAAGGTCAATGCCATCTTCAACGATCCTACCCCCCGTCCTCACGTGGTGATGGCGGCTTCAACCATCATGACCCTGCCGGTGGTCACCCTCTTCCTGGCCCTCGAACGCTTCCTCACGGAGGGGTTGACGGCGGGTGGCGTAAAAGGGTAGAATCTTGTTGGGGGAGCAAGAGCGCGGACTACTTTCAGGGGAGACGGAGATGGCGGAAGTCGAGAACGAGATCGTAGATCACTTACGCTTTCTGTATGGCGAGAAACGGGGGCAGGAGGTAGGGGCTCTTCTGCTACAGCGTCTGCGGGATTTTCGCACCACACATCCTGAGCTCCAGGACGTGCCGCCACCGGAGGCCCTGCTCACCGAGAAGGACGCCCTGCTGATCACCTATGGAGATCAGGTGCAAGCGCCGGGAGAGGCGCCGCTGCAGACACTGGCCCAGGTGCTGGAGCGCTACGTTGAGGGGGTGTTGAGCGGCGTGCACCTGCTGCCCTTCTTTCCCTACTCCTCCGACGACGGCTTCTCCGTAATTGACTACCTGGAGGTCAATCCCGAGTTCGGTGATTGGGAGGACGTGGCGTGTCTGGACGAGCACTTTCGCCTCATGTTCGACGCCGTCATCAACCACATCTCCCGGGAGAGCGACTGGTTCCAGGGCTACCTCGAAGGTGATCCTGAGTACGGGGGCTACTTCATCGAGGTGGAGGAGGGCACCGACCTCTCGGCGGTGGTCCGGCCCCGGGCAAGACCGCTGCTGACGACGGTAGAGACGCCGGAGGGGGAGAAGCAGGTCTGGACGACCTTCAGCGATGATCAGATCGATCTCAACTACGCCAACCCCGAGGTTCTGCGGCGCATCGTCGACGTCCTGCTCTTCTACGTGGAGCAAGGGGCCGAGTTCATCCGTCTGGACGCCATCGCCTACGTCTGGAAGGAGGTCGGCACCTCCTGCATTCACCTGCCGGAGACCCACCGCCTCGTGCAGCTCTTCCGCTCCATCTTCGACAGGGTGGCACCGGGCACCCTCATCGTTACCGAAACCAACGTGCCCCACGAGGAGAACATCTCCTACTTCGGCGATGGCGCCAACGAAGCCCAGATGGTCTACCAGTTCCCGCTGCCCCCGCTGGTCCTACACACCTTCGTCACCGGAGAGGCTGCAAAGCTGACGGCGTGGGCCGCTCGGCTGGACCCGCCCTCCCGCCAGACGACTTTCTTCAACTTCCTCGCCTCCCACGACGGGGTGGGTGTACGCCCCGTGGAGGGGATTCTCTCACCCGAGGAGGTGGCGGCCCTCGTGGAGCGGACGAAGAACCACGGCGGCTACGTCTCCTACAAGACCAACAAGGACGGCTCGCAGAGCGTCTACGAGCTGAACATCTCCTACTTTGATGCCCTCTCCGACCCGGCCAGCTCGGAGCCTCTCTCACGGCAGGTCGATCGCTTCGTGGCCTCCCAGGCCATCATGCTCTCGCTGCAGGGCGTGCCGGGTATCTACGTGCACAGCCTCTTCGGATCGCGGAGCTGGCGGGCGGGGGTGGAGCAGACGGGCCGCTACCGTACTATCAATCGCGAGAAGTTCGACCGGGCAGCGCTGGAGGCGGCGCTCGAGGCACCCGATTCTCGACGTCACCGGGTCTTCAACGCCTACCGACAGCTCCTGAAGGCCCGTCGTGCCCACCCGGCTTTCCATCCCAACGGCCCCCAGCAGATTCTCGATCTGGGACCGGGGCTCTTTGCCTTGACGCGCTCCGCGCCCGATGGCAGTGAGACCCTCCTCTGCTTCCACGAGGTCTCCGGGGACGAGCAGCGGGTACGGATCGGGCGTCGAGAATTGCCTTGGAGGAAGGTGACGGCGCTGCGCGACGTCCTCTCCGGTGCCACCCTTAGCATGGACGAGGGAGCCTTGACGCTCAAGTTGGCCCCCTATCAAGTGCTCTGGCTGGAGGCCCGTACGTGACCGATCTCCACTGCTTACTCTCTGCTCACTTCTTGCTTCTCACTCTGTGACTTCGCAAAGGAGAAAACAGTGAACATCGGTTTCATCTCCACCCGCCTGGCGGGCACCGACGGCGTCTCACTGGAGACGGCGAAGCTGGCGACCCTCGTCGAAGAGCTGGGACACGAGGTCTTCTACTGTGCCGGGGAGTTGGAGGAGAGCGGGCCTCCCGGTCTCCTCGTCCCCGAGATGCACTTCGAGCATCCCCGGGCGCGGGCCCTGCACGCTGCCGCTTTCGGTGGTGGACGGCCCCCGGCTGATCTGGGGGAGCAGATCACGGAGATGGCGGAGGAGCTGCAGGAGGCCATCACGACCTACGTGCAGCGCTTCGAGATCGACCTGCTCTTTCCCCAGAATGCCCTCGCCATCCCCATGCATATCCCGCTGGCTGTGGCCCTCACCGACTACATCGCGGAGACGGGGATGCCGACCCTGGCCCACCACCACGATTTCTACTGGGAGCGGGAGCGCTTCGCCGGCTCCGCCGTGCCCGAGCTGTTGGAGCGCTGCTTCCCCCCGGATCTCCCCTCCGTGCGCCACCTGGTGATCAACAGTCTGGCACAGGAGACCCTGCGCAAGCAGAAGGGGATCGAGGCGGAGCTGCTGCCCAACATCTTCGACTTCGAGACGCCGCCCCCCGGGCCCGATGCCTACGTTGCCGGGATGTGGCAGGATCTGGGACTGCCCCGGGACGCGCGGGTTGTCCTCCAGCCCACGCGCGTGGTGCCCCGCAAAGGCATCGAGATGGCCATCGAGCTGGTGCGCCGGTTGGCGGAGCGACAGCCGCGAAGCCGCCACGTCCTGGTCATCAGCCACCACGCCGGCGACGAGGGGATGGCCTACCTGCAGGGACTGCAGGCTCAAGCAGAGAGGGTAGGGGTCGATCTGCGCTATCTTGCCGACCGCTTCGCGCCGGAGCGGGGGAGAGCCCCTGACGGTACGAAGATCTACAGCCTCTGGGACGCTTATCCCCAGGCCGACTTCGTCACCTATCCCAGCCTCATCGAGGGCTTCGGCAACGCCTTTCTGGAGACGATCTACTTCTACCGGCCCCTGCTGGTCAATCGTTACCCGGTCTACGAGGCGGACCTCGGGCCGTTGGGCTTCCGCTGCGTGGAGATCGACGGGGAGGTGACCGACACGGCGGTCAGCCAGGTGCTGGAGCTTCTCCAGGATCAGGCATTGCGCGAGGAGGTCGTGCAGCACAACTACGAGGTCGCCAAGGCCCACTTCTCCTACGAGGCGGTCACCCCGCTGCTGCAGCGGCTCCTTCGAGAGTAGTCAGATAGTCATTTAGTCGTCTGGTCACGCTGCCCCAAACACCACCTGCCTGTCCGCCTGAGCAGCCTGTCCTGAACGTAGTGAAGGATCTTGAGGGACCCGGCGAAGGAAATCGCCAAAAGCCCCGGGGTTTCCCCCGGGGCTTTTGGTTGTGAAGGCATTACGCTCTCTGGCGTGTCCTACGCAGCACGAGCCCGCCTCCGATGAAGGCCAGGCCGGTCAATGCGACGACCAGGCCGCTCACCAGGCTCAAGGGGATGCCTCCCGCCTCGGGCAGCTGCTTCTGTTCCGTCGAGTAGGCCACGATGTCCTGCTCGTTCTCGTTGGCTGACCGGAAGACCATGCCGAAGGGGAAGTAGACAGTGACCTCTTCGTCGGTCTCGTTCATCATGACCAGGGTGCCCCGGCCTCGGTAGGGGAGACCGTCGGGGGTGTCAGCGCTCGTGGATCTGAAGTTCTCAGCGGCGATGGAGATGGTGCCGTTGGCCACGGCCTCGTTGATGGACGTGCCCTCTGCTGAGAGAGGTGCAATCGTAATGTCCTCGGCGGCGTCCAGGAGCTCCTGGGCCCCCTCGCGATCGACCTCGCCCTCTGCGTAGGGCCAGTCGCCATTCACCTGATACCAGACGGCCATCTGGGTCTGCAGAGGATCACTCGCGACCATGTCGTTGAGGATGGCAGCCTTGAGAACGCGAAGGACGTCCTCGGGCGCCCGCGCGGCAGGCGTGTAGAGCTGTTCAGGGAAGACCTTGCCCGTCTCCAGGCAGTAGGCCTCGAAGTCGATCCGGGCCTCACCCCCAGCCGGAATGGTCACCGCCGTCTCGCCGATCTCGGTCTCCTGGGCCAAAGCGGCGGTGGCGCTCGTGAAGAGCAGTGCCAGCGTCAGCAGTACTTGAAGTGTGCGTTTGAACATGATTACCCTCCTTTAGGTATATTCCGTGTCCTGTGCCTCGATTTCCCCCTCGAGGCGCATCTATACCTCTAGTATAGGAAAAAAGAAGGCGCACGTCTATATATCGAGCTATACCTTTTGGGTATAAGTTGCGGTATAGATCGGTGTTTCACTTGAGGGAACAGAGTGTCAAAGATGAAGCGTGAAACGTGAGGAGTCCTCTACGCTTCACGCTTGTCGTCCGATTCAGTGTTCTGTGGAGTAGAGTTGACTCTGCTGAAAAAAGCCTTTTTACCACAGAGGGCACGGAGATTTTTTAAATTGGACTTCATAAAATCAGGCATAAGAGCGCTTTTTATAAAGATATTTCACTATCTCCTTGGTTTTCTCGGTGTTCTCCGTGTTGGAAGACGTGTTTTCAGGGCAGTCAGAGTTAGTTATACGGCTTGAACTGGTAGGCGATCCAGGCGGCGACCTCGCGCGGGAAGGAGTAGAGGTCCCGCCACCTCACGATTTCGGCGTGGGCGGTGTAGATCTCGGAGACGCCGAAACGGCGGAGGGCCATGCGGGCGCGAGGAATGTGGAAGTATTGGGTCACGATGAGGGCGCTCTCGTACCCCTCGGCCTCCATCGTGTGAGCGGCGTTGCGAGCCGTGTGGTAGGTGTTGACGCCCTCGCTGTCCACGTGAATGCGCTCGGCGGGAATGCCCCGTTCCACCAAATAGTCGCGCATCACGACGGCCTCGTCGTACCCCTCCCGCCCTACTCCGCCGCTGACGATGAGCGTGTCGAAAAGCCCCTGATCGTAGAGCTCCCGGGCCTTGTTCAGGCGGGCCTGCAGGCTGCGCGCCGGACGCCCGTCCCGCTCGACCTTGCTGGCCAGGACGATACCGACGTCGGCCCGTCCCAGCCTGTCGGTCACTCCGTCCACCACGATCACCAGGGAGGCGACGAGCAGGAGGAGCGCCCCTAGCGCCGCCAGGACGAGGGGACGCCGGTCGATCTTCAACAGGCCCCCCTTCATCTCTGCGCTACGATGGCGATAAAGTCTTCAGCGGTCGCGTCCGGTATGCCCGTCAACGAGGGGTAGATTTTTACCTCCTCGAAGCCGCACTCCATCAGGAGAGCCTCGTACTCGGCGTCGGTGTAGGCCTGGTTGCTCGCCGCGTGGCGCGTGACCTTGGCGGTCTCCGGGTCGATGATGAAGTAGCGTTCGGTCGCCACATGGCGTTCGTCGTCCCAGAAGGACTCGTAGAGGGTGACGTGGGGGCGTTCGGAGAAGAGGCCGCTCTTTGTGGTGTGCCAGTCCACCTGTCCCCCCATCGCTTTCACGGCAGCGTAGGTATGGGGCTCCAGGAGGAGGTGCCCACCGGGAAGGAGGACCGCGTGCGCCTTGCGCAGTAGAAGACGGGCGTCTTCGGGCTTGAAGACGTTGAGCTCGCCGAAGATCAACATGACCAGCTCATAGCCGGTTCCGTAGTCGGCGCGCCGCACATCCTCGAGAACGTAGCGGCAGGCCAGCTCGTCACGCTCTGCCTCCTTTTGTGCGTACTCGATGGAGGCCGGCGAGAAGTCGATGCCGAGGCAGCTGTGACCGCGGCGGGCGAGCCTGCTCGTGTAGAGGCCGGGTCCGCAGCCCAGGTCTAGGATCCGTGCCTCCTCTCCCCCCAGCAGCTCCTCGTGGATCCAGGCCACCTGTTGCTCGATCTTCTCGAAGCGGCGGCTGGCGGCATCGTGGGCCTGGGAGAGGTGCTCCTGCAGCATACGACGGCTGAAATCGGGATCGTTCCAGGGGATCTTCTCCCCCTCTGCCCAGGGTTCGGCCGGCACTTCACGCTGGATAAGCTCGTTCAACTGCATATGCATCGCGCTCCTTTGTAACTTCAGGGATCAGGGATGGGTAACCAGGGATCAGGGACCAGGGTGTTTTGAGTCGCACGCTCTTTCGTAGAGCTTGCTCACTTCTCACCGCTTTCTTCCCCCTTCACTCCCAATGGAAAGTGAAGGTGAAGCCTCCCTCTTCCCTATCAATGTGGAACTTGCGCGGGATGACCTCGGTGACCGCCAGGTAGAGGGCCAGCCCCACCATGGCGATCCAGGTCTCGATGGCGTAGAGCCGCCGTTTGAGAATGACCTCGATGGGGGTCCCGGCTGCCTGGCGGAAGAGCGGGTAGCGCGTTCCCCCAATGATGAAGAAGACCATATAGAAGCCGTAGAGCACCTGCAGCACGAAGTTGAGAATGATCAGCCAGTGGATGATCTTCCAGAGCCTTCTTTTGTTCTCCAAATGCACCTCCTGAACTTTCGATTTTTGGCTTTGAACTTGTAACCTCGCTTACAAGAGAAGATAGAGGCCGCCAACCAGGGCCATCACCAACGCCAGGCCACGCACCAGGTTGAGCAGGACGACGAACCCACCCCACCGGCCTACGATGGGCCGCACCGCCGTCCAGGCGTCCTGGGGGATGGAGCGCTGCCACTCGGAACGCAGCAGCTGATCATAGGTCTCCCGGGCGCGGCGTTCAGCCTCCTTACCGACGAGGTGCGCGGTCAGCGCCAGCAGGAGGCCCAGAATAAGGAGGAGCCAGGCGTGGAGAGGATTCACGTCGTCTTGTTTGGAGCCTGCCACTCCGAGCGCAGCAGCCCGTAGAGGTACTCATCGTGGAAGCCATCACTCTTCAACACTTGCTGGCGTATCACGCCCTCCCGCTGAAAGCCCAGCCCCTCGAAGAGGCGCAGGGAGCGGGTGTTGAAGTCGTAGATCTCCGCACCGATACGGTTGAGCTGCAGCTCCTCGAAGCAGTAGTCGATGACCGTGGAGAGGGCCTCACGGGCGTAGCCCTTGCCCCACTCGTCCTTGGCCCCCACCGTGATACCCAGCTTGCAGTGGCGGTTGTAGCGATCGACGAAGGCGACCTGCCCGTAACCGATGATCTTCTCGTCTGCCTTCTTGTGGATGGCGTAGTGGAGGGTCGTGGCTTCGGGCTCCGCCCGGCTGACGCGCTCCAACCAGCGCCGGGTCTCCTCCAGAGAGTCGGGCGGCGCGTCCGGCGGTTGGTCGTCGTCGTAGTAGGTCAGCTCCCCGTCGTTCCACCACGCGTTCAGCGTCTCCAGATGGTCAAGGGTATGAGGGCGGAGGACGAGGCGTTCCGTCTCTATCTTTAACATGTGATCTCCTACTTACGTATCTGCTTTGGGAACGACCTCTCCATTATACTCTACCCTCTTCTAAAGTCGCGCCGGCATCGCAATCTCAACCTGGCGCGTGCAGCTCGCTTTCTTGTTGAGATTGAAGGAGCTGATTATAATAGAGGCAAGCGGAAGATATTCGGAGATGGCCATCTTATCTCCGGAACTCCAGAACCTGGCTTCGGCCTGCTGCTAACCGGCTACACGCTCTCGAGGGTTATGAACAACCAACGCTTTCGTATCCTGGCACTGCTCTTATTGAACATACTGTTAGTAGGGGTGTTGATGCTCTACCAGCTCTCCTGTGTCTTCACCGCCCCTACGCCAACGGTGGACTTTGCGGCTCTCCTGCCGACAGCGACGCACACCCTTACTCCCACGCCGACGCCCGCACCGACGGAGACGCTGCCCCCGACCTGGACACCTACACCCACCTGGACGCCCGCTCCCACCCGCACGCCGACGCCCGAACCTACGCTTACCCCCACCGTGATTCCCGCGCCTCTGAACCCCCTGCGCCCGACGCTGGCCCCTGTAGAGATCACCGTCACGCCCCATCCCTCGGCAACGGTACCCATCCCGACGCCCGTGCCCCGCCTGCCCATCCGTGAGGACGCCATCACCGTCCTCCTTCTGGGCAGCGATCGACGTCCCGACTGGAACGACTGGCACACCGATGCCATCCAGTACATCGTCATCTACCCCGACGTGCCCTCGGTAGCCATGCTCTCCATTCCCCGGGACCTCTACGTCTACATACCCAACTTCTGGATGAGCCGCATCAACTTCGCGGACATGTACGGGGACATCCACCAGACGGAGGGCGGCGGCTTTGGCCTCTTCAACCAGAGCCTGCTCTACAATCTGGGGATCACGGCGGACTACTACGTGATGGTCGACTTCGACGGGCTCATCGGCCTCGTTGACGCCCTGGGGGGGATCGACGTCCCCGTGCACTGCCGGCTGGAGGATTACTGGCCCTATCCCGACGAGAACGGTGACTACCCCTGGTTGGTGCTGGAGCCCGGCGTCCAGCACATGGACGGCGAGCTGGCCCTCTGGTACTCCCGGTCGCGGAAGACGACGAGCGTCTTCTCCCGGGAGGCTCGGCAGCAGCAGGTGCTTGAGGCCATGTGGGACAAGGGGAAGGAGGCCAACCTCTTCGAGGCCGCTCCCTCTCTCTACGACCAGTGGAGCCACCTCTTCGAGACGGACATGGGGGTGGGGAACATCCTCTCGCTGGCGATGGTCGGGGCGCGGCTGGAGGCGGCGGACGTGAGTCGCTACAACATCGGCTGGGGTCAGGTCTCCTCCCACGTGACCCCCTACGGGGGCAGTGTCTTCCTGCCACGCTGGCCCGAGATCGAGCCGGTCATCCAGAGCGTCCTGGCGAAGCCCGCCTCCAGCCGCGCCTCCCAGGCGCTCATCCCCATCGAGGTCTGGAACGGCACCGCCCACGAGGATTGGGATCTGCTGGCTGCCGACCGGTTGGCCCACTGGGGCTTCGCCCCCTACGTCGGGGAGCCCGACCGGCGGGACTACGCCGAGACGCAGATCGTCTTTTACGGCAGCACGCCGAAGGGCAGCGGTCTCTCGCTCCTCCAGTCCCTCTTCCGCGTGGGCGCGGTTAACACCCTCGTGCAGGAGGACGCCTCGCGCCAGGTGAAGCTGCGCCTCATCCTCGGCGAGGACTACAATCCCTGCCGCTAGGAAATCGTCTATTCCCCACTCCAGCCACCTATCACTTTTGCCCATCTTATGACTGACTCTCCTGAAAGAACTCTATTTCACCACGGAGGACACAGAGAACACTGAGAAAAACACAGAGATTATTATTAAAGTTAAACCGAAAGTTACATTTTATAAAGTTCAACATCAAAAATCTCCGTGATCTCCGTGGTAAGAGATCTTTTTTCAGGGGAGCCATGACTGCCCTGAAAAAACTCCTTCCAACACGGAGAACACCGAGAAAACCAAGGAGATAGTGAAATATCTTTATAAAAAGCGCTCTTTTACCTGATTTTATGAAGACCAATTTAAAAAATCTCCGTGCTCTCTGTGGTAAAAAGGCTTTTTTCAGCAGAGTCAAGTGATAGGTATCTAATTCCCCACTTTACTTCCCACGTCTCGCGACGTAGAATCTGTCGTGACACGATAACTTGGAGGTGCTACGATGGGCAAGGTGCGCAGCAGTGAGGAGCCCTTGCGGCTCTTCGAATCGGACTTTCTGGAGTTCTTTACCCACATCCACCCCGCCGTCGTCCTGGCGATCTGGTTGCCCGTTGCCGGCTACTTCCTCTACCGTGCGATCGCCACGCGTCCGGCAGGTCTGTCCGCCCTCCACATTCCCCTCGCCTTCGGCGTGGGGCTCTTCGTCTGGACCCTGGCGGAGTACAGCCTCCACCGTTTTATCTTCCACTTTCAGCCGCGCACGCCCTGGCAGGAGCGCCTCTCCTTTCTCTTCCACGGGGTGCACCACGCCCAACCCATGAGCAAGAGCCGTCTCGTGATGCCCCCCGCCGTGAGCATTCCCCTGGCGCTCCTCTTCTACGCCGCCTTTCGGGGGCTGCTGGGCGGGCTCCTGGGGCGAGGCCACTGGGTCGCCCCCCTCTTCTCGGGCTTCGTCTCCGGCTACCTGGCCTACGATATGCTCCACTACAGCACCCACCATTTCCACGTCCGGGGGGTGTATCTGCAGCGGGTGCGCCGCCACCACATGCGCCACCACGGCGCGACGCCCGGTCAGCGCTTCGGGATCACCACCAAACTCTGGGATCGCGCCTTCGGCACCCTTCCCGAGGAGGGGTAGGGGCGGCTTCACCGCCTCCTCCTTCCACCATGTCCTCCCCTACGTCACCGACCGCCGATCTTTCCACATCCGGGTGTAGCTTCCGTACCGGAGACGTCACCGCCATCGCGGGCGCGCACTGGATCCACGACACCTACACGGCCCTCCTGCCCCCTCTCCTTCCGGCACTGATGGAGAGGCTGGCCTTCTCCACCGCCCTGGGGGGCTTTTGACGAGCTTTCTTCAGGGTCCCTCGCTCCTGCAACCGCTCATCGGACACCTGGGAGAGCGCTGGGGACGCCTTCTCGTCGCCCTGGCGCCTGCCGTCATCGCCATCGCCATGAGCCTCCTGGGGGTGGCGCCCGCCTACGGCTTCCTGGCGGTGCTGGGGTTGGCCCTTTCGACTACAGCGCTTCTGATGTTCGCCTTTCTCTCCCTCGCGGGGTGGACGCGGGTGCCCCTCCTCCTGCCGCTGGGCTTCGCCTCCCTCTCGGTGACGCCCGTCCTCATGGCCTTCGTCCAGGAGAGCTATCCCGAGAACCGCGCCCTGGCCAACAGCCTCTACATGGGCACGAGTTTCGTCATCCGCGCCCTCGTCGTCTACGGGGTGGGGTTGCTGGGGGATAGGGTGGGGATTCGTGCGGCCTTTGCCGTGAGCGCCGGGGCGACGCTCCTCGGTCTCCCCTTCATCTACCGGCTGCCTGAGGTGGCGAAGGAGGGCTAATTAGGGGCCTAGCCCGCCGCTTCATCCGCCGGCAGGGTGAACCAGAAGGTGCTGCCCTCTCCCCGGGCGCTCTCCACGCCGACCTCGCCGCCCAGCTTGGAGACGATGCGCTGGACGATGGAGAGCCCCAGCCCGTGTCCTTCGGCGCGCACCTGGTGCAGGCGGGTGAACTCGGTGAAGAGGCGTTCCTGCTCCGCCGCGCTCAGGCCCGGGCCGTTGTCGCGCACCCAGAAGCGCACGTGCCCGTTGCCCGAGGCCCTCGCGTAGCCCAACTCCACCTGGGGCGGGATCTCCCTCTCGGGCGCCCCGCCGTACTTGACGGCGTTGCTGATGTAGTTGGTCCAGACCTCCTCCACCCAGGGAGCGTAGCCCAGGGCCACGGGCCAGCGCTCCGGAACAACGATCCGGGCCTTTTGGGCCTCGATGAGGGTCACGAGGCGCGCCTGTGCCTCGACGACGACGGGCGCCATCTCCACCGGCCGGATCTCTACCTCCTCCACCTTGCGCACGCTGGCGAGGAGGAGTAGCTCGTCGATGATGTTGGTCATCCGCCGCCCGTTCTGGGCGATGACCTGCACGCTCTGCTCGATCTGTTCGGGCTCCAGGCGCGCGTATCGCTGCTCCAGGAGGTTGCTGAAGCCCACCAACGAGGTCAGCGGTGACTTCAGATCGTGAGCGACGGTGTGAGCGAAGGCGTCCAGCTCCGCGTTCTGGGCCTCGAGCTCTTGGGTGTACTGCTGCAGCTGCCGGTTGGCCCCCGTCAGCTCCTGGGTGCGTTGGGCGACCTTCTCCTCGAGGGTGCGGCTGTACTCCTCCAGACGGGCGTTCGCCAGGGCCAGCTCCCCCTTCGCCTCCCGCTCGGCCTCGAGGGTGCTCAGCAGGAAGCTGTAGAAGCTCTGCAGGAGGGCCATCACCGCGGATAGGAGCATGGCGAAGGTCGCCACGGCGCCCAGCCAGATGGAGGGCGGTGCGGACACCACCTGCCGGATCTCTACCACGTAGGGAAGGAGGGCGAAGGTCAGGAGGCTGATCCCCGCCATGACGAGGCTCGACCGCAGGTCGATGAGCACCAGGGCCACGATGGGCAGGAAGAAGAGGTAGAGCCGCCCGCTGGCCCACAGCCCTCCCTGCCAGAGGGCCAGGACGCCCATGAAGTAACCCAGGGAGAGGAGCACCCAGCCGCGGATGCGATTGTCGAGGCGGCGCAGGAGGGCCAGGGCCAGGATGATCAGATAGGCGCCTCCGTAAATCGAGAGCCAGAAGGTGAGGTAGGGGGTGCCGTAGACCGGGACGAGGGAGGCGACGACGGCGGGGACGGCGACGACCGCCAGCACGGCAGCCAGGATGTTCAGGGTGCGCGTACGCCAGGAGCGCAGCACGGTGCCGAGCTCCGCCTGCATGCCGATCACCTCTCTACTCCGCATTGCGCTCCTCGCGCCAGGCCTGCACCAGCCCGGCGGGACGCTCCCAGCGCACGTCGAAGATGCGCCCCACCGTCCGCCACCCCTCGACGACGTTGAACTGCTCGGCGAGTACCTCCACGGCGTCGACGAGGGGGGCCTCGATCCCCAGGGCCTCGCCCCGCCGGGCCATCCACGAGCGTGCCAGCTCGCGGACGTCCTCCAGCGTGTAGCGTCCCGCCGGCAGCGGCTCCGTCCTGCCCGCCTCCAGCACCTCCAGAATGCGCTGCTCCGTGTCGACGCGGAGCGTGGTGGTGTAGGTGGTGCGGGCCACGGCGGCGCCCAGGGCGTTGGCGACGGGCGCGTAGGGCGGGACGATGACCTCCGCCTCCATCCGTGCTCCCAGCAGGGGGACCAGCGCGCCGCCGGCCGCCCCCAGGCCCACCACGACGTCGGGCCGGCGTTCCGTCTTCCGCCGCAGCTGCCAGAGGCGGTAGACGGGCTCGCGGCGCCAGGATTCGAACATGGCCTCGATGCCCGCGTGGATGCGCGCGAGGGCCTGATCGACGACGGTGCGGGCCACCGCCTCCGGCTCGCCCAGCGTGGCGAGGGCCTCCCGGGCGCGAGCGGGATCGCCCACGTCGGAGTGGCCCAGGAGACGGAGGGCGTCGGTGAGGGTGGGGGCGGGGCCGCCCAGGGAGGCGGCGACCCCCGCGCGCGTGGCGAGGAGCACGGGCTGCCCCTCCTCGAGGGCGAGGGTGCCGTCGCCGCCGACGGGCAGGGAGCGCACGGCGAAGGCGCGGACGGGGAGGGGGTAGCCCTCCAGTTCGGCGCCCTTCGAGGCGTAGACGGGCTCGCCGTCGAGGACGAGGGCCAGGTCGGTGGTGGTGCCCCCCACGTCGACGACGACGGAGGTGGCGCCGGGCGGGCGCAGGGCCAGCGCCCCCATGGTGCTGGCGGCGGGCCCCGAGAAGATGGAGTGCAGCGGTTCGTGCTCCGCGACCTCCAGGGGGAGGGTGCCGCCGTCGGCCTTGAGCACGACGAGGGGGCAGTCGAGCCCGCGCGCCTGGAGGGCGGCGCGCAGCTCCGCGAAGAAGGCGCGGTAGGGCCGCTCGACGGCCAGGGTCAGGGCCGTGGCGGCGGCCCGGCGGGGGAAGTTGAGCTGCCCCGCGACGCCGTGCCCGGCCTTCACCTGCCACCCGTCCCGTTCGGCGGCCCAGGCGGCGACCTGTTGCTCGTGGGTGGGGTTGCGTGGGGAGAACTTCCCCACCACCCCCAGGTATTCGAGTCCCTCTCCCTGGATTTCCTCCAGCACCTCGTCGACCTCGGCCCGGTCGAGGGGCGCGGTGACCCGCCCGCGGAAGTCGACGGCGCCGCCCACCGTCCAGACCCTGGCGGGCAGGCGGTAGTCGGCGGGGTTCCGCCCCGGGCCGGGGATGAGGAGCAGGGCCACCTCCGGCACCCGCCCCTGGGCGATGAGGTTGGTGATGAGCGTCGTGCTGAGGCTCACCCGGGCGACCTCCGCCGGCTCGATCTCGCCGAGGACGCCGTCCAGCGCCCCCAGCAGGGAGCGCTCCAGGTGCGCGGGCTCGGTGAGGGCCTTCGCGGTGGCGAGGACCTCACGCCCCCGCACGACGACGGCGTCGGTGAAGGTGCCGCCGACGTCGATGCCGACGAGGAGCCGGTGTTGGAGCTCAGCGTTCGCGCTCAGCGCTTCTTCCTAAGGGAGAGGCTCTCCCGGCCCCAGGGTAGGGTCACGCTCTCTGTCGTCATGCTCTCTCTCCATTGTGGGTAGTAGTTACAGTATAAAACGGGTTAGTATAATGGCAAGCGAGGGACATCTATCTGGGGTTCGGAAACGTAAAACGTGAGGCTATCACGTTTTACGCCTCACGTTTCACCTTAGGAGCTTTCCCATCGGGTAGAGATCCTACACGTGGCGGGAGGCGACCACGGCGGCGCCCACCGGCCCCGCGTCGTCGCCCAGGACCGAGGGGACGATGCGGATGCGGTCGGCGTCCTCCTGCTGCAGGTAGTGCTTCTGGGCCGTGAGGATGATGGGCTCGAGGAAGGACTCGCCCAGCCGCTTCACCAGCCCGCCCCCGAAGACGATGACCTGGGGATCCAGGATGTTGACCAGGTTGGCGGTGAGCAGGCCCAGGTAGAACTGGGCGGTCTTGACGGCCTCGATCATCAGGGCGTCCTCCGCCTCCAGGGCGTCCTCGATGACGCTGCTCGTCATGCGCCGCTTCTCCTTCTCCTCCATGATCCGGGGCATGACGCTCTCCCGCCCGCGGGCCATCTGCTCCTCGATCATGGCCCGCATCGCCGTCTTGCTGGCGTAGGCCTCGACGCAGCCCTCCCGCCCGCAGGCGCAGGTCCGCCCATAGGGGTTCACCACGATGTGCCCGATCTCACCGGCGGCGCCCCGCCAGCCGTAGACGGGCTGCCCGTTGACGATGATCCCGCCTCCGATGCCGGTGCCCACCCAGATTCCGACCATGTGGAGCGACCCCTGCCCGGCGCCGTAGACGTACTCCCCCAGCACGCCGACGTTGACGTCGTTGTCGACCACCACGGGCAGTCCCAGCCGCGCCTCCAGATCCTCGCCGAGGGGCACGTCCTGCCAGCCCTTCAGGTTCGGAGCCTCGTGGATGACGCCGGTGGTGGTGTCCACGGCGCCCGGTGCGCCGATGCAGAGTGCCTCGAAGTCCGACGCCCCGGCATCCATCTTGTCGAAGAGCTTGCGCACCGTCTCCTCGATGCGGTCGATGACCGTCTCCACCCCCTCGTCGGCGTGGGTCTTCTTCTTCTTGGACTTCAATACCTTCCCGTTCTGCACGGCGGCTGCCTCGATGTTGGTCCCGCCCAGGTCGACGCCGATATAGATAGGATCGCTGCTTGACATCTGGTTCTCCCCCCTTTCAGTCAACGTTTTGCTTATTTTGTTATGCGCTCGACTGACTTTAGCCATAGTGGCCGTGAAACGTGAAGCCCTCACGTCACGCTTCACGTTTCACGCTCCAGATCTCTTTCAACCCCATTTCAAAGCTTCGCCCTTGTCCTTCCCGCCCTCAGCAGGTGGTGTGGAAGAGGGCGATGACCCGGCCTTCCATCTCGTTCCAGGTCTCCAGGGCCTTGGGCGTGGCCTCAAGGACGACCCGCACCCCCCGGCGCTCGAAGAAGGTGCGGGCGTCGTCGGAGAGGCTCACGCGCCCGAACTGCCCCGTGCCGATGACCAGGGTCTCCACACCTTCCTCGTAGACGTACTCCGCCTCCTGCTCCGAGAGGGAGTGGGAGGTGCCGAAGATCTCCTTGGAGAGGCTCTTTTGGCGCCGGCGCACCTCGCCGTCGAGGCCGATGAGGATGTCGTGATCGTAGACCTTGCCTCCCACGGTGATTGCCCCAAACTTCGTCCCCTCGATGTGCGGTCTCATCTGAACTCCTTTCCTCGATCTATCTTGCTTCACAACACGAGCAGGAGCAGGAGCCCCAGGAGTCCGGCGAAGAGGCAGTAGTAGAGCATCGGCGGGAGGGTGAAGCGGATGATGTCGCCCTCCCGACCGTGCAGGCCGACGACCGAGGCGGCTGCCACGACGTTTACGACACAGATCATGTTTCCGGCGTTGGCCCCCAGAACCTGAAGGGCGAGGACGATGTGCGGCAGGAGATCCGTCTGTTGGGCGACGCTGAACTGGAAGAGGGAGAACATCATGTTGCTGAAGGTGGCGCTGCCGGAGATGAAGGAGCCGAGGGCGCCGATGAGGGGCGCGGTGAGGGGCCAGGCGCGCCCGATGCCCGCGGCGACGAGCGCCGCCAGCTCCAGGGGCATGCTCGCCAGCCCCTCGGAGTTGACGCCCGAGTTGATGAAGATGCGCACCATGGGCACCGCCGTCCCCAGGGTGATGACGGCGCGGGAGAGGGAGGCGGCGGAGGTGCGCAGGGCGCCTCCCAGCTCTTCGATGCTCAAGCGGTGGAAGAGGGCGGTGATCAGGACGACGAGGACGAAGATGGAGCCGGGCAGGTAGAGGGGGGCCAGGGACGCGCTGATCTCCGTCCCCAGGATCGCGGGCCAGGTGATGACGACACCCTGCAGCCAGCCCTTGAGGGGCAGGGCGTCCAGGCGGGTGAGGACGAGGAGCAGGGCCACGAGCAGGTAGGGGAGCCAGGCGCGCACCAGGGGCATCGTCTCCTCCTCGGACACGAAGGCGGGACGGGCACCGAAGTCCCAGGTCTCCTGGGGCAAGAGCCAGCCCTTGCGCGCCAGGGGCACGACGATGGCGAGGCCCACCAGCCCGCCGAGGAGGGAGGGGAACTCGGGCCCGAAGAGGGTGGCGAAGGCGAAGGCCGGGAGGGTGAAGCTCAGCCCGGCGACGAGGGCGAACTTCCACGCCGCCAGCCCCTCCCGCCAGCTCCGCCGCTCCCCGAAGAAGCGGGTCAGGATGAGGATCATGATCAGCGGCAGGAAGGTGCCCACGACGATGTCGATCTGGGTGGCCTGGACGGCAACCGCCTGCAGGAACTCCGCCAGCGGGCGCCCGCCCAGCAGGTCGGCGACGGCGGGGGCGACGGCCGGCCCCTCCTGCAGCCCCTGGGCGACGCCGATGATGATGGGGGTGCCCACCGCTCCGAAGGAGACGGGGCTGCTGTCGGCGATGAGGGCGATGACGACGGCGGCCAGCGGCGGGAAGCCGAGGGCCACCAGCAGCGGCGCCCCGATGGCGGCCGGAGCGCCGAAGCCCGCCGCGCCCTCGAGGAAGGCGCCGAAGAGCCAGGCGACGATGATGGCCTGGGCCCGCCGGTCGGCGGTCACGTGGGTGAAGCCCTCCCGAATGGCGGCCAGCGCTCCGCTGCGGCGCAGGGTGTTGAGCAGCAGCACGGCGCCGAAGATGATCCACAGGATGGAGAGGGCCACGAAGAGCCCCTCGAAGGAGGCGGCCGCGATCCGGCGCAGGGGCATGCCCCAGACGAAGTAGGCGGCGAGGGCGGTGATGGCGAGGCTGAGGGGCATGGCCTTCACCGCCGGCAGGCGCAGGATGACCAGAAAGAGGAAGACGGTCAGGACGGGTGTCAGCGCGACGAGCAGGGTCAGCAGGTTCATGAGTACCTCACTGATTGACAGAAAGAGCGACCTTACTCAGAACGCAGGTGAGCGCGGACCTGGGCCTCGGCATCGGTGAGGGAGATACCCTGGGCGGCTGCCACCTCACTGATGAGGAAGCGCAGTCCCTTGCGATAGAGATTGCGTCCCCGCGTCTTGAGCTTCTCCTCCTCCTCCTGGCGCCAGACCAGGTCGCGCACCACCTCGGCGACCTGCAGTACGTCCATCGAGTCCAGCTTGTCCTGGATGATCTGGTAGCGCGCTTTGTTCTCGTCGGGAAGCGACTGGGGCTCCGATTGGAGAACCTGCCAGACCTGCGCCAGATCCTTCTCGTCGATGGCCCGCCGCAGACCGATCTTCTTTGCTTGCTTCACGGGGATCAACACCTGGGTATTCATCTGCGCCCGGAGCTGGATGGTGTAGTACTTCTTCGTCTTGCCCTTGGGCGTGGTGCGCTCCTTGATACTCTTGATCACACCCGCACCGTGGGTCGGATGTACGACAGCATCACCTTCCTTGAACATTCTGCCTCCTTTCACTCAGATATGTCCTGGAGGAATTGCGCCCGAGTCTCGGTTCTCTACGCTTCGGATGCCTCTTCCTCGACGGTCGTCAAGTCCTTCACCGCCGGGAGATCCTCGGGCAGGGGGATGTCGGCGCGGAGGAAGCGGCTGATGGCCCGCAGCGCGGCCCTGAGGATCATGTCGCCCAGCCCTACCATGTTGATGTCGATGAAGAAGTTCTCCTCGGGGATGGCATCGTCGAGCTTCTGCAGCTCGTCGTGGAAGACGAGCAGGAGCTCCTGCTCGTGCTCGTCGAGGAAGGTGGCGAGGTCACGCCGGGCCAGCCGGAAGGCGGTTTCGCGAAAGATTCTGCGCATGATCGTGCTCCTGCTCTTTGGTGTGCCGTTCTTTTTGAGGACACTCGGGCGTCTCTATTGTATGCGCGCTTTCCGTTCCTACAAGTCGAAGGGGCTTGAGTGCACCTTTAGGATTCGTAAAAGTACAATTCCCGAGTGATTGTGTCTCACGTAAACGAGCTTTCAGCGTTGAGATTCTGCGAGCCTCAGCGTGGGGCACTCCGTGCGGGGGAAGGGGAAGATTTTGAAGTGGGGGTTGCGCGGCGCTGCAGCGCCGCGCAACCCCCACTGAATAGGACTCCCCCTCCCCACGGCGCGTAGCGCCGAAGGGGAGGGGGCTAGGGGGAGGGGCTGCTGTGATCAGCCTGGGCTGCGACCTAAGATAGACTCCCGGAGAGCCCGGTAGGGCGTCAATAGAGCAGGTCGACGAACTCCTCCTGGGTGACCCCACCGAAGTAAGGGGCGAGTTCCAGCCCTGCCAGTGCGGCTGCCAGGGCCTCGCGAGCGTAACGCGTCCCCCTCAGCCGGACCTCGATCTCCTCCACGTCCCCGTCGCCCAGGAAGTCCCCGTAGATCTTGATCTCCTCGATCAGCCCGCGCTGGATGTCGATGCGCACGTCGATCTTGCCGGAGGGGAAGCGGTGGCTCTTCTGGACGTTGAAGCGGGGGGATTTCCCGTAGTTCCACTCCCAGCGGTCGTAGCGCCGCCCTTTGATCATGCGGATGCTCTCCCAGTCCTCCTCCGTGAGGGCGTACTGGGGGATGCCCTCCGATCCGGCGAAGATGCCCTCGAGCAGGTGCTGGCGGAACTCCAGCGTCGTCATCGGCTCGTCGAGGAACTCGCTGATGTTCGCCACGCGGCTGCGCACCGACTTCAGCCCCTTGGAGGAGATCTTCTCCTGGCTCACGTTCAGGGCGGCGACGACGTCTTCGAGGGTGGTATCGAAGAGGAGGGTGCCGTGGCTGAACATGCGCGTCGCCGTGCGGTACTGGGCGTTGCCCGAGATCTTCCGCCCGTTGACCAGGACGTCGTTGCGCCCGCTGAGCTCGGCGTCGACCCCCAGATCGTGGAGGACGCGGATGACGGGGGCGGTGAACTTGGCAAAGTTCTGGAAGCTGCCCGCCTCGTAGGGGGTAATGAAGCTGAAGTTGAGGTTGCCCAGGTCGTGGTAGACGGCGCCGCCTCCCGAGAGACGCCGCACCACGTGGAGGTCGTGGGCCTCGACGTAGTCGCAGTTGATCTCCTCGAGGGTGTTCTGGTTGCGCCCGATGATGATGGAGGGCTCGTTGATGTAAAAGAGGAGGATCTCCTCGTCGGTGTCGAGGTTGCGCAGGAGGTGCTCCTCGATGGCGAGGTTCATCCGCGGATCGGTCATGTTTTGATTGTCCACAAAGAGCATGGTGCCTCCTTAATAATCAGTTGAAAGTTACAAGTCACAAGTTGAAGGTTAGACACTCCGCTTTCGAGGTAGATGATACCATGACCGGGTCGAAAAAGATAGAAGTGGTTTGTGTTAACAAAGGTTTAACAAACCGCTTGCGGCGCTTTAGCTATTCTGTGTTACACTAGCTTTTTGGCTCTGTTCAGGTACAGGAGGTTGTACTCATGGAGATGCTCAAAGAGAGGATCCTGACCGAAGGAGAGTATCTGGGAAACGGTATTCTCAAGATCGACAGCATCATCAACCACCAGGTGGACGCGCAGATGATGCTGGACGCCGGTGCCGAGTTCGCCCAGCGCTTCGCTTACCTGGAACCCACGCGCGTGTTGACGGCGGAGGTCTCGGGCATTGTGCCCGCGCTGACCACCGCCTTCGCCCTCGAGGTGCCCCTGGTCTTCGCCCGCAAGCACAAGCCTATCACGATGAAAGAGCCGACCTTCGTGGAGACGGCGCCCTCCCACACCAAAGGGGGTGAGGTGGCGCTCATGGTCTCTTCGGAGTTCCTGCGTCCCCAGGATCGGGTGCTCATCATCGACGACTTCCTCGCTACGGGCAACACCATCTCGGCCCTGGCCCGCCTGGTGGAGAAGTCGGGCGCGACGCTGGTGGGGATCGGCGCCCTGGTCGAGAAGACCTTCGAAGGTGGGCGGGAGCGGCTCGCCGAGTTCGGTGTGCCTATCGAGTCCCTGGTCGTGATCGACGAGATCCGGGATGACGGGACCGTCATCCTCGCCGAGTGAGCGCATGAGCGAGCGCGAGACGGTCGTCATCGTCGACTACGGCTCCCAGTACACGCGCCTCATCGCCCGCCGCGTGCGCGAGCTCCGGGTCTACGCCGAGGTCCTGCCCTGGAACGCCGACGAGGCCCGGGTACAGGCCCTCGAACCGCGCGGCTTCATCCTCTCGGGCGGCCCCAACAGCGTCTACGACGAGGGCGCGCCCTCCCTGCCCGGCTACGTCCTCGAGGAGGACGTGCCGGTCCTGGGCATCTGCTACGGGCTCCAGCTCCTGGCCCAGGCCCTGGGGGGCGAGGTCGTGCCCGGAGAGTCGCGGGAGTACGGCTCGGCCCGGGTCGAGGTGCTGGCGCCGGAGTCCCCGCTCTTTGCCGGACTTCCCACCACGCTGGACGTCTGGATGAGCCACGGTGATCGGGTGGCGACGCTGCCTCCGGGCTCCACGGTGCTGGCTCGGAGCGCCGGCGGTATCCTCGCCGCGCTGGGGGATGAGGAGCGCCGGCTCTTTGGCCTCCAGTTCCATCCCGAGGTGGTGCACACGTCGCAGGGGCGGGAGATTCTGCGGCGTTTCCTCTTCGATCTCTGTGGGTGCGAGGGGACGTGGACGCCCGCGAACTTCATCGAACGGGTCGTCGAGCGCATCCGTGACCGGGTGGGGGACTCGGGCGTCGTCTGCGGGCTGAGCGGCGGCGTCGACAGCGCGGTGCTGGCGGCCCTCCTCCAGCGGGCGGTGGGGGAGCAGCTGACCTCCATCTTCGTCGACACGGGGCTGCTCCGCAAGGGGGAGGTCGTCCAGGTGCAGGGGACCTTCGAGCGGGTGCTGGGAATGCGGCTGGTCACCGTAGAGACCGCGGAGCGCTTCTTTACCGCTCTCGCCGGCGTCACCGACCCCGAGGAGAAGCGGCGCATCATCGGCGAGCAGTTCATTCGCGTCTTCGAGGCGGAGGCGCGCAAGCTGGAGGGGGTGCGCTACCTGGGGCAGGGAACCATCTACCCGGACGTGATCGAGAGCGCGGGGAGCCAGGACGCCCGGCGGATCAAGAGCCACCACAACGTAGGCGGCCTGCCCGAGCAGATGGATCTGGAGCTGGTGGAGCCGCTGCGGGAGCTCTTCAAGGACGAGGTGCGTGAGGTGGGGCTGGCCCTGGGGCTGCCCGAGGCGCTCGTCTGGCGCCACCCCTTCCCCGGACCCGGGCTGGCGGTGCGCATTCTAGGCGAGGTCACCCCCGAGCGGGTGCGGGTACTCCAGGAGGCCGACGCCATCTTCCTGCAGGCGCTGCGGGAGGCGGACCTCTACCGCGCCGTGGCGCAGGCCTTCGCCGTGCTCCTGCCCGTGCGCAGCGTCGGCGTGATGGGGGACGGGCGCACCTACGCCAACGTCGTCGCCCTGCGGGCCGTCACCACCGACGACTTCATGACCGCCGACTGGGCGCGCCTCCCCTACGACCTCCTGGCGGAGGTCTCCAACCGCATCGTCAACGAGGTGCGCGACGTCAACCGCGTCGTCTACGACGTGAGCAGCAAACCCCCCGCCACCATCGAGTGGGAGTGAAAGGGGGCGTTAGGAGCTGTTGCGTGACTCGCCGGAGGGGCTTGCGAATCGGTGACGTGGATTTTTTCGAGGGGGAATTGAGAGCCTTTCCGATACACTGAACGCGGAGCCGGACTGGCTCTTTGAGTGCTACGAACGTCGAGAGCAAAGCCAAGCCCGCGGGGAGTGATCAGCGCCCCTGACACGATCAAGAGTGGTTGCGGGGAGGTGCGAGACAGAGCATCTCCCCGCGATTCTGTGTGTTGAGATCCTCTGAGTTACCACCCGCATCTCTGCAACAGGGTCCCACTTTCCCTTAGGAGATTTCCCCTAATCGCCCTTGGGGGTAAACACCACTCCCAAAGGGGGGAAATGCTGTTGAATTTGCTCCGGCATTGTGGTTTCATGATAAAAGGCGTGCCATCGGTTGACCTCCCAAGTCGGCTTCGGGCAACGCCCCGTCTTCCGTCTAGGTTTGTGATCGTACGAAGTTGAAACAGGACATCCCGACTGTGTGCTGGTGTCCACAGACTTTGTGGGACTACTCAAGGAGGTGCATGGAAGAGAAGCTGTTGACGTTTCAAAAAAAGAGTGCTATGTTCCCAATCAGACTAAGGAGGAGATGTACTATGTTTAAGAAGAGATGGGTCCTGTCCGTGATGGCCCTGTTGATTGTTGCGAGCATGCTTCTCACGGCCTGCGGTGACAATCAGACCCCTGAGTCAGGTGAGCCTGACACCACGGAGGAGGTCGAAAACCTCGCCGTGGGTATCGTGTTGCCGACGAAGGACGAACCCCGCTGGATTCAGGATGAGACCCGCTTCCGGAACGCTTTGAGCGCCGCCGGCTACGACGCGGAGATTCTCTTCAGCCAGGGGTCCTCGGCCAAGGAGAAGGAGAACGTTGAGGCGCTCATCACCAAGGGCGTCGAGGTCATCATCATCACCCCCCACGACGGCACCGCTGCCGCTGCGGCTGCGGAGGCCGCCGCGGAGGCCGGCGTTGCCGTGATCTCCTACGACCGCTTGATCCGCGACACGGACGCCGTCGACTACTACGTGACCTTCGACAGCGTCCAGGTGGGCGCCATGCAGGCGCAGTACCTGGTGGACCGCGCCGAGGGTGAGGGCAATCCCCTCTACCTGTACGCGGGTGCGGCTTCGGACAACAACGCCTTCCTCTTCTTCCGGGGCGCGTGGCAGGTGCTGCAGCCCT
>DAOTVC010000064.1:0-16065 GCA_034437215.1 Anaerolineae bacterium | reverse complement strand
ACCTCCGGCGAGACGACCTGCACGCTCTCCCCCGGCTCTCCCCAGAGGGAGGTCAGCGCGTCGCGGGTATCCTCCGTCACCAGCAGGGGGTGCTCGGTCAAGGGGCCGCTGGGCGTCCCCTGCCAGGTCGCGACGAGGTCGGCGCTCGCCACCTCGTCGGCGACGGTAAAGAAGGGGGCGGCAACGGCGTAGGTCCACGTCCCGAGGGCCTTCGCGCCGGGAATGCCCTCTCCGCCCAGTACGATGTCGGCCCCTTCGACGCTCTCGACCCACGAGAAGTGGGCGGGGTCGGCGGTGACGAGCACCCGCAGCTCCTTGCAGACGTCACCGGGCACGAAGGCGGCACAGGCCACGGTCACCGGGAAGGCGGGCGTGGGGGTGGGAATGGGGGTGGGCGTCTCCGTGGGCCGGGGCGTGCGCGTGGGCGTCGGTGTGGGACCCACCGTAGGGGGGGCACAGGCGCTCAGGGCGAACGAGAGCACAACGAGGGTGAACAGGACCCTCTTCCTCATAATCTTCACAGGCGGTCTCCCTTCCTCTTGCATTTTCTCGGGGATTGTACGATGAGCGGGGATTAAAGCAAGGGTGGGCGCGGTCGGTGAGTAGCCAATTTATATCCCGGTCTATACCCTGCTTCTATATCGCGATATATTGCACAGAGGAAGGGGCGTGTGCTATCCTGTGGATAGGTGAAAGG
Source organism: Anaerolineae bacterium (assembly GCA_034437215.1). Lineage (GTDB taxonomy): Bacteria > Chloroflexota > Anaerolineae > B4-G1 > SLSP01 > DAOTVC01. Next base: position 15,368 of record DAOTVC010000064.1, on the reverse strand, counting down.
GGTTCACCTGTTTGTCGTAGAGCGACAAGCTATCATCAATCACATAACTGAGGAGGGTAAAACTATGTTAGAGCTGGCACTTGGTCTGCTGGTAGTCGCCATCATCGCGGGCCTGTTAGGCTTCACCGGCATCGCGCGGGGTGCTGCCTCCATCGCGAAGTTGATCTTCGGGATCTTCCTGGTCATCGGACTGTTGATGTTGATCCTGGGCGCCCTGGGCGTCATCATTCTGTGACGATCTGATCACTCGAAGTGAGGGGGGACCGGAGCTCTTCCGGTCCCCGTTTTTGTGCACTGTTCAAGCGATTCGCCGGCCCTCACGATCGACGGCGCCCCGTATACTCACGACCGCGGTCTTTGTCCGCCGGTGGCTTGACAGAAACCTTCAGGAATCTATCATCGGGCGTGAAGATGATTGCGTATTTCGTACCGCGTATTCCGTAGGTGATCACGCGGGAGGACAACACTGCCCGGCTGCTGGGCGATACAGAAGGAGCGGGGATGAAGTGGAGCAAACTCAAAAAAGATCGCCGAGGGGCTCCTGGCCGAGGGGCTCCTGGCTGAGGGGCTCCTGGCCGACTCTCTTCAGGGGCGCGTGCACTACCATACGACCCGCTACCACATCTCCTCGGGAGGGCACGAAAACCACGGACGGGCCTGGATCACGTTGGATAGGGAACAAGGACTAGAATCAAGGAGAAAGGGCCCGCGCGCCCTTACCCCATCCGTACCTGTGAGAGCAGCCGCCGTTGGAGGCGACGGCTCTCGCTATGCCCCTCTTGCTCTTCCTATAACTCATCTTATACTATAGAGAAGAGTGTAGTGTAGTGCACTGTACCGAGCTGCGGAGCAAGCATCTAGATCACAACACGGAAAGTTGCCGGTAGACCCTATCGACCGCACCTCATCGCAGACGTTGTCGCAGGAGATTGGCGTATGACGACGCCTCTACTCACGGTGTCGGCGACCTCGAACAGGGCCGTAACGGAGCCTCTCCACAGGTCCCCTACACGAAAAGCAGAGGGAGTATGAACGAGAGAGTCATCCACGTCCTCTTTATCGAGGATAACCCCGCCGACGCCCGTCTGGTCCAGGAGAAACTGGTCGCAGCCCGGCAGATGGGCTGGGATCTCCCCTACTTCGAGATCGAACACGTGGACCATCTCCAGACGGCGTTGATCCGCCTCGGCGAGGAGGACTTCGACGTGGTGCTCAGCGACCTCGACCTGCCCGACAGCCGGGCCGGGGAGACCGTCGCCACGCTGCGGGGACAGATCCCCCACATGCCCCTCGTCGTGCTCACGGGGCGGGAGGACGAGACCCTGGCGCGGAAGAGCGTGCGCGCCGGCGTGCAGGACTACCTCTACAAGAACGAAGCTACGGGCAGCCTCCTCGCCCGCACGCTGATGTACGCTATCGAGCGCCAGCAGATCCACGCCGAGTTGGAGGCTCGGGTCGCAGAGCGCACGCAGGCGCTGCAGCAGAGCAACGCCGCTCTGAGCGAGCGGGAGCAGCGCCTGCACACCATCTTCGAGGCGGCGCCCGTGGGCATTACCGAGACCGACCTCGAGGGCCGCTGGCTCTGGGTCAACCGGCAGTTCTGCGAGATGGTCGGCTACACGCGTGACGAGCTCTACACCATGGCCTACCAGGAGCTCACCCACCCCGACGACCTGACCCACGACGACGCGTTGGTCCAGCGGACCCTTACCGGGCAGATTCCAGGCTTCTCTCTCAAGAAGCGCTATCTGCGCCAGGATGGCACCATCATCTGGGTCAAGTTGCTGGTGACCCTGGTGCGCGATGCCGCCGGTGAGCCGGAGTACTTCGCTGGCGTTATCCAGGAGATCACCGAGCAGCAGCGGGCGGAGGAGGTACTGCGAGAGAGCGAGGAGCGCTTCCGAGCCATCGTCGACGTCCTGCCCCAGTTCATCGCTTACACCGACAAGGACCTGAAGTACCGCTTCGTCAACCGCACCTATCAGGAGAAATTCGGTCTGGACGCCGACGAGGTGCTGGGCAAGACGCTGGTGGAGGTCATCGGCGAGGAGGCCTTCCAGAAGGCACGCGTGCACGTCGAGCGGGCGTTGAGCGGAGAGCAGGTCCGGTACCACGAACGCTACGACTACGCTGTCGGCGGCACGCGCGACATCGACGGCATCCTGGTGCCCGACGTCGCCGAGGATGGGGAGGTGCAGGGCTACTACGCCGTGCTGACCGACATCACCCCCTACATGGAGATGCAGGAGACCCTGCGGAACAAGGAGATCCGCTACCGCCGGCTCCTGGATACCCTCCAGGAGGGGGTCTGGGCCATCGACACGGAGAATCGCACGACCTTCGTCAACCCCAAGATGGCGGAGATGCTCGGCCACACCGTGGAGGAGATGGAGGGTCGGTGCTTCTTCGACTTCATGGACGAGGCAGGCGTCGAGCTGGCCCGGACGCGGCTCGCCCGCCGCCGCCGGGGCGTTCAAGAGGAGCACGAATTCCTGCTCCTGCACAGGGAGGGGTATCATCTCCAAGTATTGATGAGGACCGCGCCCATCCTCGATGCCGCAGGGCGATACCGCGGGGCCATCGCCGGGGTTGTGAATATCACCGACCGCAAACGGGCAGAGAGGGTGACGGAGGCGCGGCTGCGGATCGCGGCAGCCTCCGCGACCCACTCCTCCGCGGAGTTGATGCAGCTGGCCCTGGACGAGATCGAGGCGCTCACGGGCAGCCGGATCGGCTTCTACCACTTTCTGGAGGCGGACGGCGAGAGCGTCGTCCTCCAGTCCTGGTCGACCAACACTCTGAAGAGGATGTGCCGCGCCCAGGGACCCGGGCTCCACTACCCCCTCTCCAAAGCCGGCGTGTGGGCCGACTGCATCCGCGAGCGGCGGCCCATCATCCACAACGACTACGCCTCCCTCCCCCACCGGCAAGGTCTGCCCCCGGGACACGCTCCGGTCGTACGCGAGCTGGTGGTGCCTGTCGAACGCGACCGGCGCATCGTGGGCGTCTTCGGTGTGGGCAACAAGCCCACGGAGTACGACGCCCTGGACCTCGACATCGCCCTTCAGCTGGGGGACTTCTCCTGGGAGATCGTCACCCGCAAACGGATGGAGGAGGCGCTGGCGAAGAGCGAGCAGCGCCTGCGAGCTGCACAGCGTCTGGGCCGTATGGGCCACTGGGACTTCGACCTGGAGAGCGGGGAGATCACCTGGTCGGAGACGACCTACGAGCTCTACGAGCGTGATCCCCGGCTGGGACCACCCACCTTCGAGGAGGACATGGCCCTGCACCACCCTGAGGATGCTGCACGCCTCCGTGAGGCCATCCGACGGGCCATCGAAGAGGTCCAACCCTACGCGATCGATCTAGACGTGCCACTGCCCAACGGGAAGATCGTCTGTCTGCACGCCATCGGCGCGCCCATCACCGACGTCCAGGGGCGCGTCGTCCGACTGGAGGGTACGGTGCAGGATATTACAGAGCGCAAACGGGCGGAGCAGGAGATAGAACACTACACTGCCCGGCTCGAGCACAGCAATCGCGACCTGGAGGAGTTCGCCTACGTCATCTCCCATGACCTGCAGGAGCCGGTGCGCACGGTGAAGGGCTTCCTGGAGCTGCTGGAGCGGCGCTACGGGGAGGGGCTCGACGAGCAGGCCAGGGACTTTATCGATTACGCAGTGGACGGCACCGAGCGTATGCAGGAGATGATCGGCGCACTGTTGGACCTCTCCCGCGTGGGCACCCAGGGACGGGGCTTTGCCCCCATCGAGGTGGAGGTTGTCCTGGAGCGGGCCCTGAAGATGCTGGACCGGTCGATCGCAGAGAGTGACGCCCGAGTGACCCACGATCCGCTGCCGGTGGTAGAGGCAGACGGGGTACAGCTGGGGCAGGTCTTCCAGAACCTCATCGCCAACGCCGTCAAGTTCCGGCGGGCAGACGCAGCACCGCAGGTGCACGTCTCGGCGACGCAGGAGGGCGATCTCTGGCGCTTCTCCGTCGCCGACGACGGCATCGGTATCCCCCCGGACCAAGGGGAGCGCATCTTCCAGATCTTCCAACGGCTGCATGCCCGGGAGGAGTATCCCGGCACGGGAATCGGGCTGGCGCTCTGCAGGCGCATCGTGGAGCGCCACGGCGGGCGCATCTGGGTGGAGTCGGAGGCGGGGGCGGGCGCGACCTTCTTCTTCACCCTCCCTGCATAGCAGAGGCACACAAGAGAGACCCCGTCCGAAGTCGAGCAAATACCGTGGAGGCGACGTCAGTGAATCCAGAGAAGGAGAGTACCATCCTCGAGACCGAGCGGCTGCAGCTGCGCTACCAGCGGGCAGCGGACATCGAAGCGCTCGTCGACCTCTGGTCGGACCCCAAGGTGACCCGTTACCTGGGCGGCCCCCGTGAGCGGACGTGGCTGCGCTCCGTCTTCAAGGAGACCGCTGCCGACCCCTACGCCGAAGCCTACGACCTCTGGCCCGTGGTCGAGAAGGAGACGGGCCGCGTGGTCGGGCACGCCGGACTTCTCGAGAAGGAGGTGGCGGGGCGCGCCGAGATCGAACTGATCTACGTGCTGGCGACCTCGGCCTGGGGCAAGGGGTACGCGACGGAGATCGGGCGGGCCCTCAAGCGCTACGCCTTCGAGGAGCGCGGGCTGGAGAGGCTCATCGCGCTCATCGAGCCGGAGAATGCGGGATCGGAGAGCGTGGCCCTCAAGATCGGCATGACGCTGGAGCGCGAGGTCATCCGTCCGGGGCACGAACTGCGGCGGCTCTACGCCGTGGAGAGGTTAGAGCCGCGCTGACGCCCGGCGCTTGTCGCCTCCGTAACCCTGACCTATACTTGGATATACGATGAGACCCGCCGGGAGGCTCCGTTCATTCTACGGCTGATATCTCTCCCCATGTCCCGTCTCCCTTTCTCCCGCGTCGTTGGCCCTGTGAGATTCTGTAACACTCGGGCCTTTGTACTGCCTGATAGCTTGCTAGGCCGACCACACCACGTCTGAGGAGGAACGCCTATGCCGTTAAACAGCGGACAGATCCTACAACACCGCTATCGGGTCGTCGCTCTGTTGGGCCGGGGCGGAATGGGGCCGTCTACCGCGCCTGGGACACGCGCCTGAAGGTGCCCGTCGCGGTCAAAGAGCTGGTACCCCAACCGGGCCTCGATGTCCCCATGTTGGACCGGCTGCGACAGCAGTTCATCCAGGAGGCCCAGATCCTGGCCCGCCTGCGCCATCCCCACCTGGTCAACGTCACCGACTACTTCGAGGAGGAGGGGAACGCCTACCTACTACAACCTCACCTGGGGGCTGCGCTGCGCCTTCCGTTTAGCGCTCACCCCCGAGAATCAGAGTGGCGGCTATGGTTTCCGGGTGACAGTCCCGTCCCTCCCTTGAACGTACCCGCTGAGCGAAACCCCCGCCGCCTTCCGCTACCTGGAAGAAAGCCACGCCCAGGGGAAAGTCGTGATTACCATCGTTGGGGAGGGCCGCTGAACTATGTTCAAGACGCAGATCCTCCTCGCCGCGCTGTGGATTGTCGTCATGCCGATCTACCTGCTGGGTGACGTGCTGCGCATCATCAGCGGTGATGCGGCAAGGGCAATGGCCGAGCTCAAGTTCAGTCAGTTTGGCTGGTTGGGCATCGCCGTCCTGATGTTGATCCCTATCCTGATGATTTTCCTGACCCTGGCGCTGCCGCAACCTACCAGCCGCTGGGCAAACATCATGGCGGCGGGCTTCTTTTTCCTGTTCAACCTGGTCGGCCTACCGACCTATCCATCGGCGTACGACAAATTCCTGCTGGTTGTCAGTATGGTGTTCAATCTGGTGACCATTTGGTACGCCTGGAACTGGGTCTGACCACACGACTACGCAAGCAACGAAAGGTCTTCTATCACGATACAAGGAGCATCGCATGAAAGCAATTCTCTTCACCGAATACGGTTCCCCCGATGTACTGCATCTCGCGGACGTTCCCCAGCCCACCCCGAAAGAGAGCGAGATACTGGTCAGGGTGTACGCCACGCCGGTCAATTACGGCGACCTGACCGCCCGGAACTTTGCCCACCTGACCTCCCAGCAGTTCAATATGCCCGCGCCGCTCTTTTTCCCGGCGCGCCTCTCCTTTGGCTGGAACAAACCCAAAACCACCATCCTGGGCAGCGAACTGGCGGGGGAAGTGGAAACAGTGGGTGCGGCGGTCACGAAGTTCAAGCCCGGCGACCAGGTGTTCGCCTACGTGGGAATGAAAATGGGCGCGTATGCCGAGTACCTCTGCATCCCCGAAACCGGGACGGTCGCGCGCAAACCGGCTAACCTGACCTACGCCGAGGCCGCCACCCTGCCTTATGGCGCGATTATGGCCTCCAGCCTGCTCCGGAAGATCGATCTCCAACCCGGACAGGAGGTGCTGATCAACGGCGCTTCCGGCGGGATTGGCTCGATGGCCGTGCAGCTTGCCAAACACTGGGGCGCAGAGGTGACCGGCGTCTGCGGCACGCCGCGCCTGGATTTCGTGCGCTCCCTGGGGGCGGATAAGGTCATCGATTACACGCAAGAGGATTTCACCCAAAACGGCGAGACCTACGACCTGATTTTCGACATCCTGGGCAAGGGTTCGTTTGCACGGTTCAAACACTCGCTCACGCCCAACGGCATCTACCTGTTGGCCAGCTACAAGATGAAGGCGGTCTTTCAAATGCTGTGGACCGCGCTGACCCGCAGCCCGCAAAAGGTCATCTGTGCCTTTGCCGCAGAAAAAGCGCAAGACCTTGTTTGGGTCAAGGAGCTGGCCGAGGCCGGGCAGATCCAAGCCCTTATCGACCGCCGCTTCCCGTTGGAACAGGCCGTCGAGGCGCACCGCTACGTCGAGGCTGGAGGCAAGAAGGGGCCTGTCGTGATTACTATTTGACACGCTGAACATTCTCGCCCTAAGGGGCCGATGTCAGCGGGGCGATGCAGACGTTGTTCGACCGGTTGGCGGTGGCGCTGGCCGTGTGGCTGATTGTCAAGGGATTCAACAGACTGGAGGCCTCCAAATGCAAGTCATGCTTTACACCCACTGCGGACCGCCGGAAGTGCTGCGCACGCCCAGGATCGGGTTCGATGCTATGAGTGGGGGAAGCGCGTCCCTCATGAGCACTGCGGCGCCGGTCTCGCCGCTACCGGTGGCTGATCGTAACCGCGGTGGTATAATCTCCTCATGAACGAGCCGGTGGTGAGGGTAGATCTGCACTGTCATTCCGACGCCAGCGATGGTTATTACGCACCCGCGCTGGTGGCGGACTTCCTCGCCGATGCGGGCGTGGCCTACGCCGCCCTTACCGACCACCAGACCGTCTCCGGACTGCTGTCCTTCCACGAGACGGCGATGCGCCGCGGTATCGCCGAATTCGCGGGCATGGAGCTGCACGCCCTGCTGGCGGGAACGGAGATCCACCTGCTGGCCTACGGCTTCGATCCCGCAAGCCCGGCCTTGCAGCCGCTCTTCACCACGACGCCCCCTGCTGCCGAGGCCATCGCCGCCGTCCACGAGGCGGGCGGCATCGTCTTTCTCGCGCACCCTCTGCACCCCGGCTGGAGCGAAAGCGTGCTCGAAGCCGCCGTGGAGGAGCTGGCCCGCGCCGGACTCGACGGCATCGAGGCTTTCTACAAGCCCTATCCCGAGGAGACACGGGCGCGGCTGGCGGCCCTCGCCGACCGGCTGGGTCTGCTCACCTGCGGAGGAAGCGACTACCACGGTCCTCACCAGCTCAGCCCCGGCGTGGAGCTACCCGTCGCCCGCTGGAAGCAGTTCCGCGAAGCCCTCGGCGCTCCCGCGCGCAACGGGCAGCACGCACCCGGTCACACCGAGGCCCCGGAGCCGGCAGCGCTTCCGCCCAGCGCGCGCACCAACTGGCGCTGGCTCTTTCTGCACATCGTCCTGCCCTCGCTGCTGGTCATCGCCGTCTTCGTGACGCTGCTCTTCGGCGTCCTCATCCCCACGATGGAGGAGCGGTTGCTCGACCGCAAGCGCGAGATGGCGGCGGAGCTCACCAACTCCGCCTGGAGCATCCTCTGGGAGTATCATCGCGAGGAGCAGGCGGGGGAACTGTCGCTGGAAGCCGCGCAGCAGGCCGCCATCGAGCGGATTCGCGGGCTGCGCTACGGGCCCGAGGGCAAGGACTACTTCTGGATCACCGATAGGCACCCCCGCATGGTCATGCACCCCTACCGCCCCGACCTGGAGGGCGCCGACCTCACCGACTTCACCGATCCCGAGGGCGTCCGGCCCTTCGTGGAGTTCGTGGACGCGGTGCGCAACGATTCCTCCGGCTTCGTCCGGTACGTTTGGCAGTGGCAGGACGATCCCGACCGACTGGAGCCGAAGGAGTCCTACGTGCGGAGCTTCGCGCCCTGGGGCTGGATCATCGGGACGGGGCTTTACGTGGACGACGTCCGGCAGGAGGTCGCCACCATCACCGGGCGGATGGTGGACATCTCCTTCCTCGTGACAGTGCTCGCCACGGGCCTGCTGCTGACCGTCGCCTATCAGAGCCTCAAGGTGGAGCGGCGGCGCAGCGCGGCGGAGCAGGCGTTGCGCCGCTCCCACGAGCGCTACCGCGCCCTGGTCGAATCCGCCACCAGCGGCACGCTGCTCTTGCTGAACGGGCGCTGCACCTACGCCAACCGCACGCTGCTCGACATGCTGGGCTATACGGCGGCGGAGCTGGCCTTCCTCGACCTCGATGACATCATTTTGGTCGATGCCGAGGGCCTCGCCGCCAACCCCCTCCAACAGATCGCCGGGGGCGGTGAGGTGCGCGAGCCTTTCGAGGCGCGCCTCAAGCGCAAGGGCGGGCGCACGGTGCCGGTGCTGCTCTCGGCGACCGCCGTCTTCTTTTCCGGGCGGCAGGGCATGATCCTCAGCGTGCAGGACCTCACCCAGCACCGGGCCATGCAGTCCGCCGCCGCACGCGACCGCCTGATCTCCCAGCTCCAGACCTCGTCACTCTTCCTCACGGAGCCGGTGCGCAACTCGATGGAAGCGCCCCTCTCCTGCCCCCTGGACACGTCCATCGTGCGGGCGGTGCGGCTGATGAGCCGCCACGACGCCGACGCCATCGTCGTGACCACGCCGGAGGGCGAGCCGGTGGGCCTGGTCAGCAATCACGATCTGCGCGAGCGGGTGGTGGCGGCGGGGCTGGACACCCAGCTCCCCGTCTCGCGGATCATGAGCGCCCCCCTGGTGACCATCGACGAGCAGGCGCCCCTCTTCGAAGCCTTTCTGTTGGAGCGCGAGCGCAACGTCCGCCACCTGGCGGTGTTCGACGGCAGCAACGCGCTGGTGGGCGTCATCCAGAGCAGCCGGGCGCTGCAACCCGAGCGCTACTCGCTGGTGGCCTTCACCCATCGCATCCGCCGCGCTCAGCGGGTCGAGGAGCTGGTCGAGAGCTACCGCGACCTGCCCGCGCTGGTCGGCGCGCTGGTCGAATCGGGCGCACTGCCGCAGAACCTCTGCCACGTCACCACCTCCGTCTCCGACGCCATCACCGAGCGGGTGGTCACGCTGGCGCTGGAGCAGTTGGGGACGCCGCCGGTGCCCTTCGCCTTCGTCGCGCTGGGCAGCGAGGCGCGGCAGGAGCAGACGCTGGCGACCGACCAGGACAACGCCCTCATCTACGCCGATCCGCCCCCGGACGCGCCCGACGTAGCGGCCTATTTCCTCCGCCTGGGCGAGCGGGTCTGCGACAACCTGGACCGGATCGGCTACCGGCACTGCGAGGGCGGGACCATGGCGAAGAATCCGCGCTGGAACCGGCCCTTGAGCCGGTGGCGGGCCTACGTGGACGACTGGCTCACCGAACCCGACGAGCAGGCCCTCCTGCATTGCAGCGTCTTCTTCGATCACCGCTGCGTCTACGGCGACCGGTCGCTGGTCGACACGTGGTGGGAGCACGTCGCCCGCCTCGTCGCCGCGCGCCCGGCCTTCCTCTCCCACCTGGCGCTGAAGACGCTCCAGTACAAGCCCCCCGTGGGATTATTTGGGCGCATCGTGACCGGCGCGGACGGCGCGGCCCCCAACACCTTCAACATCAAGGAGGCCATGCTGCCCATCGTCAACTTCGCGCGGCTCTACGCCCTCAAGCAGGGGCTGGAGGAGACCAACACCTTCAGCCGCCTGGAGCGCCTCTCGGCGCTGGGCGTGCTCCAGCCCGAGAGCTACCAGGGGATCTACCAGGCCTACAGCCACCTGATGCAGCTGCGCTACCGTCACCAGATCGAGCGGCTCAAAGCGGGCCACGAACCGGACAACGCCATCGATCCGCGGGCGCTCACCCAGATCGAGGTGGGCATCCTAAAAAACACCTTCTCCCAGATCGGGACGATCCAGAAGAAGGTGGGCTACGATTTTCGCGTGACGGGGTAGAATTCTGTATCTTGACGGGGACTAACCCGGCTAGTATATGGCTCTCCTGAAAAAAGCCTTTTTACCACAGAGGGCACGGAGATTTTTTAAATTGGACTTCATAAAATCAGGCAAAAGAGCGCTTTTTATAAAGATATTTCACTATCTCCTTGGTTTTCTCGGTGTTCTCCGTGTTGGAAGAAGTTTTTTCAGGGCAGTCAGTATATTGATCTTACCACAGAGTCTGCTGTTTTAAGGAGGGTGGGCAAATGAATACAATAGCCACAAATGCAGAGCATGTGCTGGAACTGCTGAGACGCCTTCCGCCCCGTGAACGCTTGCAGGTACTAGCGCAAGTATTGCCGGAATTGGCAGCCGACTTGCCGGGTCAACCCACTATTCCAGATTTCTGGGAAACTACAGAGGTTGCGGCTCTGATCGCCGAACAACAGGTAAGCCCTATTATGGATTTCGAGACACTTTTGGGCGGCTGGCCGCAGGATGAACCATTAGAGCCATTCCTTGCTGCTTTGGAGACATGGCGTGAACAAAACCCTGCCACGGAGAACATCGAATGACCGGGCTTGTCGTCGTGGATACCGATGTCGTTTCGTTTCTATTCAAGGGCGATTCCCGTGCAAGCGCCTACCGGCAACATCTGGAAGGCTATACCCTGGCACTCTCGTTCATGCCGGTGGCAGAGTTATACCAATGGGCTTATCAGCGTGCTTGGGGTGAAACTGCTGTATTACGCTTGGAAGAGCGAATGCGCACTTATGTGATCATTCCCTATGACGCGGCTCTATGCCGTTGGTGGGCGCAGGTCAGCGTAACGCGACGCCAGGCCGGACGGCCTATCTCGGTGCAGGATGGCCGGGTGGCTGCAACTGCCTTGCATTGTAACTGCCCGTTGGTCACGCATAACCGTGCTGATTTTCTGGATATACCCGGTCTGCATGTCATTTCTGAGGCTTGAATTGATCCACTGACGAGATCCAAAAAACACGCAGGCCGGCATCAAGGATGCCGGCCTGTTTTCTTGGATGCTTTACACCGCTAACTACGCCGCCGCCCCCCGCTGCTTCTTCGCCGTCAGCAGCGACACGACCACCAGCACGACAAAGCTGAGCGGGATCGAGACGATGCCCGGCTGGTTGATGGGCATGGGCGCCGTGGCCGGGTTGAGGCCGTAGCGCGCCCACATATCGGGGCTGAGCAGGATCAGGGTGACCGAGGCGATGATGCCGGTGAGAATCGAGGCGATGATACCCGGCGCGGTGGTCTTCTTCCAGAAGAGCGTCAGCAACAGCGCCGGGAGATTGGCCGAGGCGGCCACGGCGAAGGCCCAGCCCACCAGGAACGAGACGTTCATGTCGCGGAAGGCGACCCCCAGCACGATGCCGACGATGCCCACCACCACGGCTACAATTCGCCCGGCCTGCACTTTGGCGTTGTCCGAGAATTCGCGCTTGAAGAGATTCCCCATCAGATCGTGCGCCACCGCTCCCGAAGCGGCCATGATCAGACCGGAGACCGTCGCCAGGACGGTGGTGAAGGCGATGCCAGAGATCATGGCGAAGAGCACCTCGCCGAAGCTGCGGGCCAGCAGCGGGGCGCTCATGTTGCTCGTCTCCGGATTCAGCGCGCCGCTGGTGATGGCCCCGACCCCCAGGTACATGGTGAAGATGTAGAAGAGGCCGATGCCGGCGATGGCCACGATGGTGGACTTGCGGGCGGCGTCGGCGCTGGGAACGGTGTAATAGCGGATGAGGACGTGCGGCAACGCCGAGGTCCCCATGAAGAGCGCCAGCATCAGCGAGATGAAGTTCAGCCGGTTGAGCAGTGTCGTCGCGGCCGGCTCGCCGGCCTCCGCCTCCAGGGGGAACATCAGACCGGGGCGCATGAAGGTCGCACCGGCTACCGGCTCCTCGTAGTAGATGGTGACCTGCTCGCCGGCCCCCGTAGTGAAGGCGACACTGCGCGGGCGCTGCACCACCGTCTCCTGATCGACGAAGATGCTCAGCAGCCGCACCGGATCAACGGGACCGGTGCGCTCACCGTAGGCGGCGGGAATATCGGAGACGCCGCCCATCTGGCGGAGGCGGTTGTCCGCCCCCTCCGGCGCGCCGTTGACCAGCACGGTGCCGTCGGGCAGCACCGCCCGGTACTGGGTCTCCACCAATTGAGGAACGCCCTCGGCACCCGTCTCCAACCGCCACCAATCCTCGATGCGGATGAAGGTGCGACCCTCGACCTCTTCCAGCGCCCAACCCGCCGCCGGATTGGTCGCCCGTGCGAAGTAGGGTGTCCGCCCCTTGATACTGACGGTGTAACCATCCCCGCCCTCGGCGATGGCCGGGATCAGTCGCGAAAGGCGATAGAAGACGGTCCTTTCCTCCCCGGTGTAGGGATCCAACACCGCGTACCGTCCTACCACCCGCGCGCCGGGCAGATCCACAGTAAGCGTATCGCCCTGCAGCGCAGCGGCCATCACCTCGTAGCGATAGGCCTCCAGGCCGGCCACCCCCTCTTCCATGGGGCGCTCCACGGGGCTGACCCCGCGCAGCAGCACCGCGACGGTGAGCACCCCGGCGAAGAGCAGGAGCAGCCCGCCGTTGAAGAACTGCACCCAGGTTGTGGAGGTCATCCCGCCCCCGGCCACGATGAAGATGACCACCGAACCGACGATGAGCACCCCCCAGTGGTGCGGAATCCCCAGCAGCGGTTCGACGAGGACGCCGGCGCCCACCATCTGCGGCACCAGGTAGAAGAGCGAGACGACGAGCACGCTCAGCCCGGCGGCCAGCTGGATGCCCGGACGTTTGAAGGTACTGTTGAGCGCGTCGGGGAAGGTGAAGGTCCCCCGGCGCTTCATCGGCTCGGCGATGACGAAGAGGGCGACGATCCAGCCGGCGAGGAAGCCGATGGAATAGAGGAAGCCATCGTAGCCAAAGAAGGCGATGAGACCGCAGATGCCCAGAAAGCTGGCGACCGAGAGATAGCCCCCGGCGAAGGCCACGCCGTTGACGCCCCAGGGGATCGAGCTGTTGGCCACGTAGTAGCCGCCGACGCCGCGCGACCGGCGGCTGGTGTAGGTGGAAATCGCTAATACCACGCCTACGAAAACGAAAAAGACGATGATAGCCATTTAGCCCTCCTGGGGCCCGGCCGGCTGAGGAAGCCGGCAGAGATGGTTGTAGATCAGCGCGAAGATGAAAGCGATGATGATCAGACCCACCCCATAGGCTACGGCCAGGTTCAGGCCCAAGACGGCCCGTGCGCCCATCCAGGTGGGCCGAAAGACGCTGAGGAACACAAAACCCCCATAGATGAGGGAATAGAGAATTGTCATACGAATACCAATACGGACTTTGCGACGTTCGAAGGCTTCGCCTGCGGCAGTCGTCTGCTGGGCCATAAGACCTCCTATGGTGAGCTGGGCGACTAAAGATTACCCCATCCTACCCCGATTCCCGCGAAGCACAACTCAGCCCAGAGCTTCTTAACATCTGCTGGGATGCACACGCCGGTTGCCGATCACGCTGTGGCTCCGCGCCACGTGACAGCAGCACAGTGACGGCGATGGTTGCTTAGGTCGCAGCCCAGGCTGATCTCAGCGATCCCTCCCCCTAGCCCCCTCCCCCAGGGCGCGTAGCGCCGCGCAACCCCGTAGAGTTTAGCTTCCCGCGTGAATTGTCTCAGCGCCACCCCTCCCCTATCGTAAAGCTGATCCAGCTCACGATCGTACTCAGCACCGTTCCCCATAGCATATCCACGATGGTCACCTGCAAAGGCCAGTCCTTCACCGTGGCGAGGTTGGTCAGATCGTAGGCGGCATAGGTGACGAGCCCGAACAGGGCGGCTCGCAGCAGCGTTGCTGGGAGCGAATCGGCTTTCAAGCCCGGCACCACAACGAAGACGAGCAGCCCGATAGTGAACAGCAGATAGAAGATAAGGGCTGCAAGCCGGTTGGTCTCAGGGGCCAGCAGGAAGCCGAGCTCCTTTTGATAGAAAGGACGCGCTATCCAACCGAGCCAGAGCATGTCGATGGCCAGGAAGGTAACGAGTGTAACGCCGTAGAGCTTGAGATAGTAGGTCATGGTGTTTTCCTCCGTCCTGCTTGTCAGCTTACACAATCATGACTTCCCTGAAAGAAAGGCTAGCCAACCGCAAAGGACGCAATGGTCGCAAAGACAGCTTAATATTTCTAAGGTTTACGCCTCGATGAGTTAATAAGCTGTATCTCAACTTTGCGTTCTTTGCGCTCTTTGCGCTCTCTGCGGTTGGCTAGCCTTTCTTCAGGAGAGTCATATATGACTCTGCTGGAAAGAGCCTTTTTTACCACAGAGGGCACGGAGAATTTTTAAATTGGACTTCATAAAATTAGGCAAAGAGCGCTTTTTATAAGAGAGTCAATGTACAATAAGGATAAGAGCCATGTTGTCCCCCTTTCGTAACGCGGAGCGCTGTTCAGGTAGCCATGCTCAGGGCCACCCGCTTCTGGATGCGCGGGTTGACCAAGGCTACTACCGCACGAAAGACGGTATCATACAACGCCAGATCGTGACGAAAGCAGTGCGACAATACTTTGAAGTGCTTCACTTCGCAGATTGTGTTTTCTACAATGATGCGCATCCGCGAGAACTCCCGGTTGCTATCTTTCTCGTCTGGCGTCAAAGGATGACCACGGCGCGCTTTATGTGGGGTACCGACACTATGGTCGGGCAACTCGTTCTGGAGTCCTCGATAACCCGCATCACCCACGACGCCCACGTCTGGGGGAATTCGTTCCCGTACTTGCGACCGGCGGAAGTGTTCCAGGTCATGCACGCTACCGGGCGTCGACGGACTCACCGCGCGGATCTCCCCCTGCTCATTGACGATGAGCTGCGTCTTGCGCGTGTGCCGCTTCTTCTTCCCCGAGTAGTGCTGGCGTTGCTCACTATCCTGACTGGAACGGCGCACCGGCTGTTCGGTGGC
>DAOTVC010000063.1:0-33751 GCA_034437215.1 Anaerolineae bacterium | reverse complement strand
AATTATGCCATATTAGGGGAAGTTGTCCAATAGTCATCCGAGTTAAGAAAGTGTTTGACACGGAGAGAAGTTGGCGTTATAATCCAAGTGTAAGGCATACCTTACAAACAGCGAGAGCAAGGAGCGAGACAGGAATGGTCAAAGAGAGCGTAGAGGACTACTTGGGCGGGATCTACCGGTTGCGGGAGAGCCCCGACGTCCCCCTGCCTCTCTCCCAGCTCCAGAGCTACCTGGGCTACTCGCGGGTTTCGGTCCACGAGATGGTTCAGAAGCTCGCTCGGGGAGGCTTTGTTACTTACCACCCCTACCGGGGGGTCACGCTGACCGAGAAGGGGACGACCATCGCTGCCGCCCTGCTCCGCCGCCACCGCCTCTGGGAGCGCTTCCTCACCGACAGCCTCGGGGTTCCCTGGGACGAGGCCCACGAGGTCGCCGAGCGGCTGGAGCACGTCACGCCCGAGAAGGTCACCGAGCGCCTCGCCGACTTCCTGGGCAATCCGGATTCCTGCCCCCACGGGGCCCCCACCCACCCGGGAGCGGCGGCACAGCGGGGCGCCCCCCTTACCGACTACGCGGACGGGGCCACCTGTTGTATCGTGCGCATCTCCCCCGAGAGCCCTCCGGTGCTGCACCAGCTGCACGCGCTGGGCATCGGTCCCAGCAGCTGCCTGCGGGTGGTGGAACGCACCACCGCGGGCACCCTGGTGGAGATCGACGAAAGGCTGTCGGAGCTGTCGACGGAGGTCGCCGGGGTAATCTGGGCCCTGCCGTGTGAAGGGGCAGAAAGGGATTAGGGATGAGAAATCAGGGATCAGGCAGTGAAACGCAGTCGATTTCTGCGTCACTGCTCACGGCTCACTATCCTATTGAGGAGAATTATATTTAGATGATGCCACTCATCGAATTACAGACAGGACAACAGGGCGTCGTCCGTGATCTACACGGAGGGCGCGGCTTCAAGAGCCGCCTGGCGACGCTGGGATTTACGCCGGGCGCGCCCGTGCGCATGATGCGCAACAGCCGTCATGGGCCCATCATTGTCTCGGTCAGAGGCACCCAGATTGCTCTGGGCAGGGGCGAGGCCCAACGCGTACTTATCGTGAAAGCAGAGGATAGAGATGTATACCCTACCCACCACTGATTCGAGGACTCACGTCCCGGAGCGGGACGCGACAACGACGCCGACCATCGCGCTGGCAGGGCAGCCCAACGTGGGCAAATCAACCATCTTCAATGCCCTGACCGGACTCAGCCAGCACGTCGGCAACTGGCCCGGCAAGACCGTCGAGCAGAAGACGGGCACCTTCACCTACGGGGAGAGAGAGTACGACGTCGTCGATCTGCCCGGCACCTACAGCCTCACTGCCAACTCCGAGGAGGAGCGGATCGCCCGCGACTTCATCATCCACGAGCGCCCCGACGTCGTCGTCGCCGTCGTGGACGCCGCCATCCTGGAGCGCAGCCTTTACCTGCTGGCGGAGCTCCTGCTCCTGCCGGCCCCCGTGGTGCTCGTGCTGAACATGATGGACGTGGCGGAACAGGAGGGGATCGTCGTGGAGCCCAAGGTGCTGGCGGCGGCGCTGGGCATACCCGTCGTCCCCATGGTCGCCGCCCGCTCCGAGGGGCTGCAGACGCTCGTCGCCGCCATCGAGGCCCTCCTGGAGGGGCAACTCGATTACGAGCCCCGGCGCCCCACCATCCTGCCCAACCACCAGATGGTGATGTCGGAGATCATCGCGCTGGTCGCCGGGCACGTGCCGGCGCCCTACCCGGTGGACTGGGTCGCGCTGAAGATGCTGGAGGGCGACGAGGAGGTGCTCTCCATGATGAGAGAGCAGCTGCCCGCGGAGGTCTGGGAACGGGCGCATGGCCTCCTCTACGAACACGAGGACGCCATCCTCGACATCGCCGGTGCGCGCTACGCGTGGATCGAGCGCATGGTCCGGGCAGCAGTGGCGCGTCCCCAAGTGGGGCAGGTGGGGCTGACCTCTCGCCTCGACAGCGTACTGACCCACCCCGTCTGGGGCAGCCTGATCCTGCTCGCCGTCCTCGGCTTCGTCTTCTGGCTGACCTACGCCATCGGCAACCCGCTGATGGACTGGATGGCAGGCCTGCTGGAGGGAGGCGCGGCGCTCCTGCGCGAGGCCCTCACCGGCGCGCCGCCCTGGATGGTGGACCTGCTGGCGGACGGCGTTGTCGGCGGCGCGGGCATGGTCCTCACCTTCCTGCCCATCCTGGTGATCTTCTTCGCGATCCTGGCTTTCCTCGAGGACACCGGCTACATGGCGCGGGTGGCCTACCTCACCGACCGCTTCATGCACCTCATGGGCCTGCACGGCAAGAGCTTCATCCCCCTCCTGCTGGGCTTCGGCTGCAACGTCCCCTCCATTCTGGGCACGCGCATCGTGGAGACCAAGCGGGCTAGGCTGCTCACCGTCCTCCTGGCGCCCCTGGTACCCTGCGCCGCGCGGCTCGCCGTCGTCACCGTCCTCACCCCGCTCTTCTTCCCCCGGCACGCGGGATTGGTAACCTGGGGGCTGGTGGCGGGCAACCTGCTCCTCCTGGCAGTCCTGGGCGCGCTCCTGCACCGCTTCATCCTCAAGGGGGAGCAGATCGCCTTCATCATGGAGCTGCCCCTCTACCATCTGCCCAATCCCCGCACCATCGGCCTCTACGTCTGGCAGCATAGCGTCGCCTTCGTCAAGAAGGCCGGGACCATCATCCTGGGCGTCTCCCTCTTCATCTGGGCTCTCTCCTACTTCCCCACGGGCGATGCGACGACGAGCTATCTATCGATGATCGGGCGCTGGCTCGAGCCCGTGGGCGCGTGGATGGGCCTGAACTGGCAGATGATGACGGCCCTCCTGACGAGCTTCATCGCCAAGGAGAACACCATCGCCACGCTGGGCATCCTCTACGGTGACCTGGAGACGACGCTGCCGTCGCTCCTCTCGGTGCCCGCCGCGCTGGCCCTGCTGGTGACGCAGATGCTCTTCATCCCCTGCCTGGCGACGGTAGCGACCATCAAGCAGGAGGTCGGATGGAAGTGGACCATCTTCAGCCTCCTGATGCTGCTGGGGCTCTCCCTCGGCGGGGGTGTGCTGGTCTACCAGCTGGGCACACTGCTGGTGGGGTGAGCGATGCTCCAGGCGCTTTTACGGGAGATCGCCCGGGGACAGCGGCTGCAGACGCCGCAGGATCTGGCCCAGGCCCTCAACACCACCCCCGAGATGGTGCGCACGATGGCGGAGCAGCTCAAGCGGCAGGGCTACCTGCAGGAGGCGGCCCAGTGCGCCGCGGGCTGCGCGGAGTGCGCCCTCGGCGCCCTCTGCAACGTTGAGAGTCCGGGGAGCGGCGCCCGCCTCTGGTCCCTCACGGAGAAGGGGAGACGGGCCGTCAACCGGTAGTTGAAGCAAGACTTTGAAAAGAGAAGCCCCCCGACCTTGCGGTCGGGGGGCTTGGTGTTGCACATCAAAGAAGAGGAGCGGTTTAGTACATACCGCCCATGCCGCCCATGCCACCGGCGCCGCCGGCAGGCATCGCAGGCTCTTCCTCAGGAATGTCGGTGATGAGCGCCTCGGTGCTGAGCACCATGGCGGCGACGGAAGCAGCGTTGAGCAACGCACCGCGGGTCACCTTGGCGGGGTCGATGATGCCGGCCTTCACCATGTCCTTGAACTCACCGCTCATGACATCGTAGCCGATGTTGTTGTTGTCCTCGTCCTTCTGCGCGCGGCGGATGTCGGCCAGAATCACGGCGCCGTCCTGTCCGGCGTTCTCGGAGATCCGGCGTACGGGCATTTCCAGCGCCTTGCGCAGGATGTTGACGCCCGTCTGCTCGTCAGGGTAGGTCATCTCGATCTCGTCCAGAATGTCCCGCACGTTGAGCAGAGCCACACCACCACCGGGGACGATGCCCTCTTCGACGGCGGCGCGGGTCGCGCTGAGCGCGTCCTCGACGCGGTGCTTCTTCTCCTTCAGCTCGGTCTCGGTCGCTGCGCCCACCCGGATGATGGCCACGCCACCGGCGAGCTTCGCCAGACGCTCTTGGAGCTTCTCGCGGTCGTAGTCGGAGGTGGAGCGGTCGATCTCGGCCTTGATCTGCTCGACGCGGCCCATGATGGCCTTGTCTTCGCCCTGACCGCCGACGATAGTGGTCTCGTCCTTGGTGGAGATGACCTTGTCGGCGTGACCGAGGTCTTCGAGCATGGCGCTCTCGAGCTTGCGGCCCTCTTCCTCGGTGATGACCGTACCACCGGTCAGGGTGGCGATGTCGTGAAGCATGGCCTTGCGGCGATCACCGAACCCGGGGGCCTTGATGGCCAGGGCGGTGAGGAGACCGCGCAGCTTGTTGACGACCAGGGTCGCCAGTGCTTCGCCGTCGACGTCCTCGGAGATAATGACCAGATTGCGGACGCCCTTCTGCACCAGCTTCTCCAGGATCGGTACGAGATCCTGAGCAGCGGAGATCTTCTTGTCGTGAATGAGGATGTAGGCATCCTCGATGACCGCTTCCATGTTCTCGGCGTCGGTAACGAAGTAGGGGCTGATGTAACCACGATCGAACTGCATACCCTCGACGTACTCGGTCTCGAAGGCCAAGCCCTTGGACTCCTCGACGGTGATAACGCCGTCCTTGCCGACCTTGTCCATGACCTCGGCGATCAGCTCACCGATCTCGCGGTCCTGGGCGGAGATGGCAGCGACGTTGGCGATGTCTTCCTTCGTGGAGACCTCGATGGCGGCGTTCTGGATGGCCTCAGCGATCTTCTCGGCGGCTTCCAGGATCCCGCGCTTGAGCAGCATGGGGTTGGCACCGGCGGCGACATTCTTCATGCCCTCCTCGATGAGGACGTGAGCCAGAAGGGTCGCGGTGGTGGTGCCGTCACCGGCGATATCGTTGGTCTTGGTCGCCGCTTCCTTGAGGAGCTGCGCGCCCATGTTCTCGAAGGGCTTCTCCAGCTCGATCTCCTTGGCGACGGTCACACCATCGTGGGTGATGGTGGGGGAGCCCCACTTCTTATCCAGGGCAACGTTGCGCCCCTTGGGGCCTAGGGTGGTCACAACTGCGTCGGCGAGAACGTCCATGCCGCGCTTCAATGCTGCACGTGCTTCTGTTCCAAACTCTAGCTGCTTAGCCATATTTCAATTTTCCTCCCTTAATCAGGTAGATTGCAAAATAAGAGGCGTTACTCTTCGATAACGCCCAGAATGTCGTCCTCGCGCAGGATCAGCATCTCGCGACCCTCGCGGGTCTTGAAGGGGGTCCCGGCGTACTTGGCGTAGATCACCAGGTCGCCGACCTGCGGGCCGATCACCTTGCCGTCCTCGTCCTCGACGAGAACCTCGGGGCCGACGGCGAGCACGTTACCCTGCTGGGGCTTCTCTTTGGCCGTGTCGGGGAGAACCAGCTTGCCGCCCGCGATGGTCATCTCTTCTTCTTCCAAGGGCTCAATGACGATGCGATCACCGAGGGGTCGAATCTTAACGCTCATACTGTTACCTCCGTCCTTTTTGATGTGTGTTTCTCCAGAGTATTAGCACTCTCAGGGCGAGAGTGCTAATACTGTCTATTATAATAACATGCTTTATTTTTTTGTCAAGCACTCTCAAGGGGAGAGTGCTAAAGTGTGATGGGTGGGCTTCAATCCAGTTGCGAGCTATCCGCGGCTGAAACGTGAGGACCTCACGGTTTACGTTTCACGCCTCGGTTTAACTCAAGTGAAACACACCCATACGAAGGAGCGTTAGAACTGACAATCCTTTGCACCCTTCGTGATCTTTGGCACAATGCACCCCTAAGAAGTATGATACAATGGGTGTAGCATGATTTCCTCATGCCCGACCTGCATTTCGACGTCTTCACAGGAGACAATGGACAGTCGTCGCAGCACCGATCGTAGGCTCCTTTGTAAGGCAGATGAAACCGTCGTCCTGGTTCGCGCCCTCTGCGAATTGGGTCACGCACGGTGGACCGGCGGTTGCCGGTGGCACCGCGTTCTACCCATCTCCCCCCGCTTCCCAGAAGGAGGCAGTAGAGTATGAAGGTCTTTGCACGCACGCCCCTCAATCTCCAGAAGGTCAAAGTACCCCGAGGGCAGGTCTACGTCATCCCCGAACGGTGCAAGGGGTGCCGGATCTGCATCGAGTTCTGCCCGCAGGAGGTTCTCCAGGAGTCGCAGGAGATCAACGCCAAGGGCTACCACTACCCGGAGATGGCTCCGGGGAAGGAGGAGGCGTGCGTCCACTGTGACTTCTGCACGCTGATCTGCCCGGAGTTCGCCATCTTCACCGCCGAGTTCGAGGAGGAGGAGGCATGAGCGACCGCACTCTCCTGACGGGCAAGCACTTCATGAACGGGGACGACGCCTGCGCCGAGGGCGCCATCGCCGCAGGATGCCGCTTCTTCGGCGGGTATCCCATCACTCCCTCGACGGAGGTAGCGGAGCGTCTGGCCCACCGCTTCCCCGAGGTGGGGGGCGTCTACATGCAGATGGAGGACGAGCTGGCGAGCATCGCCTCCGTGCTGGGGGCCTCCGCCGCCGGCGCCCGCGCCATGACCGCCACCTCGGGCCCCGGTCTGAGCCTGATGATGGAGAACCTGGGTCTGGGCGTGATGCTGGAGCTCCCCTGCGTCATCGTCGACATCCAGCGGGGCTCCCCCTCCACGGGGTTACCCACCATGGCGGGCCAGTCCGACATGATGCAAGCACGGTGGGGCTCCCACGGCGACTACAGCATCATCGCGCTGGCGCCCTGGTCGCCCCAGGAGATCTTCGACCTGACGGTGCACGCCTTCAACCTCGCCGACCGCTACCGAACCCCCGTCCTGGTCATGGGCGACGAGGTGATCGGGCACATGGTCGAGCGGGTGGTGATCCCCGAGGCGGGCGCCCTTCCGCGCTGGGAGCGCAAGAAACCCGACCACCCGCCGGAGTACTACGAGAGACGGCGGGGCGAACAGGGCCCCTGCTTCATGCCCTTCTACGCCGACGAGCCGGATCTCGTGCCGCCCATCGCCCACGCCGGCGAAGGCTACCGCGTCCACTTCACGGGCCTTACTCACGACGAGCGCGGCTTCCCCGACATGTCCGCCGAGACCCACCAGACGCTGGTTACCCGCCTCATCGAGAAGATCCAGTGCAACGCCCCCGACATCATCCGCACCGAGGAGGAGTACCTGGACGACGCGGAGATCGTCGTCGTCTCCTACGGCTGTACGGCGCGCTCGGCACGCCGGGCGGTGTACGAGGCTCGGGAGCAGGGCATCAAGGCGGGGCTGCTGCGCCTCGTCTCCGTCTGGCCCTTCCCCGAGGCGCTCCTCCGCGACCTGGCGGAGCAAGCGAGCTCCTTCATCGTCGCCGAGATGAACCTGGGGCAGATCCGGCTGGAGGTGGAGCGGCTGGTCGACCGGCCCGTGCGGGGCGTCCACCACGCCGGGGGGCAGATGATTCGACCGGAGCGGATTCTGGGGGCGATTCGCGTCTCCGCAGGAAATTAATTTCACCACGGAGACACGAAGAGCACAGAGTCTTTGAGGGGCGGAAAGATGTTGATTGAGAAGGATCTGACCAAGAAAATCATCGGGGCTGCAATTGAAGTGCATAAAGCACTGGGGCCGGGTTTATTAGAATCTGTTTATCAGACGTGTCTTGCTAGAGAGTTGATGTTGCGTGGTATTGCATTTGAGAAAGAGAAACCTTTGCTTGTTGAATATAAAGGGCAGAAAGTTGAGTGTGGGTATCGTCTAGATTTTCTGATTGAGGGCAAAGTTGTTGTTGAGTTGAAGTCTATAGATGAAATTCATCCAGTGCATGAAGCGCAACTACTGACTTATCTTAAGTTATCAGGTTGTCGCGTTGGATTGCTTATCAATTTCAATGTCCCGGTGTTGAAAGATGGTATTACCCGCCGTGTCTTGTGAAAACAGGTATGACTGTCCTGAAAAAACTCCTTCCAACACGGAGAACACCGAGAAAACCAAGGAGATAGTGAAATATCTTTGTAAAAAGCGCTCTTGTGCCTGATTTTATGAAGTCCAATTTAAAAAATCTCCGTGCCCTTGTGGTAAAAAGGCTTTTTTCAGCAGAGTCAGGTATTTATTTCTGAGATGTTCTCGGTGTTCTCTGTGTCTCCGTGGTGAATGAGACGAATGATGGAGGTGGGGATTGGCTGAAGCGATAGTAGTGGACACGCATCCGTTGGACACGATCATGCGCTCGGAGCGGATTCCGCACATTTTCTGTCCGGGCTGCGGGATCGGCATCGCCATGCGTTGCTACGCCCAGGCGATCCTCGAGTCGGGGATCCCGCAGCGGCAGCACGTGGTCGTTTCGGGCATCGGCTGCACGGGACGGGTGGCGGGCTACATGAACATCGACTCCTATCACACCACCCACGGGCGCCCCATCCCCTTCGCCACGGGTCTCAAGCTCGCCAATCCCGACCTGATGGTCACTGTCTTCAGCGGCGACGGCGACCTCGCCGCCATCGGGGGCAACCACCTCATCCACGCCGCCCGCCGCAACGTCGACATCAAGGTCATCTGCGTCAACAACTTCAACTACGGGATGACGGGCGGGCAGTGCGGGCCGACGACGCCCCTCGGCGCCCGGGCGACCACCTCGCCCTACGGCAACCCCGAGCACCCCTTCAACCTCCCCTACCTGCTGGCGGCGTCGGGCGCCAACTACGTCTCCCGCTGGACCACGCTGCACGTGCGCCAGGTCAAGGAGGAGATCCTCCACACCTTCACCAAACCGGGCTTCAGCTTCATCGAGATCCTCTCCGCCTGCCCCGTGGGCTTCGGCAAGTCCAACGCCATCCTCGACGGTCTGGAGGAGCTGCAGCTCTACCGCGAGCGCTGCGTCCTGGCGCGCGACATCCCCATGGACGGTCTGGAGATCGATCTGCGGGAGGAGCGCCCCATCTACATCGGCAACTTCGTGAACCGGAACAAGCCGGCGTACGCGCCGGTGGATCGTGAGAACGTGTGAACGTGACGACGTGTTGACCTTCGACTTGCGACTGATTTAGGAGGTGTACGTGCATAAGGAGATCCGTCTTTCGGGCTTCGGCGGACAGGGCATCGGTCTGGCGGGCTTCCTGCTGGGGAAGGCGCTGGCGCTCTACGACGGCAAGGAGGCGGTGATGACCCAGGCCTACGGTCCGGAGGCCCGGGGCGGCGCCTCGAGCGCCAACGTTGTCGTCGCCGACCGGCGCGTGGACTACCCCTTCGTGGAGCGCCCCGACATCCTCGTCGCCATGTCACAGGAGGCCTACACCAAGTTCCGCCCCACGGCGAAGCCGGAGGCCATGATCCTCATCGACGGGGATCTGGTGATGCCGGAGAAGGGCGACCAGGTCCACCCCATCCCCGCCACACGGCTGGCGGAGGAGCTGGGGCGGCGCATCGTCGCCAACGTCATCATGCTGGGCTACTTCACCGCGGTGACAGGCGTGGTGAGCCGGGAGGCCATGGAGCGGGCGCTGGAGGAGACGCTGCGTCCCAAGATCCTGCCGTTGAACCTCAAGGCGTTCGCAGCGGGGTACGAATATAGTTCCGAGTTGCAAGTTGAAAGTTAAAGGTTGCCAGCTTCAGTCGAAGTGATTTCGGTGTAGTCTGTCCTGAGTGGTCCAACTTGGAACTCATAACTCGCAACTTTGAACGGAGTAGGTGAAATGAGCGATTCGATATTGGTCATCGGCGGCGGGATAGCGGGCATTCAGGCCTCCCTCGATCTGGCGGAGGCGGGCGCGAAGGTGATCCTGGTGGAGCGGGAGGCGACCATCGGCGGGGTGATGGCCGTGCTGGACAAGAACTTCCCCACCCTCGACTGCTCCATCTGCATCGAGGCCCCCAAGATGTCGGAGGTGGATCTCCACCCCAACATCGAGATCCTCTCCCTGGCGGAGGTGGACGGGGTCGAGGGCAAGCCGGGGGACTTCACGGTGCAGATCCGCCAGCGGGCACGCTACGTGACCGACGAGTGCACCCGCTGCGGTGACTGCGCCGAGGTCTGCCCCATCTTCCTGCCCAACGAGTACGACTCCGGGATGGCGGTACGAAAGGCCATCTACACCCCCATTCCCCAGTCGGCGCCCGGCCCCTACATGATCGACATGGCCCGCTGCATGAACGAGCCGCCCAACTACCTCCCCTGCACCCGCTGCCTGGAGGCCTGCCCGCCCAAGGCCATCGACTACCTCATGCCCCAGGAGCAGGTCGTCAGCCGCAAGGTAGGCTCCATCATCGTCGCCGTGGGCTACGACATGCTCGATCCGCGGCGGATGCAGGAGTACGGCTACGGGACCCACCCCGACATCCTCACGGCGATGGAGTTCGAGCGGCTCATCAACTCCGCCGGCCCGACGGGCGGCGAGATCATCCGCCCCTCCGACCGCGCTCATCCCGAGAAGATCCTCTTCGTCCTCTGCGTGGGCTCGCGGGACCACCGCTTCCACCGCTACTGCTCCCGCTTCTGCTGCATGTACTCCATCAAGCACGCCTACCAGGCCCTCGACCACGGCGTCGACGACGTGACGGTGCTCTACATGGACGTCCGCGCCTATGGCAAGGGCTTCGACGGCTTCTGGGAGCGCACGGAGGACGCCGGCGCCAAGTTCGTCCGCGGGCGTCCGGCGCGTATCGAGGCGAAGCAAGAGCCAGGGGGCAAGGGGCCAAAGAGTGAGGGGCAAGATACGCAGTACGCAGTACGCAGTACGCTGGAGGTGACCTACGAGAACACGGAGAGCGCCCGGCGCGTCACCGAGGAGTTCGACATGGTCGTCCTCGCGAACGCCGTGACGCCCCCGGAGGGGCTGGCGGAGCTGGCGGAGCGGCTGGGCATCGAGCTGGACGCCGACGGCTTCATCCGCGCCGAGGAGCTGCACGGCGGGCTGGTCGCCACGACGCGACCGGGCGTCTACGCCGCCGGCTGCGTCTCGGGCCCCAAGGACATCCCCGACAGCGTCGCCGAGGGAAGCGGTGCGGCGGCCATGGCCCTGGGCCACCTCACCGAGCGCTACTGGCCCGAGCCCCTCGACGTGGAGCCCGTGGCGGGCGTCGAGACGCCCCGGGTCGGGGTCTTCGTCTGCCACTGCGGCAGCAACGTCGCCGGCGTGGTAGACGTGGAGCGCGTGGTCGAGCACGCCCTGCTGCTGCCCGACGTCGTCCACGCCGATCACCAGATGTTCTCCTGTGCGGGCAACACCCAGGCGGAGATCGAGGAGGCGATCCGCGAGCACGGGATCACCCGCGTGGTGGTCGCCGCCTGCTCGCCCAAGACCCACGAATCCATCTTCCGCGGCGTCCTCCTCCGCGCGGGGCTCAACCCCTATCTTCTGGAGATGGCGAACATCCGCAACATGGACTCCTGGGTGCACAAGTTCGAGAAGGAGGCCGCCACCGTCAAGGCCATGGACATGGTGGACATGGGGGTGGAGAAGGCCCGCCGGCTGGCGCCGTTGGAGATCAGCCACCTGCCCCTCACCCAGCGGGCGCTGGTCATCGGCGGCGGCATCGCCGGGATGACGGCAGCAGCGGCGCTGGCCCGCCAGGGCTTTGACACCCACCTCGTCGAGCGGGCGGGGTCGCTGGGCGGCCTGCTGCGGCGGCTGGAGCACGTCGCGCCGGCGGACCTCCTCGCGCAACGTATCGTGGAGGCCAAGGAGCGCGAACTGGTCCAGACGGGCGTCCACATCTACACCGAAACGGAGGTGGAGACCATCGGCGGCGTCGTGGGCAGCTTCCTCGTGCATCTGAGCAGCGGCGAGGATCTGGAGGTGGGCGCCGTCGTCGTCGCCACGGGGAGCGAAGCCTACGCGCCGGCGGAGTTCGGGTACGGGGACGACGAACGGGTGATCACGAATCTGGAGCTAGAAGAGGCACTGAGTTACAAGTTACAAGTTGAAGGTTCCGAGTTCGTCGCAAGCGAAGAACCTTCAACTTTCAACCCTGAACTTTTAACTGACGCGGAACGCGTCACGTTTATCTCCTGCGTGGGGTCGCGCCAGGGGGAGATGGGCTGCTCGCGCTACTGCTGCACCTCGATGATCAGCCAGGCGCTGCAGCTGCGGCGGATGGGGAAGAAGGTGCGCGTCGTCAGCAAGGACATCCGCACCTACAGCCGGCAGGCCGAGGAGCTCTACGAGAAGGCCATGCGCGCGGGGGTGCAGTTCTTCCGCTACGACGACAGCCTCCCGCCCCAGGAGGCGCTCCGCTTCGAGGAGGGGCAGCTCCGTCTTTACGACCACTTCCTCAACGCCGAGCTCAGCATCCCCACCGACCTGCTGGTGCTGGTCACCGGCCTGCGCCCCACCGAGGACAGCCTCGCCGACCAGCTGAAACTCTCCCGCAGCGCCGACGGCTTCTACATGGAGCTCCACCCCAAGCTGGGACCCGTCGAGACCGCCGTGCAGGGCGTCTACCTGGCGGGGGCAGCCCAGGGCGCGAAGGATGTGCGAGAGTCGATGGCCCAGGCGATGGCGGCGGCGGGCAAGGCGGGAGCGCTTCTGGCCCGCGGCGTCATCGAGAAGGAGCCGCTGACCGCCCGCTACACCGCCGACAAGTGCATCGGCTGCCTGCGCTGCGTCCAGGTCTGTCCCTTCAACGCCATCGAGCAGGTGGGCGAGCGGGGCAAGCCGGGCGCCATCAGCATCGCCGAGGCGGCCTGCATGGGCTGCGGCAACTGCGCCGCCGAGTGTCCCGTGGACGCCATCGACATGCCCTACTTCACCCGCGAGCAGGTCCTGGCCCAGATCGACGCGGCGCTGGCCCAGCGCCCGGAGGAGAAGGTTCTCGTCTTCACCTGCAACTGGTGCTCCTATGCCGGGGCCGACCTGGCAGGTATCGAGAAGCGGCAGTACCCTACCTCCTCGCGCATCATCCGCACGATGTGCTCGGCGCGCTTCGAAGAGGCCTTCATCAACCGGGCCTTCCAGCAGGGGGCGGGTGCGGTGCTTGTCACCGGCTGCCGCCTGACCGATAACGGCTCCGATTGCCACTACAACTACGCCAACCGCTTCACGGAGAAGCGCTTCCAACGCTGGCACAAGAAGCTGGTGCGGAAGGGTCTGGACCCCGACCGCCTCCAGCTGCGCTGGATCAGTGCGGCGGAGGGCAAGGAGTTCGCCGAGAAGCTCCACGAGATGGACGAGGTCGTAAAACGTGAAGGCGTGAAACGTGAATAGGAACCGGAGGAAGCATGGAACCCTGTGACCGCCCGATTGTCATCAACGACGAGCTCTGGGAGGAGCTGCTGGAGCTCACCCACGGTGCCGCGGCGCTCTGCTTCCAATGCGGGGTCTGTACGGCGACCTGTCCCTGGGGGCTGGTGAAGGAGGAGACCGTCTCGGTACGGACGCTCATCCGGCGCGCCCAGCTGGGCTTCGAGAACAACTCCGACGCCCTCTGGCTCTGCACGACCTGCGCCAAGTGCGAGGCCTACTGCCCGCGCGGGGTCTCCATCGCCGACGTGGTCCGCGGGCTGCGCGCGCTGGCGTGGAAGCACCGGGCGGCGCCCGAGGGGCTCCCCTCCGTGCTCTGGTCGCTCTTCTGGAACGAGAATCCCTGGGAGCAGCCGCCCTCGCAGCGGTCGCAGTGGGCCAAGGACCTCGACCTCCCGACCTTCGACCCGGCGGAGCACGAGATCCTCTACTACGTGGGGAGCGCCGCCGCCTACGACCGCCGGGCCCAGCAGGTAGCCCGCGCCCTCGTCCGCTTGCTGCGGGCGGCGGGCGTCTCCTTCGGCACGCTGGGGGAGGAGGAGCCGCCCAGTGGGGCCGACGCCCTCGACCTGGGCCACCGCCCCTTCTTCGAGGAGCTCGCCGCCAAGAGCGCGGCACGCCTGCGAGAGAAGGGGGTGACCCGCCTGCTGACCACCTCGCCCCACAGCTACGACGCCTTCAAGAACCACTACCCCGAGGTGAGCGAGGGCTTCGAGCCGCTGCACTACACCCAGTTCCTGGCGCAACTGATCGAGGAGGGGCGGCTGACCCTCGAGGAGCCGGTGGCGCTGAAGGTCGCCTTCCACGACCCCTGCTACCTGGCCCGCCACAACGAGGAGGTCGAGGCCCCGCGGCGGGTGCTGCAGGCCGTCCCCGGGCTGGAGCCGGTGGAGATGGAGAGCCGCGGCGTCGATACCCTCTGCTGCGGCGGGGGCGGCGGGCGCATGTGGCTGGAGACGGACGCGGGGGAGCGCTTCGGTGACCTGCGGGCGGAGGAGGCCCTGGCAGCGGAAGCGGACATCCTCGCCACCGCCTGCCCCTACTGCATCGCCTGCCTCGAGGACAGCCTGAAGGCGCGGAAGATCGAGGGGCTGCAGGTGCTGGACGTGGCGGAGATCGCGGAACGATCACTGCCCGAAGATTGAACGATTAGTATTGCGTACTGCGTACTTCGTATCGGATAAACGAGACTCGTGAACTACTCTGACTGGCTGGATGGCATACCTGAGACCTTCAAGAGAGACCCGCTCTGGCGCATAAAGGTCTATCGGATGGCTCTCTTTCTGGGAGATCTGAGCTGGCGGGACGTTTCGAAGCTCAATCAGGACCGAAGAACCTGGGGGCTGGCCGATCAACTCTACCGCTCGGTCGGTTCTATCGCTGCAAACGTGGCAGAAGGGTACAGCCGCAGTTCTGTAAAGGATCGTATCCGGTTCTACGAGTACGCTCTCGGTTCCGCCAGAGAAGCGAGAGGGTGGTACCATCAAGGTCGGTCTATCCTTTCACCGCCGGTAAGTGAGCACCGAATTGAGTTGCTTACGGAGATCATTCGTATCCTCCTCACTATCATCAAGGCTGAGCGCTCTGGCAGTAGAATAAAAGAGCAGGAGGAGACGTACACAACAACATCGACTATTCTGGAACGCACCCCGCCTCTTCCCAACTGAACGCAATACGCAGTACGCAGTACGGAATACGCAATAGGAACTCTTTGCCTGGAGGTCAACTTGGTCAAGTCACTCTACAACGTCGAAGAAGCCGCTGACGCGATCTGGGTCTTCCTGGAGGCGTCGGAGGAGGGGCTGGCGGACGTCTCCCTCGAGCTCCTCGGCAGGGGGCGGGAGATGGCGGACGAGGCGGGCTGGCGGCTGGTGGGGCTGCTGATGGGCCACGAGGTCGCGCACCTCGCCGGAAACGCCTTCGCCCAAGGTGCCGATGCCGTCGTGCTGGCGGAGCACCCGCTGCTCTCCCCCTTCACCGTCGAGGCCCACACGGAGGTCGCCGCGGAGGCGCTGCTGGCCCACAAGCCCAGCGTCTTCCTCCTGGGCGCCACACCTAACGGGCGCGACCTGGCGGGACGGCTCGCCGTGCGGCTGCGGACGGGGCTCAACGCCGACTGCACCGACCTCCGCCTCGACCCGGAGACGGGCGTGCTGGTCAGCGAGGTCTCCGGCTTCGGCGGCGGGGTCCTGGCCCTCATCGAGATGCCCGAGCATCGTCCGCAGATGGCGACGGTGCGCCCGGGCGTCTTCCCACCCGCGGAGGTCGCTGCCGGCCGGAAGGGGGAGCTGCTCCGGCTCCCCGTGACGCTCGACGAGGAGGCCATCCAGACCCGCGTCGTCGAGCGGGCCGTCGGGGAGGGGGTCGACCTGACCAAGTGCTCCGTCCTGGTGGCGGGGGGACGGGGCGTGGAGGGCGACTTCGACATGCTCCGCGAGCTCGCCGGGCTGCTGGGGGGTGACGTCGGGGGAACCCGCCCGCCCGTAGACGAGGGGCACATCGAGCGGGAGCGCCAGATCGGGCAGACGGGCGTCATCTGCCGTCCCCAGGTCGCCATCGTCTGCGGGATCAGCGGCGCCTTCCACTTCGTCGTCGGCATCCAGGAGGCCGACACCGTCATCGCCATCAACAGCGACCCCGAGGCGCCCATCTTCGACTACGCGGACTACTGCGTGGTGGGAGACGCGCACGAGATCGTACCGGCGTTGATAAAGAAGTTACGAGTTGAAAGTTAAAAGTTTAAAGTTGAGGCTCCTGTGGTGAGGTGCGCGCTCAAGCCTACGTCGCCCTCGACCAGGGCTACATCACCCGGCCCCAATTTGACCAGCTCAACGCCCTGGCAACGGAGACCGGACGCCTGATTGGCGGCTTCATCGTCTATCTTTCGAAGAATCTTGAGAAGCCAACCCGCAACCCGTAACTCGCAACTCGCAACTGTATTGGAGGTCCCATGCTACACACCGTCGTCTGCGTGAAGGTCGTGCCGAAGCCCGAGGAGATCCGGGTGGACCCGGAGACGAAGCGTCTCGTCCGCACCGGCGCGCGCTCCGAGATCAACCCACCCGACATGAACGCCCTGGAGGTGGCGCTGCGCCTCAAGGAGCGGTACGGGGGGCGGGTGAGCATCCTCGCCATGGGTCCACCCCTCTTCGAGGAAGGGTTGCGCGTGGCGCTCGCCATGGGGCCCGACCACGTCTACCTCCTCAGCGACCGCGCCTTCGGCGGCGCCGACACGCTGGCGACCACCTACACGCTGGCGAAAGCCGTGGAGAAGCTGGGGGACGTCGATCTGATCGTCTGCGGTGAGGAGTCCTCCGACGGCGCCACGGGCCAGGTACCCGCGGGGTTGGCGGAGTGGCTGGACGCCGGACAGGTGACGGTGGTCGCCGACGCCGAGGTCGATCGAGAGCGGGGCGTGGTGCGCGGGCGCCGGGAGATCAAGGGGGGACACGAGATCCTCGAGGTCCCGCTGCCCGCCGTCCTCTCCGTGAAGACGGCGGCGAACGAGCCCCGCTTTATGGACTACACCCGCAAGGCGTGGGCCTTCGAGCCGGAGCAGGTCACCGTCTGGACGAAGGCGGACCTGGAGTTGGACGAGACCTACATCGGCACACCGGGCTCGCCCACCACCGTCTCGGGGCTGGATCAGGCCCCCTCACGGGAGCGAAAGCGGATCTTCCTCAAGGGGTCCACCGAGGAGATCGCGGGACAGCTGGCCGAGATCCTATTGATCCGGTCGTGAGATTCGAAAGGACGCCGTAAGGTCGGGACTGAAGTCCCTCCCTGGGGCGCGCTACGCGCGCCGAGCGTCGGCCTGCGCCGACGCGGAGAGCGAGTTGGCGCCCGCGTAGGCGGGCCGCAAGGCCGTAGGCGCTGGTAGGAGAGTTCCGGTCAAGGGCGTCTGAGCCACACTCGTCCGGATCAGTCAAGAGAGCGTAAAGCGTGACGGGGTAGAAGCGTCACGCTTCACCCTCTACTCCCCGGGCAGCTTCAAACCGGGTCGCACGAAGGCGCGGATGGGGAAGTCGAAGGCCGCCCGCCGCTCGCCTGTCGTAACATCGCAGAGATAGAAGGCCCCTACCACCTCGCAGTCGAGGACATCCAGCGCCCTCACCGCGGCCTCCAGGGAGTTGCCCGTCTCGATGAGATCATCCACGACGAGCACCCGCTTCTCCAGGAGCGGTGGGCGCCGGAAGACGAAGAGCGTCTCCGCCTCCCCCTGCCAGTTCGTGAAGTCAGCCTTCGTCCCCGAAAAGCGACGGTAGAAGGGCTTGTACTTGCGGATGGGCAGGACGGGCAGGTGCAGCGCCTTGGCAATCAGACCCGCCAGTAGGAAACCGCGGGCTTCCAGGGGCGCCAACACCTCATACTCCATATCCCGGGTCAGAGCGGCGAAGTCCTCCACGAGCGCATCGAACTTGCCCGGTCGCTCCCAGAAGATGACGTCATCGATCTCACCGAGATCCCAGGTGAAGAGATCGAGATAGCGGAGGTGCAGCGCGACCGCCTGCAACGTCTCGGGCGGCAACAGATCCTCGTCCAGAACCACGACCACCTCCTTCTCCTTGAGGTAGAGCTCGTGGGGCAGGCCGGCGTGGCGTTCAAAGAAACGGTCGACTAACTCACTGTAAGGGCGGTCGATGACAATTTGCACGTTTGTATCCTCCTTGGACGGGGACTAGATTTCAACAACGAGAGGACGGTAGTCACTCAGATCAATGGCGAACTCCGGCCCCAGATGGGCGCGCAGCCGGGCGACGAAGGCCCGGACCCGCCCATCGAAGGCGCGGCAGGCGTCCTCACTCCAACGCGGAGGAGCGGTGGGAGCCTTCCAATCGAGGGCGCCGTCGTAAGCCTCGATCAGTGCTTGCCCTGCTGCACGAAGGGCGTCATCCAGGGGTAGAGCGGTGAGGAGTACGGGATAGCCGAAGCGCTCGCGCGCAGCCTCGTTGCCGGCCCACAGGCAGACGCCGGAACCGGCATCGAAGAAGAAGCGCAGCCGGTAAGTCGGTTTAGCAGGCACGCCTCGGCGCTTCTTTACAACCGGCTGTCGAGCAGCGGCTCGCGCTGCCGCTCCGCAGATGGAGAAGGGGAGAAGCGGACGTGGTTGAAGGCCCAGAAGAAGACGAAGCCGAAGGCGCCGACGATGTGCCAGGTCGCGTGGTAAGCGAGGACCTGATAGCCGACCTCGTGGTTGGAGGCGCCGGCGAGGAGGGCGCCGAAGATGAAGGTCGCCGTCACCACGTAGAGCAAGGGGCGAGCGCGGACCGGGACCCTCTTGCGGCGCAGGTAGAAGAGGAGCGTGACCAGCAGAGAGTTGGAGATGAGGATGACCTCCCCCACGCGAAAGCCCCCGCTCGCCCCCAGAGGGATGGCGTAGATGCGGTAGTAGGCGTCCTGGATGGCATACTTCCAGATCACGAAGGTGAGGTTGACGACACCGGAGACGGCGATAATCCAACGCCGGGTGCGGGGCGCGTAGTAGTCCCCCAGGACGGCGCCCTGCAGGAGCCAGGTCAGCAGCAGATTCGTGCCGATGTCCACGACGCTGGGGAAGAACTGCTCCCCGAAGCCGTGAAACCAGACAGTGGCGAAGCCGGTCACGATGACCCCGGCATAGACCGCCATCCAGCGCAGGGGCTGGCGCTGCATGAGGGATGCCAGCAGGAGCCCCGTCACTCCGGCGAAGATCATGGCGTAAGCAGAGACCGCGTTGGCAAGGTCAACAGGCGAAGGAATTCCCATCTTCTTCTCCCCGCATCATTCTCAACAAACAAAAAAGGGCCGTGTGCCTGCACACGACCCGTTGAGCGCTTGCCCATATGGCGAGGATAGGATTCGAACCTACGACCAAGGGCTTATGAGTCCCCTGCTCTACCACTGAGCTACCTCGCCAAAAAAATATAGCGGGGGGCGGATTCGAACCGCCGACCTTTGGGTTATGAGCCCAACGAGCTGCCACTGCTCCACCCCGCATCAACGATACGTATTATACACGTTCGCTGAAATCTGTCAAGGGTAGTTCTGAACGCGGTCGTGCAACGGGTTAAAAAAGTCCCGCAGCTCGGCGTTCACCTCCTCGGGGGCCTCATTCTGCACCCAGTGGCCGCAGTTCAGGACGTACCGCACCCGCAGATGGGGCACCCACCCGGTCAAATCGTAGGTGAGGGCCTTGGTCAGCGCCGGATCTTCCTCGCCCCAGATAAGGAGCGTGGGCGTCTCGATGGGGCGTGCGGCGTAGCTCTTCCGCCGGCGCAGCGCCGCCCGGTACCAGTTGATCATCGTACGCAGGGCGCCGGGCTGGGCCAAGGCGGTCGCCATGTAAACCAGATCCTGCTCGGAGAAGGCCCCCTCGCGCTCCACCATCCGTTCGAAGAAGAGGCGCGCCGTCGCCCTGGGGGAGAAGCCGAGAAGGGCCTCGGGCAGCAGGGGAATCTGGAAGAAGAGCGCGTACCACGATTTGAGCCGCTGCTCCCAGCCCTCACGCAGCTCCCGCGCGTAGGCCGCCGGATGGGGCGCGTTCATCACCACGAGCCGCGCCACCGCCTCGGGATAGTCCATGGCGAAGCGCCAGGCGACCACGCCACCCCAGTCGTGACCGACAATGGTGGCCTTCTCCCGCTTGAGAGCGCGGATGAGGCCCATAACGTCCCCGGTAAGGCGATCGAGAGCATAAGCGAAGAGAGGGTCAGGCTTGTCGCTGAGGTTGTAGCCCCGCTGATCGGGTACCGCGACGCGATAGCCGAGATCGACGAGCAGGGGGATCTGGTGGCGCCAGCTGTACCAGTTCTCGGGAAAGCCGTGCAAGAGAACGACCAGAGGGCCATCCTCCGGTCCGGCGAGTACCGTGTGCAGCCGCACGTTCCCCACCGTCAGGTAGTCCGAGCGGGCCGGGACGGGCAGATCCTGCAGGGCCTCCCAGGTCTCGCGGTTGATGTGGTGGGCCAACCTGTAACGGCGACGGCGCGCCCGGTGCAGGGCCTGCGAGAGCAGGCTGAGGGCAACGCCGGCGGCGATACCGTAGATCAAGCGACGGCGTCTGCGCCGATCCATGGATATCTCCTACTCGGAGACGGGTCGTTTAAAGAAGTAGATGAACTCGCCCTCCCCCTCGGGATCGGGCAGGACGGTGACCAGCTCCCAGCCCTCATCCTCGAGAGTGTCGAAGGCGGCGCGCGCGCTCATGTGAGCATCCTTCTTGTTCTCGAAGACACCTCGAGCGCCCAGAAAGGTGACACGATTTCCCTGTAATCTACAGTGTTGCCAGTTCGCCATCTTGCTTAGAGCTCCTTTCTCATGCTACGCCCACACGAGTTCTTCGCCTGTGCCGGGAGCGTAGCGCTGGTAGACATCTGCAGGCCGGTCCTGCAGGTAAACCCAATTGTACGCCTCACCCCCCTCGTGCACAAGCGCCTTGTAGCGCTCGCGCGCCTCACCCGTGCAGCGCGGGCAGGCGTAGAGAGGGATGCTCATCGACCAGATACGCCGCCTGCCGAAGTGCTCGCTGCGGGCCCGGGAGTCGATGTGCAGCCAACCGGGACACGTCTTGCAGAGGCGCACCGTCTCCACCTGCTCCTCCAGGATGCCGTCGGTGTCGTAGTAGATGCGCTTCTCGCGGGAGTGGGTCTCGCCTTCCAGATGCGGGTAGATCTGGCGAAGGACCCGGTCGGGCTGCTCCCAGACAGCCTGCAACTCTTTGACGATGTTGCGCACCACCTCCAGATCCTGCTCCGAGGCGCGCAGCTGCGCGGGATCGTAGTCGGGCTCCTGCACGTGGCTGTAGTCCAGGCCCGCCATGGCCAGGATGATCCCCAGGTTGACGTAGGGCAGCGCGCTCTGGATGGAGTAGCCCCCCTCCAGGACGGCGATGTCGGGCGCGAGGCGCTCGTTCAGACGCGCGTAGCCCTGCGCGGAGACCCGCATCATCGCCAGGGGATCGGAGTAGTGGTTATCCTGCCCCGCCGAGTTGATGAGCAGCTCGGGCTGAAACTCCTCCAGCACGGGGAGGACGAAGTTCTCCAGAGCGTAGAAAAGTCCCTCGTCACCGGTGCCCGGCGGAAGGGGAACGTTGAGGTTGCGGGCGAAGGCGCCCGGCCCACCCAACTCCCCGATGAAGCCGCTGCCGGGATAGAGGGTACGACCGTCCTGATGGAGGCCGATGACCAGCACGTCGGGATCGTGGTAGAAGATGTCCTGGGTACCGTCGCCGTGGTGGACGTCGGTGTCGATGATGGCGACGCGCCGGATGCCGTAGGTCTGGCGCAGGTGGGCGACCATGACCGCCTCGTTGTGGACGTTGCAGAAGCCCCGGTTACCGTGGACGACGCGCATGGCGTGGTGCCCCGGTGGGCGGATGATGGCGAAGCCGTTGGTGACCTCCCCCCGCTGCCAGGCGTCGGCGACGGTGATGGCGCCCCCCGCCGCCACCCGGTGTGCCTCCGTCGCCTGCGCCTGAACGTCGGGCACGGGGATGTGCACGCGGGCGATCTCCTTCTCGGTGGCCTCTCGCGGCGTGTACTCGACAAGCTCCTCGAGGTCGAGCACCCCCTCCTCGACAATCTGGTCCTTGGTGTAGAGCAGACGCTCCTCCCGCTCCGGGTGGGTGGGGGAGATGGCCCAGTCGAAGGCCGGAAAGAAGAGGAGGGCCGTGCGGGCGTCCTTGGATGGTCGTTCGTTGGTGGTTGTCATGGTCTCAGTGTAGGACGTTTCAACGCGATTGCAAATGTAGACCACTTTTAAAAAGTGGGGGGCGGCGTTGCATGCAGCGCCGCCCAAAACCCAAAAGAGAGTACTTTTCCAAGTTGAGCATGGACAACCCGCATGGACATGAACCTCACCGGTGCTTTTTCGGTAGTATAGTAGGGAAAGAACGCTGATAGCCGAACCGTAGCATCCCCATAGCCATCAATCAGGTGCCCATGACCGAGGAAAACCCGAGATCCGGAGTGACGGAGCCCCCACGCCTGTGGCCCGGGCTTCTCTTCCTGCTGCGCCGGCTGGCCTTCATCGCTGTCGTGGCCTTTGCCATTGTCCTCTTCACCATGCTGGGAATCTACCTCGCCCGCAACTCTACGACGTCCGGGCGCCCGCTCCGAATAGGGGAAGCGCTGGGTCCGGCCTTCGAGATGACTCTGGAGCTCTTCGAGCAGCTCCTGCGCGGCGACCTCGAGGACATCGGGCGGGGGGTGCTCCGAACACGGGATGCGACCCCGGCGGAGGTGCTGGGCGCGGCTTTCGCAAAGAGCGGCGAGCTCCTGGGGCTCACCCTGGGGATCGCCGCCCTGCTGGGCATCGCCGCGGGGGGGCTGGCTGCTGCGCGGCGCCACTCCGTCGTCGCCCTCCCCACCCTCACGGCGACGGTTATCGGTGTCTCCATCCCCAGCTTCCTCCTGGCGCTCCTCCTGCAGATCGCGGACATCAAAGTCTACCAGCGGACGGGCATCGGTCTCTTCCCCATCCACGGTCTGGTCATCAGCTATCGGAAGAGCTTCCTGCCCCACATCTTCGCGCCCGCCCTCGTGCTGGCGGCCCGGCCCGTGGCCTACATCACCCGCGTGACCTTCAGCTCGCTCTCGGAGATTTTCGATCGCGAGTTCGTGCGGACGGCGCGGGCCAAGGGGCTCCGCCGCGCCGTCATCTTCCGGCGCCACATCCTGCGCAACGCGGGCGTGAGCGTCCTCACCGCCATCGTCGTCTCCCTGCGCTTCGCCGTGGGCAGCCTGCCCATCGTGGAGATCTTCTTCAGCTGGAGCGGCATCGGCGTCCTCATGCTGGAGGGGATCTACGCCGGCGATGCGAAATTGGTCGCACTGCTGGCCCTAGGGCTGGGTGTAGCCTTCCTGCTCCTCAACCTGCTCGTGGATCTGCTCTACCCGCTCATCGATCCGCGCCTCAGGAACGGTGAGGGCGAGGGCAACGAAAAGGAGGCGGCGTGATCGTACGCGACCTTCTCTCTCGCCTGCTCAATCCGCGGGCCGACCTCTCCAGGCTAGAGAAGGAGCACGCCCCCTACCGGCGCCCCGAGAAGGTGGCCGACGAGCCGGAAAAAGAGATGTCGGGGGAGCGCCCGGCTCAGATGCGGAGGGTGCGCTGCAACCTCCCCCTCCTCGTCGGCGGGCTCATCGTCTTCGTGCTCTTCCTCGGCGTGCTCTTCGGAGCACTCCTCGCGCCGCAGAACCCCTACCTCCACGGCAGGCAGCGCGTCCAGTACGTGGACGGGGAGCTGAGCGCGCCCCCCTTCCCTCCTTCCGCCGAATACCCGCTGGGGACGGACCAGCTGGGACGCGACATCCTCAGCATGCTTCTCTACGGGACGCGTAACACCCTCGTCGCCGCCGCCTGCATCACCATGGGCCGGCTGGCGCTGGGGCTGGTGCTGGGAGGGGTGGCGGGCTGGAACGAGGGGCGCCCCGTGGACCGGTTGGTGATGGGCGCCGTCCAGCTGCTGATCTCCCTGCCGATGCTGCTGGTGGCGATGATCCTCATCTTCGCCCTCGACATCCGCAAGGGGCTGCCCGTCTTTATCGCCGCCCTCTGCGCCATCGGCTGGGGGGAGATCGCCCAGTACGTGCGGGCGGAGTTCATCCGCATCAAGCCGGAGCCCTATCTCGACAGCGGGCGCGCCATCGGCCTGACCCCGCTGGAGCTGGCGGTGCGTCACGTTCTGCCCAACGTCCTGCCGGCCCTCATTGTCATCACCCTCCTGGAGATGGGGGCGGTGCTGATGATCCTGGGCGAGCTGGGCTTCATCGGCGTCTACATCGGCGGCGGGTCAGCCCTCATCGAGGGGGACGTCAGGCGGGTGCGCCACTTCACCCTGCCCGAGTGGGGGGCGATGATGGCCTACTCCCGCGCCTTCGCCCGCTCCTACCCCTGGATGGTAATCTACACGGCGTTGGCCTTCTTCATCTCGGTGACGGGCTTCAACCTCCTGGGAGAGGGGCTGCGCCGCGCCATCTCCCGCGGGCGCTTCAACACCGGCCTATTGTTGAGCTGGCGGACCTTTGCCGGGGCAGGGGTGATCACCCTCGCCAGCGTCTACGTCATCCTGACGCTGGGGCCCGCGCCCTCCTACCGCAACCTCGCCCGCCAGGTGAGCGAGATGGAGCTCCGGCGCCACGTGGCGGCGCTGAGCGGGCCGGAGATGCGCGGGCGAGGTCCGGGCACGGAGGAGGCGCTGCGCGCCGCCGAGTACATCGCGGGGGCGCTGGAGACCTACGAGGTAGCGCCGCCCCCCGGCGGCTTCCTCAAGCAGGTCACGCTGACGATGGTGCACCCGCTGGAGGCGCCGGAGCTCGCCGTGGTGGACGAGAGCGGGGAACGCGTCAAGGTCTTCACCCGCCTGGTCGACTACGCCGAATCGACGGAGCATCACGGCGGCAGCGGGGAGGCGGAGGCCCCCGTCACGCTGGTGCTCTTCCCCGCGCCGGTCGCCGGGCACGTGCCCGGCGACCTCTACCACCGTTTCAAGGGGCTGAATCTGGAGGGGCAGATCGCGCTGCTCCTCGAGGGGAATGCGCCGGAGGACTTCATCACCGAGGCCCTGATCCGGGGCGCCGCGGGGGTGCTGCTGGTCTCCGAGGACGTCCGCCCGCGCCACGAGATCGCCTCCCACGATTCGCCCCCCCAACCCTACCTGGAGTCCCCCGCCCTGCCCGTCCTCCGCCTGCACCCTCGGGCCGCAGACGTGTTGCTCTCCAACGACGGCTGGGACCTGGAACACGCCCGGGAGCAGGTGGCGACGCTCGACTTCGCAGAGCGGGCGTGGGAAGCCCACCCGTTGACGGTCCGGATGCGGATGGAGGTGGCGCTGAGCGAGCCGGAGGAGGTCACCTTCCACAACGTCCTCTGGCTGGTGGAGGGGACGGACGCCGCGATGCAGAACGATCTCGTCATCGTCTCCTGCCACTACGACGGGCTGGGGGTGGGGCCCGACGGGACGCTCTATCCGGGCGCGAATGCGAACGCGTCGGGTGTGGCGGCGCTGCTGGAGATCACCCGCCTCTGGCAGGGCCAGGACTTTCAGCCCCGCCGCTCGGTGCTCTTCGCCGCCTGGGGCGGTGGTGAGCTCCCCTACTCGGGCGCGCACTTCTACGCCGATCAGCCCAGCGGCTTCATCCACAGCTACGACGTCTCAGGGGTCCTGCACCTCGACCGGCTGGGGACACCGGAAGGGAAAGGTCTGGTAATCCAGAATCGGGGACCGCGGGAGAACCTGAGGGCTCTGCTGGAGTCCAGCGCGCGACGGCTGGACGTGGAGGTGCGGTCGGGCGGCGCGGTGCGCTACGGGTACCAGAGGCGCTTCGACGGCTATCTCGGCACCCTGGTGGTGACCTGGGGCGATCCCGCCCCCGCCTTCGCCGCCGACCGGCCCGAGGCCATCGACGCCGGACACCTGAGCCGGGCCACCCAGGTGGTGAATCTCACCTTGATCACCGCCGCGCAGGAGCCGCGTTACTAGACGTACGAGGAGAAGAGTTTGCCATGCTAAAGACCATCTCAACGACGATGTTGGCCTCGTCGGTCACGGAGGTCCTCGACGACCTGGAGCGTCGGCGGACCCCCTATATCGTCGAGAACTCGGGACGGCCCGCCGCGGCCCTCGTCAGCCTGGAGGACTTTCACCTCCTCCAACGACTGAAGGACAAGGTCCTGCTCGTGCACCGACGGCGTGCCGAAACCGCAGGGAAGGCGGACGAAGGCACCCCGAAGGAAGAGGTCGGGTCCGCACAACGGGGGCGAGCTTTGGGCATCGTCTGAACAGGAGCCGCCTTTTGACCTTGGACTTTTGACCTTGGACTTATGTAAAGGGAGACCATGAACCGTACCGACAGGACCCTCGCCATCATCGCCGGCGTCCTTACGCTCTCTGTGCTCGTCACCGGCGGGTTGGCGCTCTACCTGACCCTCGTACCGGAGGCGCGGGCCGATCTGGCACCGCCCCCCGCGCGCCCCGAAGCCCCTGCTGCACGCATCGCCTACGTCTCTGACCGGGAGGGCGACCCTGCCATCTACACGATGGCGAGCGGGCGTCTGGGACAGCGTGCCGACCAACGAATAGAAAGATGATCCCATGAACATGAATACGAGCTCCAACCGGCGTCTCCGCCCCCTGCTGATCGCGCTCATCGTCGTCCTGGTCCTGGCCCAGACGGCGATCGGCGTCTACCTCTTCGACCTGCTGCGAGAGCCCCCACAGGGCGCGGCGCCCCTCGTCTCCGGGGGGGCGACGGCAGCGCCGACCGGCGCCCCGTCCGAGGAGAGCCCCGCGCCCACCACCGAGCCCGAAGGGACGGAGGAGATCGTGGTGGGGCCGCCCGTGGAGGTCACGGGCTACTCCATCCTGGCCCTCACCTTCGACGTCGAGGAGGCCATGGAGCACATCGCCTACCTCGCCGGCGACGCCCTGGTCGGGCGCCAGCCGGGCACAGAGGGGGGGCACGCAGCGGCCGAGTACATCGCCGCGCAGTTCGAGGCCTACGGCTTGGAGCCCGCGGGTGAGGAGGGGACCTACTTCCAGAACTTCACCGTCCCCTACGGCGAGATCGTGACCACGCCCGAGCTGAGCATCTCCACGACCGACGGCTCCCTCCCCCAGGAGGACGGGTACGACAATCGCGACGGGTACGACTATCGGGTCGACTACCGCGCCCTCACCGGCGGCTACGTGGGCGCGGGTGTGGGAGAGGGGCCGGTCGTCTGGCTCAACGAGTGCCAGGGGGAGGACTACACCGGGCTGGACGTGACCGGCAAGGTCGTCCTCTGCCACTACCGCCGCGACCCCCAAATCTACCGGGAGGCCATCGAACACCAGGTGGAGGGGCTCCTGCTCCTCGACCGGGAGAGCGACTACTTCCGCCGGGGCGGCTGGCGGCAGACGGCCTGGGTCGAGAACACCCTCCCTGCCTACATCATCTCCGAAGAGGTGGCGGCGGATCTGCTGGCGGGGAGCGACTATAGCGTCGACGATCTCACCTACCGCTTCCGACCCATCCCTCTCGCCACGACGGTGCGCATGGCGGTGGAGGTGGAGGAGACCGAAGAGGGGGAAGCGCGGAACGTCCTGGGGCTGCTCCCCGGCAGCGACCCCGACTACGCCGACGAGATCATCGTCGTCGGCGGGCACTTCGACCACCTGGGACGGGAGCCCGACGGGGAGATCATGAGCGGCGCCAACGACAACGCCTCCGGCCCCGCCGTCCTCCTGGAGATCGCCCGCAGCTGGCACGCGCAGGGCTTCCGCCCGGCGCGCTCCGTCCTCTTCGCCGCCTGGGACGCCGAGGAGCAGGGGCTCATCGGCTCCCGCTACTACGTCGAGCACCCCACCCTGCCCATCGAGGAGACCCTGTCCAACATCAACCTGGACATGGTGGGAGCGGGTGAGCAGCTTTACATCGATGGAGCGGGCACCGTCGTCGGGGTGCTGGAGGAGGCGGTCGCGACCTACGACATCAGTACCACCACCAGAACGGTGGGAGGGAGTGACCACCTCTCCTTCCACCAGGCAGGCATCCCCGCCGCCACCCTCATCTACTGGCCCGATCCCAACTACCACAGCCCCCGTGACAAGAGCGAGGCCATCGACCTGGGCAAGCTGCGCGACGTGGGCGTTGCCACCTCCCACGCCCTCGCCGTGCTGGCCGACGGGGAGGTGGCGTTGGCGCGGGCGGTGGAGCGGCTGGAGGCGGCCCTCATCACCGGGGATCGGGAGGCCTACCTGGAGGGGATCAGACCCGCCGCCCGACCTCTGCAAGCGCGCCGGTTCGACGACCTCCGGTCGCGCGCGCTGACAGAGGCGGACTGGAGGGTGGAGGCGGTGACGGTGGGGAGGGAGGAGGCGGAGGTCGCCCTCCAGGCGCGCTACCGTTGGGAGGGGGACGCGGAGCCGACGACCCTCGCCTACGATCTGCGCTTCGTGGAGGAGGAGGGGCACTGGCTCCTCGACGGGTACGCCATGGAGAGCGTCGCCGGGGAGACGCTGACCCTCTTCCGGACCGCCGGGGTACAGGCCAATCCAGAAGCCCTCCTGGCGGAGGCGGAGGCGACCTACACGGCCCTCACGACCGACCTGGGGCTGGAGCCGATCACCGGCACCCAGGTCGTCCTCCACTCCGGGGTCACGGC
Source organism: Anaerolineae bacterium (assembly GCA_034437215.1). GTDB lineage: Bacteria > Chloroflexota > Anaerolineae > B4-G1 > SLSP01 > DAOTVC01. The sequence goes on along the minus strand of DAOTVC010000063.1, from coordinate 5,401 downwards.
CCTACGGGAGTTCCACAGCCCCGCGGCAGGGGACGGGCTCCGCCATCGGGTCGTGGTCCCGCACCGCGTGGAGCTCGTCTACACCGACCCTCTCACGCCGGCGCTGGCGGCGCTGGCGCTGGCGCAGTTGGGGCAGCCGTTGGACGAGGGGACCTGGCTCTGGGAGGGGCTGCCCGCCCACTACGAGGCAGACGCGCTCCGCCGCTACCTACCCCGGCTCGCCGGCTCGGAGGTCGTCACCCCGCTGGCGGAGCTCTGTGCGGCGAGCGGGGGAGAGGGGTGCAGGGCGGCAAGCTGGAGCGCCGTGGACTACCTGCTGGAGGAGCACGGGGCCGCGGGTCTGGCGGCGCTCGCTGCTGCCTGGGGCCGGACCGGAAGCGAGGCGGAGGCCTTCCAGGAGGCCCTGGGTCTCTCCCCGGCGGCCTTCGAGGCGGGTTGGAGAGCCGCGAGGCTGGAGCCGCTCCGGGCCGTGAAGATGGGGGTCGACGCAACGCTGGAGAAGCGGGAGGCAGCCGTCGCCGCGGGAGACGTGGATCTCTTCCTCACCACGATTACGGAGGCCGACAGCGAGCTGCAGCGCGAGGAGCAGCTCTGGTTCGAGAGCCTGCAGGCGCAGGAGAGCGTGACCCAGGCGGTCGAGGCTCGGCTCGTCGGCTGGCAGCCGGACGGCAGCGAAGCGCTCGTCGCACTGACGCTGCAGACGGAGGCTTCCCCCGGCCCCTCCCGGAGCGCGATCTTCGACGCCCACTTCGTCCGCGAGGGAAGTAGGTGGCGCTACGCCGGACCCGTCCGGACCCTGCTCGCCGGCGAGGAGCTGCTGATCGAAGGTGTGGGATGGGACGCCGGGGCGCTGGAACCGGTCCAGGAGACGGCGGAGCGGGTGCAGGAAGAGCTCCGCGGTCTCCTGGGTCTGCCCCTGCCCGCGCCCATCCGGCTGGTGATCTACGAGGACGAGGCGACTTTCCGGGTCTCACTGCCCCCGGGGAGTGGAGAGACGACGGTCTGGGTCCCCCAGGAGGGGCGGATCAGGCTCTGGCTCCCGGACCTCTCCGCCAGAGAGGCGGTGGAGGCGGCGCTCGCCCACGCGCTGGCGCAGCGGGCGCTCCTCGAAACCGGCGTGGAGAGCGAGTGGCTGCGGGAGGGCGTAGCTCAGTACGCCGTCGCGCGGGTCCTGCCGCTGGGGCGCCACCGGCAGGCGGCGCGCTTCGGCCCGCCGGCCCAGGGCGCTGCACGCGCCGGCGGCGAGATCCCGCTCTTCGAGATGCCCGCGCGCGCCTACCTCTCGGGTGAGCGGGCGGCGCTCTTTCCGGCCCAGGCCTGGTCGGTGGTCGACTACATCGTGGAGGTCTACGGGGAGCGCGCCCTGCGGCGTCTCATCGCTGCCGCCCGGCAGCAGGAGATAGAGGGGGCGCTGGAAAAGACACTCGGTGTCGAGGGGGAGGCCTTCGTGGAGGGCTGGCGGGAGCACGCCCGCATCGCCGGGGTACCCTCCGAACTGGTGGAACTTGGCGACCGCTTCGACGGAGAGCGGGCGTTGGGACACGTCGAGGTGTTGAGCGGTCCGCGCTTCGCCGGACGGGAAGCGGGCACGCCGGGCGGCGAGAGAGCAGCCGCATACGTCGCCGAGGCCTTCCAGGCCCTGGGGCTGCAACCGGTGGGCGACCCGGTAAGCGACACCCTCACCTATTTCCAGCACTTCCCCATCTCCACGACGGGGCTGAGCGAGGTGCCGGTTCTGATCTTGTCCGGTGAGCGGGGAAAGATCCCGCAGGACTTCACCTACCGGGAGGCCTTCTTCGACGTCGGGGGGGAGGGTACGGTGGAGGGGGATCTCGTCTGGCTGCAGACCCCGGGCGGACAGGGGAGCGCGGCGTTGGGGCGGCTGCGCTTCGGCGGCGCCGTGGTGTTGGAACGGGACGTGGAGGAGCCTCTCGAGCACGCGCTTCTCCTGCAGGAGCGGGGCGCGGGAGGACTCATCGTCGTCTCGGAGCGGAAGGTGCAGGCCTTCCAGACCCGGCGGTTACTTCCCCCGCAGGAGGGTGAGCCGCCGTTGGAGATCCCGATCTTCGAGATCACGCGTCCGGCCTTCGACGCCCTTCTGGAGACGGCGGGGCTCAAGATCCGCGACCTGACGACAGGGCCGGCGGCCCAACCCCTGGGCGTGCGGGTGTACATGTCCCTCGAGCGCGCGCCAGAGGGCACGGCGACCACCGCCAACGTCCTGGGCCTGCTCCCCGGACGGGACCCCGAGCTCGCCGGCGAGGTGCTCATCGTAGGCGCCCACTACGATCACGTGGGGCGTAGCGTCGACGGGATCGTCTATCCCGGCGCCAACCAGAACGCCTCGGGTGTGGCGCTCCTGCTGGAGCTGGCACAGACCTGGCAGGAGAGTAACTTTCGGCCCGCGCGCAGCGTCCTCTTCGCTGCCTGGGGCGCCGACGAGCGCGGGCACGCCGGGGTGCAGCACTACCTCGACGAGCCGACCGTCCCCCTCACCCGTACGGTGGGCGTCCTCTCGGCGGAGAGCGTGGGCAACGGACGCGGCTACAGCCTGCTCTTCTTTGGCGTCCTGGAGCCCGACCGGCCCCTGACCTACCGCTTCGAGACGGGGACGGCGCAATTGGGACGCCGGGCCCAACTGCGGGTGGACAACGGCACCGGCTGGCACCTCCTCTTCAACGCCGCGGGGATCCCCACGACGAAGCTGATCTGGGGGGAAGCCGAGGCGCATCACTACCTGCCGGCAGACGACGCCGCCGCCGTCGCGCTGGAACGGCTGGACTTCAGCGGCGAGCTCCTGACGCTGGCGACCTCCTGGCTGGTGAGCCGGTAAGAGGCGACCACGGATTGCATACTGCGTACTACGGTTCTACGCAATACGCAGTACGCAGTATCCTCAAAGAATTCTCTTTACCAAACTCTAGAAACGGGGCGGTTTGTGGTAAGATAAGGCAGGATAGGGCAGGATAGGGCAGGATCTTACCGGGGAGAGCCATGAACGCCATCTCGAGTGCCGCACGCATCGTCCCGCCGCTCCTGAGGACCAAGTTCTACGTGCCCGCGCCGCGCCCCCAACTGGTGGAGCGCCCGCAGCTGTTGGAGCGCCTGGACGGCAGCGTGGGTCGCCGGTTGACGCTGGTGGCCGCCCCGGCGGGCTTCGGGAAGACGACGCTGCTGAGCGCCTGGGTCCACAGTCGCCGGCGCCCCGTCGCCTGGCTCTCCCTCGACGCCGGCGACAACGACCCCGCCCGCTTCTGGACCTACGTCATCGGCGCCCTGCAGCGGGTCGCAGGAGACCTCGGGCGGTCCCTCCTCCCGGCGCTGCAGTCACCTCAACCCCCGCCCGTCGAGACGCTGCTGACGGGGCTCATCAACGCCCTGCTGGAGCAGGAACGTCCCCTCTCCCTCATCCTGGACGACTACCACCACATCGAAGCGTCCCCCATCCAAGAGTCGTTGGCCTTCCTCGTCGAGCACCTGCCCCCGCACCTCCTGCACCTCGTTTTGGCCGGGCGGACCGATCCTCCTATCCCCCTGGCGCGGTGGCGGGCCCGGGGGCAGCTCGCAGAGCTCCGCGCCGCCGACCTGCGCTTCACGCAGGAGGAAGCCCACGCCTTCCTCATCGGGGTCATGGGGCTGGCGCTCACCCCGGGGGACGTGGCGGCGCTGGAGACCCGCACCGAGGGATGGATCACGGGGCTCCAGCTGGCAGCCCTCTCCCTGCAAGGACGCCGGGACGTCCGGGACTTCGTCCGCGCCTTCACCGGCAGCCATCGCTACGTGTTAGACTATCTGGTGGAGGAGGTCATCCAGCGGGAGTCGGAGGAGGTGCAGACCTTCCTGCTGCGCACCGCGATCCTGAACCGCCTCTGCGCGCCTCTCTGTGAGGCCCTTGAGGGGTTGCCGGAGGGGGAGCACGACGATGCACAGGAGATGCTAGAGTACCTGGAGCAGGCCAACCTCTTCCTCGTCCCGCTGGACGAGGAGCGGCGGTGGTACAGGTACCATCACCTCTTCGGTGACCTGCTGCGCGCCCGGGCGCGCACCCGCCCGGAGGTGGAGGTTCCCATCCTCCACCGGCGCGCCGGCCGGTGGTACGAGGAACAGGGCCACATCGATGAGGCGCTGCACCACACTCTCGCCGCCGGGGACTACGAGCGGGCAGCCGAGATGGTGGAGGCCCACGCCCTCGCCCGGCTGACCCACGGCCAGCTGGTCACCCTGCAACGCTGGATGGAGGCCCTGCCGGAAGAGCTGATCTTACGCCGCCCCTGGCTCAGTACCTACTACGCCTGGGCGCTCGCCCTGATCTGTGATCTGCAGGAGGTGGAGCGCTGGTTGGAGAGCGCCGCGTCCGCGCTTCCTCCGGAGCTCGACGAAGAGGAACGGGAGAAGCTGCTGGGGCACGCCGCCACCATCCGGGCCTACGCCGCCACATTGGAGGGCCATGCCGAGGAGATCCTCGGGCAGGGGCACAGAGCGCTGGAACTTCTACCCGAGGGCGATCTCGTGGCGCGCAGCGTGGTCACCTTCTCGCTGGGAGGCGGAGAGCTCCTGCAGGGGAATCTGGCAGCGGCCGAAGCAGCCTTCGCCGAGGCGGGCCGGCTGGGGATGGAGAGCGGCAACGTCCACCTGGGCGTCTCGGCTCTGGCGACGGAGGCGGCTCTGACCATCGCCAAGGGGGAGTTGCGGCGTGCCTGGTCCACCTACGAGGAGACTCTCGAGCGCTCCACCGACGCGCAGGGCGAGCTCCTGCCCTTCGCGGCGACCGTCCTCTCGGGCATGGCTCAGCTGGCCTACGAGCGGAACGAGATGGAGAACGCCCACACATTGGCAGAGCGCGGCCTGCGGCTGGCCGAGCAGTGGGGCAACGAGGCCGCCCTCGCCGGCCTTCACATGACCCTCATCGACATCCTGCGGGCGCAGGGACGGTACGGCGCTGCCCAGCAGGCCCTCGCCAAGGCCAAGGCCATTCAGAGCACCCACACCGTCTCCCCCCTGGCCGTCCTCAAGCTCCTGGTCACCCGCATCCGCTTCTCTCTGGCACAAGAGGATCTACCCGCGGCCTTGCAGCAACTCCAGGAGAGCGAGAGACTGCAGCCCTGGCGAGGGCTGGAGCACACCGGCTACCTTCTGAACGTGGAGGAAGCGCGGGTGAGGCTGGCGCAGGGCCGCCCGGGGGCCGCACTGGAGGCCCTGGCTTCCCTCGAGGAGACCTACCACAGCTGGAATTTCGTCCCCATCGGGGCTCTGCGGGCCCTCGCGCTGCACATGGCGGGGGAAGATGGGGCCGCCTTCGCCCTGCTGGCGGAGATCCTGCCCCTCGCCGAGCGGGAGGGGTACGTGCGCACCTTCGTGGACCAGGGAGCGCCCATGCAGGCCCTGCTGGAAGAGGCGCGCG
>DAOTVC010000062.1:0-12090 GCA_034437215.1 Anaerolineae bacterium | reverse complement strand
GGAAGAAGGTCCCCGTCTCCCCCTCGACGACGGTGTCCAGCGCCCCACCCGCGCCGTAGGCGATGACGGGACGGCCCGCCGCCTGGGCCTCCAGGGGCGTGATCCCGAAGTCCTCCCGCCCGGGGAAGATGAAGGCCCGGCAGCGGGCGTAGAGCTCGCCCACCTCGGCGTCGGGCACGTAACCCAGGAACTCCACATTCGGCCCCGCCAGCGCCTCCAGCGCCTCACGATCCCGCCCCGTCCCGGCGATGAGCAGCCGCCGTCCCAGCCGGTTGAAGGCCTCGACGGCGAGGTCGATGCGCTTGTAGGGGATGAGGCGGGAGACGATGAGGTAGTAGTCGTCGTGGGCAGGGGCCGGACGCAGCCGCCCCACGTCCGCGGGAGGGTGGACGATGACCGAATCGCGGTCGTAGTAGCGGCGGATGCGCGCCCGGATCTCGCGGGAGATGGCGACGAAGTGGGTCGTCTCCCGCTGCGCCGCGGCGTAGTCCCAACGGCGCAGGAGCGCCACGAGGGGGCGCAGGGCCAGGCGCAGGGACGCGGGCAGGCTCTCCCGCGCCGCGTAGGCATCGAACTCCCAGACGTAGCGCGTGGGCGCCAGGCAGTAGCAGAGCTGGGGGACGTCGCCCGTGCGCACGCCGTGGCAGAAGCCGCTCTTGTTGGTGAGGACGAGGTCGCCCGCCCCGCGCAGATCCAGGCGGGCGAAGGCCAAAGCGTAGAGGGGAAAGTAGCGCTGGTGGTGGCGGTAGATGCCCGGCAGCCGGTCCATCCAGGTGGTGCGGATCTCCCAGCTGCGGTAGGACGCGGGCAGCCCCTCCCGCCAGTACATGCTCGTGTGGATGGGCGCGGCGGGGTAGAGGGCGTGGAGGTGCTCCAACACCCGCTCGGCGCCGCCGTACTGGTTCAGCCAGTCGTGGACGAGGGTTAACATAGGGAGTAAGGGGGGGAGTGAGAAGAGAGGGGTGAAGAGTGAGCAGGGAGAGGGGAAAAGAGATACGCAATACGCAATACGCAGTACGTCATCGGATCAGGCCTCGCTGGTGGGCAGCGTGTCCAACGTCTCGCCGTGGAGGGCGCGGCGCAGCGCCTCACGGTCGTCCCAGGGGTACTCCGTCGTGCCGAAGCACATGGACTGCTCGTGTCCCTTCCCGCAGGCGAGCACGACGTCGCCCGGACGGGCCAGGCGCACCGCCTCGAGGATGGCCACGCCGCGGTCGAGCACGCGCCGGAAGTCGACGCCCTCCTCGCACCCGGCAGCCTCCATCGCCCGCGCCGTCTCCGCCACGATGGCCTCCAGCGACTCGGTGCGCGGGTCCTCGGCGGTGATGATGGTGAGGTCGGCGTGCTCCGCCGCCACCTGGCCCATCAGGCGGCGCTTCTCGCGATCCCTGAGGCCCGCCGAGCCGAAGACGACGATGACCCGCCCCTCGTCCGCCTTGATCTGCTGCGCAGTCTCCAGGGCGCGCTTGAGGGCGTTGGGGGTGTGGGCGAAATCGACGATAGCGGTGAAGGGCTGGCCCTCGTCGAGGCGCTCCATCCGTCCGGGCACCCCCTCGAAGGCGCGCACGGCGGCGGCGACGGTCGCGGGCGGCACCTCCAGGGCGAGCGCGACCGAGGCCGCCGCGAGGATGTTACTCACGTTGTAGGCGCCCACCAGGGACGTATCGATGGGGACGTCGCCCCACGGGCTGCGCAGCTCGAAGTGGACGCCGTCGGGCTCGAAGCGCAGGTTCTCCGCCCGGACGTCGACCTCCCGGCTCTCGATACCGTAGCTGATCTGCCAGTCGGCGGGTATCTCGCGCAGGTAGGCGTAGGAGCCCGGGTCGTCGGCGTTGATGACGGCGACCTTCGCCTGCTCCCCCTTGCGGCGGGAGCCCCGCAGCCCCTTGAAGAGCCGTGCCTTGGCCTCCCGGTAGGCCTCGTAGCTCCCGTGGAAGTCGAGGTGCTCGTGGGTGATGTTGGTGACGACGGCGACGTCGAAGTCGCAACCTGCCAGCCGGTGCTGGGCCAGCCCGTGGGAGGTTACCTCCAGCACGGCGAAGCCGGCGCCCGCCGCCACCATCTCCGCCAGGTAGCGCTGCACGTCCCCGGAGTCGGGCGTCGTCGTGTGGAGCCCCGTGTCGTAGTCGGCGTCGCCGATGCGGGCGTTGACGGTGCTGATCATCCCCACGCTACGTTCGTCGGCGGTGAGCATGGCGTGGAGGAGATTGGTGGTCGTCGTCTTCCCGTCGGTACCCGTGACCCCAACGAGGCTCAGGTGGCGGGAGGGGAAGTCGTACCAGGCAGCGTGCATCCAGCCCAGGGCCTCCCGGGCGTCGGCGACGCGGGCGTAGACGGGACTCTCCTCCAGCGACAGGGCCTCGCGCGGGCGCTCCCCGACGACGGCGACCGCGCCCGCCCTCACGGCTGCGGGGATGAAGTCGTGCCCATCGACGTTGAGACCGGGCACGGCGACGAAGACGTATCCCGGCTTCACCAACCGCGAATCGGCGGTCAGGCCCGTGACGGAGACGTCCGTCGTGGGCGCAGCCAGCACCCAGGGTACGGGCGCCAGCAGGGTGAGCAGCGCGACGGCACGCGTGTCGGTGTTCGGGTCCACGTTAGGCTTCGGCATAGGGCATGTCCTCCAAGATAGAATCGGGAATCAGGGGTAGTGTACGAGATCAGAGCGGAATTGACAAGGGGGAGAAGGGATCAGGGAGTAGGGAGTAGGGAGTAGGAAACCAGATCCACTCAGATCACGAATCCGCTCGGTGGGTCCGCCAAGGGGGGTGAAAAGAGGCCAAGGGTTTTCCGTAGGCAGGCCCAGGGAAAGCCCGTACTTATCGTGACCAGGGTGGTTTCGCGGAGGGGAGTGCTGAAACGTAAAGCGTGAAAATCGTCTGCGATTTGGGGTTCCTTTGCGTTCTTGGCGCCTTGGCGTGAGAGGCAGGCCTTTTCCACGAGAGCGGCCCTCAATCCTCAGCGGTGCCGTCTGCGCCCTCACCGGCTTGCCGGCTCTGAGATTTCAGACGCTTGAGACGAAAGATCTCCTCCCGCTCCCGCTCCTCCAGAGCGCTCTCGATGTAGGCGATGGTCTCCTCGTACTGCGGGATGAAGATGTACTGCAGGGCATTGACCCGGCGCCGCGTCTTCTGCAGCTCGCGGGCCAGCTTCCAAACCGTCGTCATCAGCTCCGCCAGCTGGGGCACGAGATCGAGGACCTGCCGAAAGTCGGCAACGACCTCGTCGAGGAGCACGCTGGTGTCCCCCAAGCCGTAGGGGATCTCCGGAGGCGCGCCGTGCGCCGTCAGGACGGGGAGCACCACGCCCATGATGCTGTGAGGGCGGAGCTCTATCTCTACCGTCTCGTCGACCGAGAGAGCGGCCCACTCCAGGCGCTCCCGCCCCATGGAGAGCTGCGCCCCCTCCAGTGCCCGGTAAGCCTCGGAGAGCCTCCCCCACACCCGCTCCTGAAGCCGGCCGGCATCGTGCGCCACGGCAACGAGCTCCGCGGTCAAGATCTCCCGCTTGCGATCCAGGATCTCAAAGCCCTCCCGGGCCAACTCCAGATCCTCCCGAATGCTGAGAAGGTTGCTGCGCGTGGGCGCTACCTGCAGACGGGCCATCTCATCCCCTCCCGTAGTGACGCTCGAGCTCGCCAGGGGTAACGCGCGAGAGCTCGTCCCGGGGCAGCAGGGAGAGGATGCGCCACCCCAAGTTGAGAGTTTCCTCGAAGGAGCGCACCTCGTCGGAACCCTGATCGACGAACTCCTGCTCGAAGGCCCGACCGAAGCGCAGATAGCGCTGGTCCACCTCCCCCAGCTCCTCCTCCCCGATGACGGAGGCCAGGGCCCGCACCTCCTGAACGCGGGCGTAGGCTGCGTAGAGCTGCGCCGCCAGATGGGGATGGTCGGCGCGGGTGTACCCGTGACCGATGGCGTCCTTCATCAGACGCGAGAGGGAGGGCAGCACGTAGATGGGCGGGTAAATCCCCTGCTGAAAGAGCGCCCGATCGAGCACGATCTGTCCCTCGGTGATGTAGCCGGTCAGGTCGGGCACGGGATGGGTGATGTCGTCGTTGGGCATGGTAAGAATGGGGAGCTGGGTGATGGAGCCGGGGCTGCCCGCGATGCGCCCGGCCCGCTCGTAGAGGGAGGCCAGATCGCTGTAGAGGTAACCGGGATAACCCTTGCGGCTGGGCACCTCCCCCCGCACACTCGAGATCTGGCGCAGGGCCTCGGCGTAGTTGGTCATGTTGGTGAGGACGACGAGGACGTGCATGCCCCGCTCGAAGGCGAGGAACTCCGCGAGGGTCAAGGCGACACGGGGCGTGACGAGGCGCTCGATGGGCGGATCGTCCGCCAGGTTGAGGAACATGGCCACCCGCAGCAGGGCGCCGCTCTCCACGAAGGAGCGGCGGAAGAACTCGGCGACGTCGTGCTTCACGCCCATCGCGGCAAAGACCACGGCGAAGCGCCCCTCCTCCTGGGCCCCCGGCCCAGGACCGGGGATGGAGGCCTGGCGCACGATCTGCGCCGCGAGACGATCGTGGGGCAGGCCGCTGCCCGAGAAGATGGGCAGCTTCTGGCCCAGAACGAGCGTGTTCATGCCGTCCAGGGCCGAGATCCCCGTCTGAATGGTATCGCGAGGGTAGACGCGCGCGGTGGGGTTGATAGGCTGCCCGTTGATGTCGGCCGAGTGCCGGGCCAGGGGTGCCGGCCCACCGTCGTTGGGCTCACCGAGACCATCGAAGACGCGCCCCAGCATCTCCTCGGAGACGGGAAGGTGCATGGGCCGGCCGAGAAAGCGCACGTGGGTGTCCTCGATGGAGAGGCCCGTCGTGCCCGAGAAGACCTCCACCACAGCCCGACCCTCCCCCACCTCGACCACCCGCCCCCGACGCCGGCGCCCTTGATCGTCGATAATCTCCACCATGTCGTCGTAACCCACCCCGTAGACGTCCTCCACCACCAGGATCGGGCCCTCGATGCGCGCCGCCCCACTGACCTCCTGCCCGCCGTAGCCGCTCCTCCCCATCAGCGATACTTCCTTTCCAGAGCGTCCACTTCTTCGTCAATCCTCTCCCGCACTGCAGCGAGACGCTCCAGCGCAGCGTTGGGCACCGTCGTGCGCAGGCGGATGAGCGTATTGACCACCGGCAGAGCCATGATGACCATGACAGGGCAGCCCAGAGCGACTACCCGGGCTGCACGCTCGTGAAAGTAGAGGAGCAGCTCCAGGAGGCGCACCTGCTTGGCCGGGGTCGAGTAGGTATCGATGGGATCGAGGGCATTCTGCTGCAGAAAGCCCTCCCGCAGCAGACGGGTCGTCTCCAGAATCAGGCGCTGGTCGTCAGGCAGGGCGTCGGGGCCGACGAGCTTGACCACCTGCTGCAGGCGGCTCTCCCGTTGCAGGAGCTCCATCGCCCGCTCCCGCAGGGCATACCACCCCTCGTGACCCTGCACCACCCACCAGCCTACGACCTCCTCCACGTACTCGCTGTAGCTCTGCGTCCAGTTGACCGAGGGAAAGTGCCGGGCCGAAGCCAGGGACTTGTCCAGAGCCCAGAAGCAGCGGATAAAGCGCCGCGTATGCTGGGTAACCGGCTCGGAGAAGTCTCCCCCGGGCGGGCTGACGGCGCCGATGATGCTCACCGAACCCCGGCTGCCGTCGAGGGTCACGACGTGCCCCGCCCGCTCGTAGAACTCGGCCAGGCGTGCGGAGAGATAGGCGGGATAGCCCTCCTCCGCCGGCATCTCCTCCAATCGGCCGGAGATCTCTCGCAGCGCCTCCGCCCACCGGGAGGTCGAATCGGCGAGCATAGCGACGTGGTACCCCATGTCCCGATAGTATTCGGCGAGGGTCACCCCGGTGTAGATACTCGCCTCCCGGGCCGCCACGGGCATATTCGAGGTATTAGCGATGAGAATCGTCCGCTCCATGAGGGAACGGCCGCTGTGGGGATCGGTGAGGTGCGGGAACTCACGCAGGACGTCGGTCATCTCGTTGCCCCGCTCGCCACAACCGACGTAGATGATGACATCGGCGTCGCTCCACTTGGCGACCTGGTGCTGGGTGACGGTCTTCCCGGCGCCAAAGCCGCCGGGGATGGCAGCCGTCCCCCCCTTGGCCAAAGGAAAGATGCAGTCGAGCACGCGCTGCCCGGTGATCAAGAGCTCTTCGGGCGGGAGGCGGGTGCCGTAGGGGCGGGGCGTGCGGACGGGCCACCGCTGCAGCATGGTGAGCGTCCGCTCTCCCCCGGTCGTCTCCATCCGCGCCACAGGATCAACGAGGGTGTACTCCCCCTCCGGAGCCACCCAGGTGAGCCGGCCCATCTGACGGGGCGGCACCTTGATCCGGTGCTCGATGAGCGGAGTCTCAGGCACGCGGCCCAGAAGCGTGCCCCCGGTCACCACCTCTCCCGCCTCGATGGCGGGGGTGAAGTGCCACAAGGCCTTGCGGTAGAGGGGCGTGGCCTTGATCCCCCGACCGATGAAGGTACCCGAGCGCCGTTCGAGCACCGGTAGAGGGCGTTGGACGCCATCGAAGATACTGCTCAACAGACCCGGCCCCAACTCCACCGAGAGGGGTAGCCCCGTCCCGAAGACGGGGGCACCCGGCTGTAGCCCCGAGGTCTCCTCGTAGACCTGGACGGTAGCGACGTCCCCCTCCAAACCGATGACCTCCCCCACCATGTGCTCCTCACCGACCTCGACCACCTCCAGCATCCCCACGTGACGCGATCCTCGGGCCCTGACCACCGGCCCATTGACCCAGATAACCTCGCCCACCTGCGCACGCACGGGGGTAGCCCCTCGCGAGATCTCCGGCTGCGGATTCATCCGCCCTCCTTCCCCTCGATCAACCGGCGGTAGACCGGCGTACGCAGCTCTTCGCGCATCCGCTCCAGACGGGACTCCAGGGTGTTGTCATAACGGCGGTGCCCTTCGGCGGTCTCCAGCACCACGCCCGTCCCCCAGGCCAGCGGAGGGCCGAGTTCCAAATGCACCTGCAAGCTCTCCGCCAGGCGCGAGAGCCCTCCCCCCTCAAGAAGCGTCCGTGTCTGCGGGTCCGCACGTACGATCACCTTATTCGTGTGCCCGCCCAACCGCGCCACCCCCTCCCGGACAAGATCGCTGGCGAGCGCTTCGTACTCCGGCTGCTCTACCAGGGAATGAAGGCGCCGGCGTGCGGACTCGAAGGCCCGATTGAGGATCTCCTCGCGGCGCCGCAGCCGCAGATTTTGAGCCTCGAGCTGAGTCGTGGCTGCCATCTGGCGCCGCAGGGCCTCTGTAGCCGTGCGCGCTCGCTCGAGAATCCTCTCCGCCTCGGTCCGGGCCTCTGCGTCAGCCTGCGCTACAATACGCTCCGCCCGCACCTCAGCCTCGTCGAGCAGCCTCTGCGCCTCGATCTGCGCCTGACTCAGAATCGCCTGCTCCAGGATCTCGATATTGCCGTTCTTCATATCTTGACCCCAATCGTCCGGCGAACCACCTCACTCAAAGAGGGTCGCTCCGAGGAGGGCCCCTCGGGTCCCGGGATCTCCACGATGAGGGGCCTACTGCACGATACCATGAGATGCTCCAGCCATCTGCGGTCCAGGTCTACGGCGTCCTCCGTCACGAGAAGGATGCCGACCTCCTCCGACGTCAGGGCTTCATTCACAGCCGTGTGGAGCTCCTCGACGGTCGTGACCACGCGCCCGCCCACACCGGTGAGGGCCAAGCCCCAGACGGCGGCCTGATTCCCGATGACCTGCAGCTTCATGGGAGCGTCACCCTCCCACGATAATGAAGCCGATGATGAGACCGTAGATGGCCACGCCCTCGGCCAGGCCGACGAAGATCAACGCGCGTCCGAAGACCTCGGGCCTTTCCGCGATGGCGCCTACAGCCGCGGAGCCGGTAGCGGCTACGGCGTAAGCAGCGCCCAGTGAACCGGCCCCAACAGCAATCGCAGCGGCGAAGGGGGCGTAAGGGTTGGTCACGACCTCCTGCTGCAAACCGGCCGCCATGGCCAGCTCCGGCGCGAAGAACCAGACGAGACCGAGCCCGGCAACCATCAGCGCTACAACAACGTTGAAGCCGCCGAGGCCCAGTACCAACCAGTGAGTGGCCTCGGCAGGTGCCGCGCGCCCTCGATGCAGGGCGTAGAGCACGGCGGGCACCATGGGCAACAAACCGGCGATAAGGGCTACAAAGACGATCATGCCACTTGCCTCCTGATAAGAAAGTCGAAAGTCAAAGGTCGAAGGTCGAAAGTCGACCTCACTGCGTATCTACCTTGTATCTGTAAAGTACAATCCGGACGCCGGCGCTTCCTCGGAGGGCGCCACGAGGCTGAGGGGCGTGCGATGCTCTCCGCTGCCCGAGAAGAACTGGCTGAAGAACTCGTAGTACTCCAGCCGCAGCGTCTGAATGCTGACGATCATGCCCTCAAAGCCGATGACGAAGAGGTTTCCGAGCGCCACAATGATCCAGTACCCCACCCCCTCACCGGGGCTGATCATCTCGGCGAGGATGAAGACGACCACGCTGAGGGCGCCGTGGGCCACGGCAAAGGCTCCCATGCGCACGTAGGAAAGGGTGTTGCTCGAAAAACTGATCAGCGTCTCAAAGAGTTCGAAGAGAGCTTCCATGAGATAGGTGAAGAGCCCCTCCTCGACCAGAGGCTGCTGCCCCTCCACCAGGCGCTCCAGAATCCCTGAGAAGGTCAGCGCCAGCCCCGCAAGGAGTCCTCCCACCCAGAGGAGATCCCGCGACAGGGGTAGCGGGCCGGCAAAGACCGAAGCCACCAGACCCAAGAGGGACCAGTAGAAGAGCAATCCGGCCACACCGTGATGACCGAAGAGCAGCTCCCCCCACCGCCGGGCGAGAGCTGCGTTGATGATGTTATAGCCCATGCCCAAGCTGAGTATGCCCACACCGACGAAGACGGTGGCCAGCAGGATATCCGTGATGTTCTCCAGGGGCTGAATCCAGAGGGGTTCCAAGAGCTCCTCAAAGCCGAAGATGCTCCCGTACAAGAAGCCGAAGAGCGTGGAGGCGATCCCGCAAGCCGCGATGATCGGGCCCAGGGAAGCAAAACTCTGCAGGGGCGCTATCTTACGGCTGGCGAGCAGCCCGCCCAGCAGGGCCAACAGCAGCCCGTGTCCCACGTCTCCGAACATGATGCCGAAGATCAGCGGGAAGGTGAAGGCCAAGAGCAGGGTGGGATCCATCTCACCGTAACGGGGATAGCCGTAGTTGGTCACCAACCCTTGAAAGGCCTCCAACAGGAAGGGGGCCGGAGGTTGGACGGCGGGGACCTGTCCCTCATCTTCAGGGCGCGGCGGCCCCACCTCGATGATCGTCTGTGGTGAGACGGCGGTTATCCGCTCCTGAAAGTGCGTCAGTTGAGAGGTCGGAACCCAGCCGGAGATGAGGTAGGTGTAGTGCAGGCGCCCGTAGTTAGAGATGGCCTCGACGAGCGTCCGGCTGGCCCGCAGCCGCCAGAGCAGGAGACGCAGATGGCGGATGCGAATCTCGCGCAGATGGTCGATGACCATCTCCTGCTCCTCGATGTGCCGCTGTGTACGCTCGATCCCCGCCTGCAGCGCGCGCAGCGCCTCCGCCGGCGTTCCCCGGTAGTTCTCGGGAGGTGTGAGGGGGTTGAGGTAGGCGCTGCGCACAGCACGCAGCAGAATCTCCGCGTCGAGTTGGAGGCCGAAGAGCACGACGGTTGCCAGGCGCTCCTCCCGCTGCAGGATGGTCAACGCATGGGGGATGTGCTCCAGGCTACTCTGCAGCCGCTCGATGTTCGTTACCGGCATCTGCCCCAGCGTGACGAAGGTGTAGCGCAGATCGCGCAAGGAGCCGAGATCCACGTCCAGGCCGACGAGCGGCTGCAGTTGCGTGACGTAGCGTTGGAGCTGGGCCAGGTGGCGCTCCATCTCCTCTAACTCGTGGACCGGGGCGAGCGCCTCCTGCTCCAGATGGCGCACGTCCATCTCCGCAACTTCAGGCGCGATCAGATGGGGTGTCTCGGTAGGACGTGGCCCTTCATCCACGCCCAGTGACTCCATCACGATCAGCACGCGCTGTTCCAGCTCGGCGAAGGTGCTCGCCCACGACCGCCACTCACCCGTATCACAGGCGAGACAGGCCGTCGTCATCTCCTCCGGACGGGCGAGGTAGAAGACGTCAGACGCCGCCAGGGCCTCCGTTACCCAGATCACCTCATCCTCGGGAACGATGAGCTGCACCTTCTTCATGGTCTGGGATCGAAAAATACTCACTCGCTATCCTCCGCCAGCACCGTGGGCAGCTCCAACAGGTGCCGGAAGCGCTCTTGAGGAGTGCCGGAAGCCTTGGCTTCAATCAACAGGGTCAGGTCGCGGATCTCATGCTCGCTCAGCTGGAGATAGGCTATAGGAAGGCCAATGTGAAAGGGGGCGCCTCTAAAGGTCCGTCGACAGAGGCGAATCACGTACCGTTCCAGAGCCAGCTCCAATGCCGCGAGCCAACGCCGGCTACTCCCGTCGTCCTGGACCTGCGGCACCTCCCAAAGCTCGAGCTCCGGGTATACTCGGGCAACAACCTTCCGGATCTCTTCTCCCCGAGCGATAGCGCGGATGTCCTCGTCGCGTACCCGATAACCCATCGGCAGAGTGTAGTTGATAATCTCCTGAGAGGAGAGCTGATGATAGACGCGGAAGCGAATGGCCCAGAGGAGATTGTCGTTGTCCAGAATCGTACCCACCATGCGCAGGGCCTCCTCCCGGTCCTTACCCTGCAGGGCTTCAATGCTCTCCCACAACCCCCGCCGGTAGTTCAGATCGAGGGCCAGCTCCAGGGGGAAGACATGCCCTTCGCTCTCGTACCGTTCGAGAGCATGGACCAGGGTCGCATAGTAAGGGGTGTGGGCGATACGTTCCACCGCCCGCACCACGCTGCCGCTGCGCACCATCCGCTCCAGATCCTCCAGTGTGAGGCTGACGTAATCGACGGAGGGTACGGGAACGAGCAGGTGGCGTATCTGATTCCAGGGCGCTCCCACCTCAATGCCCCGCAGCGCAGCCTTGAGATTGTCCACCTCGAAGAGACGCCAGAGCTGCAAAAGCAGTTGGGAGCCCGGGTGGGGCGCGTTGCGAATGAGCTTTGTGTAGGACCTGATCAAGTGCCAGTGAATCTGGTAGACGGTTCGCCGTGGAGTGAGTACCTCCCGGTCCAAATTCAGGTAAGGAGCATAGACGGTACCTTTGAGGATCGTCAGAGTGCCATCATAGTCCGTCGCCTGAATCAAGCTGTTCCAGGTCCTTAAAGAGAGCATCTTCGAGTAGAGAGCGCGCACCATCGCCTGGAGCTGCGCGTACGCCGTGACACTGCCGAGCATGCTCTACCTACGTCCCACTACGTGCTCTAGGATCAAGGTGACAGCAGCGTCCAAGTGCTTCTCGGCGACCTCTTCCAGCCGCTGCAGCTCAGCCTCGCCCTCGGTCATGATCCGGAGACGCTCGGCGGCGACCTCCTCACGCGCCTCCGCCTGCAGCACCTCAGCCTGCGCGCGCGCCCGGTCCAGGTGTTCTTTGCGGGCGGTGGCGGCACGCGTCTGCGCATCCTCAATCAGTCGCGCAGCGTCTCGTTGAGCTGTTTTGTAGATCTGCGAGGCCTGACGTTCAAAATCGAGAACACGTACTACCGTCTCTTGGGACACGCTCTTCAGCCCCCTCTCCTCATCCGAATCCCGGCATATTTATACTACAATCATAGCACAAATGCGAGAAAAGCGTTAGATCCGTGAACGCGCTCCGGGCACTCGATTCCTAGCCGCCGAAAAAGGCGGCGGCGGCTTCCTCGAGCAGGGGCAGCAAGAGCCCGGGGAGGAGGCCCAGCGCCAGAACAGCCGTGAGGGTCAGGGTCAACGCGACCCTGAAAGCGGGGAGGACGGCAATGCCCTCCTCCTGCGTCGGAGCGCGCAGGTACATGGCGCGAATGACCCGCCAGTAGTAGCCCAGGGAGATGACGCTGTTGACGACGCCCAGCACAGCCAGCCAGCCCTGGCCCGACTCCATCGCCGACGAGAAGAGCCAGAGCTTGCCCATGAAGCCCACTGTGGCAGGGATGCCGA
>DAOTVC010000061.1:0-9965 GCA_034437215.1 Anaerolineae bacterium | reverse complement strand
CCGGGAGAAGATGTTACGTACAGGGGCAGCGCTCTGCGAGCCGGTCAGCATCTCGTTCCAGCGCTTGAGGTCGGCGGGACCGCTCTCCACGGCGAGCAGCTCCAGGCGCGACCAGACGTTGGTGGCCCCCTCGGGGAAGACGCTGCGCACGTAGGCCATGACGTAGGGGCCGAGCTGCCGGCGCAGCTGCTCCATCTCCACCTGCAGCTCGGCGATCTCCCCGCCCAACTTCTCCTGCAGCTGGGGGCTCTCGACCTGCTGCACCACCTTCCGCTTGATGCCCATCTGCGCCTGCCGCAGCAGGAGCGCCTCCACCTGTTCCGCCTTGTCGGGAAACTGCTCGTAGATGGGCTCGAGAAGGACGTCCATGTCGGCGAGGGAACGCGCCGCCCGGGCCTCGGCCGAGGTCACCCCCAGCTTGCGGTCCAGCGTCTCGATCAACCACTCCCCCTCCTCCTTGAGCCCCCGGTTGATGAAGAAGGCGATGACCCCCACCCCCACCAATCCCAGACCGATGGCGAGGGGGGTGACCAACCGTGGGCTGACGAAGCCGCCCTGCGAGATGGCGTTGAAGAGGGCGTGCAGCACGATGGCGGCGACGGCACCCGCGACGCTCGCCATCCCCCGGCTGGAGCCCCGCTGGAAGCGAACGCGCCCCACCACGGCGCCCACGATCGCCGCCGCCGTTCCGTGCATCAAGCAGGTGGAGAAGGCGCGCACGAAGGCCAGGGGCACGGCCATCTGCGGATTGCGGCTCAGGTAGAGGAAGTTCTCGGTGATGGAGAAGCCGATGCCGGCGGCGAAGCCGTAGATGGCGCCGTCGACGAAGTAGGTGAACTCCGACTGGCGGGAGACGTAGAAGAGCGAGAGCGACTTCAGAATCTCCTCGGCGAAGGGAGCGAAGGCCACGTAGAGGAAGAGGTAGTCGAGGCGCAGCTGCTCGATGAGGGGCACGGCGACGTAGCTGTTGAAGAGATAGGAGAGCCCGATCCCGCCCACCGCCCCCCACGCAAAACAGATGAGGACGAGGCGGAAGGTGCGCGATGCGTAGAGGTCGAGGGTGTAGATGACGAAGAGAAAGATCAGCGGGATGCCCGCTGCGATGAGCACGGCCAGGCCGGACTGCAAATTCAAGCCCATGGCGCCACCTCTACTGATCCGGACGAGTACTGCTAAACCGAGTCAGGCTACGACCTCTCCGCCAGCGGTTAATGAACTTTGAATATTTAGTCGGGTAATAGAGGTTGACGCGAGGTGTGACGGGACTGAAGTCCCTCCCTGGGGCGCGCTGCGCGCGCCGGGCGTCGGCCTCCGCCGACGCAGAGAGCGAGTTGGCGCCCCTATTAAAGTCGACTGAAGATGTGCTTCCGGCAGCGTGCTTGCTGGAACACACGTGCTTCGTGGTAGCCTGTGGCTTGAGCCACAGGCGATGCCGGGCATGGCCCATCATTTAGCCTTTCATGTCGGGATCGGTAAATCAGGGGGGCAATTCGGAGTAGCAGCACGCTACTCCTCGTCGCCCTCCTCCTGCTCATCGTCGGCCCTCTTGGAGAGCGCCGACCAGATCCCGACGGGTACGGAGCGACCGCGCTTGTGGGCGAAGCGCGTCTTGTAGATCCAGCCCTCCTCGCGCTCCTCGCGGTCCAGATAGCCCTTCTTGACCAGAGAGTCCATCATCTCACGGACCTCATCCCGAGGCATCTCCAGGTAGTCGGCAGCGGCTGCCACCGACAGCTCGCCCTGGCGCGTGACCCGATTCATCAGGCGACGGAGGGACGGAGAGAGGTCGAGCAGCTCGGCGAGGGTGATCCCCTCACGATTCTCACGATCATCGATTTCATTCTGCAGGTGCTTGAAAATCCCCATGACCCCCTCCTAGAAGAACTCCGGTATCTCGATGGGCTCCGGCTGCGGCTGGCACTCGCCACACCAGAGGACGTTGGAGACCACCACGGCCTTCGGTGTGTTCTCCCGTCCCAGGTACATCGCCAGCATCGTCGGCGTCACCGTCGTGTAGTGCTCTTCACAGACGGCGCGCCCACAGAACTTGCAGATCCCCATCGCTTCCTGGCGGCACTTGTGACAGACCATCTCCCGCTCTCCCTACCGGGCCGAATCGGCGATGATCTGGGCGACGTTGCGAATGGCCTCGGAGACCGGGTGATCGGGAAAACGCAGGGAGAAGATATCAGAGGACTGCATCCGGGCGACATCCTCGGAGAGGGGCAGGATGGCCGCCACGGGCGCGCCGTAGATCTCTTCGATCTGCTCCCCCAGCGCGTCGAAGTCGTAGGAGGAGAGGGCCTTGTTGATGATGAGGTAGAGCGCCGGCACCTCCAGCTTGCGGGCCACGTCCACCGTCACCGCCGTCCCCTGGAAGTCCTGCTGGTCGGGGCGCAGAATGATGAAGAGCAGGTCGGAGATGGCGATGGAGAGGAGCGTCTCCTCGTTCAAACCCGGATGGGTATCGATGATGAGGTAGTCGAGCTCCAACCGTTCGACGAGCGCACGGAAGCCCTCGTTGAGAAGCCCCACGTCGTACCCCTCGCGCAACACGCGGGCGATCTCTCCGGCGCGGATGCTGGAGGGGATGAGGTAGATGTTGCTGCCCATGAGCAGGACCTCGCCCGTACCAATCTGACGGGTGACGTCGTACGCCGTCTCCTCGATCTCGCACCGCCCCCAGAGATAGTCGTTGAGCGACTTGTCGATCTCGTCCTCGTCCATCCCGAAGAGCACGTGGATGCCCGGTGACTGGATGTCGGTGTCGATGACCCCCACCCGCTTGCCCATACGGGCCAGCTGGGCCGCGGTGTTGGCGGAGATGTTGGACTTCCCCGTGCCGCCGCGGAAGGAGTGAATAGAAACGATCGTGGACATAAGCTGCCTCCTTAAGAGTGATGAAAGCTTTGACCCAATTATCAGAAAGCATACGGAAGCTTCAGGCCTGGAGAAGACTTTCTAGCCCTGTGATCCCCCTGCTCCAAGATCAGTGTAGCAAGAGACCGCCGATAAGCAAGTGACCGCCTTACATAGGGCTATCCCATTTGGGTGTGTTTCAATCCAGTTGTGAGTTATCCGTGGCTGAAACGTAAAGCGTGAAACGTGAGCGCCTCACGGTTTACGTTTCACGTTTCACGCCTCGGTTTAACTCAAGTGAAACACACCCAACCCAAAGGACCCATACCCGGCTATGTGCTCTCCTCGTCGGACTGGCGGCGCAGGGCGCGGGCCCTGTCCCGGAGATTGAGGAAGTAGTCGGATTCGGTGATCTCGGCGACCTGCCGGGCCTTCTTCACCTGGTCGATCTCGATACGCAGATCGTGGACCTGGCGTTTGAGTCCCTCCTCACGAGCCCGGACCTTATTCACCATCATCTCGAAGACCTGCGCCAGCACGTCCACCTCGTCGTGGCGAGTGCCCTTGTAGAGCGAGCGGATGTCCTGGTCGTAGTTGCCCTCCGCCACCTCCTGGGCCACGTTCGTGAGGCTGCTGATGGGCCGGGTGAGGGTGCGCGAGATAAGGTAGACCAGGGTGAAGAGGGTGATGTAAGTGATACCAAAGGAGACGAAGACCCGATCCTTGATGGCCTCCTGCACCTGGAAGACGTAGTCGGCCTTGAAGTCGATGCCGAAGCCGCCCACCGGCTCCCCGGTCGCGTTCTGGATGGGCGCGTAGGCGGAGATCCAGTGTCCCCACTTGTCCTCGTAGGGCTCCAGGTCCTCCCATAGCCCCAGCATGCCCGTGATCATGGAGCCCTCGCTGATGTAGGGCTCGCGGAAGATGGTGGCATTTTCGGGGTCGGCGACCCGCAGGAAGTCGCCGATGAAGAGCACCTCGTTCTCCACGCTCTCGTCCCCCCGCACCCAGCTGTAGGGGTAGGCGCGCGGCTCCATCTCGTGGACGGTCTCCATCCACGCCATGTGCTCCCAGTAGCGGGGATCGTCGGTGAGGCCGTCGGCACGTGGCTCGGCTTCTGCCGCCAGCGCCACAAACTCGTCGGCGTCGATTCCCTCGATGGCGCCGTAGAGGGTGTTGACCATGTCCTCTTCGATTTGACGCATTGCCATGTTGGTGGCGAAGGTGAAGAACCAGTAGAAAGCCGCTGCAAAGACGACGGTGAAGAGCAGCGTGAAGCCGACGAGCAGCTTGACCCGCAGGCTGATGAAGCGTCCCTTGTAGTTCAACTCTTGTGCCATTGTTCGTTTACTCCTTCAATGGGGGGAGGAAGAGCTCGCCGCGCCTGAAAAGGGCAACAGTTCGTCGACGCGCAGACTCTTCCCCTGGTAGTTCTCGACCCAGTAGCCCTCGTCGTCTTGGTGTAGACTCTCCTCGCAGAGGGAGATCTTGCCTAAGGGTGTGGTCAGAACGTACTGGGGAACGC
Organism: Anaerolineae bacterium; assembly: GCA_034437215.1. Lineage (GTDB taxonomy): Bacteria > Chloroflexota > Anaerolineae > B4-G1 > SLSP01 > DAOTVC01. The sequence continues at coordinate 5,581 of DAOTVC010000061.1, read as the reverse complement.
CGAAGCCGGTGAAGAAGCCCTGGAGATCGCGCATCAGCGCCCGGCCCTCCTCCAGGGTCGTGACGAAGTGGGAGATGCCGATGGCGTTGTCACAGTGGTAGAGGTAGTAGGGGCGCACCCGGATCTTCAGCAGCTCCGACAGTAGCCGTCGCATCGTCTGCAGATCGTCGTTGATCCCCTTCAGGAGCACGCTCTGGTTCTGGACGACAATTCCGTGGCGGAGCAGACGATCGCAGGCCTCGGCGGCCTCCTGCGTGATCTCCTTAGGATGGTTGAAGTGGGTGTTGAACCAGAGGGGATGGTACCGCTCCAGCATCTCCACCAGTGCCTCGGTAATCCGTTGGGGGAGGACCACGGGCGCGCGGCTTCCGATGCGGAGGATCTCCACGTGGGGGATGGCGCGCAGCCGGGCGAGGATGGACTCCAGCCGCTCGTCGGAGTAGATGAGGGGGTCTCCCCCGGTCAAGAGGATATCGCGCAGCTCGGGATGGCCCTCGATGTACTCGAAGTCGGGCTCCCAGGAAGCCCCCTCTCCCTCCCCAAAGTAGGTGCCGCTGAGATCGGCTGTGTGGTACTTGCGGGTGCAGTGGCGGCAGTAGACGGGGCAGAGCCCTGTCACCAGCAGGATGGCGCGATCGGGGTATTTGTGGACCACCCGGTTCGTCCTCCGATAGACGGTGTCCCCCACGGGGTCCACCGTCGCTCCAGGGTAAGCCCGGAACTCCTCGAGGCGGGGGACCGCCAGCTGCCGGATGGGACAAGTCGAATCGTGAGGGTCCATGAGGGAGGCGTAGTAGGGGGTGATGCTCCACCGGTATCTCTCACTGGAGGCCTCGATGGCTGCCTCCTCCTCGGACGTCACCTCGATCCACTCATGCAGCTCCTCGAGGGTCGTGATGCGGTGTCGCAATTGGGAGCGCCAGTCGTTCCAGATAAGGTTAGGTTTCATAGTGCCCTCCTCCATTGCCTGCGTTGTTCGAGCGGCAGAGCGCCTGATCGATAATGCTGGCGACGAGAGCGTCAAAGCTCATACCGGCCTGGCGCGCCAGAATGGGCATCACGCTGCCCAGCGGGTGCAGGCCCACGATGGGGTTGAGTTCCAGCAGCGCGGGTTCGCCCTGCGCGTCGAGGCGCAGATCGACGCGCCCCAGATCCCGGCACTCCAGCACTCTGTACGCCCGCAGCGCCAGATCGGCGAGGCGCTGCCTCAGGGAGCCCTCAGCGAGGGGGACGAAGACGCCCTCGCCTAAGCCGTCCCAGCTCTGCTTCTCCCGGAAGTCCACGATGCCCTTCACAGAGTCGACCCTGATCTCGGTGACCCCGATCACGCGGGCTCCCGTTCCGCTCCCCAGAATCCCCACCGAGAACTCCCGCCCGGGCAGAAAGGCCTCGACGAGCGCCGGCTGGCGATAGGTCTCCACGATCCACGCCACCCGCTCGCCCAGCACCTCCGCCGAGTGCACGACAGAACCGGGATCGATCCCCTTCGAGGTGCCCTCGTGCAGCGGCTTGACGAAGAGAGGGAAGGGAGGCAGATCCGCATCCCCTAGCGCACCCGCCTCGGGAACGACGGCGAAGTCGGGCGTGGGCAGCCCTGCCCGCTGCCAGACCCGCTTCGCCATGGCCTTGTCTAGGCAGAGGGCCAGCGTCAGGGGATCCGAGCCGGTATAGGGGATGCCGTGAGCCTCCAGCAGGGCCGGGACCTGGGCCTCGCGGGAGCGTCCCCGGCTGCCCTCCGCCATGTTGAAGACGAGATCCACGCTCTCGCCCTGCAGAAGGAAGTGAAGGAGCGCCTGGAGGTTGCCGATGCGCCGGACCTCATATCCGAGACCGGCAATGGCGCCCTCGAGGTAGCCGATGCTCTCCTCCGTGTCGAATTCGGCACAGGCATCGGGAGGGGCGCCCGGCCCGGGTTGCTGCTCCTCTGCCAGGTCGAAGGTCAGTCCGATCTTCATCAGAAGTCCAGACCATCCAGGACACTGGAGCGCCGCTGGCGGCGCTTCAGACGCCAGTTGAAGAGGCTCTTGTCGTAGACCCTGCGCATCTGGAAGATGGACCAGAGGGCGAAGAGAGCCGCGAGCACGCCGATGCCGAGGTAGACATAGGAGGCGTAGGGTGTCGCAAGCCAGTTCCCCACCCCCACGATGATGAGCACCAGTAAAACGCCGACGATGCTGCCACCGGCGTAGAGATAGCTGTCCATAAAGATACTGACCCGTCCCCGCCGCTCCTCGGGCACCAGCGCCTGAAAGGACTTGCGGGCCGGCTCGTCCACGGCGTAGACGGAGAGCTTCTCCAGGAGGAGGGCCGCCACGCTCACGGCAATGCCGGGCACGGCCAGGGTCCCGACCAGCCCCGTGAGGGCCGCGATGGGGTAGACGAGGAAGACCTGCTTCAGCCCCACCTTGTTGACGACGGCCCCCGTCACGAAGGCCTGTACGGCGAAGGCCAGGAGGGTGAAGCCGAGGCGATAGAAGCTGTAGAAGCGCTGGTAGGCGACGGAGGTGGCAAAGGCCGCCTCCGAGACCGAGAGGAAGCGGAACTCCAGGATGACGTCGCAGATGGCGAGGGCCGCGAGGGCGAACATGAGGTAGCGAAAGGACTCCACCTCACGCACGAAGTCCCAGCCCTCCATGAGCGTCTCTTTGACCGTCTCCGTCTTCTGCACCGTCTCGCGCAGCTTCACCTTGTTGAAGCCGACCTGGAGGACCAGGTAGATCAGCAGGTAGAGGAGAACGTTGAAGGTGAAGACCTCCGTATCGGGCACCCCGGCCCGGGCGAAGAGGGTCGGCTGGATGGAGCTGAAACCGATCCCCAGTAGGCTGCCCAGGAAGCCGGTCCCCGCGATGAGGGGAAAGAGCCGCTTGGTCTGCGACATGTCGAAGAGGTCGTTCGCCAGGATCCAGAAGAAGATGGGGAAGATGAGCAGCTGCTGGGTGGAGAGGAGGTAGAGGAAGCCGTAGGTGACCGCGGGCGCCGCGCCGAAGGTGAAGAGAATGCGAAGGATGAGGAAGGCCGCGACGAGCCCCAGGGTCATCGTTCGCATGATGGAGATACGCGCGAAGCGGTCGATGAAGAGGGACTGGAGGCCCGTCATCAGGAGCATGATGACCATGTCGACGAGCCAGACGACGAGTATGCCGTTGACGCCGCTCGTCTCCAGGAAGTTGCTGACGGAGACGATGCTCGAGATCTCCCCAGCGACGGCGCTGGTAAGCAGGATGAAACCCAGGACGAGGACGAGGCCGCGTTCCTCGGGGCGGACCTTAACCTTTTGGTTGGATATCTTCTTCATCGAATCTCCGAGGTCTCATGTGAGGCCGTGTAGTGTTGTCGATCCGGGAGATGCCGGATAGAGCGTCTCCGGACCGGCAAACCAACCTTTGAAGCCTCCGGACAGTTGTGGCTGCAGTCGCGGGGGCAGCGGTCCTATCACCTAAGTATACCCGCATCCTATCCAAAATTCAATAGTATCTTTTATGGTTGTATTTAAGTTTGGTTCCGCTGAAAAAAGGGCAGATTCACCGCAAAGGCGCAAAGGCCGCCAAGATTTTTAAATTAGATATGACTCCCCTGAAAAAAGATCTCTTACCACGGAGATCACGGAGGTTTTGGATGTCGAACTTTATAAAATGTAACTTTCGGTTTAACTTTAATAATAACCTATATGATTTTCTCAGTGTTCTCTGTGTCCTCCGTGGTGAAATAGAGTTCTTTCAGGGGAGTCAGTTTTAATCTTCAATAAGGTTAGGTAGGTTGAAGGCGGTGCAAGCGGCTCCTTGACGGCTGGGGCGATCCCGCTAAGATGGAGAGCTGATTCTAGCCACCTAAGGGAGAGCCGGACCTTGAGTTCTGCGATCGATGCCCAACACCTGACGAAGCGCTTTCCGGAGCAGCGCCGCCTCCGCGAGCTGGCCCCGTTCCGCACCCCGGCACAGGGTCCCCTGGCGGTGGACGACGTCAGCTTCCGCGTGTCCCGCGGCGAGATCTTCGGCCTCGTCGGACCCAACGGCGCGGGCAAGACGACGCTCGTGAAGCTCCTCGCCACCCTCGTCCTCCCCACGTCGGGCACGGCGTGGATCGAGGGGCACCCCCTCGAGGACGAAAACGCCATCAAGGCCACCCTGGGGCTGATGACCTGCAACGAGCGCAGCTTCTACCCCCGCCTCTCCTGCCGGGAGAATCTGCGCTTCTACGCCGGGCTCCATGACCTTGCCCCGCGGCAGACGGAGGCGCGCATCGCCGGGCTGACGCCCCTGCTCGACCTGGGCGACTTCCTCGATAAGCGCTACGACACCTGCTCGACGGGCATGAAGCACCGCCTGGCGCTGGCCCGCGCCCTCCTCAACCACCCCACCCTCCTCTTCCTCGACGAGCCCACCGCCTCCCTCGATCCCCTCGCCGCCCTCCGCTTTCGCGAGACCCTCTACGGGCTGGCGCACCGGGAGCGGCGCACCATCTTCCTGGTGACCCACGATCTCGACGAGGCGGTGAGCCTCTGCGACCGCGTGGGCGTGATGGTGGAGGGCCGGCTGCGCCTCGCCGCCTCCCCCGAGGCGCTGCGCAGCTTCATCCGCTCCCAGGAGAGCTGCCGCCTCACCCTCCGCGGCTTCACGCCGCAGATCGCCGACCGCCTCCGCGCCCTCGAGGGCGTCCTCGAGCTCGACGAGCAGGCCCCCGGCGACCTCGACGAGAGCCGGATCGATCTGCGGCTGCGGGAGCGCAAGCGCGATCTCCTCCGGGTCATTCAAACCATCGAGGAGGCGGGCGGCAGCGTCCGGGAGTTCGCCTTCCAGTCGGTCTCCTGGGACGCCCTCTTCGCCGGCCTCCCCGCGGAGAATGGGGCCGAGCCCCAGAGCGCGCCCCGCCCCGCGCCGCTGCGTCCATCCGACGAGGGGAACGAGGCCCGGCAGCTCTCCGGCTCCCAGACGCTCCAGAAGGCGCTCCTCTTCCTCAAGCGGGATCTGCGGATGCAGATGCGCTACCGCCTCTCCTTCGTCCTGCAGTTCCTGGGCATGATCTTCTCCGTCGCCAGCTTCTACTTCATGGCGCAGGTCTTCGGTCCCCAGGCGAGCCCCTACCTGAGCGCGTACGGGAGTGACTACTTCCCCTTCGTCCTCATCGGCATCGCCTTCGCCGGTTACCAGAGCGTGGCCCTCTACTCCTTCGCCGGCACCATCCAGGCGGCCCAATCGATGGGCACCCTGGAGGCGATGCTGGCGACGCCCACCCGCCTCCCGACCATCCTCTTCGCCTCCAGCCTCTGGAACTTCGCCTTCACCTCCCTGCGCGTGGTCCTCTACCTCCTGATCGGCATGTTCCTCTTCGGCGTGCGCCTCGAGGGGGCCAACGTCCTGGCGGGCCTCGCCGTCCTGCTGCTGACCATCACCAGCCTGAGCGGCATCGGCGTCCTCTCCGCCTCCTTCATCATGGCCTTCAAGCGGGGGAATCCCCTCAACTTCCTCATCGGTGGGGCCTCCACCCTCCTGGGAGGCGTCTACTACCCCATCGCCGTGCTCCCCGCCTGGCTCCAGCCGCTGGCCTACGTCTACCCGCTGACCTACTCGCTGCGGGCGATGCG
>DAOTVC010000060.1:0-23794 GCA_034437215.1 Anaerolineae bacterium | reverse complement strand
CGCACATACGGCGGGTTCGCCACGATGATGTCGAAGCCCGGCTCCCGTCCCTCCCGCGCCGCCAGCTGCAGCTGCCCGCCCCCGGCGTTCACCACACCCGTCATCCCACCCGTCAGCGTCGCCACACTCTCCCCCGGCGCGGTGAAGATCTCCGCGAACTCCACCGTCCAGTCGAAGGCCTCCGGGTCGCCCGCCGTGCCCGCCCACTCGGCGATCTCCGCCTGCACCTCCGCGATGCGCTCCTTAAGCTCCTGCTTCTGCGGTCCGTGGGCGGTCATGAAGCGCCCCTTGAGGGCGAAGTAGTCCTGCACCAGCTGGTGGTGGAAGAGGTCGGGCTGCAGCTGCGCCGGCGCCGGCGCCGTGAGGCTGTCGCCCACCTCGATCTTGTAGGCCAGGTTGGGCAGCGGCGGCGGCACCTCCCCCTCGAAGTCGACGATGAGGGAGAGCCAGAGGCGCAGCCGGGCGATGTTCACGGCGAAGGGGTCGATGTCCACCCCGTAGAGGTTGTGCTGGATGATCTGCAGCTTGCGGTCGTAGGCGGAGCGGGCGTCGAGGCTGCGCGTGGCGAAGAGGGCCTGGCGCAGCTCCACCAGCTCGTGGAGCATGCCCACCAGGTAGGCGCCGCTGCCGCAGGCGGGGTCGCAGACCCGCACCCGCTGCAGCGCCCGCAAGACACCCTCGGCGTCGTGCAGGCCCCCCGCGTCCCGCTCGTCGACGAAGGCGGCGAGCGCCCCCTCGCTCTCCCGGGGGCAGGTATCCTTCAAGTAGCCCTTGAGCGCCTCCCGGCACATGAAGGCCACCTCCGGTTTGGGCGTGTAGTAGCTGCCCGACTCGTGGCGTCCCGTCACCAGCTCCTCGAAGATGCGCCCCAGCATCTCCGGGTCGACGGCGACCTCGACGTCCAGCGGCGTGCTCTCGGTGACGGTGAAGTTGTAGTGGTAGAGGAGGGCGTCGAGGGCCTCGCGGAAGATCGCGTCGGGCACCACGATCCCCTCCCGGTCGTCCAGGGACTCCCGCTCGAAGAGCCCGCCGTTGAGGTAGGGCACGTCCCCGATCAGGCCCTGGAGGACGCCCTGCCGCTTGACGGACATCAGGTCCCGCTCCCCGGGATTGTTCAACCCCTCGAAGAAGAGCACCTTGAGCCGCTCGTTGTAGAAGTTCGCCGCGGCGTCGCTCTCCCGCGCCCCGAGGTAGTCCTCCCACAGCGCCCGCAGGTAGTCGGTGCGCCCGGCGAAGGTCAGCCAGCCCTTGCGCTCGAGGAAGACGATGAAGAGCAGGCGGTTGGAGAGGCGCTGGGTGAAGAGGCGCAGCGCCTCCTCGTCGCCGATGCCCGCGATGGCCTCTTCGGCCTGCTCGAAGAGGCGGCGGTAGGTGCTGAAGAAGTCCCTGGTCACCCGCTCGACGTCGAAGGCCTCGTCGTGCCGGGCCTGAATGGCCAGGGGCGAGAGGCCAGCGAGGTCGGGGCTCAGCATCTCCAGATCGAGCAGGGCGATGCGCTCGGCAGCGGTCCGCAGCCGCTCCTGGGGACCCACGGTGATGCGGCGGATCACGGCCCGCGCCCCCGCCTCCGCGCCATTTTCGCGCCGGTACTTGACGTTGACGAAGTGCCAGTGGCGCCCCGCGACGTCGCTGAAGAGGAAGAGGGCGTAGGGGTGGTCCGCGAGCAGCTGTTGGACAACGGTGCGCTCGGCGCCGCTGGAGAGGGGGAAGTTGCGCCCGCGCGCCCCGGGAGCCAACGTCACGTGGACGATGTCGAAGCTCCCGGACGGGGAGTCGTGCCGCGCCAGGAGGACGGGCGCTCCGGCGACGACCGCGAGAGCGCCCCCAGGCCAAGCCCGGGTGGAGAGGGGCTCATCCACGCGGTCGTAGTTCAGCTCCGACCAGAAGAGACGCTTCACGGCGTCCAATCCCTCGCGGGAGATCTGCTTCAACAGGTCATAGACGCGCTGCGTATGAGGGTCAGCCATCGCGGGCTCCTTCTTTATAGCAGAGTGCTGCGGTATGGGGTTGGTGAACGACATCTAAGCCACTGCTCAAACAGGGGCTGAACCCCCTTGGAAAGGCGCGCGCCCGGCCACAGGCTTGGGCAGGGGAAGTTCCCGTTGGCCCCCTGGGCCAGGGTAGTCCCCGTTGTGCGGCTTTTGCCATCCTCGTCCGGATCAGTAAACCGGTTCGCTGATGGAGAGACGTGGTGAGGGTGCACAGATAGTATCAGCGTGCCCCTGAGAGTACACCAAAATCTTGGAAAGCGCAAGCGCTCGACATATCAGAGGAACTATTCCTGCCCCACCGACGTTATAAGCCCGCACGCCGGCAGAGCGCCGGCGATTTTAGTCACAGATAGTGTGGGAGGAGTTCCATGAAAGAGAAGAGACTACATCTGATACTGATGCTGCTCGCCGTCGTCGCCCTGACCCTGGGCGGCTGCACGCCCGGGGGATCGAACGTGGTCGCCGGAGGTGATCTGAGCGCCGAAGATCGCGCCGAGCTGCTCCGGCTGACGCTGGAGCGGGCGCTGGTGGCGCAGGAGATCCCCGACTACGCGCTGCTCTCCGACCTGGAGACCCTCGTGCTCTCCAGCGAGAACATCGACGCCGCGGAAGCGCCGGAGCTGGAGGGGATCGATCTGGTCGTGCTGACGCCTGCCGAGATCCAGGCCCGGGCGAACGAGGAGGGCGACTTTCCCTACCTGCACTTCCAGGAGCTGGAGGTCGAGTCGTCCGACAGCGTGACCGTCCGGCTCGGCAGCCGGTGGGCTATCGCCGAAGACAGCGACATGCTCTACCTCAGCGGTGGCGGCTTCGCCATCGAGTACACCCGCGAGAGTGGGAGCTGGGTGGGTGAGATCACGGAGCAGTGGATCTCGTAACCGCCTTGCAGCCAGGAGCGCCACCGGGCACTTTTTCCCGGTGGCGCTCTTTGTTATCGGGGGTAGAGGTCATGAGCGGCCTGCACCGGCATCGCCCGCTCCCTCAAAAGCAGACCCGCTCCACGCCCTGGACGTACTTCGAGTTGCGCGTCATGCGGAAGGGGAAGTAGCTTGCCACCCGACTCGCGCAGGGAGAACTGCCCCCGCACACAGAAACCGACGTCCTTCAACCGCTCCCCGAAGACCACGACACCGGCCCGCACCTGGTGCTTCGCCGCCGGCTCCTGCCACATGCCCTCCCATTTGCGCTGCGGGAGGGCGCTCTCGAAGAGGCTGTTCGCAGGGTGTTGAAGGGGACAGCTTTTGATATACCATAGTCCTATCGATGGAGGCTCCTTATAGTCCCCGAAAGGAGGCAAGATGCCGATCTACGAATACTACTGCTCAAGGTGCCGGGGGATCTACCGCCACTTCGCACGCACCTTCGACGTGGAGACGCCGCCCTGCCCGGAGTGCGGTTCGCGGGACGCCGAGAAGGTCGTCTCGACGGTCAACGTCGGGCGTTCCGAGCGTGAGCGCCGGCAGGCCTTCGACCAGCAGGCCCGTCAGTCTGACACGACCGATCTGCAGGCAGCTGCACGCGTTCTGCAGGAGGGTGGCACCCTCACCGACGAGGTAGTACCGCTGGGCATGGAACGGGACGCCTTTCGCGCAATCGTGGCCCGCCGCGCGGAGGGCGCCACCGATGAAGACCTGCAGGATATCGTGGATGAGCTGCCCCTCTCCGAACTACCGGACCATCTGACCGCGGACGCACACGATCACGACCACAAGGAACACGACCACGTGCAGGGACAGCATCCTGGAGGTTCACGGCGGGAGGTACGAGATCTGGGGTGGGTCAAGGGCTCGTAAAAGAATGACCTCTCGCCACATTGTAGTTCCCCAACATCACTTTCCAAGAGTAGATGAACTTAATAAGTAGCCGTTGTAGTAGGGGCTTGAGTAATGGGGAATAGTCTCGGGTGCCTCCCACATTTGGGCGGCGCCGGGGAGCGGCTTCCCCAGATATACGGCAGCAGCGTCTCTGAGAAGGGGGTGGCGGTTGGGGAAAACCTCAGGATAACTTCGGGAATACGCTGCGGGACGGCGAAACGGAGTGGCGAAGGGGCTCGAACCCTCCGGCCGAGACGACGGGAGTTTTCCCCAGAAAGGGTGAGTTTTCCACCAAAAATAGCGAGTTTTCCACAGCTGGACGGCAAATAAAGTAATTGGCGGTGGTAGGAGGACCTGGATTTTTCTATATGTAGGGGGGCGCCGGGAGCATTACCCTTCTAGTGGTAGCTTCCACAGCTGTGGAAAACCGGGCCGCTATCGGCGGCCCGGTTTTCCGTAGTTTGAGCCCGCTAGAAGGGGGAGAGCTCCCGGCGCAGAATCTTGGCCCGCAGCGATTCCACGTCTGCGAGCTGGGCGTCGAGGATCTCGACGACCGCCGCCTCCGCCGCTCCGGAGAGCGTGCCGTTGCGGGGCGTGATCTGGGCGGTCGCGACGAGGGGGCGATCCAGGGGGTGGCCGATCTGGGAGAGGAGGTAGACCGTCGCGGACCGCACCTCGGGTACGGAGTCGACGATCCCCTTCGCCGCTTCCAACGCCAGGAAGTTGTAGATCTTTCCGACGTGGGAGATGGGATTCTTCCCGGCGGCGGCCTCGAGACTGGCCGCCCGGAAGGGGGCGATGACGCCGTTGACCCGGTTTCCCCGTCCGACGGAGCCGTCGTCCCCCTGCTCGGCGGAGGTGCCCGTGAGGGTGAGGAAGACGGCGCCCGCCTCCACATCGTCCGCCGTGTTCACTGCCGCCCGCACCCGCCGCGGCGTCAGCTCTCCGGCGTAGGCCTCGATGGCCTCCCGGGCGGCGTCACAGGCCTGCGTGTACGCCGCGGCGCTGTGCACCTCCGGCGCGATGAGCGGCAGGCAGATGGTAAGGGTGATCTCATCCTCCACCCGCGCGCCCATCACCTTGATGTCCTCTCCGATGGGGAGCTCTTCGATGAGGCGGGTGTTGATGAACTGAGCCGTCTCGTAGACGGTGAGCTCCAGATCGGAGCGGGGCCAGTGGCTGACGCCGAAGCTGGTGTCGTTGGCCTTGACCGACTCCACGGTGTAGGCCAGCTCGTTGGCCCCCTTGCCGGCGTAGGAGTCGATGACGACGTGCCTGACGGGGTCGAGGTAGCGCAGGGACTCACCGAGGTGGGCCCGTGCCGCTTCGATGGCGATCGTATCCATGGGGACCTTACGCCCCTTGTAGGTGGGGGTGCCCCGCCCGGCGATCTGAATGCGGATGGGGTGGAGGAGCGCGCCGTAGCCGTAGCGGACCTCCGCCTCACCGGCGACGAGCTGGACCTTATCGAAGTTGTGGTGAAGGAGTGTGCCGAGGTTGTCCTGGCACCAGCGGGAGTACTCCACCGAGATCCGCTCGGCGATGCCGTCGCAGAGGCTGTCGGGATGACCGATGCCCTTGCGCTCGACGATCTCCACGGGCAGATCGTCGATGTACTCACCGGGTGCGGGGGTGACGACGATGTTTCTTTCTCTGAACATAGTAAACCTCCTGGTATAGGGATAGAGCGGCGCCCCGGCGATTCTCATGCTCAGGAGGGGCAAGGACCGCGGGTGCAATAAGCCGTGCTTGCTGCGCAGTCGCTTGCAGTTGCCTTCGGGTGAACGACGGGTGCTCCAGAAACAAAAAGCCCCCACTTCATCCAGAAGCGGGGCTCAGCTGTAACAGTCTCCGCTCATCTTTCAGAACCGTAGTTCTGACGGACTTGGCACCTGGACGGGGTATACCCTATCTGGTTGCCGAGGCTTCATCGGGCCGGTCCCTCTGCCTCTCTGGATGAGTCTTCACCGGGTTATTCGCCTGTCCTCTCCATAGTAGCGGTTTTTGAGAGGGTGTCAAGTATTGCCCCCGCTTGGGTCTATGCTATAATGTAAGAGAAATGTGAGAAACCAAGCGAGATTTCGGGCTGTGACACGTGATCCCGATCATATACTCCCCATTCCGGATTAGAACTGTGTCGACGACAGCGGATGTCGACGTCTTGGAGGGAACGGATGTCCAATCAGCAAGTCATCGAGTTACGTAATCGTATTCTTGGGATTTTGATTCGCAATGCTCGGGAGCGGGCGCGGGCTTCCCGAAAGGCGTGTGCGGACATCCTGAGTATTTCCACGAACAAGTTTGCCGACTATGAGGATGGGAATCGAGCCATCTCCCTCCCGGAGCTGGAGCTCCTGGGCCGGTTTCTCAACGTGCCCATGTACGTGCTGCGGGACGACAACGCGGCCCGTGGCGAGGCCGAGGATCCCATCCCCGACCCCGACTTCTTCCTGCCCTTACGCCATCGCATCGTGGGCGCGCGCTTGCGGCAGGCGCGTCTGGAGTCGGGGCGGACCCAGCAGGACGTGGCCGAGATTGTGGACCGTTCCTCATCGACCATCTCAGCCTACGAGTATGGCAAGTCCCCCATACCGCTCTCCGAACTGGAGGTGTTGGCACGCGCTCTGGCCGTCCCCATCGACGTCTTCATGGACTACAGCAGCGAGGTCGGACAGTGGCACCGTCTCAAGGAGGACTTCGAACGCTTTGCCGAACTGCCCGAGGAGGTGCGGGGGTTTGTCCTGCGGCCCATCAATCGCAGCTACCTCGAACTGGCGATGAAGTTGGCCTCCATGCCGGCAGGCGCGCTGCGCAACATCGCCGAGGGGCTGTTGGAGATCACCTACTGAACTCGGCTTCACGTGTCCTGCCCACGTGGCTGGGGCGTCAAGCGTCTACGAATGCTAGCTGAAAGTAGCCCTAAAAGGAGCATCATGGCAACACCGACGGCTGAAGAACTGCAGAACGAGGGGCTGCGCCTCTTCCAGGAGGGGCTCTATGACGAGGCGGCCCGCCGCTTCAGTGAGGCTCTCGAGCACTTTGCCGAGGAGCAGCGCGAGGTGGAGGTGGGGGAGATGCTGAACAACATCGGCATCATCCGCCGCAGGCAGGGACGCTGGGACGAGGCCCAGGATGCCATCGAGGAGGCCCAGCGCATCTTCGTGCGTTTGGGTGACCGGCCCCGCGAGGCGCAGGCTCTGGGCAACCTGGGCGGCGTTTACGCTGCCCAGGGGAAGCGCGACGAGGCCATCAAGGCTTGGCGGGAAGCGGTGGTCCTCTTCGAGGAGCTCGGCGAGCGCCAGAAGCAGGGGGAGACCCTGATGACTCTGGGTCTGGCCCTCTTCCGCTCGGGCGAGCGTCAGACGGGGTTGGCCGCCTACCAGGCGGGCCTGCAGATCATCGAACAGCCGACGATGATGCAGCAGGTGACCCGTACGCTGCTGGCTGTGCAGGCGCGCCTCCTTGGGGGTTGAGGCGCCGTCGCGTTATAGAAAGGGGCTGCCGCTGAGCCCCTTTCTTTCGGTATAGATCAAGATGTTTCACGTGAAACATACCAAGTAGGAGAGAGAAGATGAAGGTCATTTTGAAGCGTGATGTCAATGGGTTGGGGAAGGTCAACGATATCAAGAACGTCTCCGACGGGTATGCGCGCAACTATCTCATACCGCAAGGGTTGGCCGAGAAGGCGACCCCGGGGGCCGTCCAGATGGCGCGCAGCCAGCGTCAGGTCCAGGAGGTGAAGGCGGAGCGCCATCGCGAGCAGTCGGAGGCGCTCGTCGCAGAGCTGCGGGAGACCCCGCTGCACTTCAAGGTCAAGGCCGGAGAGTCAGGACGGCTCTATGGCTCGATCACCAGCAAGGACGTGGCCGACGCGATTGCCAAGGCGACGAAGACGGACTTCGATAAGCGCCATCTATCGATGGACCAGCCCATCCGCGATCTCGGCGTTCACCTTGTGGAGATGCGCCTCCCCGGAGGCGTGGAGGGCCAAGCCCGGGTGGTCGTTGAAGCGGAGGAGTGATGGCTGAAGGTCTCGGTCTCTGGCTGCGCCGCTCGCGCGAAGCCCGCAACATGACGCTCGATGAGGCGGAGCAAGCGCTGCGCATTCGGCGCCGCTACCTGCAGGCCCTGGAGATGGGAGACTACACCGCCCTGCCCGGTCCCATCCAGGCGCGGGGCTTCCTGCGCAACTACGCGCGCCTGTTGGGGCTGCCCGTCGAGGAGGCCCTGGCGCGCTACGAGGCCGAGGTCGAGGGGCGGCCCCTGCAGCCGCGCCGACAGCCGGTCCGCGAGGCGCAGGCGCGCCAGTGGGCCGACCGCCCCTCCCAGTTTCCGCCGCCGCCTACCGAAGAGGAGGAGCTGGCGGCCGCGCGCTCCGGCTCTCAAGTCTCCACGACGCTGATGTTCGCGCTCCTGGGCCTGGCCGTCTTCTTCGGCCTGGTCGCCCTGGGCGCGTTCGTCTATCTGCAGCTGCAGGGCCGTAACCCGGAGCCTGTGCCGGCGGCCACCCTTCCCGCTGTCGAGGAGCCCGTCGTCGAGACGCCTGCCCAGGCCGAGGGCCCCGTCTTTGTGCCCGCCATCGACGGTACGATCAACGTGCGCCTCGAGCCTCGTGAGCACGTCTGGGTCCGCCTCGTCGCCGACGAGACGGTCGTCTTCCAGGGGGTTGCCGGTCCGGGAGAGGTCGTGCAGGCCGGCGCCGAGGAGCGCATCCTCGTGGAGACGGGCAACGGCGGGGGCTTCCGGCTCTTCGTCAATGGCGAGGACTGGGGTCTGCTGGGGGCCCAGGGAGAGGTCGTGCGGCGCTCCTGGACGCCCGCCGGTGAGGTGCCCGTGGGAGGACCCTAGATGAATCGCCCAGAGGCGGGACCCCGCTTCTACATCGCCTCACTCGGCTGTCCCAAGAACACCGTCGATTCAAGTGGGATGGCCGTTTTGCTGCAACGGGCAGGCTATGAGCCGACCCAACAGCCCCAGGAGGCCGACTACGTGATCGTCAACACCTGCGGCTTTATCGGCCCCGCCCGTGCTGAGTCCCTCGGGTATCTGCAGGAGCTGGTCGGGCAGAGCCGTGACGATCAGAAGGTGATTGCCGCGGGCTGCTGGGCTCAACGGGAGCCCGAGAAGCTCCTGGACCTGGTGCCGGGGCTCGATGCCGTCATCGGCACCCGCACCTGGCACGCCCTGCCTGCCCTGCTCGCCGAGCTGCAGCGCCGGCCCGAGCGGCTGATTCATACCGAGCAGCGCCGGGCGGTGCTGCCTGAGGAGGCCGGTGCGCCCGGTTACGCCCTGTCGGGGTCGAGTGCCTTTTTGAAGATCGCCGAGGGGTGCAGCCGCCGGTGCGCCTTCTGTGCCATCCCCCTCATCAAGGGCCCCACCGTCAGCCGCTCCGTGGAGGCTGTTCTCGAGGACGCTGTACGGCTGCAGGAACTGGGGGTTCTGGAGATCAACCTTATCGCCCAGGACAGCACCTTCTACGGTTACGATCTGGGTCTGCAGGATGGCCTCGCCCTCCTTCTCGAGAAGCTGGTGGAACGGGTGCCCAACGTGCCTTGGCTGCGGGTGCTCTATGCTTTTCCCGGTTACGTCACCCCGCGCTTCATCGAGGTCATGGCGGAGTTCCCTCAGGTGCTGCCCTACGTCGATATTCCCCTTCAGCACGCCCATCCCGAGGTCCTGCGGCGGATGCGCCGCCCCCCTGATGTTGACGAGGTGCGGCGGACTGTGGACGCGTTGCGCGAGCGAATGCCCGAGGTCTGTCTGCGCACCACCTTCATCGTGGGCTATCCTGGGGAGACGGAGGAGGAGTTTCTCGCCCTCCTCAACTTCATCGAGAACCTGCGCTTCGACAGGGTCGGGGTCTTCAAGTACTCCCACGAGGTGGGCACCCCGGCCGCCGTGATGAAGGATGACGTACCCGAGGAGGTCAAGGCCGCTCGACTCGATGCGCTCATGGTCGCCCAACAGCGAATCTCACTGGAGAAGAATCGGGATCTCGTGGGGCAGGAGCTCACGGTGCTCCTGGAGGGGGTAGGGGATGGTCTGACGGTGGGGCGCAGCTACCGGGACGCTCCCGAGATCGACGGGCTGGTCCTGATCTCCCAGGAGTTGGAGCCCCATCGTCTGATCCGGGTGCGTGTCTCTCAGGCCATGGTCTATGATCTGGTAGCCCGGCCCGTGGACGAGACGCAGAGCGGGTCCGCCGGCTAGCCGTACATCACCTTCTCGGGATCCATAACTCCCGAGATCGCCTCTGTCACGCGGCGGATGAGCCCCGTGACGCGCCAATCGATGTTCCACCGTCGTTGCGTCTCCTCGGCCAGGGTCTCGATTCTCTCCAACTGTTCCAATCCGGCTAGCGGCCCTCCCGGCGCCGCCTGCCCGATAAGCAGGGTCCGGAAGAGGGCGTAGTCGGTGAGGGCCTGGACCTCGGTGAGGACGAGCCCCTGTCCGTCGCCCGTAGCTTGCAGGACGCTGGAGAGGGACTCCTCCCAATCGGGAAGGAAGGCCTGGGCCTTGTACCAGGGTACGGCGGCGCTCACCGTGTAGGCGAGGGTACCGTAGGGCCAGAGTTGGCTCAAGAGCCCCTCCCGTTCGGTATGCCAGCGGGGGCTGGACCAGGGAGCGCTATCGCTGGTGATCACGTGCCCTCCTGCCTCCTGCAGGTGCTTGCTCGCCGTCGAGCGCCCCGTTCCCAGCTGTTCACGGGTCCCCAGGAGCTCCACACTCACGTGGGCCGTCCACTGAGCGGCCAGGGTGCGCGCCGAGCGTACCAGGTTGAGGAGGCGGGGCGCGCTCTCGACGAGGAAGAGGGAGAGCAGCGTATCCGAGAGCACCCGCGCTGTCGCCAGGCGGAGGTGTGCGTTCGACAGCGTCTCGAGAGCGCGCATGGCTGCTTCCCAGCTGGTGAAGCTGGCCAGCACCTGTAAGCGATCCTCGGGCTGGGGGAAGAGGCTCAGCGTGGCCTCGGTGGTGATCCCCCACCGACCGTGACTACCCAACATGATGGGGCGTGTATCGAGGCTCCCCGGCGGGGGGGCCTGGAGATAGACGGGCCCCGAAGGGGACACCCCTCGAATCTGGAAGAGATTGTCCGTGAGCGTGCCGTAGACTTGCGCGTGATAGGCGACGGAGTTGACGGCGATGGACCCGCCGACGGTAGCACGGGGGGAGGGGAAGAGCTGGCCCGTCGTCAGGCCCGAGCGTGCCACGCTCTCCTCCAGATCGAGCCAGTAGGCGCCCGCCTGGACACGGATCGTTCGCTGGTCGTCATCGAGGTGCAGGATGCGGTTCATCTGATCCAGATCAATGATCATGAAGTCGCGCTCTCTGTGCTTCTGCAGGCTCTCGTAAGGGCGCGTACCTCCTCCCCAGGGGAGGCATTGGATATCGCGTGCTCTGGCCCACAGCATGACTTCCGCGATCTCCTGCTCGCTGCGCGGGTGTACGACGACCCGGGGCGCCGGTAGGTCACTCTGGCGGCGCAGATAGCCCAAGTAGTCCGCTCCCCCGGCGTACCTTTGCAGGATCTCGGGGCTGCTGTCGACGTTCGCGGCGCCTAAGAGCCGTTCCAGGGATTTCTTCAAGGGAGGTTCGAGCGGGGCGCGTTCCGGCGTCCGGGGGGCTGATACCGGGGCAGGGGTGGGGGGCAGGGGAAGATAGCGCGTCAACTCCTCCCAGAAGGTAGCAAACTCTCTCCAGCTGATTGCCTGCATAATGCTTTCCTAAGGTTGTATCAACAGACGGTCTGCCGCTCGGCGCCGCCCCACGGGCGATCCGTCGGACTCAGTTGTCATCCACGATCTCTTCCACCACAGCCAGGAGCTCGCCGAGCATCATGGCCGTCGCCCCCCAGATTTTGGTCCCCATCACCGGGTAGAAGGGGACCTCCAAGACCCGGCCCTGCAAGTTCCACTCCTCCCGTTGACGGTTGTTCGCATCCAGGAGAAAGCGCAAGGGCACGCAGAGGATACGCTCCACCTCGATGGGATTGGCCTGGAGCAGTGCGACGTCGGTCAACCAGCCGACAAAGGGGTGGACGAGATTGTTGCTCGGAGGGATGTAAAGGTTTGTCAGCCGCCCTAGCCGGACCACGTGATCCGGGGACAGACCGATCTCCTCACAGGTCTCCCGCAGCGCCGTCTGGAAGAGATCGGTATCCCCCGGTTCCAGCGCCCCGCCCGGAAAGCTGACCTCGCCGCCGTGATGGTTGAGGGTGAAGGTGCGAACGGTCAGGAGCAGATGCACCTCTTCACGGTACGCCAGCAGCGGTACGAGCACCGCCGATTGGCGGGGGTTCGCATCCGGGGGAGACGTCAGGGAGCGGGGTCGGGGCGCCAGCCGCTCCTGAGCGCGCCGTCCGGGGAGAGGGCCCTCCAGACGGCGGTCCAGGCGCTCCTTGAAGTGCTCGGGGTGCTGTAACAAGAATGTATCGCTCCACATGGTTATAATTTTACCTGTCTATGTTAGAAGAGCCAATGGGAAAAAGGTAAGGGCGCAGCCGAGAGGCGGGATCTCCAATCCGCAGCGTGAACGGGAGCTGCTTTGAAGGGCCGTGGACCGGTGGATAATCGGGCTACGTGGTTACGGGCTCTTGGGGTATAATGCCTGGAGATGTTGAGGTTGAAATCGAAGCTACGAGAGCGCTGGGCGCGTTGGTCGAAGAGCTCCCCTTGGTGGGGATCGGTCACCCTGGCCCTGCGCTGGATATTGCTCCTCCTGCTGCTGCTCCTGATGGTGCGCCCTCCGGGTGTGCTGGTCAACTTGGAGGGGCCGCAGAGAGTCGAGAGCCGCAACTCGAAGGTAGGCGTGCATACGCGCCTCGTCGAGGAGGTAGAGGCTTGGAAGATCCAGCGCACCCTGCAGATGGTGCGGGAGATGGGGGCGCCCTGGATCGTCGAGTTCTTTCCCTGGCCCTACTTCGAACCCGACGAGGGCAGCTATCGTTGGGGGCACAGCGACCTGATCATTGAACACGCCCGGGATCAGGGGGTGACGTTGATCGCCCGCATGGGGATGGTGCCCGAGTGGGCGCGCCCCGATCCCGACGAGCAGGAGACGACCTTCACCTACCTGGACGAGGAACACTACGACGACTTCGCGTCCTTTGTCGCCGCTTTCGTCGCTCGCTACCGGCCCTATGTGCGCCACGTCATCATCTGGAATGAGCCGAATCTGAACTACGAGTGGGGCTACCGGCCCGCTGATCCTGAGGCGTACGTCGAGCTGCTGAAGGCCGTCTATCCCGCCGCACACGCCGCCAACCCTGACGTCATCGTCCTCGCCGGAGCCCTCGCCCCCACGCTCGAACCGGAGGGCGGGCACGCGGGCATGAACGATCTGATCTACCTGCGGCGGATGTACGAGGCCGGCGCGGCCCCCTACTTCGATGCCCTTGCGGCTCATACCTACGGGTTGGTCTTTCCGCCGGAGATGCCCCCCGGTCCGGAGTTACTCAACTTTCGGCGGGTGGAGCTGTTGCGGGAGATCATGGTGGAGTACGGGGATGAGGAGAAGGCGATCTACGTGACGGAATCCGGTTGGAATGATCACCCCCGGTGGACGTGGGCCGTCAAGCCCTCGCAGCGAGTGTCCTACTCCCTCGAAGCCTTCGAGTGGGCCGAGGAGCAGTGGCCCTGGTGCCCGGCTCTTGTTATGTGGGTCTTCCGGACACCCACGCCTTTGCGCAACTATCAGGACTATTTCTCCTTCGTCACCCCCGATTTCCGCCCGCGCCCTATCTATCCCGCAGTCCAACAGGAGATGGTGGATAATGACTAGAACATCTGTTCTTGACCGTGCTCCTCTCTATCGACGTTCTGTCCGGGGATGTGGGGTGCTGCTCGCCCTCCTGCTCCTGCTTGCCGGCTGTACGACGGCGCCCTCCCCGACGCCTCAAGCCGCTGCCTCCGCGACCCCTACCGCAACCCAGGAGGCGACGAAGACGCCCACCCCCCTCTCTTCCTATGGCCTCACGACTCTCAAACTGTGGGTGCCCGATATCATCGAACTCTACGACGAAACGGGGGAGGGATCGCTCTTCATGCAGCAGATCGAATCCTTCAGTCGCAGAAATCGCGACGTCCAGATCGATGTCCAGATCAAGAAGGCTCAGGGGGAGGGTGGGCTCTACGACCTGCTCAGCGCCACCGCGCCCGTGGCGCCCTCCCTGCTCCCCGATCTCATCATCTTCGATCGGGCGGATCTTGCCCGTGCTGCGGCGGCAGATCTCATCCAACCTCTCCCTGAGGATAGTCTGGATGAGGCGGAAGCCTTTCCCTTCGTCGTTGAAGCCGTGCAGTTGACTAACCGGACCTACGGACTTCCTCTCTTCACCCAGGTGGAACACACCGCCTACTATCCCCGACCGGGTGTCGCGCCTCCCCTCACCTGGACGGCGGTGCTGAGTGGGGGGTACTCCCTCTTGATGCCTACCGTATCGCCCGACGATCTGGCAAGCGATGCGCTGCTCGCCGCCTACCGGGGAACGGGGGGGGCCGTGGTGGACGACGCGGGCAACCCGCTTCTCGAACGTCAGCACCTCGAAGCGCTCTACGGCTTCTATGGGGGGCTCGTGGAGGCGGGGCTTCTCAACCCTCAGGTGGTGGGGATTCTTCCGGATGCCAGTGCATCGTGGGCCGCCTTTCAGGATCGGGCCGGCACTCTCGCCGTCGTACCTGGAGGTGAGTACTGGCGGCAGGAGGAACGAATCGGGGAGGCCTCCTGGATACCCACGCCCGATGGTCGACCGGCCGCCGTGGGAGACGTCTGGGCTTTTGCGCTGGTGACCGAGGATCCGGAGCGTCAGGCGGTGGCGTTGAAGTTCGCTGCCTGGCTAGCCGCTTCCCGTCAGGTGGCGGATTCGGCGCCGGTCGTGGGGATGCTCCCCACCCGTCAGGCCTCCCTGCTCCTGTGGCCCCTCTCGGCGGAGGAGCTCGATTTCCTGAACGCCTTGCTGCTGGCAACCGAGCCCTCCCTCCCGCCCGGCGTGAACACGCCCGTGCGACGGGCCCTGCAGGCGGGGCTTAGGCTGCTTCTCGAAGAGGAGGGCACGACCGCCGAGGAAGCGGCGACCTATGCCTTGACGGTGCTGCGTAAGTAGAGGCAGAGGGAGGTGGAAGGTGAAGACGGACTTTGAGAGAGACGAGGCCGCGTTGCAGCAGGATCTGGAGGCGATTCGTGAAGCGGCGTTGCAAGCCGTCGATCCCGCACGGGCGGTAAGGCAGTACCTCGAGCTCGACGGAGAGGAGCTCGTGGTTGGGGACCGGCGTTGGAGTCTGGCGAATCGGGCCCACGTCTATCTGGTCGCTGTGGGGAAGGCTGCGATTCCTATGGCTGAGGCGGTGGTTGCGCTTCTGGGATCTCATCTGGCACGGGGCCTCGTGATTACCAAGTACGGGCATGCTGCCGGGGCGGCTCTTCCTGCACGGGTGCGGGTGGAGGAGGCCGGTCATCCCGTGCCGGATGCTGCCGGACAACGCGCGGCTCAGGCGGTGCGCGACCTCCTCGCGGAGACGGAGGAGCGGGATTTGGTCGTCGTACTGCTCTCCGGTGGGGGCTCCGCTCTCTTGCCCCTCCCCGTCGTCCCCCTCTCACTCTCCGACCTCCAGTCGACGACGGAGGCGCTGCTGCGTTCGGGGGCGACCATCGGGGAGCTCAATGCCGTGCGCAAACACCTCTCGCAGTTGAAGGGGGGGCAGCTGGCGCGCCGGGCCGCACCGGCGGAGGTGGTGGCGCTTATCCTCTCCGACGTGGTCGGCGACCCCCTTGACGTGATCGCCTCGGGGCCCACCGTACCCGACCCCTCCACCTTCGAGGAGGCGCGGGCGGTGCTGGCGCGCTATGATCTTCTGGAGCACATCCCCTCCGCCGTACGAGTCCATCTTCAGGCGGGCGTCGAGGGCGAGATTGCCGAGACCCCCAAGCCCGGGGATGAGCTCTTCCGCCGTGTGCACAACGTCCTCATCGGATCGAACCGGAGGGCCTCTCGTGCTGCTGTGGAGAGGGCCGAGGCGCTCGGCTACCGCGCTCTTCTGCTCACCACCTATGTGGAGGGAGAGGCCCGGGAGGTGGCCAAGGTGGCGGCAGCTCTGGCGAAGGGCGTGCGCTTCAACGGTGATCCCCTCGCACCGCCCGCCTGTATCGTCTGGGGCGGGGAGACCACGGTGACGGTGACCGGGTCGGGCAAGGGGGGACGTAATCAGGAGCTGGCGTTGGCCGCTGCCTTGGCTCTCGATGGACTCTCCGGCGTGGCTCTGATGGCGTTGGCGACCGACGGCTCCGATGGCCCGACTGACGCTGCGGGGGCCATGGTGAGCGGTGAGACCATCGGGAGGATGCGAGACCAGGGTCTTCATCCCCGCGAGGCCCTGGCGAACAATGACGCCTATCCCGTTCTCGATGCCCTAGGAGCTCTGATGCGCACCGGTCCCACGGGGACCAACGTGAACGACGTGCTCGTCCTGCTCGTGGCTTAAGATGCCGCTCTCCACGCCCCAAATTTGGCTTGTCTTTCTCTTTGGTTCAGGTATGATGGTAGTCTGAATTTGCGCAACCGTCGCAGGCATTCTCTGCGACGGGTTCTGCTGATATCGCCGGTTAGGGGAGTATCTGGATGAATTCATCGAAGTTGAGTCTGTTCTGTGACCGCTTTCTGGAAGCCGGTTGGTTGATTGGGATCACGGTCACCCCCGTCTTCTTCAACGTCTACTCCAGTCGCGTCTTCGAACCCGACAAACTGACCACGTTGCGGTCGTTGGCCAGCATCATGGCGGTCCTCTGGCTGATACGCCTCGTCGAGGAGATTTTGCATGGCGAACGTCCGCTGCGCTTCTCCTGGCGCACCCCGCTGGTCCTACCGGCGTTGGCTACCATGGTCGTCTACCTTATCAGCTCCATCTTTTCTCTCGTGCCATACACCAGTTTCGTCGGCTCCTACCAGCGTTTGCAGGGTACCTACACGCTCTTCGGCTACCTGGTGATCTTCTTCGCCATCCTGACCAGTCTGCGGACGCGGGCGCAGCTCTCGCGCTTGGTCACCGTGCTGATCATCAACAGCCTGCCCGTGGCCCTTTACGGCGCTCTGCAGCACGGGGGACGCGACCCCCTTCCCTGGGCGGGCAATGTCCAGCGGCGGGTGGCCTCCAACATGGGCAACGCTATCTTTGTCGCGGCCTATCTCATCATGATCACTCCCCTGACGGCGGCGCGCATTGTCAAGAGCTTCCAGGACATCCTGGAGCGCGAGGAGGCGCGCATCACCGATATCCTGCGAGCCTCGGGCTACATCTTCATCCTCGCCGTTCAACTCCTGACCATCTGGTGGGCGAGGAGCCGCGGTCCCTGGTTGGGCGCCATTGCGGGGCTCTTCCTCTTCCCCTATCTGCTGCTGATCCTGCTTCAGAGGCGGGCTCTGGCGGAGGACGAGGAAGAAGGACCGGGGGGCGTGCGCGACGTCCCACGGGCTGTCGGCCTGGGGCTGGGCGTGTTGATCGTTACGGGTCTCCTGGTGGTTATGGGGGCCGTTCTCTTGCCCGGTCAACTGGGGCTCTACGTCGGCGGGGGGCTCGCGCTCATCACTTTCGGCGGCGTCTGGCTCTACTTCATCATCGAACGCATCGGATGGCGCTGGCTCTGGATCAGCTGGGCGACCGTAGGATTCGCCGTCGCGCTGGGTTTGCTCTCCATTAACCTCCCGGGACCTCTGCAGTCCCGCGTGCGGGAGGTGGAGTCGCTGCGGCGGATGACCACTATCTTGGAGTGGGAAAGCGGTACGGGTCGTGTCCGAACTCTGATCTGGGAAGGGGCCCTGGAGCTCATCCTGCCCCACGAGCCCCTCCCCTATCCCGATGGCTCCGCCGATCCTTTTAACGCGATACGCCCTCTCGTGGGTTACGGGCCGGAGGCCATGTACGTAGGCTATAACAACTTCTACCCGCCTCTTCTGGGTCACTACGAGTCCCGTAACGCTTCGCCGGATCGCTCGCACAACGAGACCCTCGACTCCGTCGTCATTACCGGTGTCCTGGGGCTGGCTGTCTATGTCCTTACCTTCGTCAGCGTCTTCTACTGGGTTCTGCGTTGGCTGGGCTTCATCCATGATCGTCGTGACCTCTGGACCTACCTGGGGCTGATGACGGTTATCACCGTGGGGCTCTTTATCTTCTTTGCCCTGCAAGAGCGGCCTTACTTCTTTGCCGTTGCTATTCCGCTGGGGATTCTACTGGGCTTGGGCATCTACCTCACTTGGCAGGCCTTCCGGGGGACGCTGCGAGGGAGCCCCCGGGACGTGCAGGGCGCGATCTTCCATCCCCATAGCCTGCTGCTCGTTGCTATCCTGGCGGCGATGTTGGCGCACTTCGTGGAGATCAACTTCGGTATTGCCATCGCCGCTACCCGCACGACCTTCTGGACGTTGGCGGGCTTACTCGTGGTTCTCGGATTGCAGTGGGTGCCGAGCGGCGGGGACATCATCGCCGAGGTGCCCTCTCCTGCGGAGAATAAACGCAGCAAGTCGCGTTCGCGCCGCAGGCCCGGAAGTGTCGATCGCTCGCAGGAGGCGTGGGCCACCGGCGTGGTCGCGGTGAGCCTGCTGGCGGCCTTCTTGCTGGGCACCCTCGCCTTTAACTTCATCACCAATCCCGACCGTTCCACCGATGTGCTGGGGATCTTCTGGCAGTCCCTGACGCTCATCCACTCCTCGGGTATGCGTTCTCCGGGCACGCTGATGATGTTCTTTTTCACCTGGCTCCTCTTCGGCATTGTAGGTCTGGGTGAACTGGACAGCCGCAACGTCTTAGGAGAGCACCGACGGTCCCGTCTGTGGGGTGCTATCTTCATCTATGCCGGTTTCTCGCTTTTCATCTTCCTCTTCTTCGCCCTCCTCCAGGCCGCCTTCCACGCGCGCCTGCCGCAGATTCAGGTCTCGACGGTGGAGGGCGTCGTCACGGTCGCCGTACTGCTTGCCGGTATCCTCGGTCGCTACTACGCCTTCCTCTTCCTGTTGGCCATCGCCATCGCCCTGGTTCTCATGGCGGAGGAGCGGTCCCCCAAGAACTGGGCCCACTGGGCGAGCTTACTGGCGCTGCCCTTCCTCCTCATCTTCGCCTCCTTTGTGATCCGCAACTACAGCTACAACCTCATCCGCGCCGACATCGTCTTCAAGCAGGGGGACGGCTTCGCCCAGAGCCGCTCGCTCAACGAGAAGCAGATCGCTATCGCGCACTTCGATAAGTCCATCGAACTCGCACCCCGTGAGGACTACTATCGGCTCTTCCTCGGCAAGGCCTACCTGGAGACGGCGCAGACCCTGCCGCCGGACACGCCGCAACCCCAGGTAGAGAGCATCTTCGGCATCACGGAGGAGGTGCTGCAGGAGGCCCGCGAGATTGCTCCTCTCAACACCGATCACAGTGCGAACCTGGCTCGCTTCTACAATATCCGCGCTTCTCAACCGGGCATGCGCGAGCGACGCGATGAGTTCGTCAACCGCTCCATCGAGAACTATCGGAAGGCGCTCACCCTTAGCCCCAACAACGTGATCCTGTGGAACGAGCTGGCGCGCGCCTACTACGTCGCCGGGAACAAGCAAGCCTATCAGGAGACCCTGGAGCACTCCCTCGCGCTGGACCCCGAATACGAGCAGACCTGGGTTCTCATCGGTGAGGTCCGTTACTCCGAGGGTGACGCCGAGGGAGCCATCGAGGCCTACGAGGAGGCCGTCGCTCTGCTGCCCCGGGATTGTAACTTCCGCTACAGCCTCGGCTCACTGCAGATTCAGCAGGGGCTGTGGGAGGAGGCCGAAACCTCTCTCACGCCCATTCTCGAGCGCTGTCCCCGCATGAACCAGGTGTGGGACGTCTACCGCCTGCTCTCCGTCTCGGCCTTCTATCAAGAGGAGTATGATGAAGCCCTGAACCTGGCGATGGAGTCCCTCCAACGGGTTCCCGAAGGGCAGCGGAACATCGTCGAGGAGCTTATCGCCGCCATCCAACAGCAGCAGCAACCCGCTCCGGCGGACGCCCCCGCGCCCTGAGCTCCCGTGGCTACCTACCTGGTTGTCTTTGCCGGCGTCCTCATCCTCGCCGTTCTGGGGACGCCCGTGGCCCGGAAGATCGGCGTGCGACTGAACGCCATCGATCAACCCGACGCCCGGCGGAAGGTGCACGAGGTGCCCACGCCGCGTCTGGGTGGGCTGGCGATTCTGCTGAGCACGCTCATCGTCACGCTGGTCCTCGGGGGGCAGTACAATCTCGATCAGCTCCTGGGTATCCTCGTGGGGGCGGCCCTCGTCTCCTTCGTGGGTTTCTGGGACGATCGCTTCACGCTGGGGCCGGGGATCAAATTCCTGGGGCAGCTGGTGGCGGTCGGGGTGCTGCTGGCGACCGGGGTGCGGGTGACGACGTTACCCTGGGATCTTCTGGACTATGTCGTGACCGTGGTCTGGATGGTGGGGATCACCAACGCCGTCAACTTCCTCGACAACATGGACGGCCTCTCCGGGGGCATCGCTGCCATCGCCGCGGCGCACTTCGCGCTGATGTGCGCCTTCAGCGGGCAGTATCTCGTGGGGACTCTGGCCGTAGCGGTCATGGCTGCCTGCATCGGCTTCCTGATCTACAACTGGAACCCGGCCACGATCTTCATGGGTGATTCGGGCAGCCTCTTCCTGGGATTTACCTTGGCGGCCATCGGAATCAAGCTGCGCTTTCCCGACAACGTCCCCTTCGTCACCTGGATGATCCCCATCCTGGTGTTAGGGCTCCCTATCTTCGACACCACGCTCGTCTTTATCTCCCGTCTCCGGCGCGGACTAAATCCTATGACGACCCCGGGCACTGATCACAGCTCCCATCGCCTGACCTACGCCGGTTTGACCCGGTGCGAGGCCGTCTTGCTCCTCTACATCGTCTCCTTCTTGCTGGGCATGGTGGCTCTCTTCGTGACCCGAGCTTCCCTCCTGGAGGGGTACCTTATGGGGAGCGTCGTCGTCTTCGCCGGTCTCTACGCTCTCTGGCGCCTGGAGCGCCCGCCCTTCTGGCCTCCGAAATCCTGAACCCTGCGCCTCTCCCGGCCGGGAGAGACCGGAGGAGTTTCAAATAGCCCGCTGCAGCTACTCCACACCTCTTGTTATCCCCTGCTCGCGTGGTATACTGACGTTAATTTCCAAGAAAAGGAGCTAGATAATGTCGATGTCAAATACTAAACAGACGGCGGCGATCTTCGTCCTGTTGATCGTTGCCTTGCTTGTGAGTGCCTGCGGCCCTGCCGTGACCGAGGAGCCCGCGCCCACCCCGACGGTTGAGGAGACCGAGGCGCCGACGTCCGCCCCCACCGACGAAGAGCCGGAGATCGTCGAATCCGAGCCCATCCCGGGCGTCTGTGAGGTCACGCCCTTCCCGACGCTGGACGTACCTCCCGTGGATGAGGACGACTGGGTCAAGGGTGCCGAGGACGCCGAGATCACCATCTTCGAGTACTCGGACTTCGAGTGCCCGGGCTGTGCGGCGATCGCCCCTGCACTCGAGCAGTTTCTCGAGGAGCACCCCAACGTACGCCTCGTCTACCGCCACTTCCCCCTCAGCTTCCACGAGATGGCCATGGTGACCGCCGAGGCTACCGAGGCCGCCGGCGCTCAGGGGGCCTTCTGGGAGATGCATGACCTCATCTTCGCGCGGCGCGATGAGTGGGCGTCTCTCTCCCCGGAGGAGGCCGAGGAGCAGATGGTCGCCTACGCCGAGGAGCTGGAACTCGACGTCGAGCAGTTCCGCACCGCCCTGGAGGAGGACACCTACGTACCGGACATCGAGGCCGATCTCCAGGTAGCGCGGGAGTTGGGCCTGCCGGGGACCCCCAGCTTCATCTTCGACGACGTCCTCTTCCCCACCGATCAGTTGGGGCTCTCCTACAGCGGGCTGGAGTCCTTCTTGGATATCATCGACCTGCGGGACCGCCAGTACGCCGAGGTGCCCCCGACGGTCATCGATACCGATAAGGAGTACCAGGCCACCATCAGCACCAGCGCCGGCGACATCGTCGTCGAGCTGCTGCCCGCAGAGGCCCCCGTGCAGGTCAACAACTTCGTCTTCCTGGCGGAGGAGGGCTGGTACGCCGACACGGAGTTCTTCTTCGTGCAGGAGGGGTTCGCTGCGTTGTCCGGCGACGTGACGAACACCGGCATCGGCTACCCCGGTTACTACTGTACGGGTGAGTCAACCGGCGTCTTCGAGAGTGCCGGTCTCGTGGGGATGTTGCCCAACGGGCAGTTCTTCCTCACGTTGGGCGATCAGGCGGCCCAGCTCAACAACCAGTTTCCCCTCATCGGTCGCGTGATCGAGGGTGAGGACGTGCTGGGCGAGCTGAACCGCCGGGTTCCTAACCAGCCGGGCGGCGACGAGCTCGACGTGGTCGAATCGGTTACCGTCGAGGAACTGTAGAACGTGGGTCATGGAAGGGGATAGGGGTAGTCGACTACCTCTATCCCCTTTTTCTCTGTCTGGAGGGTAGCGCATGCAGAACGGTCGTAAGAGACTCTGGATCGTCGTGGGTCTGATTTCCGCCTTCATCTTCGTCCTGAGTGTAGGTTGTCTGAGTCTGGCTCTGATCACACCCTTGGTCACCCCCGATACGGCGGAGGACCAATCCCTCGTACTCATCGCCAGCGGAGCGGTCGTCGTCATCGGTACGGCTATCGCCCTCGGCGTCGTCAGCTTCAGGGCTTGGAAGGGGCGTTCTTCCCCGCTCTACTATGGGCGATGGGGTTGGGCCGGGCTCTCCGTCGCCTGGGCCGTCTTGGGTGCCCTGGGCTTCTTGCTGTATGATGCGCTGGTCGCGACCCCGCTCTTCGTCTTCCTTCACGTGGCGTTGATCCTGCTGCCGGCCCTGGTGTTGCTGCTGTTGGCGTCGCTGACCGCCGGGCGCGCGGCGGCCCTCACGCTACGGCGGCTGGTCGTCGGCCTGAGCGGGGGGATGCTGGCGGTGCTGCCCGCCGTCCCGGTAGAGGGTATCGGCCTCGTGGTGAGCGGTCTCGTCGTCTTCGGGTTGGGCGCTCTCCTACCCGGGGGCCAGATGGAGATCGCGCGCCTCATGCAGGAGGTCGAGCGGCTCTCCGCGATGGATCCGACCGCCGTGACCGCGGAGGAGATTCTGGCGCTGGCCGCCTCCCCACTCGTGATCGCCGTGCTCCTCATCACCCTGGCGATCATCACGCCCATCATCGAGGAGTTGGCGAAGTCTCTCATTGCAGCCGTGGCGACCCGGCGTCAGCCCATGAGCTTGCAGCGCGCTTTCCTCTGGGGGGCCGCGGCGGGCGCCGGCTTTGCCGTTCTCGAGGGTGTCTTCAACGGCGGATTGGGTCTGGGCGAGGACGTCGGTTGGCTCAGCGGCATTGCCATGCGGATTCCCGCAACGGCCATGCACGCGGTGACGACCGGGATCATCGGCGTCGGCTGGGCGCTCTTCTGGCAGCGCCGCCGCCGTTGGCTGCTCCCCCTCTCCTACCTGACCTCGATCTTCTATCACGGTCTCTGGAACTTCAGCACCATCGGTCTCCTGGGCGGGGGGACCCTGACCCTCAGCCCGGAAGCGCTGCTCCAGGGGGTGGGCAGCGTCGTCACCCTGCTGCTGGGAGGTATCCTCCTCACCATGATGCTCCTCGCCCCGGTAGGGCTCATCGCTCTCCCCTGGTGGTTGCGCCGGCGCTCCGAGAAGCCGGAGAGCATTTCGAGGGCGTAGAGTGGGATGCTTTTTTGCTCCTCTCTGCGTCTGGGTATATAATCATGTGAATGTCTGTTGGAAAATAAAGGTTCGCGTCCGCAATTTTGAATTAAGCAGCTAGGAGGTTTTTTTGATGGCAGAACGAAAGATGGTCACGATAGATGGGAACACCGCTGCGGCTCACGTGGGGCACAAGGTCAACGAGGTGATCGCCATCTATCCTATTACGCCCTCCAGCCCCATGGGCGAGTTATCCGACGCTTGGTCGGCGAAGGG
>DAOTVC010000059.1:0-23193 GCA_034437215.1 Anaerolineae bacterium | reverse complement strand
ACCCGGAGCAATGGGGGCGATCTCCTCGGGCGGGATGTACCGCAGGGAGGAGGCCAGGACGTAAGGTCCGGGTGACCAGGTGATGCCCTCCTTGAGCTGGTACCACCAGATCCCCTCCTCGTCGGGCACGGCGTCGACGACGCGGTAGACGGTCTGGTAGTAGAGCTTGCGGGCGACGTGCCGGCTGCCGGGGCTCCAGCGAGCCTCGGCGAAGGGGACGGAGACCTCGGTCCAGAAGCCTGCCTCCGGCACGTGAGTGATGGCAGGTTGGGGTAGATTCTCCACCGGCTGGACGTAGCCGCTGTGGATGTACCCCTCCTCCACCTGATACCAGATAGAATTGGTAGGCCACGGGGGCTCTCCGACGACGGCGGTGAGGAGCGGGAAGACCTCGTCCCGGTACTTCCACGCCACCACCTCGGCACCCCGCGCCGGTTCGGTGCGCACCGCCTGACGCCAGAGCATGGAACGTCCCAGGGATGCGGGGAGCGGCGCCTCGAAAGGCGGAGCCGCATCTACCCTCGCGACGCGCGAGGTCAATAGTCCGGCCAGGGCTGCGCCCCCGACCTTCAAAAAATCACGACGATTCAGTGTCTGCATCGATAGTCCCCCTCGAACTACAATATCAGGTTGAAGAAGACTCTCCCCCC
Organism: Anaerolineae bacterium; assembly: GCA_034437215.1. Classification (GTDB taxonomy): domain Bacteria; phylum Chloroflexota; class Anaerolineae; order B4-G1; family SLSP01; genus DAOTVC01. The sequence continues at coordinate 22,543 of DAOTVC010000059.1, read as the reverse complement.
ACATTTATAGTATATGGTTTCCTTTTTAAATAGTCAACGCCGACCGTCAACCTCAGCGACGAGAGCGGTTCCCCACAAGCGATCCTACAAGGGCCGCAAAAAGGGCAAGGCCTCCCACCGCCCCGGCCAAGGCCGCGTAGCGTTTCCCCGTCTCCTCCAGCAGAGCAGCGTCGACGGGTTGCCGGACGACCGGTTCAGGCACCTGCAGGCGCGTAGACTCGGCGCGTGCCACAGGCAGTAGACCGCTCGATACCCCTCCTGTCTCTTGCCCATCTTTTCCCACATCGGGAAGGGCGACGGCATCCTCCTCCGGACGGATGCGCGAGCCGTAGCGCCGGGCGTAGACCTGGGTGAACTCCGCGCCGATGAAGACGATCTGAGCGGAGTAGTAGACCCAGACGAGAAGCACCACCAGGGAGCCCGCAGCTCCGTAGGCCGACTCCACACTGCTACGCCCCAGGTAGAGGCCGATGAGAAACTTGCCGATGGTGAAGAGCAGCGCCGTCACCCCCGCTCCCACCCAGACGTCCTTCCAGGCGATGGTCACATCGGGCAAAACCTTGTAGATAATGGCAAAGAGCAGGGCGATGACCCCCAGAGAGATGACGAAGTCCAGCAGCTGCCAGAGGAAATCGGAGCCCGGCAGCAGCTGTTCAAATTGACCGCTGACGGTGGACAGCACGGTGCTGACGAGCAGGGAGACCAGCAGCAGGAAGGCGATGCCCAGGACCATCCCAAAGGAGAGCAGACGGTCGGTAACGGTCTTCCAGATCCCCTGCCCCGGTACAGGCTTCACGTCCCAGATGGTGTTAAGAGCGCTCTTGAGCTGCGCGAAGACCCCCGAAGCTCCCAAGATCAGCGTCGCCACGCCGATGATGAGAGCAACCGTACCGGCACCCGGACGGTTGGCGTTGGCGAGCATCTGCTGCACCGCCTCGGCCCCCTGCTGCCCGATCAGCGACTCAAGCTGGGTAACGACCGCCTCCTGCGCGGCTGCCTCCCCGAAGAAGAAGCCGGCTACAGCGATGGCGATGATGAGCAGCGGCGCGAGGGAGAAGATGGTGTAGTAAGCCAGCGCCGCCGCCAGGCGCGAGGCATTGTCCTTCGACCACTCCGCAATGACCTCCTGCACGAAGTCCCAGATCTTTTTAAAGTTCACAATCCGCCCCCTTTCGATGGTAGTACCCTCCTGGCTCTCCAGGATTTCGCCGGGTACAACAGGGCCGTTTGCCACACGTTTCCTGCCACAACGCAGGAAAGGTCTGGTACGCCCCACCGCAGCAGCCACTTGGGCTAGTTTTAGGGCTTCTCACCCCACCACCCGGCAAAACCCAAAAGACCCCTCTTCTTTATTAATTATACATCCAAGCAGAGGAGGCTCAAGACGCGTGCTTCTGGACCTCACTTCTGCCGCACGACGAAGTACTTCGCCTCCGAATTGTGAACCACGAGCGCCGCGGTGCTCAGCTCCGGCACGAGCTGGGCCGCCGAGGTGAGAGACATGCCCAACGCCGATGCGGCGGGCAGGATGCAGAAGAGAGCCCGGTGCCCTTCCAGTCCCGGCAGAGCGGGATAGCCCCAGGAGTAGCGGTGACCCTGTCCCTCGTCGAGATCTAGCTCCCGGCGGATGCGGCGGTGCACCCACTCGGCGATCGCCTCGGTGGTCTGGGCCGCCAGCCCGTGGACGAAGTAGGCCTCGGCGAACTCGTCGGCATCTCGGAGCGTCTCGAAGCGCTCCGTCGCCCCGTGCCCCACCGTCACCACCTGGAAGGCTGCCACGTCGAGCAGTCCGCTCTGCGCGGAGACAAAGTAGTCGGCGAGGGAGAGGCGCTCACCACGGGGCTGGCGCGGCAGCGTGAAGCGGGTCACCTCGCGCCGGGCCTGGGGCTCCTGAGGATCGTAGACGACGAGGTCGTCCCCATCCGCTTGAACGGGAAAGTAGCCGTAGACGGCCTGCGGCTGCAGATAGTCGCCGGCGTTGGCCCACATCGTCTCCAGGCGCGCCTCGAACCCTGCCTGCAGGGTCTCCCACTTGGGACCGGTCGCGCCCCGGGCGCCCCACCCCACGCGGAAGAGACTCTTGCGGTTGAGGAGGGGCAGGAGTTCGCTCAACGGGATCTCCTCGAGCGCCCGGGCACCCCAGAAGGGGGGCTGCGGCGCCGAGGGGCAGAGGGCAGGCGCCGGGGAGCGCAGCAGCAGCGGGGAGGAACAGGCCGAGCAGGCGGAGCAGCCCACCAGGGCCTCACCCCCCACCTCCTCGTCCTCCAGCCTCTCGTGCCCCTGGTCGTGATCGTGGGCCTGAGAGAGGTCGGGTTTGTGCATCACGACGTGCTCCAGCACCTGCAACGCCTCGAAGGCGTCCTGGCAGTAGTGCACGCCCCCCCGGTAAGGCGCGCCCTCATCGTCCACGGCGATGCGCAGGGCGAAGTCGGGGTTGACGGCCGCCCCACCGATGAGCACCGGGATCTCCAGCCCGCGCTCCCGCAGGAGGTTCACGACGTGGCGCATCTGCCGGCTGGTCGCCACCAGGAGCGCGCTCAGACCGATGGCGTGGGCGCCCCGGGCCACCGCTTCGTTCACGATGACGTCGGCGGGGACCTGCTTGCCGAGGTCGTGAACGGCGTAGCCGTTGTTCGCCAGGATGGTCCCCACGAGGTTCTTGCCGATGTCGTGCACGTCACCGAAGACCGTCGCCAGGACCACCGTCCCCTTCTCTGCCCCCTCCGCCTGATCCAGGTAGATCTCCAATTGGCCCACGGCGGCCCGCATCACCTCGGCGGATTTGAGGACGAAGGGCAGAATCAACTCGCCCGCACCGAAGCGGTTGCCCACCTCCTTCATCGCGGGCAGGAGCACCTCGTTCAACACGGTGAGGGGCACCTGCTCGGCAACGACAGCGTCCACCAACGCCTCCACCCCCTCCCGGCGCCGGTAGAGCACGGCATCGTAGAGCCGGTCGGTAGGCGAGCGCTCCACCTCCTCCGCCGGAGCCTCTACCGCCCCACCTGCCCCCTCGAAGTAGGTGACGTAGCGGGCCAGGGCGTCGGGCCGGCGGTTGAAGATGAGGTCGTCCGCCAGCACCCGCGCCTCCCCGGGGATGTCAGGATAGGGCGTGATCTGCGCCGGGTTGACGATGGCGAGATCGAGGCCCACCTGCACGGCGTGGTAGAGGAAGACGCTGTTGAGGACCTTGCGGGCGGGCGGCTGGAGCCCGTAGCTGACGTTGCTCACCCCGAGGTTGGTCAGCACACCGGGCAGCGTCTCGTGAATGCGGCGCAGGGCCTCCAACGTCTCGACGGCGGCGTCCGCCGTCTCGGCGGCGCCCGTCGCCAGGGTGAAGGTGAGCAGATCGAAGATGAGAGCGTGGGGCGGCAGGCCCACCTCGAGCGCGAGCTCGTAGAGGCGGCGCGCGACGGCGAGCTTCCGCTCGCGCGTGCGCGCCATCCCCTCCTCGTCGATGGTGAGGAGCACGATGGCGGCACCGAAGTCCCGGGCCAGCTCCAGCACAGCGCGTGCAGGGGCTTCACCTGCCTCCAGATTGACGGAGTTCAGAATCGCCCGTCCGGGATAGGTCTCCAGCGCCGCCCGCAGGACCGCCGGGTCGGTGCTGTCGAACATGAGGGGTGCAGGGGTGTTGAGCGCCAGGCGCTTGACGATCGCCTGCATCCGCTCGGGCTCGTCCCCCTCCTCGGTGAGGGCCACGCAGACGTCGAGGACGTGGGCGCCGTAGCCCACCTGGGTCTCGGCGAGCTCCACCAGCGCCGCGTAGCGCCTCGCGAGGACGAGACGGCGGGCCCGGCGGGACCCCTGGGTGTTGATGCGCTCCCCCACGATCAGCGGGCGGGGCTCCTGGTGCAGGGCCACGGCGTGCATGTTGCCGGCCACGAAGGGCAGAGCGGGAACCCGATCACCCTCCGGCAGAGAGCTACTCTCTACCTCGAGTGAGCGTTCTGCCAGCGCCTGCTTCAACGCCGCGATGTGTTCGGGACCGGTGCCACAGCAGCCCCCGACGGCACGCACACCCCACGCAGCGAACTCGCCCAGCGTAGTCGCGAAGGGCTCCGGCGCCATGGCATAGACGGCCCGGCCGTCGACGTTGCGGGGCATCCCGGCATTGGGCATGACCGAGACGGGACGATTGCTGAAGCCCAGGAGCCGCCGCACCGACTCCCGCATCTCCTCGGGGCCGGTGGAGCAGTTCATGCCGATGAGCTCCACGGGCAGGGCCGCCAGCGCAGCGACGACCGCCTCGACGTCGGGGCCGGTGAGCAGATGCCCGCCCGGCTCCACCGTCATCTGCGCCTGGATGGGCACCCGGACCTCGAGGCGCCGGAAGGCCTCCCAGGCGCCGTGGACCGCCGCCTTGAGCTCCAGCAGATCCTGCTGGGTCTCGATGAGCAGGAGATCGACGCCCCCCTCCAGAAGCCCCTGAGCGTACTCGGCGTAGATCTCCACGAGCGCGCCAAAGGTCACGTCGGAGAGCTCCGGATCGTCCAGCGAGGGGAGCTTCCCCGTCGGCCCCAGGGAGCCGGCGACGAGGCGGGGGATACCCGTCTCCTCGCTCACCGCGTCGGCGACCTGACGGGCCAGCCGCGCTGCCCGGCGGTTGATCTCCGGCGTCCGCTCCGCCACCCCGAATTCCCCCAGCGTGATGCGGTTGGCGCGGAAGGAGTTGGTCTTGATAATCTGGGCGCCGGCCGCCAGATAGGCACGGTGCACCTGCTCCACGAGGTCGGGACGGTTGAAGAGCAGCATCTCGTGCAAGCCCGCGGTTGGCGCTCCCCCGTAGTCCTCGACGGAGGGCTCGTAGCGGGCGAGCTGGGTGCCCGTGGCTCCGTCGAAGAGGGCGACGCCCCCGGCGAGCAGGTCGAGATAGCGGCGGTTGGTGAAGGGAACGGCAAAGGGATTCTCAGTCATAGGAACCTCCGGGAAGGGTGTCCAGCGCCAGATGAGAGAGGGTGGGGAAGAGGGCGGGGCGGGGGTAGAGATCGAGAGCGCTGACGATCTCGGGGATGGCAGAGGGCCAGCTCACCGCCATGATGTGCAGACCACGCACCCCCTCGATCTCCCGCACCTCTTGGGCGATCTCGATACAGAGGTCGAGGCCTGCGCGGGCCTGCTCCTCCTTGGAGAGCCCCTCCAACCGGCGAACGATGGGCTCGGGAACGATTAAGCCGGCGACCCGCTGGGCCATGAATTCAGCCGCCCGCAGCGAACGGATGGGGCCGACACCCGCCAGGATGGCCACCTTCTCGTGCAGTCCCAGGTCCACCACCCGCCGCATGTACTCCCGAAAGCGCGCCACGTCGTAGATGAGCTGCGTCTGCACGAACTGAGCCCCGGCGGCGACCTTCTTCGCCAGCCGCAGAGGGCGAAACTCGTAAGGGGGCGCGAAGGGATTGGCTACGGCTCCGATGAAGAAGTCCGGAGCCGTCTTGGGGATGCGCTTCCCGCTCTCAAAGACCTGCTCGTCGCGCATCATCTGGATCATGCGTACGAGATTGATGGAGTCAAGGTCGTAGACGGGCTTGGCGTGCGGGTGGTCCCCCGCAGAGACGTGATCGCCGCTGAGAGCCAGGACGTTCGTGATTCCGAAGGCCGCCGCCCCCAGAAGATCGGACTGGAGGGCGAGGCGGTTGCGATCCCGCGCGGTGAACTGGACGACGGGGTCCATCCCCGCCTGCTTGAGCAGGATGCTGATGGCGAGGCTGGAAGCGTGCACCCGTGCGGACTGATTATCGGTCACGTTGTAGGCGTCAGCATAACCGCGTAGGAGATCGATCTGCCGAAAGATCGACTCGGGGCTGGGGCTCACGGGTGGACAGAGCTCCGCGGCGACGGCAAAGTGACCGGCCTGGAGAATCCGAGCCAGATTACTGGACGTGGAGGCCTTCATCACGATACCTCCGCGTAACGGGGAGCTTCATCGGTCCCCGTGGGGACCTGGTCCCGCCCCGTGGCGTAAGTGATCCAGGAGGGCTGCCCCTCCAACTGCCAATCCACGGGGGGATTGAGACGCGCGCGCTCGCCGGTGTAAGGGGTACGCGCGATGCGCTCCAGAGCCTTGACCCAGACGCAGTCCCGGTCAGGATAGACCTCGCAGCTGCCGTCGGCGCGCACGCCGCCGCAGGGCCCATTGCGCAGCTGCTTCGGACAGGTCATGGGGCAGGTCATACCGGTATAGTGGAGAACACACTGCCCGCAGGAGCGGCAATCGAAGGCCGCCCGCTTGAAGGTGTGCTCCAGGGGAAGCAAGACACGCGCCACACGTTCGGTCCCCAGCCGTTCAAAGAGCTTGCCCAGACGTCGCAGGGCCCAGGCAGAGAGCCGCCAGGCCCACACCCAGGCGATCGGATGATCCTGTAAGAAAACTCTAGGTGACATCGCCGTCCCCCTCTCGATAGTTCCATATGCACAACCGCATCTTGTCAGTATACAGCAAGTGGCCTGACCGTCCAGGTTTCTAATTAGGGCTATCACATTTGACCTCTGGTCGCAGAGATACGGCCCAAATCCCTTCTAAAAAACGTGGCTTCAGCGGCGCACCAAGTAACGCGCTGGGGAAAGTTCTCTAAGTGCGATAGCCCTGCTGAGAGCCAGGATTGGAAAAGAGCTTAACTGTGGTATCATCATGCAGTCGGGGTCAGCTTCCCCAGGTATATCTTGAAATCCCGTTGAAGGAGTCTCTTATATGAAAAAGATCACGGTCATCGGCGTAGGGTACGTAGGGCTGGTAAGTGGCGCCTGCTTCGCCGATCTGGGTAACAAAGTCACCTGTCTGGACATCGATGAGGAACGCATTGCCAATCTCGAGAAGGGCATCATGCCCATCTACGAGATGGGGCTGGAGGAGTTGGTGGCGCGGAACGTCAAGGGCGAGCGCCTCTACTTCACCACCTCCTACGAGGACGCCCTCGAGGATGCGGAGTTCGTCTTTATCGCCGTAGGCACGCCCTCGGGCGTGGACGGGGAGGCCGACCTGCGATACGTGCGTATGGCGGCGGAGACCATCGCCGACGTCATGGACCATCCCCTCGTCATCGTCAATAAGTCCACGGTGCCCGTAGGGACCGGCGACTGGGTTACGGAGATCATCCGCCAGCGACGTCCCGACGCCCCGGATTTTGCCGTCGTCTCCTGCCCGGAGTTTTTGCGAGAGGGCACGGCGATCACCGACTTCATGAACCCCGACCGGACGGTTCTCGGCTCGACGGATCTGGATGCAGCCGAGAAGGTGGCACAGCTGCACCTGCCGCTGCGCAGCACCATCATGATCACCGACCTGCGGACGGCGGAGATGATCAAGTACGCCTCCAACGCCTTCCTCGCGGCCAAGATCTCCTTCATCAACGAGATGGCGAACATCTGCGAGGCGCTGGGGGCCGACGTGAAGGAGGTCTCCGCGGGTATGGGGCTCGACCGACGCATCGGCCCCTACTTCCTCGATGCCGGCCTCGGTTGGGGGGGCTCCTGCTTCCCCAAGGATGTCAAGGCGCTGGCTTACATGGCCGAGACGGAGGGCCGGCACCCCCACCTTCTCCACGCCGTCATGGACATCAACAGTGATCAACGGCAGGCCCCAGTGCGCAAGCTCAAGGAGATGATCGGCTCCCTGGACGGCAAATTGATCGGGCTGTTGGGCCTGGCCTTCAAACCCCGGACGGACGATATGCGGGACGCCCCCTCTATCGACATCGTCCACCATCTGACCCGTGAGGGCGCGCGGGTGCGCGCCTACGATCCCGCCAGCATGGACAATGCCCGGCGCGTCCTGCCGGCGGTGGATCTGGTGGAGGACGCCTACGCCGTCGCCAAGGACGCCGATGCCCTCATCGTCGTCACCGAATGGAATGAGTTCAAGCAGCTGGATCTGAACCGGATCAGGCGGTTGATCAAGAAGCCGGTGATCGTGGACGGGCGGAATATCTACGAACCTGCAATGATGCGGGAGCTGGGCTTCGACTACCGTGGGATTGGGCGCGGCTACGACGGTGAAGGGGTAGAGCCTCTATAGATTCTGTCAAGGGGGTGGAGACCCCGCTGCGGTGGGGGCTCCACAGGCGAGGGACATGGGTAACCCACAGATTGTGGTTCTTGGCGGACCGGCGTTGGACACCATCGTCCGCGTCGCTCGCTTTCCGGAGCCCGACGGCAACGCCGTCGCGACGGCGCTCAGCCGCTCGCACGGGGGCATGGGGGCCAATATCGCCGTGGCGCTGGCCCGCCTGGGCAACCGGGTGGCGCTCATGGGAGCCACGGGTGACGACGAGATCGGGCAGGTGCTCCGGAAAGGGCTGCGGGAGGAGGGCGTCGATCTCTCCGCCATGGTCCTGCGCGCCGAGACCGCCACTCACAGCTGCTTTATCGCCGTCAACCCCCGGGGCGAGCGCATCATCTTTGGTCTCCCCGGTACCCTCGTCCTGGAACATCCCGCGGAGCTGCGTCGCGAACTGCTGCGCGAGGCCCAGGCTCTCCACCTGGCGCCGGGTTACTGCAGCGTCGCCCTCGCCGCCATCGAAGTGGCCCGCACGGCAGGCGCCTTCATCTCCTACACGGCGGGGGACGTGCAGTGGCCCGAGGGTGTGCCGGCGGTCCGGGAGATCGCAGCCCGGGTGGATCTACTCATCGTCAACCGGGTGGAGGCAGCGCTGCTGACGGGCCACGAGCAGCCCCGCGAGGCTCTGCGAGCACTGCTGGGACTCGTACCGGGGACCGTTGCGCTGACGATGGGCAGCCAGGGCGTGCTGGTGGGTTCTGAGGGTGGCCTCGACCACGTGCCGGCCTTTCCGGTCGCGGCAGAAGACAGCACTGGGGCCGGGGATGCCTTCGCCGCCGGGCTGGTTACGGGCCTGCTGCGCGACCTTCCTCCCCGGGAGGCCGCGCGCTTCGGAACCGCCGTCGCGACGCTGAAGCTGCGCCGCCCCGGCGCCCGGGCGGCCCTGCCCGCCCTCGAGGAGGTAGTGGACTTTCTCGCAGAGCAGGGCCAGAGGATGCAGTATGTTCTTGAGTCATACGACAACCATCGCCAGATTGGAGGTAGAGGTGAATCTATTGAAGACCACCTTAGATAACGGGCTTACCGTCTTAGCACGAGAGAGCCATACCGCACCGGTGACCAGTTTCTGGATCTGGTACCGGGTGGGCAGCCGCAATGAGCACCTCGGCATCACCGGGGTCTCTCACTGGGTCGAGCACATGCTCTTCAAGGGGACGGAGAAGTGGCCGCGGGGCAAGATGGATCAGGCCCTGGCCCGGGTGGGCGGTTACTTCAACGCCATGACCTGGTATGACTTCACCGCCTACTACGAGACCCTGCCTACAGACCGGGTCGCGTTGGCCCTGGACATCGAGTCCGATCGCATGACCGAGGCCCTCTTTGCAGCGGGTGAGGTGGAGTCGGAGCGAACGGTGATCATCAGCGAGCGCCAGGGCAACGAGAACGACCCAACCTTCCTGCTGGACGAGGAGCTCTCTGCCGCGGCGTACCGCGTACACCCCTACGGTCACGACACCATCGGTCACATGTCGGACCTGGAGACGATGACGCGCGACGACCTCTATCACCACTACCGCACCTACTACACTCCCAACAACGCCACCATCGCCGTCACCGGGGATTTCAACGCCGGAGAGATGCTGCGCATCATCGAGAGATACTTCGGCTCGATTCAAGAGGGGCCCGAGGCCCCGCCGGTACAGGCCGTGGAACCCCCACAGCGGGGGGAGCGCCGTGTCACCGTCCGGGGCAATGCGGGAGCCGACTACCTCGCCATCGCCTACCATACCCCGGCAGCGACAGAGGATGACGTCTTTCCCCTCACCGTCCTCAGCACCATCTTGGCCGGCAGCTCCGGCTCTCTGATCGGACGGGGCAGCCTCACCAACCACACCAGCCGTCTCTATCAAGCCGTCGTCGCTCGCGATCTCGCCGCCGGGATCAACGCCAGCCTCATCCCCACCATTGACCCGGGGCTCTACCGTATCACGGCGACCATCCTGCCGGACCACACACCTGCCGAGGTCGAGCGCGTGATCCTGGAGGAGGTTGAGAAAGTCAGAGAAGAGGCAGTCTCCGAAGCCGAGCTGGAGAAGGCCAAACGGCAGGCGCGGGCCCTCTTTGCCTACTCGAGCGAAAGCATCACAAACCAGGCCTTCTGGTTGGGCTTCAGCGAGACCTTCGCCCGCTACACCTGGTTCCTCAACTACCTGCAGAAGCTTGAAGCCGTCACGGTGGCCGATGTGCTGCGCGTAGCCCAGACCTATCTGGGGGAAGAGAACCGGACCGTAGGTCACTACGTATCGACGACGAGTTAGTCCTTACCGGACCCAAGGCTCACAGATTTGGGCCACCCATAGTGTCTCATCCGATGAAGGGAGCACCAGCATGAAAACGAGAGCTCACACCCACGCCTTTCCGGGACCCGATGATACCCTGCGTCGCACCCTGCCCAACGGCATCACCGTTCTGGCACGTGAGAACTTCGCCAGCCCTGCCGTCGTGGTCAATGGCTATGTGGAGGTAGGCGCAGAGGACGAAATCCCGACCCAGGCGGGGCTTTCCAGCTTCACGGTCGACGTGATGGAGCGCGGCACCCACAAGCGCCCCTTCGAGACGTTGTATGAAGAGGTGGAGTCTGTCGGAGCGACCTTCGGTCTCGGCTCGGGCACGCACATCACCACCTTCGGCGGCAAAGGGCTGTCAGAGCAGCTGCCCTTCCTCCTCGACGTCCTGAGCGACGTCCTGCGCAACCCGGCCTTCGCCCCGGAACAGGTAGAACGAGCGCGGGCCGAGATTCTGACCGATATTCGGGAACGCGCCCACGACACCCGGCGGATGGCCACGCGCCTCTTTCACGAGCTGACCTACCCCGAGAGCCACCCTTATCATTGGAGCAACATGGGCTACACCGAGACCGTCATGCCGCTCACGCGGGATGATCTGTTGGCCTTTCACGAGCGCTTCTTCGCCCCCCGGGGTGGAGCGATCATCGTGGTGGGGGCCGTGAAAGCCGAGGAGGCCTTTGAGGCCGTCCGGAGAGCTTTTGGTGATTGGCAGGGCAGCCGCCCCGCGCGCTCACCGCTGCCCGAGGTCCCGTCGCTGCAGGAGGTGCGCAAGGAGCAGGCCTTCATCGCCGACAAGACCCAGAGCGACCTGCAGTTGGGCTGGCCCGGACCCTCCCGTGATGATCCGGACTTCTACGCCTGCTACGTCGCTAACACCGTGCTGGGCATCTTTGGGATGATGGGCCGGTTGGGGGAGAGCGTGCGCACCGCCAGTGGGCTGGCTTACTATGCCTACAGCAGCGTTTCGGGAGGCCAGGATAGCGGACCCTGGCGAGCCATCGCCGGGGTCAACCCCCACAACGTCGAGCGCGCCGTTGATCTAATCCAGAAGGAGATCGAGCGGCTGCGAGAGGAGCCCGTGCCCCAGGAAGAGCTGGAGGACAGCCAGTCCTTTCTCACCGGCCGCCTTCCCCTGCAGCTGGAGACCAACGAGGGCGTGGCCCACGCCCTGATCAACATCGAACGGTACGGACTGGGGCTCGACTATCTGCAGCGCTATGCCGAGCTCATCGGTGCCGTCACCGTTGAGGACGTCCAGGGGGTCGCTCAACGCTGGCTCGATCCGGAGCACTACTCGCTCGCCATCGCCGGCCCCCAGCTGGACGAAGCAGAGTAGAGATGCTGACCACGGGCGTCGACCTGGTGAAGATCGCACGGGTGCAGCGCCTTCTGGAGCGATACCGGGAGCACTTCTTGGAGCGGGTCTACACCGAGGACGAGATCCGGTACGCTCGGGGCGACCCCGCCGAGCTGGCCTCCCGCTTTGCCGCCAAGGAGGCGATCTCCAAGGCGCTGGGGGTGGGGATGCGCCTGCTCTCCCCCGAGGGGATCGATTGGAAGGAGGCCGAGGTGCTCAATGACCGGCGGGGTCGCCCCTACCTGCGACTCCACGGGCAGGCGCAGGCTCTGGCCGACGAGCAGGGGCTCACCGAGTGGTCCCTGAGCCTCACCCACGAGGCGGGGCTCTCTGTGGCCTTCGTCGTCGCCCTCGCCAGATGAAGAGCAAAGCGCTTTACTGGGGACGCAGGGAGTAGAGGGGTAAGAGGAGCGAGGAGGCTTCATGCGTGCAGTCGCACAACGGGTCACGCGAGCAGCGGTGACCGTCGACGGGGAGGTCGTGGGCGCCATCGAGCACGGTCTGCTCCTGCTGTTGGGAGTAGGAGAGGGAGATACGGAGAAGGAGGCTCGCTGGCTGGCCCACAAGACGGCGAACCTCCGCATCTTCTCCGACGCCGCAGGCAAGATGAACCTCTCCGTGCAGGACGTCGGGGGCAGCGTCCTCGTCGTCTCGCAGTTCACCCTGCACGGCGACATTCGCCGGGGATTCCGCCCCTCCTTCGCCCACGCCGCCCCTCCCGAGGTCGCCGAGCCCCTCGTGGAGCTCTTCTGCGATGCCCTGCGCGACGAGGAGGTTCCGGTAGCCGCCGGCGTCTTCGGCGCCCATATGGTGGTCGAGCTCGTCAATGACGGCCCCGTCACCATCATTCTGGAAAAAGAGCCGGCGGCGTAGTATGGAAGCGTTATCTACCTGGCCATTCTTGATCAGAGGGTAGAGATATAGATAGAGACATTCGGCTCGAATCTCCTGGTCCCTGATCTCTGATCCCTCATTCCTGCTCACCTGATTCTCGTAGGAGTCGACATGTTCCTACGGGACACCACCGTAGGACGAAAACGGGGTTCGTAGTAGGCGATTTATCGCCGTGAACGTACGGCGCTGAAGCGCCTACTACAAACCTACTTATTTTCTAGGGAGGGCTTATGCGTCACCCCTTGATCGTCTGCAATTGGAAGATGTCCATGACCCTGGAGGAGACCCGGGCCTTCGTCACCCGCTTTCAGGCCCTTGACGAGGGCCGCGCCTCCGAGCTCGTTCTCGTCATATGCCCGCCTGCCACAGCCCTCGCCACACTGGCCCGGGAAGTTGAGGGGCTACCTCTTGAGGTGGGAGCCCAGGATCTCTCCTCCCACACCGAACCGGCCCATACGGGCCAGCTCTCGGCGGAGCTCCTGGTAGATGCAGGGGCGACGTGGGTGCTCATCGGACACTTCGAGGTGCGATGCGACAGAGGAGAGCGGGGAGAGACCATGAGCGGGAAGGTGCGGCGCGCTCTGGAGGCGGGGCTGCGTCCTATCCTGCTGCTGGGGGAGGATGCAGCCGGCGAAAACGTGAAGCAGCAGCTGGAGGGACGCGTGCGGACCCTCCTGGGCGACTGCAGTGCGGAGGAGATCCGGCGCATGGCCTTCGTCTACGAGCCCTCCTGGGCCATCGGCAAGGACGAACCGGCAGCAACCGAGCAGATTGAGCGGGGCGCTCAGGCACTCCGCGACGTCCTCTCCGCCGCCTTTGGCGAGGGCGTAGGCGACGAAGTCCCGCTCATCTACGGCGGCAGTGTCACACCGGAGAACGCGGAGCGCCTGCTGGCGCTGCCGGGGCTCGATGGGCTGGGGATGGGACGCAAGGGCCGCGACCCTCAAGCCGTCGCCGAACTCGTCGAGCTGGTGCTCCGGCAGCGCAAAGCCGGCGCGGTCGAGGAAGAGAGCGCAGAGCTCTGGTACTGGCTGCTCTTCGAGAGCCCTCTCGGAACCCAGCGCGCCAAGCAGCTTCTGGCCCGCTGGCACGAAGAAGGGTGGCGCGTCGAGGAGGTAGTGGAGACACTGCCCGACGGTGCCGAGAGCGCCGGTCTCTCTCTGGAGGAGGCGCGCAAGCTCCAGGTACCCGCAGAGCTGCCCGCAGTGGAGGCCCTGCCCTGGAGTGCGCGCAACTACCCGGAGGGTCTGCACGCTCTGCCCCTGCGGCTGCGGCCGGCGCTGCTCTTCTGTCGAGGAGCACGCCCGCTCCTCGCACGCCCCCTCCTCTACCTACGTCCCACGCCCCTAAACGATGAAGAGCGGGAGCTGTTGCGCGAGACGGCTGCGCTCCTGCTGGGAGAGCGCTTGCTGCCCACGGCCCTCCACGACAGCGATCAAGCAGCGGTGCTTCTCGAGGAGCTGGCGCACACCGAGGGCGAGGTGGCCCTCTTCGTCCGTTCAGGTCTGGACCAGATCGCCCTCTCCGATCGAGAAGAGGCGCTCCTGGAGACCGGACGCCTCCTGCTCCTGAGCCCCCTGCCGCCGGGAACGGCCCCCAATCCGGACCTCGACTCACTCCTGGCGCGGGTCGAGGACGCTGCGGCCCACCGCTCCCTCCTCGTCAGCGCAACGCCGCCCTCCGAGCCGGGCGATGACACGACGGACGTGCTGTGGATTGCACCGCCCTCCACAGAAGAGAGCGCTGAGCTCCCGGGCGTACAGCGGCTCTCCGACCCCGCCGAACTGCTGCTCTGGCTGGCAGGGCTGCGGGTCGATGCTCCCGCGCCGGCCTCCGGTCCCATCGTGGAGGAGCTCACTGCTGAGCCCCCTCCCACTCCAGAGGAGACATTGCGCATCCTCGAGAAGGGAGGCCACGTTCCCGAGGCACTGCGGAAGAGGCTCCAGGACCAGGGATAGGGCCGTCTCACGACGAGCATCAATGCTGCCGGCTTCCGGACGGCTCTTCCCACCGGATGCGTCGTGGGTCACCGTCCCCACCGCGTCCCTGACGGCGCTATCTCTGAGACAGCTACTGTACGCCGATCAGCTCCACGGCATCGATCTCGTTCCAGAAGCCCGTGCGTGACTCGTCGAGCTCCAGCCGTACGCCGCTCACCCGATAGTCGGTTCGCGGAAAGGAGACCCCCAACACGCCCGGGCAGACCTGCGCCGTGTCGGTGCCCTCCCAGACGAGGTGTTCCCCTCCCGACTCGTCGAGCAGCTGCACCCGGGCGACGGCACCGCGCCCGAAGTTCTGGTAGATCCGCACCTCAGTTGCGTAGACGGGCACCCCATAGGTCAACTCCAGCCACTCCAACCCGCTCCCGCGGGCCGAAGCCCAGGCACGAGCATCGTCGGCACACGCTGCGACCTCCGGCGCTCCGGTGGCGCGCCGGGCGCTCCAATCGGGGCGCCCGTACTCGGAGCTCGCCGTTGCCTCTGTCGCCCACTGAGATAGAATAGCGGCGGTAGGTGTGGGCAGACTCTCTCCCGTTCGAGCTCCGCCACACCCTGCCAGACTACCCAGCAGCACACCCGCGACTGCCAAGATAAACCTTCGCATCTTGAAGACCTCCTCCCCCTTGCGGGGCAAAAACCAAATATCTCTCTGGCCCAAATTCACATCTTTTCGACGTGCAGTTGGCAACCTACCTCTTGCGTTTCTGATTTCTTATGCTATAATCAGAGTGTTCAAAAAGTGAAGCAAGATACTGGTACGCACCAGTTTAAAATTTCCTATTCACGCTCAGAAAGGAGCCCCCCATGTTTCAGGATAGGATTCGTGAGAATTATGACGGTTTGACGCCCGGTTTCAGGAAGTTGGCAGACTTCCTCATGACGCACACCTTGGATGCCGCTTTCCTTACAGCCACCGAGCTCTCCCGCCGGGTGGGGGTTGATCCCGCCACCGTCGTGCGTTTTGCTCAGGAGCTGGGTTACTCCGGCTACCGCGAGCTCTCCCGGGAGATCAAACGCTACGTTCGTGACCAGGTCACCGCCACCTACCGGAGCGCCGAGGAGGCAGGGACACTGGAGCAGCTCCTGCTCTCCCTCATCGAGAACACGCAACAGAATCTCCAGAACTTCGTCACGACGGATCTCGCAGGCGTGGCCAAGGCAGTGGAGACGATCAAGCAGGCAAATCACGTCTGGATCGTCGCTGAGTTCCTGGGCTACGATCTGGCGAACTTCTTCGCCAAGAACCTCGAGGAGTTGGGTATCTCAGCCACGGCATTCTACCCCAGCATGGCCGAAACAGCCAGCATCCTGCCCCAGATGGAAGAGGGTGACGCGCTCATGGCTATCGTGAATGACGGACCGAGCGTCGACGCCGGCTATGCGGTCCGCCTGGCGCGCGAGAAAGGGCTGCAGACCATCTGCATCACGGGCACCGGCGTCGTCCTGCCTGCTCGCGAGGCCGAGATCGCCGTCATCGTTCCCATCAAGTCACCCGCCGGCGTCCCCAGTTTCGGCGCCGAGGTCCTGGTTCTCGGGGTCATCTGGGAGGCTCTCGCCAGTGAGCTGGGCGAGAAGACCGGCGAGCGCTACCAGACCCGGCAAGAGACCATGAAGCAGCTGCTTGAGATTCGGTCCGAAACTCCCGAGTACGAGGTCGCATCCCCAGAGGACATCTGGCGCCAGCAGCTGCCTGAAAAGTAACGTCGACCAACGTAGTACAACAGAAGCGGCACCTTCCGCCCGAGGGATCGTGCCGCTTTGTTCCCCATTACGGGCATCAAACCAGGCAGGGAGGTGTCGATGTTTCAAGAACGGATACGCGATCACTACGCGAGTCTGACACCCGGCTACCGCAAACTCGCCGACTTCATCATGAGCCGCACCCTCGACGCTGCCTTCTTCACGGAATCCGATCTGGCGCGCCGAATCGACGTCGATCTGACGACCGTGCAGCGCTTCGCAGAAGAGTTGGGCTACGAGAGCTATCAGGAGCTCGCGAAAGAGATCAAGGATCACGTCCACAGGCTCATCAGGACAAGTTACCAGGAGCACAACAACATGGAAGGAGAAAAATCCCTCACCCGGAGTATCGTTGAAGTCACCATCCAGAATCTGGACTACTTCGCGACCACCGAAGCCGCCCACATGACCCAGGTCCTCGAGCTGTTGGAGCAGGCCCGGCACATCTGGATTGCCGCCGAGTTCACCTTCTACGCGCAGGCCCAGTTCCTGGGTCGGAATCTCGGGCTCATCAAAATTCCGGCAACCGCCGTCCACCCGGATCTCCTCCTGAACAGCGTCGTGATTGAGAAGATGAGGCCCGGCGATGTTCTGCTCAGCTTCGTGATTGCCAACCCCGGGCTAGATACCGGCTATCTCATTCGACTCGCCAAGGAAAAGGGCGTCTCCACCATCAGCGTGACCGACTCCGGCGTGGTCCTGGCGGCCCGCGAGGCCGATCTGACCCTCACCGTGCCTACCAGCGGCGCCTTCGGCCTGCCCTGTTTCAGTGCCGCAGTCACCATCGCCCACATCATCTTCGAGGCCCTCGCCGCCAAGAACGCCGAACAATCGGCAGAGCTCTTCACCCGCTATCACGAGTCTCTGGGCAAGATCATGGAGATGCGGACCAATACCCCCGTCCACGAGGTATTGAGCCCCGACTGACGTACCGGCACCAGACAAACCCCCGCCCTCAAGTGAGGCGGGGGTTTGTGCTTCTCAGAACCCGGCACTGTAAGCCGGGGGTGTATGGTGTGCTGGTATCTTACTCCCGCAACCGACGCTTTAACCGGGCCGCTAAGGTCTCTTCTGCCGCCGCCTCCTCGTTCTGCTCAACGGCGGGAACTGAGGGCTCTGGAACCACAGCCGGCGGAGCTGCCACCGGTTCGTCCGATGACAGGGTGGGGGAACTTCTGGGGCTTTCCGGCTGCCGAGGCAGACCTTGACGCAGTCGGGTGGCCAGAGAGGGAGAAGCGACCTCTTCGGCGGAGCCGGAAGAGGGGAGAACCCGCAACAGGCGGCGCTTTACAAAATGCCACGCCCTTACCCAGTCGGCCCATGAAAGCTGCAAGCGCCTCCAGGCAATGTCCAGGGGCCAGAGCAAGAGGGCCAGCAACAACAACCAGGGGGCCAAGGGTTGACCTCGTCTCCAACCCCGCAGATCATGAGTGAAGGCGTCCGCAGGATGTGTGCTGACGTCCACCCCCTCCACTGCAACCAGAGCGGGGCCACCCGCTGTAGAATCACCCGGGCGATACTCGGCGGAGTAGGGACGTGCCCAACCTGTCAACAGCCTGCGATCCCCCGCGAGGCTCAGCAAGTAGATGTTCCGGTCACCCAGCGCAAAGTCACCCTCGTAACGACCGGGCGCACTCTGATGCAATAGCACCTCCTGTACCTCGACACGCGCCTCGGGTTGGGCGACCTGCAACCGGAGATCCAGATTATCGCCCTCCACATCCACGGTGACGCGTGCCCTCTCACCCTCGCTTTCAACCCGCAGCATAAGATCGTCATTCATAGGCGGAGGGAGAACCCAGCGAGCGATGCTACCCCAAAAGCGGGAGAAGTCCTCCCATGTCACCCACGCCTCGGCCCACCGGCCCGTAGCATCGGAGGTCCAAGCGACCGAACGCCCCAAGCCGTACTGCCAGACCGCGAGAAGGGGGTCCTCCTGTTCCGTAGACCAAATGGGTTGAGCCGCGGGCTTGAGGGTGGAAGCCACGTACCCCAGCAGGCTGGGCGTTGCCGGCAGATCGGCCAACGGTTGCCAGGCTGTGACCGGCCGGGGATAGAAGTGCTCCTCAACGATATAGGAGCGCTTGACACGCGCGGTCTCCTCGGCGAAGATGGCGGGTAGATCGGCCGCCCGGCGGGCGAGGTAGAAGCGCCCGCCGCCCACCTCCGCCATCTCCATGAGAAAGGGCACATCCGGCCCCTCCCCGATGGCAACCGCGCTCACGCTCACCCCCTGCTCACGCCAGGAAGCGACGCGTGTCAGAACACCCTCCTGGTGTTCGGCATCGCGGCCGTCCGCCAGCAGCAGGACGTGGCGCTGCGGACCTGTAGGAGGGCCGGCGTCCAGCAACAGGGCGACGGCGTAGTCCAGACTCTCGCGGACGTAGATTCCGCCCCCGCCGGCCTGCAGGCGGAGCAGGGCAGCGATGAGCTCTTCGCGCTGGGTCATCTGCACCGGCCCGAGGGTGTCGGCAGGCCGATCGTCGAAGGCGACAACGAGGAGCGTATCGGTGTCGTTCAGAGATTCGGCAACCCGTACCGCCGCCTCCGCTGCTAAACGGATCTTCGACACCCCCAGCTCCTCGGTCGCCATGCTGCCCGACTTATCGATCACCACCGCCATCGACAGCGGCGGAAAACGATCGGGGGCCTCCACCAACATCTCCACAGGCAGCACGCTCTCCAGCGACGTCCCCAACCAGCCCCCCACCCCGTAGCTCTCCGGCCCCCCGATGGCGACCAGTCCTCCACCAAGATCTCGCACGAAGGCCTCTAGGGACTCCAGAGATTGAGGAGGATAGGCTCGGGCAGGCGTATTCACCAGAAAGACCGCTTCGTACTCGGCCCAGCCTGTAGCGCTGAGAGGCGCAGTCGAGGGCTCCTCCACCTCCACAGCCAGCCCGGTCTGTCGCAGAGCGTGAACCAGAGCACCGCGCTCCGTGGGCGCGCCCACAACGAGCACTCGTGGCGCTCCACGCACCACAATCCAGGCTTCCATGCAGTTGTTCTGGGGAAAGGTGTCCCTCTGCGGCGTAAGACAGACGCGCAGAGGCAGGAACCCCACCTCGGACGCCGTGAAGGTGAAGATGAAAGTTTCGCTGGAGGCTTGGATTCTCACCTCCTGCCGCCCCTGCTCCGTTCCCGCCGTCCAGCTCAGCAGAGTGGAGCCGGCTACGTTACTCCCCAGGGTAACGGCAACGGGAACCACATCTCCGGGATAGACCTGCGTGGGCAGGCGCAGATCCTCGATCCAGATCTCCGGACCTGCAGCCCCACCCCCCAGGAGGACGAGCTGGAGATCGACCCCCTCCAGCTGGGCCTCCCGCAGTGCTTGCTCCGCCCGTCCCTGGGTCTCCAGGCCATCGGTGAGCAACACGAGCCGCCCGGGCGCTCCCGCGGGGATAAGGGCGGCACCGAGCCGCACGGCCTCCTCGATGTCTGTTGCATCAACGGTGGGTTGGGAGGCAATCGACGCCAAGACAGGGTCCGTAGTCAGCGCTCGATCCACCCAGGCATCTCCACCAAAGACCACGATCCCCGCACGATCTTCCGGCGCCTTTGCCGCCAACGCTGCTTCCACCCACCGCCGAGCCTCCTCCCAGGTATCGCGCGTGCTCGCCGAGCGGTCAAGGAGAAAGACCGTCGCCAGGTTCCGCGTCGGGCGTACCCACCGCACACCCAACGCACTAAGCACGAGGGTCAACAGCAGCAGAGCGCGCAGGAGCAAGGGGGTAACTTCCAAGGTATCCGCTAGATAGCGTACAGTGGCTCGTATACGCGACAGGAGACGCCCAAGACGGTGTGCGTCCGGTGGCGCGCCTTCCACGACAGGCGAAAGGAGAGGGCGCCACCAGAAAACGGCCTCCAAAAGGACCAGTGCCAGCGCCGCGATGATGAACCCGCGTCCCAGCTCCCGCCACCCCCTATCCGACTCCGTCCGCGGTACGATCTCCTCTCCTGCTACCAGGAGAGGGTGGGAACGCAGGTCGCTCTCCCCGTCCTCGAGGAGGGCGAGAGCGACGGAACGCACAAACGTACCGGAGGGGGTAGCGATCTCGAGACGATAGAGGCCCGCCCGGCTGACCTCCACGATACGCCCTGGTTCCAGAGTAAAGGCTTCCCCATCAGGGGGATGGATGCGCACGTCCGTTGTAGCGGGCGGAAGGGGTGGCCTCCACGGTCGCCCGGCAGGCAGGGGATAGATAGGCTCCGTTGAGGTCTCGGGTACCAACCAGCCCACGAGGTTTGCGGTAAGCACGGGAAAAGCTACACGTAGGGGCAGATCGGAGTCGTGAAGGTCAAAAGCCAGACAGGCGATCCGCTGTTCCTGACGCTCGCGCACCCAAAGCAGAGGACCGGCGCTGTCCTGCAGCAGAACATCGGCATCCGGAGGTGGTTCGTAGAGCCGCGCCTCGGCCACGTGCACCTCACTCCACTCCACGTAGTCGAGCAGAGGATGGCTCCAACGCCCGCGAACCGCCCCCGTCGGCGTAAAGACGCCCCTGAGGTCACCGCAGGGGGTCCCCTCCCCCGGCGCAATCAGCCAGAGTCCGGCAACCGAGGGCAGGGTTGTGGTCAAGGGTCCATCGGTGACAATCAGGTCATACGCCTCCGTAGCAGCTGCAGTCGACCTTGACTGTTCGATAGCCACACCCGGAAGTGCCCGGAGGGCCTGGTTCAGGAAGCGATTGCCCGAGGTCGCCAGGAGCACCCGCCCCTGTCTCTCAGACGAAAGCGCCACCCAGGCTCGGTTGTCGAGATGGAGCGCATCCTCCTCGGTGAGCCGTGCTTCCGCCCAGCGTAGGGAGGGCAGATCGGCAAAGGTGAGTGCACGCTCACCATCCTCCGGGAGGGTGACCTGTCGCTGCTCGGCGAGAACGCCTTCGGTGTAGAGGCTGAGGGTACGCACCGTCGCCGGGCCGGCGTTCCTCAGACGGACGAAGGCATCGATACCTGGTCCCCGACGACGAAGCGCCAGCCCCACAATGCCGACGTTGGCCTCCTCCCCCCCCACGTCGATGAAGCGCACCTCGCCCGGCAATGCCGGCAAGGGGTGAGTGAAGGCGGCATCGGTAACGAGGAGCGTGCTCACCGACTCTGCGGTAACCAGCCCTGCGGACAGCTTAACCGCTGCCGTCCAGTCCGCAACCCCATCGGTGACCTGCAGATCCGCGAGAATGCGGCGCAGATCCTGACGCCCCCCATCCCGCAGAGCCACCCGGGGGACCGCGCCCACGAGAACCAGCGTCACCCGATCTTGGGGCTCCAAAGTATCGGCTAACTCCCGTAGCGCTCGCAGCCCCATCTCAAAGCGAGACAGACCGCTGGGAGTGAGCGTCTGCATACTGGCAGAGGCATCCAATAGAACGAGCACCTGATCCTGCAGAGCCAGGGGAGCAGGTAGAGCCGGACGCGCCAGCGCCAGGACCATGGTCGTCAAAGCAAGGAGCTGCAGCACGAGAAGCCAGTTCCACCGCAAGCGTTGCCAGGGACGATTAGCGCGCCGATCCGCCAGCACTGCGGTCCAAAGCAGCGTGCTGGGGACGCGAACCTCCGGGCGGCGAAGGCGTAGAAAGTAGAGGAGGAGGATGGGGACCGCCAGCAGGAGTGCCAGAAAGGCAATCGGATTAAGAAAACGTATCATGATTACATAGGGTCAGTCGATAACGCCATGTGGACATCGGTGACTGCCATTGTACGCGGGCCAGCTGAATGAGCAAACGGTAAAGGAAAGCGGGCTGACGCAGCTCTCGCTCGTCAGGAGTCCGGATAAGAAGAGAGGGTAGCCTATCCTCACCTCGGGAAATACCTACCCAACCATGGGAGCGCACCGGCACTTCAGGGGGAGTTCGAGAATCTCGGTGATAGACCCTCGAAGAGCGAGAGAGTTTGCATCGAGCAGCCCCTCAAGATATAATAGAAGTGTATCGATAAAATTGTCACTTCAACGAAAGGGGGGCATCGATGGTTAAGCGTGAAGCATCAGCAGTCTGGAAGGGGACACTCAAAGAAGGCAAGGGAACCATGGCGTTCGGAGGCGGAGCTTTTGAGGGGGCATACTCCTTCAGCTCTCGCTTCGAAGAGGGTAAAGGTACCAATCCGGAAGAGCTCATCGGGGCCGCTAACGCCGGCTGCTTCTCCATGGCGCTCAGTCTGGGGCTGACGCAAGCGGGTTACGAGCCGGAGCGGATCGAGACGAAGGCTACGG
>DAOTVC010000058.1:0-8783 GCA_034437215.1 Anaerolineae bacterium | reverse complement strand
TCGTGGTCGTGGGCGTCCTGCTCCTGGCTTTCGTGCCCGGCCTGACCGGCTACGGCAGGATGGGCAGGCGGGGCGGATTCTGCCCCTGGTGTGGGGGACGCGGCACCTTGAACACCCGGGGGGTTCTGTGGACGCTGCTCTTGCTGGCTCTGCCCGTGGGCCTGGTCGTCCTGCTCATCCTCGGTGGATTGGCGTTGGCGCGTTCGCGTGGGGAAGGCCCACCGGCTGAGGAGACCCGCTGCCCGGCGTGCGGTGAACCTGTGGCCGACGAGTGGGCGGTCTGCCCCTACTGCGGTGAGGACCTGAGGAGGTGAAGAGGATGGACGAGAGACAGGTATCCTGGGTCGCCATCGTTCTCGGCGGACTCCTCGTGGGTTTGCTCATCCTCGGGGGCCTCGTCCTGCTCTTCCGCTGGTGGACGAACGCCGCCGCCCCTCCGCCCTTTGCGCCTTCCGCTCCGGAGGTGGAGGGCTTCGAGAGCAACGGCGCGACCATCTACCACACCGGCTTCAGCGAGGAGGGGGAGCGGGTCCCCTTCTCCGGCGGTCCCCACTGGCTCTATCGCCGTGGCGGCGGCTGTGCCGCCTGCCACGGTCCGGAGGGTGAGGGTGAGGAGTTCATCATGATGTCCAACGAGGAGGCGCCGAACATTCAGTACGAGCACCTCACCGAGGAGACGGAGCACGGGGAGGGGGAGGAGCATCCGCCTTACAACGAGGCACTGCTCAAGCGGGCCATTACCGAGGGGCTGGATCCCGCCGGGGAGCCTCTCGATCGCACCATGCCGCGCTGGGAGCTGGAGGAGGACGATCTGGAGGATCTGATCGCGTTTCTGAAGACGCTGGGCCACGAGGAGGCACATTGAACCTACGAGCGAAGCTGCGCCAACCCAGCACCCGGCTCTTTCTGGGCTTCTTCGCCGTCACCCTCGTCGTCTCCCTCTTTCTGCAGGGGGTGCAGATCCTCAACCTCATCGTCCTGGGTTTGACTCTCTTCCTCGCCCTGGCCTGCGTGGCGCTCATCCCAGCCGCACGGCTCAGGAGCTTCTACCGACTCGCCCTCTGGGTCTTCCTCTTCGGCTTTCTTCTCAACGTGGTCTACGAGCTCCTCCACTCCGTCCTCTTCAATCACTTCTACATGGTCGAATACACCTACCCGGACCTGGTCAGCATGCTCTTCGAGGCCTCCGTCGCCGACGGCTTCATCCTGCTGAGCCTGCTCTTCGCGGTGACCCTCGCGCGTGGCGGGCGGTGGGAGTGGCACATGCCCTGGCGCTGGTCCACCGTCCTCCTCACGCTGGTGCTTGCAGCGCTGGGACAGACGGTGGGCGAGGTCATCGCGCTGGAGACGGGCGCCTGGGACTACACCGCCGCCATGCCCCGCCTGCCCCTCCTGGGCGTGGGGTTGACGCCCCTGCTGCAGATGCCGCTGCTCGTCCTGCCGACCTTCTGGTTGGCCCAGCAGATGGTACGGGCGGCCGAGTGCAGGAAGGCCTGAACGCACGGTAGCGGTAGGGACTGTCACCGGATCAGAAGGCGTTCGGGGGGTGAAACGTGAAGCGTCTCACGTTTCACGCTTTACGTTTCAGCCATGAATAGCTCATAACCGGGTTGAAACAGACCCGTATGATGCACATCGATCACCATAGTAAGTAAGGAGGGTAAGATGAAAGGCCGTTGGATAACATTTGTGGTGCTCTTCGTTCTGCTTCTCGGAGCCGCCGCCTGTGCCGAGGCGGAGACACCCGAGCTCGTCGCGCCCGAGACGGAGCTAAACGACTACGAGGATCTCGTCGTGGCTCTGGAGGCACGCGGCGCCGAGGTCGAGGAGCTCGGCGCGGTCCCGGAGGATATGGAGATCTTCGACGCCGAGACTCAGGTCATCCAGGTGACCGGTGAGGAGATCCAGGTCTTCGACTTCGACAGCCCGGAGGAGGCGGAGACCATGGCGTCCCTGGTGGCGCCCGAAGCGGGGACCGTGGGCGATATCACCGTCGATTGGGCCGACACGACCCACTTCTTCCGCTCCGGCTCTCTCCTCGTCTTCTACGTCGGCGACAACCCGGCCCTCACGGAGCTGCTTACGGACCTGCTGGGCGCGGAGTTCGCCACCTTCGAGGGCGGGATGTAAAGGCCGAGGGATTAGAGATGAGGGATCAGGGACCAGGGGTAAGGGATGAGGGATGAGGGACCGGAGAAATATGGTACCTAATGCCTAATCCCCAATCCCTGATCCCTAACGTCTGCATTCATTATCTTGCAACTTTTGACCTTTTAAAGGAGGAACCATGTCCAGACCGCTGGAAGAACAGGTGGTGGTAATCACCGGCGCTTCGTCGGGGATCGGCAGGGAGACGGCGCTGGCCTGCGGCGCCAAGGGGGCGACGGTCGTCCTCGCTGCCCGGAGCAAGGACGCGCTGGAGAAGGCGGCGCGGGAGATCGAGCTGAGCGGCGGGCGGGCCCACGTCGTCGTCACCGACGTCGCCGATTGGCAGCAGGTGCAGCACCTGGCCGACGAGACCATCGCGCGCTTCGGGCGCATCGACACCTGGGTGAACAACGCCGCCGTCAGCGAGTACGCCGAGGTGTGGGAGATGACCGTCGAGGAGATCGACCGCATCGTGGCAGTCATCCTCATGGGCCAGATCTACGGCATGAAGGCGGCGCTGCCCCACATGCAGCACGAGCGGCAGGGCACCATCGTCAACGTCGCCTCCGCCCTCGCCTACCGCGCCGTCCCCCTGCAGTCGGCCTACTGCGCCTCGAAGCACGGTATCAAGGGCTTCACGGAGTCCCTGCGGCTGGAGCTGAAGCACGCCGGCTACGCCGCCATCAACGTCACCCTCGTCATGCCCTCCTCCATCGACACCCCCCTCTTCACCCACGCCCGCTCCAAGATGGGTGCCTATCCCCAGCCCGTGCCCCCCATCTACGACCCCAGTACCGTCGCCGAGGCCATCCTCTTCGTCGCCCAGCACCCCCGCCGGGACGTCGTCGTGGGCGCCGCCAAGATCATGACCCTCCTGGAGCGCATCAGCCCCGCCCTCGCCGACTGGTACATGCTGCGCAACGGGCGCCTCTGGAAGCAGCAGAAGACGGAGTGGCCCGACGAGGGGCGGGACAACCTCTTCGAGCCCCTGGAGGGCACCGGACAGAGCCGGGGCAAGTTCACCGAGCGCAGCAAGAGCGCCAGCCTCTACACCCGCTACCTGGGCCTCTACCCCAACCGCCTCCGTGCCCTCGCCGCCGGCGCGATTCTGGGGCTGCTGGGTCTCGTCTTCTGGGTCGGGCGCAAGTCGGCGGAGTGAGGTCGGATCGAGGTAGAGCGCCCCCCAACCCCCCGCGCCCCTATATGACAAGCTAGGGCGTGAAACGTGAGCACCTTACGTTTCACGCCGTACGTTTAAGCCACGCAGCGCTCATAACTGGATTGCAACGGACCCATTTGACAACTCTCCCCTATTCCCTTATACTCATTTTATGAGTAATCAAGCCTTGACCAGCCGCGCAGGGCGACTCCCATGTGCCCCATGACCGCCGCGCCCCTGGATCTGGAGTGGAGCCTGCTCGGATTCCTGCGCCAGGAGCCCACCCACGGCTACGAGCTGCACCGGCGGCTCTCCCGCTCCCGCGGGCTGGGCCTGGTCTGGCACCTCAAGCAGAGCCAGCTCTACGCCCTCCTCGCGAAGCTCGAGGAGCAGGGCTACGTCGACCACACCCTCGAGCCCCAGGCGTCCCGCCCCCCCCGCAAGGTCTACGATCTCACGGAGGCAGGTCGGCAGGCGCTCCTCGAGTGGGTGCAGGCGCCCGTGGAGCACGGGCGGGAGTTCCGGCAGGAGTTCCTGGCCAAACTCTACTTCGCCCGGCGGGAGGGGGAGGAGGTCGTACACCGGCTGCTCGCGGGCCAGCGCGCCGTCTGCCGGAGGTGGCTGGAGGAGCAGAACGAAGCCGAGGCGCTGCGGGAGGAGCGGCCCTACGAGTGGCTCGTCTTCGAGTTCCGCACCGGGCAGATCCGGGCCATGCTGGAGTGGCTGGAGACCTGCGAGACGGCTCTCCTGCCCTCAGAATACGAGGAATAAGAGGGTATTGCTCGCTTTGGCTATTCAACGATTAAGGTGTGTTTCACTTGAGTTAAACCGAGGCGTGAAACGTAAACCGTGAGGCCCTCACGTTTCACGCTCCACGTTTCAGCCATGGATAGCTCCCAACTGGATTGAAACACACCCAACCGATTCAACGGGTCGGGTGACCGGATCAGCTAATGTGTGCTCAACATCCTGATCCCTGATCCCCAATTCCTAGTCCCTTTATGTAGAAAGAGAGAGACCATGTCCACACCCATATACCGTCGACTTAGCTATATCCTGTTCATCGTCGCGCTCTTCGCCGGCCTGCTGGGTGGCTGCGCACCGACCGTCGAGGAACCCACCGCGCCCCCCACCGAGGCGCCGGCCGAGACCATCACCGTCACCGATGCGCGGGGGCGCGAGGTGACCTTCGAGGAGCCGCCCCGGCGCATCGTCATCGCCGGGCGGGCCAACTTCATGCTCAACGACGCCGTCTATCTCTTCCCGGAGGCCCGGGAGCGGGTGATAGGGCTGGCGGAGGCGACCCAGGAGACCGATTGGCTGGACCTCATCGATCCCGGGATCGACGAGAAGGCGCGCTTCCCCTTCGATGCCGGGGCGGAGGAGATCGCCGCCCTCAATCCGGACCTGGTGCTCCTCAAGAGCTTCATGGCGGAGCCGCTGGGCAACGCCGTCGAGGAGCTGGGTATACCCGTGGTCTATTTGGACCTGGAGACCCCGGAGCAGTACTACCGCGACCTCGCCATCCTCGGCGCGCTCTTCGACGCTCCGGAGCGGGCGGCGGAGCTGACCGCCTTCTACCAGAACAGCCTGGACGAGATCGAGACGGCGCTGGAGGGGCTCGAGGAGGAGGAGAAACCGCAGGTGCTCCTCATGCACTACGACACCCGCGGCGACGAGGCGGCCTTCAAGGTGCCGCCCGAGAGCTGGATCCAGACCTGGATGGTGGAGTTCGCAGGCGGGCGCCCCGTCTGGGAGAACAGCGGGGGGGGCTGGAACGTGGTGAACCTGGAGCAGCTCGCTGCCTGGAATCCCGACAAGATCTTCGTCATCAGCTACTTCACCGATGTGGACGGGGTCGCGGCGATGCTGCAGAGCGATCCCCTCTGGCAGTCGCTGGAAGCGGTACAGGCGGGGGAACTCTACGCCTTCCCCAAGGACTACTACAGCTGGGACCAGCCCGACAGCCGTTGGATTCTGGGGCTGAAGTGGCTGGCGCAGCGGCTGCATCCCGAGAGCTTCGCGGAGCTGGACGTCATGGAGGAGGTGTACACCTTCTATGAGGAGCTCTACGGCATCGATCGGGCTGCGGTCGATGAGGTGATCGTCCCCCGGCTGCAGGGAGACGTAGAGTAGTGGCTCTCCAAGCGCAGGAGAGCACGCGGCACGGACCGCGCGCCCGGAAGAGGCGCGCCGCCCTCGGGCTGCGCGCCCACCCCTATCTGCTGCTGGGAGGCGCACTCCTGCTCGCCGTCGTGCTCTCCCTCTTCGTCGGGCGCTACCCGCGGCCCTACTGGATGTCGCCCGCCACCCTGGCGGAGGACCCCCTGGCCCAGCGGCTCGTCCTCCACCTCCGGCTGCCCCGCATCATCATGGCCTGCCTGCTGGGGATGACCCTGGCGGCTTCGGGCAGCGTCCTGCAGATGATCTTCCGCAACCCTCTCGTGGAACCGGGCTTTCTGGGCGTCTCCCAGGGAGCGGCCTTCGGCGCCGCCCTGGGCATCATCTTCCTCGGCGGCTCCCCCCTGGTGATCCAGGCGGTCGCGGCCCTCTGCGCCTTCCTGGGGCTGGCCTTCTCCTACCTGCTGGCCCGCCACATCCGCTACGGCGGCTGGACCCTGCGGCTGGTGCTGGCGGGCATCGCGGTCTCGGCCCTCTTCTCGGCGGGCGTGGGGCTGCTCAAGTACGTCGCCGACCCCCTGACCCAGCTGCCCGAGATCACCTTCTGGATGTTGGGCGGGCTCTGGGGCGTGGGGCTGGAGGAGCTGCCCTTCGTCCTGCCCCCCATCCTCCTGGGGCTGGCGGTCATCCTCCTTATGCGCTGGCGCCTCAACCTCCTCTCCCTCGACGAGGAGACGGCCCTCTCGCTGGGGGCGGCGCCCACCCGCGAGCGGCTGATCCTCCTCATCGCCGCCGTGGTGTCGACGGCCGCCGCCGTCTCCCTGACGGGCATCGTCGGCTGGGTGGGGCTCATCGTCCCCCACCTCGCCCGGCGCCTCCTGGGCGCCGATGCCCGGCGCGCCCTGCCCGGAGCCCTCCTTCTGGGAGGCATCTTCACCCTCCTGGCAGACGACGTGGCGCGCACGGCGCTGAGCGGCGAGATCCCCCTGGGGATTCTCACCTCCTTCTTCGGCGCCCTCATCTTCATGGCGCTGATGGTCAGCCGGGGCAAGGTGGTACGGGAATGAGCACGAGGCACGCAGCAACCCATCGGGAGGCAGGTTCTATGAACGACCAACAGGGCATCATCTCCCTATCCGAGGTGCGCTTCAGTTACGAGGGGCGCGAGCGGCAGCTCTTCGAGGGCATGTCCCTCGAGATCCCGCCCGGCTCCATCACCGCCGTCCTCGGTCCCAACGGCTCGGGCAAGACGACGCTGCTGCACCTCATCCTGGGCATCCTCTCTCCCAGCGACGGGACGGTGCTCATCGCCCACCGCCCCCGGCACCACTACAGCCGGCGGGAGCTCGGGCAGCTGGTGGGCCTCGTCTTGCAGGACGAGTACATCCCCTTCGACTTCACGGTGCTGGAGTACGTGCTTCTGGGACGGGCGCCCCGCCTGCACCTCCTGGAGACCCCGTCCCAGGAGGACGACGCCGTCGCGCGCCGGGCGGTGGAGACCCTGGGGCTCACGCCGCTTATCTCCCGCCCCATTCAGTCACTGAGCGGCGGGGAACGCCAGTTGGTCATGGTCGCCCGGGCCCTGGCCCAGGAGCCCCGCATCCTCCTCCTCGACGAGCCCACCTCCCACCTCGACCTCGCCAACACCCACCGCATCCTCGCGGTCCTGCAGCAGCTGCGGGCCGCAGGGCAGACCGTCCTCTTCTCGACCCACGACCCCAACTCGGCGGCCGCCGTCGCCGACTACGTCATCCTCCTGCGCGAGGGCGAGGTCCAGACGGCGGGGCGCACCGCCGAGGTGCTGACCTCGGAGCACCTCTCGGCGACCTACGGCGTCCCCGTGGAGGTCGTGCCCCTGCAGGACCGGCTCTTCGTCGTGGCGCCCACGGGCGACCCGGAGCGGGTCGTCCTGCCGGTGTAGAATAGATTCGACTGGACAAAATCCGAAAGTCGAGTATACTACCCAACTGTGGTAGAGTAGGTGTCTGTAAGAAAACAACTTCCTGACGTCGGATGCATGTGTACCGGAGTGACCCTCTGGAAGTGCTTGGGGCATCAGACCTCAAACGTACCAGGAGGAGTCGTTTCATTCTGGCTCCAGGGACTGCGGGAAGTTATACTTTTACGGACACTAAGTAGGTTTTAAAAAGTCGGAGGAAAAGCGTGGCAAATACCCAATCAGCCAAGAAAGCAATTCGTAGTTCTTATCGCAAGTGGCTGCGAAACCGATATGTCAAGGGCAAGATGCGCAGTGCAGTGAAGGCCGTCGAGCAGGCCATCGCATCCGGCGACGCCGAGCAGGCGCAGCTGTTGATGCCGAAGGCCTCCAAAGAGCTGGACAAGGCCGCCCGCAAGAACATCATTCATGCCAATAAGGCCGCCCGTCTCAAGTCGCGCCTGATGCGCAGCATCAACGCTATCTAGAGATAGAGCGTCGTCTTACGTAGCACTCATAACCGAAAGGTGGCTTCCCGTGCGGAAGCCACCTTTTCGCGTGCCTGACTTGCGCGCTACCCCTTCCCCAGCTGCGTGGCCCGCACGTAGGCCGCCCAGATGGCCCGCGAGAGGACGGTGCGGAAGCCCCCCTTCTCCAGATGGTAGAGGGCCTCGGCGCTCGTGCCCCCCGGTGAGGTGACCTGGTTGCGCAGTGTCGCCTGGTGGCGGTCGGCGTGCCGGGCATAGAGCACCGAGCCGACGAGGGTCTGGTAGACGAGCTTCTCGGCGATGCGGCGCGAGAAGCCCAGGTGCACGCCCGCGTCGATCATGGCCTCCATGAAGAGAAAGACGTAGGCCGGGCCGGTGCCCGAGAGCGCCGTCGCCATGTCGAGGTAGCCCTCCTCCTCCACATAGAGCTCCTCCCCCAGCGCCTGGAGGATCGCCGACGCGTGCGCCCGCTGCTCCTCGGTGACCGCGCCCGTCGCCGTCCAGACGGTGATCCCCTCTCCGATCTGCGCCGGGGTGTTGGGCATGGCCCGCACGATGGCGGGGACGTTCAGCGCCTCCTGGATGGTGGTGAGGGTGACCCCCGCGGCAATAGAGAAGACGAGGGCCGTGGGCGATACCGCGCCGCGCAGCTCCTGCAGCACCTTGGGCATCGCCTGCGGCTTGACCGAGAGGAAGAGGATCTCCGCCTCCCGCGCCGCCGCCACGTTGTCCGTCGTCGTGCGGATCTCATAGCGCTCCGCCAGCTCGATGTTGCGCGCCTCCCGCGGGGTCGTCGCCACGACCCTCTCGGGATCGACCATCGCATCTCGTAACAGCCCCTGCACCAACGCCTCACCCATCGTCCCACAGCCTATGATCGCAATGTTCGGTAGCATCGTCTCCTCCTCAGAATTAGGGAGTAGTAATCAGG
>DAOTVC010000057.1:0-5835 GCA_034437215.1 Anaerolineae bacterium | reverse complement strand
CGCACGCAGGATCTCCCAGCCGCGCAGAGCAGCCCCACGGCAGCCTTCGCGGTAGTCAGCGCGTAGACGGTCGGGTACGTACCACGCGCCCCCGTGCACCACAATACAGGGTCTCTTCACGTCGTCCTCCCTGGAAAATAAGTAGGTTTGTAGTAGGCGCTTCAGCGCCGTACGTTCACGGCGATAAATCGCCTACTACGAACCCCGTTTTCGTCCTACGGTGGTGTCCCGTAGGAACATGTCGACTCCCTGGAATACCAGGGATCAAGCATCGAGAATCGAGAATCGGGAGAGCGTGAACTGGGCTCCCTCCCAGGCTTTCCTTTCAGGGTAAGAGCGGGGCGGCGCCCTGCCAAGTGATCTCTTTCCCTACTCGACCGTCCAAGCCGCCCCTTCACGGGCCCCTCAACTCCGCAGCCCAACCAAAACTTGACAGAGGTCACAACTGCGACAACAATACAAATAATAACCCCTGACCACCACAACGGAGGTGACGACGATGCGACGCTGGTCCTTATTCTTTCTCTGGACGTCCCTGCTCCTGTTGCTCTCCTGCGGCACCGTACTGGCCCAGGAGGGAACCATCATCCTTGCGGAGGACGAGTCCCTGTGGATCATTCTGGCCCCGATCGTGGCGATCGCCACGATGACGGAGCGGGTGCTGGAGGTCTACTGGAACCGCTTCGAACAGCGGGGGCTCTGGCCCAATCGCGAGGGTGTGGAGTGCACGGACGACGAAGCCTACATCCTGCACAAGCAGCAGCTCTCCCACTGGTTGGGCACGGCCCTGGCGATGATCCTGGTCGGGCTGACCAACGTGCGCTTCTTCCGCCTGTTGGGACTGGAGGTGCTCTTCACCGAGCTGCTTCTCTTCGATCTGGGCATCGGGGGCATCTTCGACGCCTTCACCCTCGGCACCCTCATCGACTGGCTCCTGACCGCCGCCGTCATCGGCTGGGGCGGCACGGAGCTCGTCCACCAGATCATCGAGGGGTTGACCAAGGGCCGCCGCCTCTGGAAGGAGACCCAGCAGGTGCGGGAGGGGGAAAAGAACCTGCTGGAGACGAAGCTCTTCTATGACTATATCCTGCCGCAGTTGAAGGACCTGGGCATCGAACCGGGCAAGCTCTACCGGCTCATCGGTCTGCTGCGCGAGGCGGGGGTGCCCCTCGATGACCTGATCAATGCAGCGGCGTCGGACGCCATGGAGAGCTTCTACACCAAGCTCCAGTCGTCCCCCGATGGAGCGCGCATCGCAGCGGCCGTGCACAACGTCATGGAGAGCGAGGGGATCGAGCCCCAGAAGCTCGTCCAGCTCCCGGGAATTCTTAACCCCCTCTCCCCACAGACTTGCGAACAGCTGTTGGGATTTCTGCCGCCTCAGCTGCGTCCGGTCACCGGGACGGAGGAGCCGTAACGGGCACGCGCGATCACCCAGGCGCTCAGGGCGAGGAGTGCGCCGACGTGCAGGTGGATGTTGTTGACGAGCAGGTTGTCCACCAGGTGGTGGGTCGAGAGCTGCATCCAGCTTCCCACCAGCCCCACGGCCACGCCCCGCTCCCAGCCGCTGAGGCGGCGGGTGGCGCGCAACACCCCCACCAGGGTTAGCGCAAAGAGCAGCAGGTAGGCCAGCAGGCCCAGGAGACCCGTCTCCGCCAGCAGGTTGAGGTAGTAGTTGTGCGCGTGGCCCAGGGCGAAGGGCCAGTTGATGAGGGCGTAGTCGGAATAGGCGGGCTCGTAGCCGCCAAAGCCGACCCCCAGCCAGAAGTTGGCCCGCCACATCTCCAGCGCCGCCTGCCAGTGGGCCATCCGCTCCAGGACGGCGTAGTTGGCGTCGTTGATGGGGGTGCCGCGCACGTCCTCGAAGCGCGTGTACCCCACGAAGCTCACCAGGCGCGAGGAGATCGAGGCGGGGAGCAGGCCCGTGACGTAGAGGGCCACCCCCCCGCCGATGAGGACGGTGACCAGTAACAGCCCCAGCAGGAGACGCCGGGGCAGGAGCGCGAGCATCACCAGCAGCGCCGCCCCAAAGCCCATCCAGGCCCCGCGGGACCAGGAGGCGAGCAGGGCTCCCCCGACGACTGCCCCGGCGGCGGCGAGGGGCCAGATCCAGGGGCGGGGCCCACGCCGCGTCTCCAGCGCTTCCATGAACACCCCCAGCACCAGGCCCGTCAGCAGCGCCCCCAGTAAGGCGCTGAAACCGCCGAAGGGGTTAGGCTGCTCGAAGGTGCCGTAGGCGCGGTAGAAGCGTTCGTCGATGGCGAAGTGCTGGGGCCCCTCACCCCGAAGAGCGAACTGCCAGAGTCCCACGCCCGCCTGGAAGAGGGCCACCGCCAGCAGGATCAACAGGAGCGCGATCACCCGCCGCCGCCCCCCCTCTCCACTCAACTGCTCGTAGACCACGAGGAAGATGAGCAGGATCTGCCCCCACTTGACCCACTCCAGGAAGCCGACCCAGAGGTCGACGGGGCTCCAGAGGGAGAGCAGGGCGACGCCCACGAAGGTCACGAGGGGGAGGAGCAGGGGCGGCAGCGGCAGGCGCAGATCCCGCCGGGCCAGCCCGCGGGCGATCCAGAGGGCGACGGTGAGGGCGAAGACGTACTGTCCGATGAGGGGCGGCACCTGGGGCCACTCGGCCCGCAGCCACGCCCAGAGAGGGCCGAGGAAGAGCGCCGCACCGACGCCCACGAGGGGCTCGATCAGCGTGCCGACGGCTACCATCACCACCACCGTGAGGAGGAGCCCGTCGAGGAACGGCAGGCGCACCAGGAGCAGCCCCCACCCACATCCCACCAGAGCCAGAAGCCCCGGCAGCAGAAGGGGATGGGGGTCGCGCAGACGGAGACGGGTCAGTAGGCCACCCATTCCACCAGCCGCAGGTCGGCGTCGTAGACGAACTTGGCGTGGAAGAACCCACCCTCGGGATCGAGCACGCGGGGGGCGAAGATGGCGTCGGCCTGCGGGATGGGGAGCTCTGCCAGGTAGCGCTCCACGGGGACCCAGGCGAGGGCCCCCTCGCGGAGGTCGGGGTGCAACTCCCCTTTGAAGGCGGAGGTGACGAAGATGAAGAGAAACCACTGCCAGTCGGAGAGGGGCGAGACCTCGGTGCAGAAGCCGCGGAAGGCCAGATCCGTGATCGTCAGCCCCGTCTCCTCGAGAACCTCCCGCCGGGCGGTATCGTGGGGCGCCTCGTCCACCTCTACCTTGCCACCCGGAGCCACCCACAGCCCCAGATTCGGCTCCTTGGCCCGGTGCATGAGGAGCACCTCGTCGCCGCGGCGCAGGTAGACCAGTACGGTGGGGATGCGGGCCATCAGTTGATCCCGAGACGTGGGGCGAAGTCGGCCGCCGTCTTCGCCAATCCCTCCTCCAGCGACACACGAGGACGCCATCCCAGCTCCGTGCGGGCGCGGGTGATATCGGGGCAGCGGACCTTGGGATCGTCCTTGGTGCGCGCGTCGGTGGGGTGGACGAAGGTGACTTCCGAGGGGCTGCCCGTCACCTCCAGCACCTTGTGGGCGAACTCCAGGATGGTGTACTCGTCGTTGTTGCCCAGGTTCACCGGAGCGACCAGGTCGGACTCCATAAGGCGCACGATTCCCTCCACCAGGTCGGAGACGTAGCAGAAGGAGCGGGTACGAGAACCCTCGTCGTAGACCGTCAGCGGCTTCTCCAGAAGCGCCTGACGAATGAAGTTGGGCACCACGCGCCCGTCGTCGAGGCGCATGCGCGGTCCGTAGGTGTTGAAGATGCGCACGATGCGGGTGTCGACGTCGTGATAGCGGTGGTAGGCCATCGTGAGCGCCTCGGCGAAGCGCTTGCTCTCGTCGTAGACGCCCCGGGGGCCGACGGGATTGACGTTACCCCAGTAGTTCTCCTGCTGGGGATGCTCCAGGGGATCGCCATAGACCTCCGAGGTGGAGGCGAGGAGGAACTGCGCACCCTTGGCGAGGGCCAGGCCCAGCGAGTTGTGTGTGCCCAGGGCCCCCACCTTGAGGGTCTGGATGGGAAAGTTCAAGTAGTCGACGGGGCTGGGCAGGGAGGCGAGGTGCAGCACCATGTCCAGGGCGCCCGCCACGTAGATGTAGTGAGTGACGTCGTGCTTGATGAACTCGAAGCGCGGGTGACCGACCAGGTGAGCGATGTTGTTCTCCGAACCGGTGCTCAGATTGTCCATGGCGATGACCTCGTGACCCTGCTCCAGATAGCGGTCACAGAGGTGGGAGCCGATGAAGCCCGCACCGCCGGTGATGAGTATGCGCATTGCTGCCTCCTTGGATGGGTGGCTGCGGAGCGCTCCCGTCCGAGGTTCACCCACCGGAGGGGCGCGCTACGCTATCGAACTCGCGTGCCGTAAGATTGTGATTCCAGTACGATGGGATTATACTCGAAAGCGTTCATTCGGGGAATTGGAGGAGCATGGGCAAGACACTGTTGTTGACAGGCCATCCGGGGATAGGCAAGACGACGATCATCAAGGAGGTGTTGGAGAAGCTGGGCGCGCGCGCGGGCGGCTTCTACACGCAGGAGATCAGCGGACCCGGCGGGCGGAAGGGCTTCGAGCTCATCACCCTCGACGGCAAGCGGACGATCCTGGCCCACAAGGAGCTCCGCGGACGCACCGCGCCCCGCGTCGGGCGCTACGGCGTGGACGTGAAGGCCCTCGACCGGGTGGGGGTGCGGGCGCTGCGGCGGGCGATGGAGGCCGGCAAGGTCGTCGTGGTCGACGAGATCGGCAGGATGGAGCTCTTCTCGCCGACCTTCCAGACGACGGTGATGGAGGCGATCCTCGGGCCGAACGTCATCCTCGGCACCATCCTGCTCAAACCCCACCCCCACGCCGACCTCTTCAAGTCCCTGGCACCGGTCACCGTGTGGGAGGTGGAGGAGCGCAACCGCAAGAGGATGGCGCAGCAGGTGGTGGCGTGGCTGCGGGAGGCAGGCGCCCTCTAGCAGGTGCCCTCTAAAGCGCGCGCCGCTCCCCCGCCGGTAAAGTGTCTTTGTCAAGGTGATCTTCCCCTCCTACTCCGACATCCTGGAGGAGGACGCCGTGCGCCTGATGGGGGCGAAGATGAAGGCCGCCCAGTTGCTCTACGGCGACGAGGTCGGCGGCGCTATCGTCCCCGACGATGGCGAGAACTTCATGACCGAATTGGCCCGCAACGTGCTGGAAGGCCGGGAACTCCCCGACATCAAGGCGCTCTTTGCGGTACCCCAGGTCAGCACCGACAGCCCGCTGGGCAGCCCCACGGCCACCTCGCCCCGGCTCCCCACCCCGCCCACGCCCACCCTCACCTGGCAACAGGCGCTGGAGCAGGCGCGCCGGCAGTTGGAAGCCGCGTTGGAGCAGGAGGGCCGCCTCTCCCGTAAGGAGAAACGCGCCCTGGTCCAAGCGGCGCTGCCGGTGGAGCAGATGACGCTGTTTTCCTGAGTAACACCGCTGTATCGACAGAGCCCCAGCTTGCGCTGGAGCTCTGTGTTCTAGGACATATAGCTCGTCTGAAATACCAGCTAAGTCGCTTTAGTGGTCATCTTCACCGCCGGCACCCCCGAAAACCCCTCCGCTTTTTACTGATTAGTCGCTTCCAAAAACAACCACTAATCTTGCATCCTGTGAGGAGTGTTCTATACTTGTCTCAGACACAAAAAAACGCCCCGCGACTTGGGGAAGTCCGGAGCGTTGACCAAAGGCGATGCTGGCACCCTGGTGAGAACAGTATAGCACACACGTTCTGATCTCACAATCGACCCGCCGGCATCCTCGCCGGCGGGCTATGTCTTTCTAAGGATGGCTATCCGAGTTCATCATCTGTTTGGAGTTACCCATGGTTAATG
>DAOTVC010000056.1:0-9318 GCA_034437215.1 Anaerolineae bacterium | reverse complement strand
GGCCAGCGTCGTCTTCCCCGCACCGGTACAGCCGACGACGTGAACCCGCCGCACGTCACGCCCGTTCCAGCAGCGCCCGCACCTCGGCGATGGTCTGCACGTTGTTGCGGTAGTGCACGGCGTGGAAGCCCGCCTCCCGTGCAGCCTCGATATTCTCGAGACGATCGTCGATGAAGAGGATCTCCTCCGGCTCCACCCCCAGGCGGCGCACCGTCAGGTGGTAGATCTGCGGATCGGGCTTCGCCAGCCCCACCTCCGCCGAGATGATCATCTCGTCGAAGAGCTCGTCGAGACCGAAGCGCTCGACGAAGGCCTCGCGGGCGTTGGACCAGGCGTTGCTGAGGATCGCCAGCTCGTACTCCCCTTCGAGGGAGCGCGCGAGCCCCAGCATTGCCACGTTGAGGTCGTCGCCGCGGAAGAAGTCGTTCATCAGCCGGCGGGACTCCCCGGCGTCCAGCCCCAGCTCTCCGCCCAGCTGCACCCACATCCCCTCCACGGGAAGCTCACCCACGATGGCCCGCTCGGCGAGCTCCGACTCGAAGACGTGGCGGGCCAACGCCTCGGGCTCCAGTCCCAACCGCTGGGCCCACGCCGAGCGAGCGTAGAAGTTCTGCCCCTGGACCAGCACACCACCGAAGTCGAAGAGCACCACACGAATGGTCACGCCCGACCCCCCGAGCACGCTCCTCGGCGAGGATTCCAGAACATGGCTAGGCCTCCTCGTCGAGGGGGAAGAGGGGCTCGAGATCGAGCGCCTGGAGCCGGGCCTCCAGCTCCTCGCGGGGCGGCGCCTCGTCGAGGCGGGCGGCGGCGTCGAGCACCCGGGGCAACAGATCGAGGTCGCCCACGGTGTTGACGAAGACGCGCTCGTCCTGGAGCACCCACCAGACGGCGGCGTCGATGACCTCCGGAGACTCCAAAGGCTCGTACCAGGTGTCGTAGGCGTGCTCCCGGCTCTGGTCCCAGGTCCCCGCCGCCACAGCCTTGATGGTCTGCACGGCGACGTTGCGCTCCCGGCAGACCTTTACCAACGTCTCGAAGTCGGCAGCGTAGCGCTCGTTCTGCATCATGGGGACGTTGTAGGGCAGGAGCACCGCATCGAAGTCGAAGAACTCCAGGCTGCGCAGGTGCCGGCGCGCCACGTCGATGCCGTGGCCCGTCACGCCCAGGTAGCGGACCAGGCCCTCGTCGCGGGCCTTGACGAAGGCCTCCAGCGCCCCACCCGGCCCCATCGCCACCTCCCACTCCTGAGGATCGACGAGAAAGTGCATCTGCCAGAGGTCCACGGAGTCGACGCCGAGGCGCTCCAAAGAGCGGGTCAGCTCCGCCCACGCCCCCTCGTAGGTGCGCTCCTCGGTCTTCGTCGCCAGAAAGAAGCGGTCGCGGTGGCGCTCCAGCCAGGGACGCAACCGCAGCTCCGCGTCCCCGTAGCTCGCCGCCGTGTCGATGTGGTTGACGCCGTACTCCAGCAGGAGCTCGAGGGCGCGGTCGGCCTCCTCGCGGCTGACGTCGGCGAGGGCCACGGCCCCGAAGAGGGTGCGCGTGCTCAGGTGATCGGTACGTCCGAAGGGTTTCTTGGGAATCTTGCTCATGGTCGGCTACACTCCTTTCGCAGCAAAAAGATCGATGGGTCTCTGCTATTTTAGCACCGGTGAGGCGCACGGCAACTCATGACGTAGAACGAACCGAGTCTGTTTCATCCGCGTTATGAGCTCCATGGCTGAAACGTGAAACGTAAAGCGTGAGGGCCTCACGTTTCACGCTTTACGTTTCAGCCACGGATAGCTCACAACTGACTGCCCTGAAAAAACTTCTTTCAACACGGAGAACACCGAGAAAACCAAGGAGATAGTGAAATATCTTTATAAAAAGCGCTCTTTGGCCTGATTTTATGAAGTCCAATTTAAAAAATCTCCGTGCCCTCTGTGGTAAAAAGGCTTTTTTCAGCAGAGTCACAACTGGATTGAAACACACCCATGTAATTCAAAAACCTAGCGCCCTTTGCGGCTTGGCATGAGGCCCGCCTTTTTTCAGTGAAGCCAGACTTGAAGCTTTCTCAAATCGTTATATCCTTAATGTACGCTGACCGCGTGCCACTAGGCTGCACAGAGTGATCGGATCGGGCAAGAGTCTCGGGAACCATCCCCTGATCCCTGATCCCCACTCCCTGATTACTGTCCTTTTAAAGGAGGGACCATGTCACTGGAAGAGAAGAAGATTCCCGAGAACATTGAAGTCCAGGATAACGTCGAAGCCGCGATGCGCGCCCGCCTGCTGAACGGCGAGCTGCCCTGCGCCGAGGCCTTCGGCATCGTCCACAACCTCAGCATGCCGCCCTACGAGGTGGGGCGCGCGGCGGACGTCCTGCGCATCCACCTGACCCGCTGCCAGCTGGGCATCTTCGGCTACGAGGAGAAGCAGGGGTGGACAGAAGCGCGCATCGAGAAGCGCGAGCTCCCCACCGGCTTCGAGGAGGCGGTGCGGGTGGAGCTGGACAGCGAGGGCCACCTCTCCTGCGCCCGCGCCTGGCAGATCGCCGAACGGATGGGCCTCCCGCGCATGCAGGTGGGCTGGTTCGTCGACCAGCTGGGCATCCAGATCACCCCCTGCCAGCTGGGAGCGTTCTAGGGGCGGAGGGCGGAGGAAGTAAGGAGTAGGGAGTAGGGAGTAGGGAGTAGGACGTCGAGAAGAACCAACTTTGAACCTTCAACTTTCAACTCGCAACTCGTAACTTGCAACTTTCAACCCGTAACTCGCAACTCATAACTCGTAACTTACAAGGAGGTCAGTTCCATGTCCGTGAAGAAGGTCAAACCCGTTCCCTCCGACCTGGAGATCGCCCAGGCCGCGGAGCTCAAGCCCATCATCGAGATCGCCCGCGCCGTGGGCCTCACCGAGGAGGATCTGGAGCGTTACGGCGACTACAAGGCCAAGGTGCACCTCGACGTGCGCGAGCGCTTCGCCGACCGCCCCAACGCCAAGTACATCGACGTGACCGCCATCACCCCCACCCCGCTGGGCGAGGGCAAGACGACGACGACGGTGGGGCTGACCGAGGCGCTGGGCCACCTGGGGAAGAAGGCCATCTGCGCCATCCGCCAGCCCTCGATGGGGCCCACCTTCGGCATCAAGGGCGGGGCCGCGGGCGGCGGCTACAGCCAGGTGGTGCCCATGGAGGAGTTCAACCTCCACTTCACCGGCGACATCCACGCCGTGAGCGTCGCCCACAACCTCTGCGCCGCCGCCATCGACGCCCGCATCTACCACGAGAATCGCTGGAGCGACTCCTTCTTCGAAGGGCGGGGGATGCACAAGCTCCACATCGACCCCTACTCCGTCACCTGGAACCGGGTGATGGACGTGAACGACCGGGCGCTGCGCAACATCCTCGTGGGGCTGGGCGGAAAGGGGGACGGCCCCCTGCGCCAGGCAGGCTTCGACATCACCGTCGCCAGCGAGCTGATGGCGATCCTGGCCCTCACCACGGGCGTCGAGGACATGCGGGAGCGCATCGGGCGCATCGTCATCGGCACCAACGACGCCGTCCACAACCCCAAGCCGATCACGACGGAGGATCTGCAGGTGGCGGGCGCCATGGCGGTACTGATGAAGGACACCGTCATGCCCAACCTGATGCAGACGCTGGAGGAGCAGCCAGCCTTCGTCCACGCCGGCCCCTTCGCCAACATCGCCCACGGCAACTCCTCCGTCCTCGCCGACCAGGTGGGGGTGAAGCTGGCCGACTTCCTGGTGACCGAGTCAGGCTTCGGCGCCGACATCGGCATGGAGAAGTTCTTCGACATCAAGTGCCGCGCCTCGGGTCTGGTGCCCGACGCCGTGGTGATGGTGGCGACCATCCGCGCCCTCAAGATGCACGGCGGCGGCCCCCGGGTGCGCCCCGGTCGGGACCTGGAGAAGGCCTACATCGAGGAGAACCTGGAGCTGGTCCGCAAGGGGGTGGAGAACCTCGTCTACCACATCGGGCTGGCGCGCAAGTTCGGCGTGCCCGTCGTCGTCGCCATCAACGCCTTCCCCACCGACACCGAGGCGGAGTGGGAGATCGTGCGCGAGGCCTCCCTCCGCGCCGGCGCCTTCGACGCCGTGGTGACCCAGCACTGGGCCAACGGGGGTGAGGGGGGCGCGCCCCTCGCCGAGGCGGTGGTCCGGGCGACGGAGGAGCCCTCCGACTTCCACTTCCTCTACGACCTGGAGGCCTCCATCAAGGAGAAGATCGAGACCCTGGCCCGCGAGGTCTACAACGCCGACGGGGTGGACTACAGCCCCGAGGCCGAGGCGAAGATCAAGCTCTACACCAACCTGGGCTACGACAAGATGCCCATCTGCATGGCGAAGACCCACCTCTCCATCAGCCACGAGCCCAACTGGAAGGGAGTGCCCGACGGCTACACCTTCCCCATCCGCGACATCCGCGCCAGCGTGGGCGCCGGCTTCCTCTACCCCCTGGCGGGCGAGGTGCGCACCATGCCGGGCCTGCCCAGCAAGCCCTCTTTCATGGACATCGACCTGGTGGACGGGGAGATCGTGGGGCTCTCCTAGCAGGAAGGACACGCTGATTGCACAGACCTCCCGGGGGCCGGCAGCTGCGACCTCCGGGAGGTGCACCGACAACCGCAGAGACCGAACGAAGAAGGAGACCTTACATGACAGCGAAGATCATCGACGGCAAAGCCATCGCCAAGCAGATCCAGGAGGAGCTGACCGAGGAGGTCGCCCGGCTCCAGGAGGAGCACGACGTCGCCCCCGGGCTAGCGACGGTCCTCGTGGGGAGCAACGCCGCCTCCCAGACCTACGTCCGCATGAAGCGCAAGCGCTGCGCCGAGGTGGGCATCCACTCCGTGGGGCACGAGCTGCCCGCGGAGGCCACGCAGGAGGAGGTGGAGGCCCTCGTCGAGGAGCTCAACGCCGACCCGAAGATCCACGGGATCCTGGTGCAGCTCCCCCTGCCCGACCACATCGACGAGGAGGCGGTGCTCAACACCATCAGCCTGGAGAAGGACGTGGACGGCTTCCACCCGGTGAACATCGGGCGTTTAACCATGAAGGGGCGGGAGCCCCTCTTCGTCCCCTGCACGCCGGCGGGCGTCCTGGAGCTCCTCGACCGCTCGGGGATCGAGATCGAGGGCCAGGAGGCGGTGGTCCTGGGGCGGAGCAACATCGTGGGGCTGCCCGTCTCCATGCTGCTGCTGCACCGGAACGCCACCGTCACCATCTGCCACTCCCGCACACGGGACCTTCCGGAGGTCACCCGCCGCGCCGACATCCTCGTCGCCGCCGTGGGCCGCCCGGAGATGGTGAAGGGGGAGTGGGTGAAGCCGGGCGCCGTGGTCATCGACGTGGGCACCAACCGGGTGGACGACCCCTCGCGCAAGCGGGGCTACCGCCTCACCGGCGACGTGGACTTCGACGAGGTCAAGGAGCACGCCGGCTGGATCACCCCCTCGCCGGGCGGCGTGGGGCCCATGACCATCGCCATGCTGCTGAACAACACCGTCACCAGTGCGAAGCGGGCCGCAGGGCTCCTCTGAGCCGGACCCCGGGCCGTGGGGCTATCGCATCTAACGCTCGAAGCCCCGTCTCGGGGCGGCTTTGGCGCAAATAAGCCTATTTCAACCCTGAACCGCCCCCGGGACGGGGGCTTGGAGCATTTTTAGGGCCAAATGTGATAGCCCTAGAGCCGGACCCGGGCCGATTGCCCCCTCTGGAGAGCATGTTATCATGGGGGCTTCGAGATCCGACGTGAG
This sequence comes from Anaerolineae bacterium, assembly GCA_034437215.1. Classification (GTDB taxonomy): domain Bacteria; phylum Chloroflexota; class Anaerolineae; order B4-G1; family SLSP01; genus DAOTVC01. The sequence continues at coordinate 3,556 of DAOTVC010000056.1, read as the reverse complement.
CAGGGTAAAGGACCAAGGTTTAGGATGCCTGATCCCTAATCCCTGGTCCCTGATCCCTTCTCACGACTCACTTATGCGCGAAGGAGATAGACCATGTTAGTCAAGCAACGCATGTCCCACCACCCCATCACCATCATGCCCGACACGCCCGTCTCGGAGGCGCTGAGCTTTATGCGCCAGAACCAGGTGCGCCGCCTGCCCGTCCTCAACCGCAAGGGGGACCTGGTGGGCATCGTCTCCGAGAAGGATCTGCTCTACGCCTCCCCCTCCCCCGCCACGAGCCTGAGCGTCTACGAGGTGGGGTACCTCCTCTCCAAGCTCAAGGTCGAGGAGATCATGACCAAGAAGGTCATCACCGTGGGGGCCGACGCCCCCATCGAGGAGGCGGCGCGCATCCTCATCGACAACAAGGTGGGCGGGCTCCCCGTGGTGCGGGAGGGGAAGCTGGTGGGGATCATCACCGAGACGGACATCTTCAAGACCATCATGGAGATGATGGGCGCCCGGGAGCAGGGGCTGCGCCTCACCCTCTCGCTGGAGGACAAGCCCGGCGTCCTGAGCCAGATCACCGAGAAGATCGCCTCCATGGGCGGGGACATCATCGCCCTGGGCACCTTCTACGGTGAGGACCGCACGACGGGCATCGTCACCCTCAAGATCTGCTGCCTGGACCGGGAGGCGCTCGTGCGGGCGATGGAGGATCTGGACGCCGAGGTGGTGGACTTCCGCGAGTCCTGAGCCGAGCGATGCGCATCGCCCTCATTGCCGACACCCACGACGCCCTGGGCAAGGTCCTCCTGACGGCCCGCCGGCTGCGGGCGGAGGGCGTGGAGACCGTGCTCCACGCCGGTGACGTGACGGGCGCCGAGATCCTGCGCCTGCTGGAGGGCTTCGACGTCTGGGTGACCTGGGGCAACATGGACACCAACCCCAACCTGGGGGCCATCGCCGTCTCCCTCTTCGGGCTGGGGCGCATGGACCGGGTGCACTACCTGACGCTGGAGGGCCAGCGCATCGCCCTCCTCCACGGGGACGACCGGCGCCTGCTCCAGCGGCTCATCCAGTCGGGCGAGCACGACTACGTGATCCACGGGCACACCCACAAGCCGCGGGACGAGCGGATCCAGGGGACGCGGGTCATCAACCCGGGGGCGCTGGGGGGGCCGGGGTGGCGCACGGGCTCCTTCGCCCTCCTCGACCTGGGGACGGGGGACCTGGAGCGGATCGAGCTCTGAAACCACGAAGGTCACGCATCCAACGCCCTGGGATGAATCCCAGGGCTATGAAACGGCGCCCGATGAATCGGGCTTCAAGTCCCGTTTACGGGGCGCTGCTTTGTGACTCCGACGGGAGATCAAGCTGCAGTTTTGGCCTGTAGGAGTAGCTTTTCGCTGAGTTCCAAGCAAGCCACCTCCATTGTCAGAGGGCTCGATTTCGTTATAATGGAAGCGGCAAGCGCCTGGTCAGGCCCTAGCGAGAGGGAGAGCATGCACATCGACGAGAGCCGGCGGGTCCTCCGGGACTCCTATCTCTTCCGGGACCTCAACGAGATCCATCTGGAGCTGATCCTGATGATCTGCGAGGAGATCGCGTACGACGCCGGGGACGTGATCTTCCGCCAGGACGAGCCGGGGGACGCCCTCTACATCGTGGGGCGGGGCGAGGTGGAGGTCTTTCTCGAGACGGAGGGGGAGGAGCTGGAGCTGGCGCTTCTGGGGGAGAAGGAGACCTTCGGGGAGAGCATCCTCGTCGAGGAGGGCGGGCGGAGCGCGGGCATCCGCTGCCGCACGCCCGTCCAGCTTCTGCGGCTGCCCCGCCGGCAGATCGTGCGCCTGATGGCGAACTACCCGGAGATCGGCTACCGCATCCTGCACCGGATGGCCGCCGACCTGATGCTGAAGCTACAGAGCGCGAACCGGCGGCTGCGGCGCGCCTACAAGGAGACAGAGAGCAGATGAGCCAACCCATCGTCCGCATCGAGAAGCTCCACAAGACCTACGGCGAGTTGGAGGTCCTGCAGGGCGTCAGCCTGGACGTCGAGAAGGGCGAGGTGCTCGTCATCATCGGCCCCAGCGGGACGGGGAAGAGCACGCTCCTCCGCTGCATCAACTACCTCACGCCGCCCGACGCCGGGCGGGTCTGGGTGGACGGGGTGGAGGTCACCGACCCCGCCACGGACATCAACGAGATCCGCGCCCAGGTGGGGATGGTCTTCCAGGACTTCAACCTCTTCGCCCACCTGACGGCGCTGGAGAACGTCTCCATCGGCCCCCTGCGGGTCAAGCGGATGACGAAGGAGAAGGCGCGCGAGCTGGCCCTCTTCGAGCTGGAGCGCGTGGGGCTGGAGGACAAGGCGGAGAGCTATCCGGGGCAGCTCTCGGGCGGGCAGAAGCAGCGGGTCGCCATCGCCCGCGCCCTGGCGATGAACCCCAAGGTGATGCTCTTCGACGAGCCCACCTCGGCCCTCGACCCCGAGCTGATCGGGGAGGTGCTGGAGGTGATGAAGAAGTTGGCCCGGGAGCACATGACGATGATCGTCGTGACCCACGAGATGGGCTTCGCCAAGGAGGTCTCCAACCGCATCCTCTTCATGGAGCACGGGGACATCGTCGAGGAGGGGCCGCCCCAGCAGCTCTTCTACAATCCCCGGCACCCGCGCACGGCGGAGTTCCTGGGCAAGATCACGGAGCTCTACGGCGAGGAAGGGGAGGCATGAACGAGCTGGTGGAGTTCTGGCAGATGATCTGGCCCGAGCTGGGCCAGGGGCTGCTGGTCACCCTGAAGCTGAGCGCGGGCTCCCTGCTCATCGGGCTGCTGGTAGGCTTCCCCGTCGCCGTCGCCCGGGTCTACGGTCCCCGCTGGCTGCAGCTCCTCGCCACGGGCTACGTGGACATCTTCCGCGGCACCCCGCTGCTCGTCCAGCTCTTCTTCATCTACTACGGGCTCGCCGACCCGAACTTGAACATCGTCCTCTCGCCCCTCCTCGCCGCCTACCTGGCGCTGGGGCTGAACAGCGGCGCCTACCAGGCGGAGTACTTCCGGGGGGCCATCCAGGCGGTGAGCGGCGGGCAGATGCTGGCGGCGCGCGCCCTGGGGATGACGCGGCTGCAGGGGATCCGCCACATCGTCATGCCCCAGGCCCTCCGCCTCGCCCTCGCTCCCTGGTCGAACGAGGTGGCCTACATGGTCAAGTACACCTCGGTCGTCTACATCATCGCCGTGGCGGACCTCTTCGGGGAGGCGCGGCGCATCATGAGCGCCCACTACAACCAGATGACCATGCTCCCCTTCGTGGGCTTCATCTACCTGCTCCTGGTGCTCCTCATCACCTGGGTTATGGGCAAGGTGGAGCGCGCCTTCGCCATCCCCGGGCTGGAGATCGAGGGCGGGCGGGTGTAGATCGTCCCTTGTATCCCACAGGGACTTCCCCGAGCCCGGGGATGATCGTACTCGGCTCACAAGAATCAACCCTGACCCTGGATCATACTTATTCCGTGACCAGGCTGATGGAATACGGGCAACCAGCGTGGAGAGAGTAAAGCATGTTGGCGCCCTG
>DAOTVC010000055.1:0-14330 GCA_034437215.1 Anaerolineae bacterium | reverse complement strand
CTTGGCGGTGTGCTGCTCCCGGTGAGTGCGAAGCGGAGCCCACGCCGACACCCCCTCCCACTTCAGGCGCAGATCCCTCGCTCTATCCTTGTGAGGAGGTTCCCAACGTCTATCCGGGAGGCATCGACCAGAGCTGTGACGATTGGGAGTGGTACCTGCAGGTGCAGGCACTCATTCCTCCCTCGAAAGTTCTGCGCAACCCGTGGCCCCGTTCGATGGTCGCCCTGCCCACCCGCCTCTGGTATCTGGGGGAGCCGGATCGCGTCGAGGCCTTCTCCGCCGGTCGGGCCTTCCCCTGCGACACCGTGGACTACGGCGCTACCTACGAGGAGCGCGACGATCTGCCCTCCTGTCCGTCCCCCGTGGGAGAGGTGAGTGAGGGGACGCGGGTGAACAGGCAGCTGGGTGCTGCCTGGGAGCGCTGGAAGCAGGGCGATCCCGCCATTCATGCTTTCACGCCGCCCTTCGAGTACCTCTGGAACATTCCCGACCGTGCGTGGAACGGTGGGGGCGTCCAGGTGGCGGACAGACCCTTCATCGAGCACGTCTTTGAGACCTCCTCCTTCGATCTTATCGCTAACGGTCCGCGGTGGAACCCGGTCTGTCAGGAGCGGGAGTGCGGCTGTGACGAGCGAGTCGCGGGATGGGACATGCCCGCCTACCAGGCCAATCTGCAGACGTGGTGGTATCCACAGTGGACCTGGCGTTACGACGAGCTCTACTGCTCCGACTTCGGCTGGTCCTCCTGCCAATGCTACAGCCCTGACGGGCGCCCGGATCATATCCAAGGCTGCGGCGATCCTCCCGCGGGGATCTGCATCCGACCGGGGGAGACGTGGGGACGGCACCAGGAGTGCCGCGAGTGGCGGTGGCGACGGGTCACGGAGCCCTGGAAGACCTACGATCTGCGCCCCCTGGGGCTGCAGCCCATTCTGCTCTGGGGGGCGGCGGAGTCGGCGGGGGCCAACGCCGACGGAGCCCAGTGCGGTTCCTTCGGACCGGGGATTCCCATTCCCGTCATCGAATTGCAGTCTATATTGGTGCCCTAAGAGGCTGTATATATGGAAGGAGGTTGTGAGGCATGAATACGGTCACGCTGACGGCGACGGTCGTCTCTCAGTGGCGCGTCCGCGGTGACAAGGATCAGTACTACCGGGTGGCGGTACAGCGCCAACCGGGTCAGCTCCCCAACCCCGACGGCAAGGACTTCGATGCCATCAACATCCGTTTCCCCCTCGCTCTGGGGAAGGCGCCGCAGTGGCGTAAGGGTGATCTCGTCGAGGTCAGCGGCTTTTTACAGCAACGCGACGTCGAGGAGTCGTTGAAGGCGCTGCTACGACGAACACGGGGGCTCTCGAAGGAGGAGCGGCAAGCGCTGATGGGGCAGGTGGATGGGGCCTTTCTCCCGCGCGCGGTCTACGAGGTCGTCGTCACCGGTGGGATGCTCATCCAGCGCAAGGAGCAGAAGAGGGCCGAGCCCCGGGTGAAGCCGCCCACGGATCGCAGCCGGGAGTAGGATCAAAACGATCACCGAATTTGGTCCTTCAAAAGCTTGACACGGCATTTCGTTCCGTGCTATAGTGAGAGTATAAGATGTCCCGGGTTTGCAGGCTCGGGAAGGTTTCGATGATTTGGACGTGTAGTGGGCCCCAGGCGGGGTAGCATCTTCGATGCTGTTTCATGGCGATAGATGCACTGCCTGGGGCCTTTTTGCGTCTCTGGAGTCCGTGGTCGCGGGGTGGAGCTCGGCGAGGGATAGGGAAAAGCCTCCTTGCTTGGCGCTCGACCGAGCTCTACCGCGAGGCTACGGCCTCAGGATACTCGCGAACCCGCCTGTGGCGGGGGAGCAAGGGCGGAACCTTAACAGCTTCATATGTTCGATGTTCGTATGATGGTAATAGAGCGAGCTTGATTCGCTGATTGTGATGCTCGTGTTCGGTGCACCTTAGGTGCACCCCCCTGTCAAAGGGCCTCTCCCATCCGACGGCCTAACTCGTCAGTCGGAGCAGGGGAGATGCTCTGACTGTTTGGTGCCGGTCTCACTCCTCCGTTTGCCGTGGAGGCGTGATGTCTGTAGTATGAGTCTATCCCTTGGGGAGGTACGCTGCTCCCCAAAGGGAGCGGACAGGCGTACCTCCTCGCTATCTCAAGCAAGGAGGCTGATCATGTCTTGGAAGAACGTTGCACAGAACGTCCCTGTTTTTGGGAGCGACACGTTGAGTTTCCCCTTCATCCAGTGGATCAACTACGGCTCCTCCCTGGAGCCCGTCGCTCCCCTCGGTGGTTTTGGTATGCCGGAGCTGCAGGCTAATCTCGCGGGTAACTACCCGGCGAGTGCCGAGCTGCGCGGATTCAACATCAGGAGTGGGAAGCAGGTCCATATCTTCTTCAGCCACCACCTGGAGGCCGCCATCCTCGCGACCCGCTTCGCCTGGATCAAGGATGGGAACTTCATCCCCAACTACGCCCCCGGCGCTCGCTCGAAGCTGCAGGCGCTGGCGGTGGTAAAGGGGGTGGAGGGGCCGATGCTTGTCACACTGACCTTCAGCGGTATGGCCAGCTCCACCTTTTCCGACGCCCTCAAGGCCCATCGCGAGCGGATTCGCGAGTTGACCGCACAAGCAGGACATCGGGCGCCGGCTTCGATCTTCTACGCTACCTTCGCTGCCGGTGAGCCGGTCTCCGTGGGCAAGAAGGGGGCTCGTTCCCTGATCACCCCTGTCTACCTGGTGCAGGATGAGGCCTACCGGCTGGACGTTGCTTTCGTAGGACAGGAGACCCTGGAGGCCCTTGTCGATTGGGAGGTGGTGCAGCAGTGGTACGAGGCCTGGCGGGGCCGCAGTGGGCCTAACGGCGATGGAACGGTGGGTGAGGAGGATGACGACGAAGAGGCGGCGGCTCCGGCCGCGCCTGTCCCTGTTCCTGCCTCCACCCCGCAACCTGCACCCGCGGCGCCGTCTGGGTCTGCAGTGCCTGAGACACGGTCCGGTGCACCGGCTTCGGCTGGGCAGAAGCGTCTGCTGTCCGCCGTGATGCGGGGCAAGGGGTATACGCAGCAGGAGATCGCAGCGACTCTCAAGGGCGTCACTGCCCCGGAGGCCGTCGATCTATTGCAGCAGTTCAAGGGAGCCTAGCGCGTGAAGCGGGCGGCTCCCCTCTGGAGCGCCGGCGCCCCGATCGCGACAGACGCCATGCTCGACGTCGTGCCCGCCTGGGCCTTCGTCAGCGCCGGGGCTGACCGGTACTTCGATGAGAACGACAGCCAGTTGTACCTGCTGCAGACCCACGCCGCGACGCCCGGTTGGTCTTCGTACCAGGATATCCCCGATCTAGCACCCACCTGGTCCGCTGCGCTTGCAGGAGGAGGGGATGCTTTCGACACGGGGGTTGGTCTCCAAGGTCAAGCTCTCGCTCTACCCACTGCCCCCACAGACTCCCTCCCTGCGGTTCCGCAACGGGCTCCGCGCTTGTTTGCACGGCTGGCGCTGTCACTACTGCTGGTGCTCGCGATACTTCTCGGTGTGTTCTGGATAGTGCTGGCGGTCCCCCGGATGGTCCGAACACTGCCTCCTTCGGAGGCGCGTCTCGTGACCCTCTGTCTGGTGGCCCTGTTGGCCCTGGGGGGTATGCAGAGGGTTCTGACCTACAGAGCCCTGAGCCACCGCTCTCCACTCCGGAGCACACTCTTCTTTGGTAATCTGCTTTAGGTTCTCAGCCCTATCGTGCGTGACGCCAGTCACGCGCTACCCGAAGAGCCCGGTTCTCTGAGCCGGGCTCTCTCTTTTAGACCCTGAATGTTCAAATCCTCGCGGGGAGGCTACCTCCCCACGAGGGAAGGTGTGCCTCCTCGCTCACAGGCAAGGAGGAAGAGAATGGTTGTCGATCGATTGTTCGAGTCTGTTCGTGATGTGGCGCTCGTCGCAGAGGCACCTCGCGTGCAGCGCAGGCGGCTCTACCGCGAGCTGGTGGCTGTCTGTCGAGAGGACCCGCATCTAGAGGAGGTCAGAGCCAAGCTGCAGTGGCCCTCCTTGGCCGCATATGAGGCCGGGAGACCCGGAAGCGCAGTGCTCTACTTCTCCCTACCGTTGGACCGCACCCCGTACCGCATTCGCTTTCCCCGCGCGCACCTCACCCAGGTCGTTCTGGAGATGGCGTGTGCAACTTCCGCGGCATGGCACATCCTCGACACTTGGGCGCTGGCGGAGTTTGCAGCCGGGATCGAGATCTGGGAGCGGGCCGCGACCTTCCTCGAGTCCGAGGAGATGGATCTGATCCACCGTTGGACCAATCCGGAGCCGGAAGACCTACCCGGCTGGATATAGAGGAGGTTCGTTACGATGAAGAGCCCTACAGATCGCGTCAACTCTCCCCCGCGGTTTGCTGAATCCCCCGTGGGGGAGCGGGATTGGACCTCTCATAAGGTCCCCGAGTTCTTCGATGAGGTTGAAGAGGCCGTCGGCCCTGATGATGGGTACGATGCCGGGAGGGGTGTGGCAGACCTCTGCGATTTAGAAGAGGCAGCGGTTTCCTCACCACCGGCCTGGCCTACCCATTGGGAGCAGCTGACCACCGGCAGGTTCGTGCGCTACAACTTCCCGAGTGTGGTTATGGAACGCCTCGTTCACGAGGCGGTGGTCGAAGCCCTGCCGGAGATCGTGGGGCCGATGGAGCAGCTCCTCGCCGAGCAGGGCACCTTGAGTGTGCTCCTGCCCAGAATGGGACGCTTGATCGAGAGCAAGCTTATCGCCCGCCTGCGTCATCTGGCCTGGCGGGAAGAGCGTGCCCTGCGGCAGAGCTGTGAGTCGTACTGATGTGAATGAGCGGGCAGGGGGGAACTCTACTCCCTGCCCGGGAGAAGAGCCCCTCCTGCCGGCCAACGAGCCCTAAGCAAGGAGGTGCGGATGTGAATCTGTTACAGGCAAGTCTGAGCTATGTGGCGAACGATCTGTCGGTTATCCCCTGTCGGCAACGGAGCAAGCGTCCAAGGGTAGCAAGTTGGAAGGTTTACCAGCAGATGCGGCCGGCGAGAGCCGAGCTCTTTCTCTGGTTCGGACCTTTCTCCTCCACCGATGGCCTGGCCATCGTCACAGGTGGGGTGAGTGGACAGCTGGAGGTCATGGACTTCGATGCCCCGGCGCTCTTCGCTCCGTGGTATGCGCAAGTGGAGGCGCTCGCCCCCGGTCTGTTGGCCGCTCTTCCCATCGTGCAGACCCAGGGGGGCGGTTTCCACGTCTACTTTCGCAGCGTTCGTGCGAGAGGTAATCAGAAGTTGGCCGTGGACCCGGCACGCCCGGGTGGCAAGTATACGTTGATCGAGACCCGGGGAGAGGGTGGGTATGTCCTCGCCCCGCCGACGGCAGGATACCGGCTCAGACAGGGCGACCTTGCGTCGATTCCTTCCCTGCAAGAGAGGGAACGGACCCTGCTTCTGGAGGTGGCCCGGCGCTTCTCACGAGCCGTGAGGGCGGTACGTCCCCCGCACAGGCGCGTCCCATCCTCTTCACACGGGGGTGGGGAGCGTCCCGGCGATGACTACAATCGCAGGGGCGATCTCTTTGCTCTTCTGGAGAGGTACGGTTGGCGCCTGGTGCGCTATACCGGCGAGGAGTCCCATTGGCGCCGTCCTGGAAAGTGGTTAGGTACCTCGGCGACCTTCAACTACGGGGGCAGCAACCTCTTCTACGTCTTTACCACCAACGCTCCACCCTTTGAGCCCGAGAGGGCCTACAGTCGTTTTGGTGTCTACGCTTTTCTGGAGCACGGTGGGGACTTCGAGGCCGCCGCACGAGCCTTGAGACGGCACGGTTTTGGGCGCTCTGCCAGAGGAGGTCTCTCATGATGGCACCGTCGAACGAGCTCTATGGTCTGCTGGGACGGCTCCTCTGGAGTCGTTCCCCGACTGCCGATCCTCGGTTTCGTCTGTGGGGTCGGCTCCTGAAGATTGCCGATGATCGAGTGACCGTGGGTGAGGTAGGAGGATCAGAGGAAGGCCGAAGGTTTCAGGTCTCGCTGACCGAGGTCTCTACCTGGCTTCGTGAGGGTGTCCTCGTACCTGAGGATCTCTCGCCGAGGGCCACCCTCTGAACCGTGATTTTGTGATGTTGTGAAAGTTCTATTCCCCTGGGGAGCCTTCTGCTGCTCCCCGAGGGGCAGCCGGAGGTCTCCTCGCCCTATGCAAGGAGGCATCCCATGTTAGCAGAGTTGGTTATGGGTCATCAGGATCGGTATGCTGAGGACCTGCTGCAGGAGTTGCACAGGTTCATCCAAGGGCAAGGGAACCACCTGGCCTTTCCTGAGGACTCGTCCATTCCCGGTTTTCCTGTTATTCCGGCCGACGCAGAGATCGTCTATCGCGACCTCTATCGCTGTTATCAGACACGGTGGGGGCTGCTCCGCGATCTGCGGGTGGAGGTGCGGTACTATGAGTACCCGAATCTCTACGGTAAGCCCTACCGTTTGTTGGAGGCGGGGGAAGAGCCACTGCCCGAAGGTCGTGCGCCCGAGCTGGGCACCGCGGTGGTCGATGCTATTACTGGCGACACGGTCGTCTATGCCGGTCGTCTCACCGACGATGGGACAGCGAGGCCGGCCTGGGAGAAGCGGCTGCGTTTCTCCCTCGATCAGGCCTACCACCGTCATAAGGCCTATCTCGACACGGTACGCAAGGCCCTGGCCCGCGACGGGCTGCCCATCTATCCTGACACGCTCTTCTATCGGCGCCCCCGCGACTATCCCTGGATGAACGAGGAGGGTGTGCCTGTGGCACCCGCTCACATCTCCAACGACGAGGTGCGCCTGCCCGTGGTGGGGTTTGCCTACGATCTCGACACGTCCGAGCTGGTCTACCTGCACATCGTCGGCCACAAGACGGCCCTGCGTTCCATCTGGGGCTCGTTGAACACGGCCCACACCCGCTACCTGCACCTCGAGACCCCTGCTGTTCGCCGCACCTGTACCTCGTCACACCGCTACACCACCTACAGTCGTCAGGATGCTCACTTCGACAGCCTGCACTTCATGCAGATTGTGGACCGCCGCGCGTTGGAGAGCAATCTGGAGGAAGGCACCGCTTATCTCCTCGTCCCCAAGGGTGCGGAGCCGGACGACATCTTCGCACTCTTCGCCCAACGTCTGAATGCGGTGCTGCCTGTCGGTATCTCCCCCGCTTGGGGCAGTCGTCTGCACCGTGAAGGGGAGATGCTGGGGCTCGCGGATCTCTGTCTCAGCGGTGGCGACGTGGAGAAGGTTTACAAGGTTCAGGCCGATGAAGAGTGGCTCACGGTGATCGACGACCTGGCGAAAGCCGGGGAGTTGGTCATCGAGGATTAGGGCAACGCGGAACGCGTTGCCGAAGTTCTTCCGACCCCGGGAGGGTATTCACACACCCTCCCGGCTTGGGAGCGGCAGTGTGGGTACCCTCCTCTTAGTTCAAGCCAAGAGGAGGCTTACCGATGGCACGGTTACGGAATGCAGAGGTCATGGGGTACTTTCCGACCCCTCCGACCGTTACCACTTTGATTGCACGTTGGCTGAAGGCTCCCGGTGCTGAGGATGGCTGTCGCTGGCGGCTTCTCGACCCCTGTGCGGGGGAGGGGGCGGCGGCGCGGCAGCTGGTCGACACGCTGGGAGGCAATGTTGAGAGTTGGGGGGTGGAGCTGAGCCCCCAGCGGGCCGCGCGCGCTGCAGAGGTCCTCGATAAGGTCTACAACACGGCCTGGCAGAGCACGCGCGCGAGCAAGGAGAGCGTCTCCTTGCTCTACCTCAACCCTCCTTACGATTTCGATCTTGACGGAGAGGATCGGCGGCTCGAGATCGAGTTTCTGCGCCGGACTGTTAACACCCTCATCTACGGTGGTGTTCTCGTCTACATCATTCCCCGGCGCATTCTGGGATATCTTACCGCAGTCCGCATGCTTGCGGGTCACTTCGAGAACGTGGTCGTACGCCGTTTTCCCGAGGGCGAATACGAGCGCTTCAATCAGGTCGTCGTCTTTGCCCAACGCAAGAGGTACCAGACGCCGACTCAGGAGGCGGTGGAGGCCATTCGTTCGCTCTACGAAGCGGAGATCTTGCCCCTGGACGACCCTCCCGCCGATAGTTGGCCCGTCACCCTGCCCTGCGCACCTCTACAGGCCCGCTTCTATCGCACCGACGTCTCTCCTCAGGAGCAGGTGCAGGCGGCTTATCGCGCCGGTTGGGCTCCCGAGCTTCTTGAGGCCTTGGCGCCCCAGGAGGCTCGGACGTGGCGTCCCCTATGGCCTCTCAAGCAGGGGCACACGGCGATGGCTATGTCCTCGGGCCTCCTGGACGTTCTGAGTATCAGGCAGAACGACCGCCCGCTGATCGTCAAGGGGCGCGTCGTGAAGAGGCAGCGTGAGTACACCGAGAAGGACACCAAGGGTAACCAGGCTACCATCATCCGGGACTACTTCGTCACGGAGGTAGGCGTGGTCTCCTCCGACGGGGTAGAGGTCATCGATGATGTGCAGGGACTGACGGAGTTTATGGAGACCTACGGCGAGGCCGTGGGGCGGGAGATCCTCAAGAATCCCCCTCTCTACAACTTGGAGCCCCGTGCACGCGATTGGCAGCAGTTGGGGACGCTGGGCAGGAGCCGGAAGCCCTTGCCGGGGCAGAAGGAGCCCGGACTCCTCGACGTTCAGAAGCACGCTGCCCTCGCCCTGTCTGTAAGTTGTAAGAACTACGGTAGTGCCGTAATGCAGGGCGAGATGGGTTTGGGCAAGACGACCATCGCTCTCGCCACCATCGACCTGCTCGACGCCTACCCCGCCCTCGTTCTCTGTCCACCCCAGCTGGTAAACAAGTGGCGCCGGGAGGCTGCGGAGGTCATACCCGGTGTCCAGACCCGCGAGCTACGACGTATTGGGAAGGAGGTGGGGGAGGAGTACGACGTCAACGACGTTCGGCGTTTCTTCGCAGACTACGAGCAAGGGCTTCTAGGTGAGAAGGCCGTCGCCGTCGTTGCGGAGACCTCCGCCAAGCTCGGTGCGGGTTGGGCCGGAGCAATGGCGACCCGCTATCGTCTTCCCGATGAACAGCGCTTCGCCTTTCGCCAGGCCTATGAGGCGTATGAAGAGGCCCGCCAGGCGCTGCTGCACGCCCGCAAGGGTGGGGCACCCAAAGAGGATCTGGAGCGGTGGCGCCGGGAGGTGGCCCAGCTCCGGAGGGCAGCGCTGGAGACGGCGCAGCCCTATCCTGTCTGCCCGGGCTGTGGCAAAGTCTACTTCGCCCACCCGCGCCAGGACGCCCCGCCCGAACCTGAATACCGTTTCAAGGCCTTTGACAAGAAGCCCCTCTACTGCGAGCATGTCCGTTCCGGATGGGCTCTCGATACCGAGGAACGGATCGCGCATAACGACGAGGGAGAGCCCCTCTGGGCCTGGGTCAATTCTACGCCCGAGGGTCTCACGATCCTGGACGATTCCGCTTCGGATCTACCACCCGACGTTCACCCCCCGACCTGTCGTGCACCTCTCTTCGAGTTCGGTGCTCACTATCGCCGCTGGCCCATCGCCGACTACATCCGTCTCAAACATCCCTCCGGCTTCAAGATGCTCATCGCTGACGAGGTGCATCAGTTCAAGGGCAAGTCCTCCGACCGCGCCCTCGCCTTCCACCGTCTTATCGGGGCCACGCGTTACCAGCTCTCCATGACCGGCACCCTCTACGGTGGCACCAGTACTTCCATCTTCTACATCCTGCAGCGGTTGAGCATGGGGGGCACGCAGCGGGACTTCGCCTACGGTGCTGAGATGGAGTGGGCACGGCGTTATGGTGTTCTCGAGACCCGCACTTACGGGGGGCGGGGTGACGATGCCGACGACTACGGAGCCAACAACGCGACGAAGCGTCGCCGGAGCTACACCCGGGAGCAGCCGGGCGTCAGCCCCGCGATCCTGGAGCGGCTTATCGGCAACACCATCTTTCTCTCCCTACCCGATTTGGGCGTCGCACTCCCGGGCTACGCGGAAGAGGTGGTCCTCCTGGACCAGGAAGCTGAACAGGGCGGGCAGTATGAAGGGCTGGAGAGCTATCTGCGCGCCATCGCCCGTGAGGACCGGCGCTATCTCTCGACCTGGCTGCAGTGGAGTCTCTCCCGTCCCAACTCCGCTTTTCGTGACGAGGAGGTCATCAAGCTGCATCGCAATGACGACGGTGAGGTTATCAAGGAGGAGACGCTGAAGACACTCCCTGCCGTCGTCTCCGCCTGGGAGCCCCAACAGACGGCGGCTATCGAGACCTTTCTGCCCAAGGAGAAGTGGCTGGTGGACTACTGCAACGCCGAAGCCCGCGCCGGCCGCAAGGTCATCGTCTACGTGCGCCAGACCGGAGAACGGGACATCCAGCCCCGGCTGAAGGCGGTGTTGGAGCAGGCGGGCCTGCGAACCACCATTCTGGGAGCGGGTGTCTCCACCCGACGGCGTGAGGCCTGGATTCGCAAGCGTGCGCCCTCCCTCGACGTCCTCATCGTCAACCCCCGGTTGGTGGAGGTGGGTCTGGATCTCATCCAGTTTGCCACCATCATCTTCTACGAACTGGACTACAGCCTCTACACCATGTGGCAGGCCATGCGCAGGGTATGGCGGCTCGGCCAGCACCTTCCGGTCAAGGTCATCTATGCCGTCTACAAGAACACGCTGGAGGCCAAGGCCATGGCGCTCATGGGCAAGAAGATGAAGGCTGCCCAGCTTCTCTACGGAGACGAGGTCGGGGGCGCCATCGTACCCGAGGAGGAGGGCGACTTCCTCCAAGAACTGGCCCGCTCGGTGCTCGAGGAGAAGCAGTTGCCTGACCTCACGCTCATGTTCGCCGAGGCGCGCCAGGCCACTGAATCCGCGTTGGGTTGTCCCACCGCGGTCAGTCCCCAGCTGCGTATCAGTCTGGAGGAGTTCCGTGCTCGACACGAGGAGGCGTTGGAGGCCCGCCGGGCCAAGAAGCACCGCCGGGCGGTGCGCCGGCGTCGTAGTCGGGATCTAGCCTTAGTCGCTGTAGGGGCCAGCCAGCCGAGTCTCTTCGGCTCCGTCGAGAGCCTGGGGTTGGAGCAGGAAGAGGAGGCCGACGAGAGAGAGGAGGCCAATCAGATGGCGCTCTTTGCGTCGTCCGAAGCGCCCTCCACAACGGAAGTGGCTGCCCCGGGCTCTGCGGCATCCCGTGATCCGGAGCCTTTCGTCGTCATCCACACCTATACCCGGGCGGAGGCCTTGGAGGATGGTGTGCTCATCGACGTCTCGGAGATGGCCCGCGAAGCGGGGTTCAAGTGGCCGGTGGCCGTCAGCGCGGCTGTGTGGCATCTCATCGAAGACATACCACCGCGCTTCGAGAAGCTAGAGAGCGTAAAGGGGCGTCTCTGGGACGTCCTGTGGATGGCGCGCTGTGCCATCAAGCCCCCGAAGATCGAGGGGTTGGTGCTGCCGGAGCCGCATCACGACGATCCCTATCGCTTGCTCTACTCTCTCATCCTCCATCACGGCAACCGGACCTACGCCCGACTCAAGTTGCTTACAGGGCCGGGGGACGACGGAGAACCGGTCGTCACCATCCTGTTGCCCGACGAAGATTGAACGAGGTTTCGCCTACCGCGACGTCAGTCGCACGTTAAACCAACCGCCCCAGCCGCTGTGCTGGGGCGGTTTCTGTGTGAGGACAGAGTCGCGGGTGGGATTGTAACCTTCGTGCTTATTTGTGAATCTAAAAGTTACCGAACGGCCCAGAAAACTGGTATTCTAGTGCCCAACTTGGGGTATGCGCGAGACCAAAACGAGGTTTCGTCTACGGGGATGCTGATGAGCTCTTATCCTGCCGTACCTCAATCAAGCGGTGAGTTTCGTACCTATCCTAATATCAAAATACTATCTACAAATCTACAGGACTGATAGCCTGCTTCTTGATAATAAGATCGGACCCTCTTACGACTCTAAGTGCACACGTAAACACCTGCTGACTTCTTGTCAATTATTTCTCGTTGTAGCCAGGTGTTAAAAGCGTTGCCTAACATTTGATGCCATGTTCGCTTGTCAATTCGCGTTGCGAGATCAGGACACCAACTCCAGTACTTTTCGACGCAATCTTCTAGTGAAATTATGCATCCACTTGCCATCTGGAGAATTTCTGTTAGCGCTATGAGATAAGCTGCTCTATAGCCAGCTTGCCCTCCAGAGTTGGGGACAAATCTCTGAGATTCTTCACGTTGGCTATCTGTTAGCGCGCGCCATCGACCAAGTGCTATGAGAAAAATGCTTAACTTTCTAACATCATCTGGTCGAATATCCGACTCTCTAGCTACAACTTTATCGAAGTATAATTGAGCGGTGACTTGGTCGGCACTAAATGCGTTTGGCTCTTGCTGAGTACACTTAGCGCACCTATAGGTATAGGTTAGTGTTTGTTTACTTCCCCAATCTGCATCTACGAAACACGGCATTAACGCTTGACAAGTTTTACATAAACCAAGTTTAAGAGACTGCATGTTAGCAGACTCAGTTAATCTTATTGGAGATGTATAGGCACTAAGTCCTCCCTTGTCATAAAGTCCCCAAAAGTATACTGGCGCTTGGGTGGTCACTGCTAGATGTAGTGACCACATCCAGACTGACACTTGATCGAACTTGCCTTGTTGCAAGGCCCAGCTGCTCCACGTTGAACACCAATATAGAAGTGTGGTTCTGGTTGCAGCTTCAATTAGATCAAAGCTCTGTCTAGCGAAGCGATAAGATGTTAGCACTGCTTGCGCTTCTTCTTCAATCTGATCCTTATTTTGTTCTAGAATCGCCTCTCCAAAACCACTATAGGCTCCCTCTAACATTTCTACTGCGCTGTAGATTACTATACAACGACTAGTAGCACGTGTATAAGCGCAAAGTAGAGTGTTGTCATCACTACTGTTGCTTGTCCACACAATTACTACGGCCTTTTCGAGTCCCCTGAATTTTGCCGCGCTGATTACTTCTACACTAGAGTTTCTAATCTCAGGCAATGAAGGGCCACAGGAAACAACTACAATCTCATCATCAGGAATACCTTCAACCTTGAGTTGCTCTAGCGTTTGCTGTAAGGTATGCTGAGGTTCAGAGACAACTAGCTCGGTCAAGGAATCTTCTTCAAGTGGACGTGGGCAATACTGCTGATAGTTTGGCTCCCATGCTTGTAACAGTCTATTGAATACCGCTTTGGGTGATCGCAAACATAGAGTTAAAGTATAAGGTGGAGGGGCACCGATTAACTCTACTATCTCGTCTACTGTGGTTAAGGACTCAAAACTAAAGGTTTGTGTTTCATCACAGAACACTACTATAGTTTTATCTGAAAACCAGTTGCTAAGCGTTTTCCACCAGTCGATTGCAAATGCTTGCCCCTCATCGACGACTAGAATGTCGTAATTATGTAGCCCCCCATTTTCTGTTGCCGTTTGTAAGGCGTGTGGTCCCTGTTTAACATACCATTCTTTTCCTACTTCGTCCCAATGGCGGTGCGAATCTTTGTCGGCCTGGCGACATAACTCATGAAACGTACAAACACAAACTCTTGGGCTGTTAGATAGCTCATTGTCTAGATAGATGGATAACTTGTGATTATAGGTTAAAAACAGTACGCGTAGGCCATGTTTGGCAGCCCTACGCGCGTATTCCACAGCTAACAATGTTTTACCAGTCCCCGGCCAGCCAGTAACAACTAGCCGTTCAGCATTTTCAATTCTTCTCAAGCACTCGGACTGTTCTGGTGTCAACTGTAGCCAGGTAACTACATCGTGCTGTATCCTGGTTTGCCAACAGGGATAGTAATCAACAGAGGGGAGTAGTAGGTCAACTATGGAGTTGATCTGAGATCTAGTAAGGCTTTGCGTGACTAACTCTTGCTTCCAGTAACGCATGATGTCCTCTATATGCTTTCCAAGCGCGCACAGATGAGTTTTATCTAGGGCAATACGTCGCCATGGGCTCACAGTCTTATCAACTAGCGCGGGAGGAACTTCATTGTCACGCATCTCCGAATCGGGAAATAGAACACAGTAGCCAATTCTAAAACTTAGAATACCGCTTTCATGTAACCATCGAGCGAGAGCATGAATTCCACGTCTCACTTGTCGTAACGGTTGAACTTTTTCTCCTGTTTTCTTATAAACAAAGTCTGTTCTATCAAGACTTAGGTGCCCTCCTTTTACCTCGACGCCTAGAATGCCCAGTGTTGGATGCAGAACGAGAAAGTCGATCTCGCCTGTGGGAACAGGTCTCCCATCTATCTCACTTGCGACCGATGCCAACCAAGGCAGACTGTGGATGACAATAAATTCATCCGACAACTGGTTTTTAAGG
>DAOTVC010000054.1:0-37687 GCA_034437215.1 Anaerolineae bacterium | reverse complement strand
AGTCGTGGTTGCGACAGGGCTGTAGCCGAGATTCTGCCAGGTGGTAGTGTAGGCGAAGGTAATTGCGTTGTCCCAAGGATCGCTGCTGCCGCCATCGGCCTTGGTGTCCAGCACCAGGCCCATCTGACCAGTAGAAAGGGTCTGGGTATAGGCCATGGGGATGAAGAGATGTAGCTGGGTATGATCGGCCCAAAGGTGCAATCTGGTCATGTCTGTCCAGGCAACCCCTTCCCAGTCCATCGCCAGATCGTTGACTGGATCGACGGCCAGAGGTACAGATACTAACTGCGTCTGTGTGGTAGCATCATCCCAGCCGGCAGATTGGTCGTCGCTGGGCACGGTATCATAAGCCCCTTTGTCGCCGTCGCCCTGCGTGGCGAAGGCCTGCAAGCGCACGGCATACGGCGCGGGATGACCAATGTCGGCCAGCGGGATGGCGAATTCTACACCGGCGTTATCACTATAGGCAATGTTAGTGCCAACCTGCCCCCCATTGATGCCGCCCCAGTTCGTGCCACCACCGGCCCATTCGCTACCGGTCCAGGTGCGCAGCTCCGTCCAGCCATTGTCTCCCCCATCCATGCCGACGATGTTCCCTCGGATGACGTAATCAGGATGCAAAGACGCGGCCGTAAATTGACCATCCACGGCAGTGTAATCAAACGCAATGGCGTTACCCCACGGGTCTTGTTGTCCACCGGAGCGGGGCACACCATCGACCTCCAGCACCAGCCCAATCTGTCCGGTAGAACCGGCCTGGGTATAGTCCGGGAGCTCTACATATATGTAGAGCTGGGTGGCGTCCGCCGCTACATAGAGATGGGTAAGATCCGTCCAGGCTGTGCCCGATGAATTGCCAGGATCACCTAGATCTCCGGCGGGGTCCGTTGCGATGCGCACATAGACCGCATCACGCACGCCGTCCAGCGTGATGGAACTTTCTTCCGCCAATACCGGCTGCGGCTTGACCGCCGCCGGCGCCAGGGGCGTGAACATCCCTACAAGTAGGGTCAGCAACAGGAAAACCATAGCTATCCGTTTCATGGGTGTCCTCCATCAGGTGAAGTTATCAACCTATACTGTTCGGAGCAGCATCTTCGGAATCTGTCTGTAGAGGATAGAGTTTGAGTGATTGAATCCCCCCCTTCTAATTTTTGACACGAATTTCTCACAACGGTAGAGTCAAATAGTAAACGACAGATATGCAGACGGAGACAAAAAAGCCCCTCGCCGCCTGGGACAATGTCCTCAGCTTCAAGGGGTCTACTGACGCGTACTGGCCTTCTGATTTACCGGATTCACCTTCACATCCGTCAGGGCGCGCACGCTTCAGGATCGGGGAAGGGGATGAGTCCCTGCCACACCTCTACCTCCTCACCGGAGGTGACGATGATGCGGAGGGGCAGATCACGGCAGGCCTCCCAGGTGAACTCCAGGGTCCCATCCTCGATCTCGGTGTCGGCGCGGATGCTCTCCCGGTAGAAGCGGTACTCACCTGAGCCGCCGGTCGCCTCAATCCCCAGCTCCCCGGTCCACAGATCCCGCTCCTCGTCCAAGCTCCACGTGAGCAGCTCGGGTTCGACGAGCGTGAGACGCTCTGCGGGGAGGGGGGTGGCGGTGCTCTCCGGTTCGGGCGTCGGTGTGGGCGTCGTCACCGCCGCTTCGGCGTCCACCTCCACCGTGAGGACGATCTCTCCGCTGATGGAGCGTCCACCGGGCAGCTGGACCTCCCACACCGACTCGTACGTGCCGGCCTCCCCGGGGGCGTAGAGGGGTAAGAGAACCTGCATCTGCTCCGTCAGCTGAAGCGGTTCCAGGTCGATGGTGTTGAGGTCGTTCATCTGACGCCCTCGTACAAAAGCCAGGCGCACACCCGGCGGCCAGCTGCAGTTACCGCCGTTGCGCAGGGTGACGTAGGCGATGAGCGTCGTTTCGGGTGCCACTTCCTCCTCCGCCGGGGTCCGGTAGACGCGCAGGACCTCCGCACGGTAGGCGCAGGTATCAGGCGTCGGGGTAAGGGGCGGGCTGGCCTCCAACACCGTTTCCGTAGGCGTGGGCGAAGGGGTCTGTGTCGGGGCCAGCGTGGGGGTGACAGTAGCTTCGTCGGCGGAGGCAAAGGCCCTCACGTCTTGATAGAACTGCTCCACGGCGGGGGGAAGGCTGTTTCCGAGTGCCGTCCAGGCACCGAGACCGGCCACGACAAGGAAGATGGTCAGGAACACTGTCCGCAGGAGGCGTACCAGGGGGCGCGCCCGCCGGCGGGATCTCGTCTGCGCACGATCCGGCACGCCCTGAATCCCGGTCCAGGTGCGGAGCAGCGGCTCTTCGACCTCCTGCTGTCGGCGCGACGGGCGCGTGCCTGAACCGATGGGCGGTGGGCTGGTATCCATACCGTAGGAGGGGGTATCGAGGCCCACGGCCTGTCGCAGCTCCGAGGCCATTTCGGCTGCCGTCCCCTGTCGCGCTGACGGACGCTTCTCCAGCGACTTCAGAATGATGTCCTCAAACTGTGGGGGGAGGTTGACGAACTGCGAGGGTGGCGGCACGGGATCGTTGATATGCTTCATCACCAGCCCCATGGGGATCTCGGCTTCGAAGGGCTGGCGGCCCGTCGCCATCTCGTAAAGGACGACGCCCAGTGAGTAGATATCCGACGCCGCCGAGGCCGACTGTCCGGTGGCGATCTCGGGGGCCATGTAGGCCGGGGTACCGACCATGGCGCCGCTGGCGGTCAGACCCGACAAGCTCATCATGCGGGCAATGCCGAAGTCCGTCAGGACGGGCTCCCCATCCTCCGTGAACATGATGTTAGCGGGCTTGATGTCGCGGTGGACCATGTCCCGGCGGTGCGCATATCCCAGAGCATCTGCCACCGCCGCCCCGATGTCGCCGACCTTGGAGGGGGCGAAGGGCGCTTCGGCCATGATCTCCTTCAGGGTGGGGCCATCGATGAACTCCATCACCATGTAGTAGATGTCGTACTCTTCGTTGTGATCGAAGTCGTAGACCTGGACGATGTTGGGATGGCGCAGCGTGGCAACGATACGAGCCTCGCGCTGGAAGCGTGTGACAAAGCCTTCATCCTCGGCGAGGAAGGGGTGGAGTACCTTGATCGCTACCCGGCGGTCGAGCTTCACCTGCTGGCCCATGTAGACCTCGGCCATGCCGCCATGGCCCAAGTGCTCGACGACCTGGTATTTACCCAGGGTCTTACCGATGAGGAACTGAATGCTGGTCACACAGAACTCCGCTAACCGAGGTCTTCGGCTGCCTCCTGAATCTGGCACGACCGAATCAGATGGCGTAAGGTTTCCCAGGCGACTTCGAAATCGTCTGCGGGAACGAAGAAGTGATCTCGCGAGAAGGCAGAGAGGGCGAAGATGCTGATTCCTACCTCTGCCAGAGCCGTGGATAGGATGGCCAGGTACCCTACGAGCCCCAGTTCCAAGGGGGGATCGAAGGTGATCAGCCGGTAGCTGATGGACTCTTCCCTGACCTCAAGGGTCGGACGGTGATTGTCCCAGACATCCTCGGAGAGGACCAGTGTGACTTCGTCCTTGTCGCGCGTGAGGCTTACGAAGGGTTGGGTGAGCTTTGCTACCAGATTCGCAGCTTCGAGCCTTTGGCTGAGGGGCAGGCGCAGGATGACGTAGGATTGTGTATCCGTGAAGAGACGCGTCTCCGCGATTAGGTGCTGCAGCCCCGGGGGCAGTTTCATTTTAACCTCCTACAGCGTGCAAAGGCTCGTACTTATCCTGCACCAACCAACCTGGGTCGAAGATCTCTTGCTCCTGCTCGTGGACCCGACGGGCCGCAAGCGCGCGGAACAACCTCCAGTCCAACGAAGCGACGGGTCTCCCCGCATCCGACGGGCCGCAAGCGCGCGGAACAACCCCTACCGATCCACAAGGCTCCTGCTTTCTGCCCTTATTCTATCCTAATTGAGGAAAATCGAAAGAACCCGCAGGAGGCAACCGCCTCCTGGAAGTCGGTACTCCCTGCTTTTTCCAATTATACTCCTCTACTGCACGGAGACAAGATAAGGTTGCGTGGTCACTCCCTCGCGTTCGTGCACGGATGGGAACCTCGTCCCCGGCGACCCCTTCGAGCCATTTCTGGTATAATACCCTCGTTATGGCACTGTTATCAGGATCGCACTTGAGCAAATATTACGGCGGGCACGAGATCTTCGTCGATCTCTCCTGTACTGTGCATGCGGGCGAGAGCATCGCCTTCGTGGGACCCAATGGATCGGGTAAGAGCACCCTCCTGGAGATTCTCGCCAGGAGGGTGGAGCCCGATACCGGTGACGTCTACCAGGCCCGGAACACCCGGTTGGGCTATCTGCCCCAGACCCCCGACTTTGACAGTGAGGGGACGCTGTGGCAGGCTCTGGAGGTTACCTTTCACGCTCTGCTCGAGCAGGCCCAGGAGCTGCGGAGGCTGGAGCAGCTCATGGGCTCGGAGAACGAGGAGGAGCGCACCCGGGCCATGGAGCGGTACGGCGTGCTGTTGGACGCCTTCGAACAGGCCGGCGGCTACACCTACGAGCACCGCATCGCCCAGGTGTTGGCGGGGCTGGGCTTCGAGGAGGAGGAGTTCCACAAGCCCGTGCGCCACCTCAGCGGGGGTGAGAAGACGCGCGCGCTCTTGGCCCGCCTCCTCCTGGAAGAGCCGGACCTGCTGCTCCTGGACGAGCCCACCAACCACCTGGACCTGGAAGGGATCGAGTGGCTGGAGGATCAGCTGAAGGGGTGGGCGGGCGCTATCGTTGTGGTGGCTCACGATCGTGCCTTCCTGGATGCCATCGCCGGTCACGTCTGGGAGCTGGAGCGGGGGACGCTCTACACCTATCGCGGCAACTACACGGTCTACATGGAGCAGCGGGAGGAGCGCCGCAGCCACCAGCTGGCAGCTTACGAGGCGCAGCAGGAGCACATCGAGCGCACCGAGTCCTACATCCGCCGCTACATGGCGGGACAGCGCAGCGCGCAGGCGAAAGGACGGCTCAAGCGCCTGGAGCGCGAGGAGCGTCTCGAACGCCCCCCCGAGGAGCTGCAGAATCTCAACCTCGATCTGAACACGAATCTGCGCAGCGGCGATCTCGTGCTCGGGCTCTATGATCTCCAGGCGGGCTACCCCGACGATGAGCAGCCCCTCGTCAGCGTGGACGAGCTGGAGATCCACCGTGGAGAGCGGGTGGCGCTCGTGGGCCCCAACGGCTCCGGCAAGACCACGCTGTTGCGCACCATCCTGGAGCAGATCCCGCCGCTGGCGGGCCGCGTGCGGCGCGGCACGGCGGTGCGTATCGGCTACTTTGCCCAGATACAGGCACACCTCGATCCCCATCGCACGGTGCTGGAGACGCTGTTAGATGCAGGGATGGTCTCGCTCAGCGAGGCTCGCTCCTTTCTGGCCCAGTACGGTTTTCGGGGGGAGAACGTCTTCAAGAAGGTCGGTGTGCTCTCGGGAGGCGAGGGGGCCCGGGTGGCGTTGGCCATTCTGGCCCTCCAGAGGGCGAACTTCCTGCTCCTGGACGAGCCCACCAACCACCTCGACTTGCCCTCCCAGGAGGTGCTGGAGGAGGTGCTCTCTACCTTCGAGGGCGCCATCCTCATGGTGAGCCACGACCGCTATCTCATTCGGGAGATTGCTACACAGATCTGGGCCCTGCGGGATCAGCAGGTGTACCCCTTCAACAGCTACGACAACTACGATCTCTGGCACCAGCTCCAGCGCGAGGGAGCCGCAGAGGTGCGGGCGGAGGTGCGGGCCGGACGGCGTCGCCAGGACGAGGAGCGGGAGCGCGAACGGGCTCGCCGGCGGGCGTTGGCCCGCCAGCAGGAGCGACTGCAGGCCCTGGAGGGCGAGATCCACACCCTGGAGGCCCGGCTGCAGGGGCTGACCACGGCTCTGGACATCGCCGGTCGTGCCCAGGACGTCGATCGCGTCATGAAACTCGGCGGGGAGTACCGGCAGGTCGAAGCGCGGATGAACGAGCTTCTCGAGGAGTGGGCGGCGGTCGCCGAGCGGGTCGAGGCCTGAGGCCCCATGGGTGGCAGAGAGCCCTACCTCATCGGTCTGACAGGCAACATAGCGACGGGTAAGACCACCGTCGGGCGGATGCTGGTGGATCTGGGCGCGGAGCTGATCGACGCCGACAAGGTGGCCCATCGGGTGATGCGACCGGGCGGGCGCGCCTACGACCGCGTCGTCGACGCCTTCGGGGAGAGTATCCTCAACGAGGACGGCACCATCGACCGGCGCGCTCTCGGCGAGATCGTCTTCAACGACCCTCCGCTGCTGGTTCGCCTCGAGTCCCTCGTCCATCCGCCGACGATCGCTGCCGTCGAGGAGCGGATCAGGGAGAGCCCGGCGCCCGTCGTGGTCGTCGAGGCCATCAAACTCCTGGAGAGTGGGATGGCAGAGCGCTACCACGCCCTCTGGGTCACCGCCTGCCCACCGGAGGTGCAGCTGGAGCGGCTGATGGAGGGGCGCGGTCTGAGCCGGGAGGACGCCCGGGAGCGCATCCGCGCCCAGCCCCCGCAGTCGGAGAAGGTGGCCCGCGCCGACATCATCATCGATACCGGCGAGACCCTGGAGGAGACCCGGGCCCAGGTGCTCCGCAGCTGGAAGAACCGGGTGGTTCCCCAAGTCCCCTCCCTTTCGTCCCCATTTTGAAATACTTCTGTGACTTCCCTGAAAGAAGGTGGGACTAACCACAAAGGACGCAGAGGTCGCAAAGATAGCTTAATATTTCTAAGGTTTACACCTCGATGAATTAATAATCCTTATCTCAACTTTGCGTTCTTGGCGCTCTCTGCGGTTAGCTAGCCTTTCTTCAGTAAAGCCTTCCGTGGGTTTGAATGCTTGTCAGGGTGGTTGCTTTGTGGTACCATGATTGCAAGCAATAAGGAGTACAGTAACCCATGGCCTCCGTGGAACCCTACGAGCCGGACGCGCTGTCCGAAGAACGTCGGAAGCGACGCCTCCTACGCCGCCAGACTATCTTCCTCTGGGTGGTTGCTGTCAGCTTGCTTGCGACCGTCGTCCCCCTCTATCTCCTCTCCCTCTCCCTGCGCACCGACGTTACAGCAAGCGAGGCGGTGTTACGCGAGCTGCGCGCCGCCATCGAGGCCACCCCCACCCTGGTTCCGGAGGTGCGGGCCTTGCTGGGAACCGTGGCGGCTCTGGAGGTGCGGCGCGGGGAGATCGCCACGGCGGAGGCAGCGCTTGCGGCTGCGGGCGTCGATTGGGACGAGATCATGGATGCTCTGCGCAACTACGATCCCCAACGTCTGGAGCTCACCAGCCTCTCACAGAACGGTGCGGAGCTCCAGCTTACCGGGCGGGCCGTGGACAACGATGCGGTGACCGGCTACCGGCGGCGTCTGCAGGCCTCCGGTCTCTTCTCCAGGGTCGTCATCGATTCCGTTCGCCCGCTGCAACCCGGCACTCCCACGCCCACGACCCCCGTCGATCTCACGCCCTCGCCGTCGATCAGCCCCACACCGACCGAGCCTACCGGTGATCCCTATGAGGTGGACGACTTCCAACCGGTGCCCATCTTTCTGGGGCAGCCACAGCGGCGCACCTTCTACCCCGTCTACGACGTGGATCGGGCACGCTTTCTCGCGAAGGCAGGTCGCTTCTACCGCATCTACACGACGGACCTGGCTCCCGGCGTCGACACCGTCCTCAATGTGAATCTAGGGGGTGCCGTCTACACCAACGACGACCGCGGACCGGGCACCCTGGCCTCGGAGGTCGTCGTTCCCAACAACACCCCTTACGATCTTGAGGCGACTATCCGGGTCGCCAATCGTGGAGAGTACGGACCCGATAGGCAGTATGCGCTCGTCGTCGAGGAGTTCGCACCGACCATCACCCCTACCTCCCCACGTCCCACAGTCACCCCGACACCCGTCGTGATCGATACGCCTACGGCGACCGCCACGCCCACCACGCTCCCGAGCACACCCACGGTGCCCCCGACGTTTACTCCCACCCCGACGGGCACCTCCGACGTCCGCGATCCCTACGAGCCCGACGACGACTTCCCGATGATCTCGGTAGGGGAGACGCAGACTCATACCTTCTATCCCCAGGGAGACGTGGACCGGTTGCGTTTCCTGGCGAAAGCGGACCGTACCTACCGTGTAGCGACCTCGGATCTGGCGTTAGGTGTCGATACGGTGCTGACCGTGACCGTCGGATCTCTCGACTTCACCAACGATGATCGCACACCGGGCGTTTTGGAGTCGGAGATCATCTTGACAGCACCCGCCGGCGTCGATACCACCGCTTTCATCACCGTCACCAATCGCGGTCTCTACGGCTCCGAGCGGAGCTACACGATCACCGTGGCGGAGATCGTCCCCGAGCCCACGACCTTGACCCCCGAGGCTGCCGTCTCCGGACGCCCGCCCGGTCTGGCATTTCCCCGGCTCTGGCAGATTCAGGGCCCCGAGGTCGTTGAGTTCGTCATCCTCCTCGAGTTGCGGGAGGAGCTGCGGTGAATTTCCAGCTCCTGCGTGAGAATTTACCGGAGCGTGAGCGGCTGTGGCATCTTATCGCCGGCGCCGTCACCATCGTGGCCCTCCTCGGGGACATCATCCTCTTCTTTTTCTTCGTCATCCCCCAGTCCCGGCGGCTGGAGAGCCTGACAGAGCAGGTAGCGGTGGCCCGGCGGGAGCTGGAGCGGGTCGAGCGCACCCAGGCGGTCACGCCGGCGGATGCCCGAGCCATGATCGCCGAGGCGCAGATCGCCCTCCTCGAGGAGGCCTCCCTCTTTCTGAGCGAGACCGAGGCTGCCGAGATGGTGAACCGTCTCTACGGCTACGCCGGGGTGGACGGCGTCGACGTGGTCAGCATTCAAAGCCGCCCGGTCTCTCAGCCGGCCCGGGACTTCTACGGAGTCGAGGCCTTTCGGCTGCAGGTCACGGGTCCGGTGCGCGATCTCTTGGGTTTCGTAGCGCGCGTCGATGCAGGAACGCCGGGGAGTGTGCTCTTGCGCGACGTGGATATCGCCTGGGGAGGGAATGCCTCCCTGCTGACCCTCGATCTCCTGCTCTACACCTCGCCCTACGTCTCCGGTGTCATACCCGGAGAGGAGCCGGGGCAGGATGACCTGGAGGTCCTGCAGATCGCCCTGCGCCGCGCCTGGGAGGCCCAACGTTGGCAGCAGGTGATCGATCTTGCCACCCAGATTCTGCTGGTCGATCCGGACAGCGCTCCCGCCCGCAGCTCTCTTTACCAGGCCTACGTCAACTACGGCTACGAGCTCCTGAACGGTGGAAATCCCACGGCAGCCGTGACGCAGTTCGAGCGCGCGCTGAGCGCCAATCCCGAGGGGGCCGAGGCGCAGGAGGGGCTGGTGCAGGCACGCGCCCTGCTCACCCCCACACCGACAACTCGAGCGGAGCGGGTCGAGGCCTTGAATGCCGCCTGGGAGGCCGAGGCGTGGCCCGAGGCCCTCCGTTTGCTGGAACAGATGCGGGAGCTCGAACCTACCAACCAGGAGTGGTTGATCAAGCTCTACTCGGCGCACGTCAACTACGGCTACCGGTTGGTGGAAGAGGGGCGGCGGGCGGCGGCCCGCGAGCAGTTCGCCGCGGCCCTACAGTACAATCCTGAGGGTGAGGAGGCGCTGGCGGGTCTGGCGAGCCTCTCGGGCATCACCCCCACCCCCGTCTCATCCGACTACCGGCTCTATACTGTTCGATCTGGGGATACCCTCTTCTCCATTGCCGACCGCTTCGGTGTGACGGTTCAGGAGATTATGACCGCGAACAATCTCACCAACTTCAGCATCACCATCGGACAGGATCTCCGCATCCCCCTACGCTGACTTCCTAACGCCCCTCTCAGCAAGTGCCTTCTTCTTTTCCTCGCTACCCTCGCGTCTGGAATCACGTATAATGAGGGCAGGACGTTCCACGCTATCCTAGGAGGGCTTATGGAGATTGTAACTTACATCATCGCCGCGGTCATCGGCTTCTTCGGTCTGATGTTCATCGTCGGTGCCCAGGGACAGCTCGTGCGCGTCATCGTGGGCGTCGTCCTCTTCGGCGCCGCCGGGGTGCTGATCTATCTCACCCGTGTGCGCCCCAAGCAGCAGGAGACCACCATCGTCCAGAAGATCGATCTGAGCGGCGACGTCGCCCTCGAGCAGATGAAGTGCCGCAACTGCGGTGGTCCGTTGGACAAGGAGTCGGTCGCCGTGCGGGCGGGTGCCATCTTCGTCAACTGCCCCTACTGCGGTGTCAGCTACCAGATCGAGGAGGAGCCCAAGTGGTGATGCGCGTGCTCACCGCGGCGCTGGGTTGCGGTTGATGTCCTGGCAGCGTCTGTGGAAGCAGCTGGGCGCTGTTCTGGCCCCCCCGCCTCCCCCCGAACCCGGCCTCTATGCCTACCCGTTCCGGCTTCCGGGTGGACAGCGCCGCCTCCACCTGCGCGTCGAGGAGGACGGGCGGGGGGTGCTCTTCGTGGACGTCACCGACGTCCTCCACCTCAACCCCACGGCGACGGAGATGGCCAAATTGGCGCTCGACGGCGTGCTCCTCGAGGAGGCTCTCTCCATCCTCCTGCAGCGGTATCGCGGCGTGGAGAGACGCCAGCTGACCGGGGAGTTGCAGGGGATCTACCAGATGGTGGAGCAGCTGGGCAGCGCTGAGCACTGTCCCACCTGTGCCGTCGCCCCCCTCGTGGGCGGCGCTCCCCTCTTCAGCACGCCCGTAGCGGCGCCCTTCAAGGCCGACCTGGCCCTCACCTACCGCTGCAATAACGCCTGCGCTCACTGCTACAACGAGGTGGAGCGCTTCGGCATGGGCTCCCTGGACGGCGCCGGCTGGTTCGAGGTGCTCGACCGCCTCGCCGCCGTCGGTGTCCCCCACGTCATCCTCACCGGCGGTGAGCCCACCCTGCATCCGGAGATCGCCGCCATCGTTCGTCACGCCGACGCCCTGGGCCTGGTGGTGGGGATGAACACCAACGGGCGGCGGTTGGCGGACCCCGCCCGGGTCGAGGCCCTCGTCGAAGCGGGCCTCAACCACGTGCAGGTGACGCTGGAGTCCTCCCGGGCCGCCGTGCACGATGCCATGGTGAACGCCCCCGCCTTCGACGAGACGGTGCAGGGGATTCGTAACGCCCTGGAAGGGGGGCTGCACACTATCACCAACACTACCCTCACCCGCCACAACGTGGATCACGCCCTGGAGGTCGTCGACTTCGTGGCCGGGTTGGGACTTGGGACCTTGGCGATGAACGGCATGATCTACGCCGGCGGGGGGCTCGCCTCCCTGGTCGAGGGGGAGCGGGAGGGGCGGGCGCGGGGCAAGACCGATGCTCTCCGGGTCGAGGAGCTGGTCCCGCTCCTCGACGCCGTCCGGGAGAGGTCGGAGGCCCTGGGGCTGCGCTTTCTCTGGTACACGGTGACCGACTACTGCCTGCTCTCCCCGGTAGCCCTGGGGTTGGCGCCGAAGCGCTGCAACGCCGCCGAGTACTCCATCTGCATCGAGCCCAACGGGGACGTCCTGCCCTGCCAATCCTACTACACCGCGGCGGGCAACATCCTGGAGGATCCCTGGGAGAGCATCTGGGAGAGTG
Source organism: Anaerolineae bacterium (assembly GCA_034437215.1). GTDB lineage: Bacteria > Chloroflexota > Anaerolineae > B4-G1 > SLSP01 > DAOTVC01. The sequence goes on along the minus strand of DAOTVC010000054.1, from coordinate 26,080 downwards.
ACCTCTTCCGCAGCTTTCGGGAGCGGGGGGAGGAACCCGAGGGTGCGGGCCTGCCCGAGGGGTGCTGGGACTGCCCCGACCTGCCCCTGTGCGGTGGCGGCTGCCGTCTGGAGCGGGAGGCCCGGGCGAATCTTCCGCTTGCCGAGCGGGGCTGCGGGCAGGACCGGAGGGGATGATGTCCTCCTTCGTCGGTCACGCTCTGGTCGCTGCCGCTCTCGCCACGCGGAACGGGCACGCTTCAGGCCCCTCGCGTTGCGCGATCTGGTCTGGTGGGGCGGGCTGACCTTTCTGGCGCCGGCTCCCGATCTGGACTATCTGAAAGGATTAGGGTGTTTCAACCCAGTTATGAACTATCCATGGCTGAAACGTGAGGGCGTCACCTTTTACGTTTCACGCCTCGGTCTAACTCAAGCGAAACACACTCCAACGATTAAAGGAGGAAGTTGTGGCAGACGTAAAAGCGAACCGTAGATTTCTCAAGGCCGATGTCTGGGAGGAGATGGAGACGACGGATCAGCGACGAGGCAAACCTCATCCGCCCCTGCAGCGCCCCTATCCCGAGGCGGCGCCCCTCATCTCCCTCGTTCCCATGGACGAGCTCTCCCTCGACCTCTCCACCACCGTCGCCGACGCCATCGCCCACCGCCAGAGCGTCCGCCGCTACGCCGACGAAGAGCTCACCCTCGAAGAGCTCTCCTTCCTCCTCTGGTCGACGCAGGGGGTGCGGTACGTGCATCCCAGCGGGCGCGCGCTCTTCCGCACGGTGCCCTCGGCGGGGGCCCGCCACCCCTTCGAGACCTATCTCGTGATTCGCCGCGTGGCCGACCTGGCCGTGGGCCTCTATCGTTACCTCTCCCTGGGGCACCAGCTCTCCCTCATCCGCACCGCTCCCGATCTGCCTGAGAAGGCTGCGGCGGCCTGCCATCGTCAATCCTTCGTCGCGGACGCCGCCGTCACCTTCTTTTGGACCGCGGTGCCCTACCGGACGGAGTGGCGCTACGGCGAGGCTGCCGCGAAGCTCGTCGCCCTCGATGCCGGTCACGTCTGTGAGAACCTCTATCTGGCAGCCGCAGCCGTCGGGTGCGGCGCCTGCGCTATCGCCGCCTACAACCAATCCCTGGTAGACGATCTTCTGGGGGTGGATGGGGAAGAGGAGTTCGCCATCTACGTCGCCCCCGTGGGAAAGCAGGAGTGAGCGATGAAAGCCGTCATTGTCTCCTGGTCGAGGACCGGTAACACCGGAAAGGCCAGCCGCGCTCTGCTGGATGGGCTGGAAGAGAGTGGGATGGAGGTGGAGTTTCTCCAACTCCACGATGCAGCAGATCTGGACTGGTTCGACTACGACTTGATCTGTGTGGCCTTTCCCGTCTATCGCTGGTCGCCTCCCCAGCCGGTGGACGAGTGGCTCTCCAACCGCTTTCGGGTCTACGGTACGGAGAAGCAGGTGAAGATAGGAGCCCCCAGGATCTCGGGCCGGCACGCCGTCGTTCTGGTCACCTACTCGGGACCGCACACCGGTATCCGAGAGGCTGTGCCGGCGGCTCTCTACGCCGAACAGTTCTTCGAGCATCTGGGGTTCACCATTTTCGATCCCCTCTACGTCGTGGGGGAGTACCACGGCTCCGAGGCACGCAGCCTGCAGGGGCCTCTGGGGGATACCCGAGGGCGTCCCAACGCTCGGGATCTGGCGGAAATTCACCAGCGAGGCCGAGAGATAGGAGAAGAGATCCGGTGGGTATCTCGAACCTGATCGGGTGCGCGTGACTTGGACCTTGAACTTTCAAACGTTGACTGATTGACTCTACTGAAGAAAGACTAGCTAACCGCAGAGAGCGCCAAGAACGCAAAGTTGAGATACAGATTATTAATTCATCGAGGTGCAAACCTTAGAAATATTAAGTTATCCTTGCGACCTCTGCGTCCTTTGCAGTTAGTCCCCACCTTCTTTCAGGAGAGCCACTTATTTTTGAGGAGGGACTTATGTCCGACAAGAGCTGGCTGAGCAAGTTGATGCAGATCCGTCGCCCTGCGCCGCCTCCCCCTGTCGCACCGGGGCTCTACCACACCACGCGGGAGACCGACGGTCAGTTCACCCGCTACCACCTGCGCGTCGAGCGGGACGGGAGCGGCATGCTCATCGCCAACGCCTCCGCCGCTGCCCGCCTCACCCCTCCGGGGGTGGTCATCGCTCAGGGGTTGCTGGAGGGCAAGGGCGAGGACGCCATCCTCGTGGATCTTGCCACGCGCTTCGAAGGGACTCACGAAGCTCAGGTGCGCGCCGACATCGCCCAGGTAAAGGCGCTCATCCAGGCGATGCTCAACCCCGGCGATACCTTCCCCATCTTCAGCCTGGACGATGCCTTGCTCTCCCCCTTCGGCGCCGAGCTCATCGCACCCCTGCAGGCTGCCGTGCCTCTGGCCGGGCCGGAGCAACTTCTGCCCCTCCTCGACCGGATCTGGGAGGTCGCCATCCCCCACGTCACCCTCTTCGCCCCCCCCGCCGTCGTTCCCGAGCACCTCGTGCGCGCCATAGAGCGGGCCGAGGCGCTGGGGATGATCGCCGGCGTGCGGGCTCTGGCGACGACGCTGAGCGCCGAGGGGCTGCTGCCCCTGCTCTGGCAGACGGGCGCGGACCACGTGACGGTGCCCTACGCCTCCAGTGATCCCGCCGTTCACGATGCCCTCTGCGGCCCGGGCGATCACGCCGCGGCGGTTGCCCTCTTCGACTGGCTTCAGGAGAACGAGATCGCTGCCGTGGCGGAGGTGCCTCTGGTGGTCGAGAGCGTGGAGATGCTGGAGGAGACCGTGGAGGCGTTGGCGGCCCTGGGCGCCGACAGCCTCTCCTTCGTGGCCTATGCCACCACAGAGGAGACGCGCACGGATGGGGACAGCGCCCTCTTCGCCGCCGCTCTGCCCCAGGTCGCGACCCGGGTGGAGGAGGCGGCGACGCTGAACGACCTGCGCTTCATCTGGGAGCCGCCGGTGGAGCGCGATCCGGTGCTGACGCTGCCGGCGCAGGTGCAGAGGGGCCCCCGCTGCTCTGCGGAGGTCGCCGTGCGGGTGGAGTCCAACGGTGCGGTGATCCCGCCGCGGGGGCCTTACCGCACGGCCGGGAACCTGCTGCGAGACTCGTGGGAGAGCATCTGGGAGGATTCCGCCTTCCTGCGGTACCGGGAGCAGGTCGAGGCGCCCACCTCGCGCTGTGAGGTCTGTCCCGGCTTAGCCCTCTGTGCTGCCGTCTGTCCCGCCGACCCTGCGGGATGGGCACGGCGGCGGACCTGAGGTTGAAACGTGATCCGCAAAGTAGCATATGGCACCGTAGGCGCCCGCTCGATTCGGAGTGCGGGTCTGTTGCTCGTGATTTGTGGGAGGTAGAGATGAGACGACTGTATCGCTTTGTATCCCTGACCCTGTTCGCAATGCTCTTCATCGCCCTTATCGGCCCGGTGAGCGCCCAGAACTACAGCTTCGGCGTGCCCGAGATGCGGATGGAGGTCTTCGTCAACCCCGATGCGTCGGTGGACATCGAGTATGACATCACCTTTGCCAACTCGGCCTTTGCCTCTCCCATCGACATCGTGGACATCGGCACGCCCCACGACGACTACGATATCGGCGACTTCCGCGCCTCTATCAACGGGGTGCAGCTCTCCGACATCCGCCCCTCCACCTACATCGACACGGGGGTCGAGATCCATCTGGGGAGCCAGGCCATCCCTGCCGGGGAGAGGGGTACCCTTCATGTGGAGTTCACCATGCCCGACATGGTCTACCAGGATCTCACCGACCGCGACTTCGCCTCCCTCCAGATCACCCCTACCTGGTTCGACGGTGACCTGGTGCAGGGTACGACCGATCTGATGGTCGCCATCCACGTGCCCGCGGGTGTCGAACCCGAGAACGTGCTCTACCAGAACGAGCCCTTCACGCAGAAAGCGCTCTACGAGGGGCGCGTCGTCGGTCTCTGGCGCTGGCCCGACACCCGCCTCACCGGCCCGCACCGCGTAGGGATCTCCTTCCCGCAATCCGCCGTGGACCGCGTGGTACAGATGACCATCCTGGAGCTCATGGTCAAGTGGCTGCGGGACAACCCCAGCGTTCACTTCGTCCTGGGGGTCATCCTCTTCGGCTTCTTCAGCTTCCTCTACTTCCGCTTCTCCGGCGGGACGGGCTTTGTCCTCTACCTGCTCCTGGGCGGCGGGCTCGTGTGGCTGATGGTGATCAGCCCCCTCCTGCACCTGCTCCTCTTCCCCGTCATGGTGCTCCTCATCATTCTCAACGAGGCGACGCTGCGGAGGCGCCGGAAGACCTATCTCCCGCCCATCGCCCAGGTGGAGGGGGGCGGGATCAAGCGGGGGCTCACGGCGCCGGAGGCGGCGGTGCTGCTGGAAAAGCCCCTCAACGAGGTGCTGACGCTGGTCATCTTTGGGCTCCTCGCCAAGGGCGTCGTGCGCCAGGTGGAGGAGGACCCTCTCCAGGTGGCGGTGGACGAGGACTTCCGGTCCCTGGAGCAGCCCAACATCACCGGAAAGGCCAGCCGGCTCAGGTTCTATCGCCGCGTGGCCCAGGAACGGGGCACGGTCGTCCACGGCTACGAACGCCCCTTCCTCTACCTGCTGGAGCGTCATCCCGACCAAGCCGTCAAGGAGCTCGATTTCACCGAGGCCATGGAGGGGTTGATCAAGCAGACGGCAGCCAAGATGAAGAAGTTCGATCTCTCCGACACCCGGGACTACTACAAGCGGGTGGTCGACCGGGCGTGGAAGAAGGCCCAGAGCATCGGGGAGATCCCCGAGAAAGAGGAGTTCCTCGATAAGAATCTCCCGTGGGTGATGCTGAACAAGCAGTACCCGACGGTTCTCAGGGCTCCGGGCGGCTACAGCTACTGGCCCACCTGGATGCGCCTTTCGCCGCGGGTCAGCGGCTCCCGGGGTGGGCTGGTCAACGTGGGGGGCTCGAAGTCGGCAGGGCGTACGGGGGCCGGGGGAAGGACGTCACTCTCCGACGTGGGGGCCTCCTTCTCCGGCTGGGCCGAGAATACCATGGGTGGAATGGCAGCCGCCATCCTCCCTGCCAGCCTGGGGGGCGGCGTTGCGCGCAGCGGCGGTGTCCTCGACCTCAGCGGTGTGGACCGCACGACGGGGGATATCTTCGAGGCGTTCATGAAGGCCTCCTCGAGTGGCGGGGGGGGCGGTGGTGGGAGCGGCTGCGCCTGTGCCTGCGCGGGCTGTGCCTGCGCCTGTGCCTGTGCGGGTGGGGGACGGTAGCGGATGGGCAGCCGTTCGTGATCCGCGTCCGGACATAGGCGGTGTCTTCAAGTCCTGCGCTCCCCCCGGCTGCACTGTTGACGGCGCAGGCGGCCTGGCTGGCACCCGCCAGGGAGTACCTGCTGCGGCGGGTCGGGATCGACCAGCGAGCCCGAGTCCTCGATCTGGGCGCGGGACGGGGAGCGGTCATCCCCGAGCTGTTGGAGCGGGCCGGCGGGCAGGTCTTGGCCCTCGATCTCGACCTGCCCGCCCTCCGGGAGATCGCGCCGGAGGCGGTGGGTGTCGGGGGGGACGCCCGCGCGCTCCCCCTGGCCTCGGCAAGCCTGGACCTCGTCTTCAGCCAGCTGACGCTCCTCTGGGTACGTCCGTTGGCGGCGGTGTTAGACGAGGTGGCGCGGGTGCTGCGCCCCGGCGGGGCCCTCGTGGCCCTCGAGCCCGACTACGGGGGGCTGATGGAGTATCCTCCGGAGGTCGCAACCCGTTCTGTCTGGATGGCGGCCCTCTCCCGGGCGGGCGCCGATCCCCGCGTGGGGCGCAAGCTGCCGGGCGCGTTGGAGAGGCGCCGCTTCGACGCGCGGGTGGAGTTTCAGAACCGCCTCGTCCCGCCTCGTCCCGCGCGCTTCGAGCTGCTGCGGGGACTTCCCCTGACGGCGGAGGAGCGCACCGCCCTGCAGCAAGCCGAGGAGGCGGCAGAAAAGATCGAGGGAAGATGGGGCGTCGTGGCCCATCTTCCCTTCTTCTTCGTCACCGCGATCAAGGGTCGGCGGTAACGTCCTCCACGTGGTACTTCCCCGCCTCGGCCCCGTACGGGTCGGCTTTGATGAGAAAGGCCTGCGCGGCGTGGACGAGCTCCTCGTCCCGATGAGCGCCTACCTGGGCGAGTTCCTCGCGGAGCAGGGCCTGGCGCGCCTCCGAACGGGGTTTGCCCTCCACGCTCTGCACCGCATCCAGGACCTCCGTCCCGGTATACCGCTCCAGAAAGTAGTGTTTGAGGGCGCGGTAGGCGTCTTTCACGGCTGCGGCGGTGGTGTGATGCAGGCCCACGGTGGATCCCGTCACCACGGCGGTCACGATCAAGTTCAAGGGGTCCATGAGAGTTCTCCTTTCGAACAGTCGGGTAGTCTACAGTCTGGCAGTCAGACAGTCGCCCGGTGTGTGACCCGGCGTTGCTTTCGTGACTGCCCCCGGTGATTGGTTGTTGGTTTCATTGTATCATGGGAGCGGTCGGCTGACGAATTCGAAAAGGTGTGTTTCAATCCAGTTGTGAGCTATCCCTGGCTGAAACGTAAAGCGTGAAACGTGAAGCCCTCACGTTTTACGTTTCACGTTTCACGCCTCGGTTTAACTCAAGTGAAACACACCCAATTCGAAAAGGCCTCCTTCTTTGGCGGTATACCCCCAATTTCACTCCTTAAGGCCCCTGCCGATACGGCGCGCAGCGTCAGCGGAGCGCCGAGAATGGCAGGGGCGAGGAGCGGGCTCTATGCAAGATCAGACCCTGGTAGAGTCTCTTGATCTGCAAAACAGCCCCTTTGAGGTATAATAGGTACTTGGGATAACTCCCCGACAACGCTTGAAGAATAGGAACGGACACCTTTGGAAAACGAAGAGAGCCTCATTGTGAACGAGAGCGTCGGCCGCATTCGCTCGGTCGACATCAACCGCGAGATGCGCAGCGCCTACCTGGACTACGCTATGAGCGTCATCGTGGCGCGGGCCCTGCCCGACGCCCGGGACGGCCTGAAGCCGGTGCAGCGGCGCATCCTCTACGCCATGTACGACATGGGCATTCGCCCTAACGCTTCCTACAAGAAGTCGGCGCGTATCGTGGGGGAGGTGCTGGGTAAGTACCATCCCCACGGTGATTCCGCCGTTTACGATGCCATGGCCCGGATGGCCCAGGACTTCTCCATGCGCTACCCCCTGGTCGACGGGCAGGGGAACTTCGGTTCCATCGATGGGGACTCGCCCGCTGCCATGCGTTACACGGAGGCGCGGCTGGCGCACATCGCCATGGAGGTGCTCGCCGACATCGAGAAGGACACCGTCGACTGGGTGGACAACTTCGACGGGACGCTGCAGGAGCCCCAGGTCCTGCCCTCCGTGCTGCCCAACCTGCTCGTCAACGGCTCGTCGGGCATCGCCGTGGGTATGTCCACGAATATCCCGCCCCACAACCTGGGAGAGGTGATCAACGCCCTCGTCTTCATGCTCGATAACTGGGAGCGCCAGGAGGACGTGGGGGTCGAGGAGCTCATGGAGCACATCAAGGGCCCCGACTTCCCCACGGGTGGGGTCATCATGGGCTACAGCCCCGTCATCCAGGCCTACGCCACGGGACGGGGGAAGGTTATCGTGCGCGCCATCGCCAACATCGAGGAGATGCGTGGGGGGCGCCATCGCATCGTCGTGACGGAGATTCCCTATCAGGTGAACAAGACGACGCTCATCGAGCGCATCGCCTCCCTGGTGCGCTCGGGCCGCCTCGACGAGATCAGCGATCTGCGGGACGAGTCGGACCGGCGGGGGATGAGCATCGTCATCGAGCTGAAACGCGGTTCACAGCCTCAGAAGGCGCTGAACCGCCTCTACAAGTACACGCCGCTGCAGTCGACCTTCGGCGTGCAGCTGTTGGCCCTCGTCGAGGGGCAGCCGCGCCTGTTGCCGCTCAAGCGCCTCCTTCTCATCTTCCTGGAGCACCGTATCGAAGTGATCGTGCGGCGGGCGCAGCACGACCTGGCGAAGGCGCGCGCCCGGGCGCACATTCTCGAGGGGTTGCTCATCGCCCTGGATCACATGGACGCGGTCATCCGCACCATCCGCGAGTCACCCGACGTGGAGACGGCCCGCGAGCGGTTGATAGAGCGCTTCGAGCTCTCGGAGGTCCAGGCCCAGGCCATCCTGGACATGCCCCTGCGACGGCTCACGGCACTGGAGCGGCAGAAGATTCTGGACGAGTACGAGGAGCTCCTGAAGCAGATCTCCTACCTGGAGGATCTACTGGCCTCGCCGGTACGGCAGCGGGGCGTGATCCGGGGGGAGCTGCTGGCGCTGCTCGAGACGTATCCGGACCACCGCCGGACGCGCATCAATCCCAACGCTGCGGGTGACTTCGACGAGGAGGACTTCGTCGACGATGAGCGGGTGCTCATCCCCATCACCCAACGCGGCTACATCAAGCGGGTGCCCTCGCGCGTCTACCGCTCCCAGGGGCGCGGCGGTCGGGGGGTCATCGGGATGGACACCAAGGAGGAGGACGAGGTCGTCGAGATGATCTCGGCGAACTCCCTCGACACCCTGCTCTTCTTCACCGACAAGGGCAAGGTCTACCAGGAGAAGGTCTATCAGATCCCCGAGGCCGACCGCACGGCCCGGGGTGCCCTGCTGGCGGGCATCCTGGCCCTGGGTGCGGAGGAGCGCGTGACGGTGGTCCAGAACGTCGGCAACTTCGAGAACGGGCGTTACTTTACGATGGTCACGCGCGACGGCTACATCAAACGGGTCTCCATCCAGGAGTTCGCCTCCGTGCGCCCCAGCGGTCTCATCGCCATCAATCTGGAGGAGGGGGACGAGTTGGGCTGGGTGCAGATCACCCAGGGCGACCAGGACGTGCTCATCGTCACCCAGCAGGGACAGGGGATCCGTTTCAGCGAGGAGGAGGTGCGCCTCATGGGCCGGACGGCCCGCGGCGTTATTGCCATCCGTCTGGAGAAGGGCGATCACGTCGCCGCCGTCGAGGTCGTGGAGCCGGGGGCCGATCTCTTCGTCGCCTCCCTCAAGGGGTACGGACGGCGCACGGGCCTGGAGGAGTTCCCGAGCCAGGGTCGGGCGGGCAAGGGGGTCCGCGCTTACAAGATGAGCAAGATGACCGGCCCGGTCGTCTCCGCGCGGGTCGTGCAGGAGAGCGATGAGATCACCCTCATCTCCGAGGGGGGCATCGTGCTGCGCACCAAGGTCTGTGCTATTCCCCAGATGGGTCGTTACAGCCGCGGGGTGCAGATGATGGACCTCAAGAAGGGGGATCGGGTGGCGTCCATCGCTCGTCTCGTCGAAGAGGAGGAGAACGGCACGGCCGAGGGATAGGTTCGGCGACCACCGACGACGAGACGCGTAGTTCTGGCAGGATATCCAAGGAAGAGGTCAGGTATGGATCAGGCACCGCGTGGTGGACCCAGTCAGTTAGTCGCACTGCTCTCCGATGCCGATGTGGAGGCGCTGGCGGAGACGATGATCGCCTTTGCCAACGCTGATGGGGGCACGATCTACGTTGGGCTGGACGAACGAGGACGGCCCACGGGTGAGGTGATACCGGAGGAATTCAACATCGCCTTCAACCAGGCGGAGTCCCTCTGCCGTCCCCTGGTGCCCGTCGAGTGGCAGCAGACGGAGGCCCGGGGGGCCTTCATCTACGTGGGGCACGTGCGCCGGAGCCCCGAGCTGCACACCCTCTCCGATGGGCGGGTGCTCGTCCGGACGGGGCCCGAGAACCGGCCCCTCACCGGTGATGAGGTGCGCCAGCTGGCGACCAACCGCTCCGTAGGAGACTACGAGGCTGAGGTGGTAGCAGGCGCCGACCGCGACGACTTCGACGAGGAGCTCCTGCGGGAGTTCGTCGAGAAGTGGGAGGAGCGCCAGGGACGGCCCCTTACCCGGTCCGTCAACGACGTCCTCGTGGAGATGGGGTGGTTGACCGGCGAGGGGCAGCCCACCGTCGCCGGCATTCTTCTCTTCGGCAAGAATCCTCAGATCTTCATCCCCCGCAGCGACCTCATCTTCCTGCGTTTCGAGGGCACCGACATGCGGGGCGAAGGCGGGAAGCCGGGCTACGGGCGTCGTGTCGAGGTGCGCGGCCCCCTCCCCCGGATCATCCAGAGGACGTGGGATATTCTGCAGGAGCAGATCCAGCAGGGCGCCGTCGTGCACTCCCTGCAGCGGGAGGAGGCGTGGATCTACCCGCCGACGGCGATCCGCGAGGCCCTGGTCAACGCCGTGGCCCACCGCGACTACCGTCTGCGCGGGCGCGCCATCGAGGTGCGCATCTTCACGGACCGGTTGGAGGTCTCCAGCCCCGGGGGCCTACCGGGCTTCATCACCGTGGACAACATCGTCGATGAGCACTTCTCCCGCAACCCACGCCTCGTCAACGGGCTCTTCCAGTGGGGCTACATCGAGGAGCTGGGTCTGGGCGTCGACGTCATGATCGAGGAGATGATCAACGCCGGTCACGCGCCCCCCGACTTCAATGAGACCCCCTTCTCCTTCACCGTCGTCTTCCGGCGGAGTCTGGAGCATCCGCCGCTACGCGGTGGTGAGCGTCTCTCGACGAACGAGCGCCAGACCAAGGCGCTGGCCTACATCCAGCATCACGGGCGGATCACTAACCGGGAGTACCAGAAGCTCTGTCCCAACGTCACCTCCGAGACCCTGCGGCTGGATCTCGTCGATTTGGTGGAGCAGGGGGTGCTGCTCAAGGTGGGGGCCAAGCGGGGCACCTACTACATCTTCAAGTAGGCGGACAGCTCTATCTCCGGAACCCGCGGGTTCCGGAGATTTTCCTGGGTCTTTTGGGTTTCGCCGGGTCGTGGGGTGAGCAGCTCTAAAACTAGCCCCAATGGCTGCTGCGGTGGGGCGTGCCAGACCTTTCCTGCGTTGTGGCAGGAGACGCGTGGCAAATGGCCCTGTTGTACCCTGTGAAATCCTGGAGAGCCCATTTCCTTAAGGAGGAAGCATGGAGACCTACCACATACGACGGGCCGAGAAGGCCATCACCGAGCGCGCCGAACTCCTGGAGATCATTCGGGAGCAGAAGTATGTGACGTTGGCGCTCTGCAGCGGGGAGCAGCCCTATCTGGTCAGCGTCAACTACGGTTACGACGTGGCGGAGAACTGCTTCTACTTCCACTGCGCCAAAGAGGGGCGGAAGATCGACTACCTCGAGGCCAACCCGGTGGTCTACGGGCAGATCCTCGAGGATAACGGCTACGTCGCGGGGGAGTGCGACCACGCGGCGCGGACCGTTCAATTTCGCGCCCGGGCCACCTTCCTCGAGAGCGCCGAGGCGAAGCGCCGGGCGCTGGCCCTGATGATCGATCAGCTGGAGCCCGATCCGGAGCCGGTGAAGGCGCGGACCCTCAAAGCGCCGCGGATCGCCGGGGTGACCGTCGTCTCGCTACAGGTCGAGACGTTGACGGGCAAGCGGCTCGGGGTTGCAGCCTCCTGATTTCCCCAACAGGGTTTGGGTGTATCCCATTTAACCCAAATTTATCCCAATCTAATTTGGGTTAAATTTGGGAATCCTTCTTCGTGTCCCCTTTCCCCCTCCGCCTCTACTTCGTCGTCTCCACACGCTTCCAGAGGGAGGCGAGGGGGCGGCGCAGCAGCCGTACGTTGACGAAGACCAGCAGCCAGAGGTGCAGCCGGGCAGCGAAGAGCAGCAGGGTCCAGAGTCGCTCCCGAGGGTTGCGCGGGTAGGCGAGGGCCAGCCGGGTCCCCGTCACCGCCTCCAACCGCGCCGAACGCATCCTCAGCGGCGACCTGCGCACGTAGTCCTGGGCGTAGCCCCCCGCCGAACGCACCTTCTGCCGCAGCCAATCCCCGTAGGTCGCCGGATACTTCACGTAGACCCGGGCCTCCGGCGCGTAGCGGATCTGGTACCCCTGCTGCGCGATTGCGTGGGAGATGACGGCGTCCTCCGCCAGCGCGTCCTCGGGCACCGGCTCGACGAGGGGACGGCGGAAGGCGAAGAGATAGCCCGAGCAGAGGAGAAAGTGCCCGGCGCGGTCGCGCTCCAGACGTACCTGGTGGGCGGCGTCCGTCAGGAGGTGGGACCAGTAGCCGAGGGGTCTGGTGCGGGGGCTGGTGCTGACGGGGTGCCCGCTGACCGCGCCCACCTGCGGGTCCGCGAAGGGGGCCAGGAGGGGGGCGAGGGCGTCTGCGGCGGCGGCGACGTCCCCGTCGCTGAGGACGACGAGCTCCCCCCGCGCCTCCTGCAGCCCACAGTTGAGCGCCGCCGGCTTCCCCCGTCCGGGGTCGGCGACGTGGCGCACGACGGGGTGTCTCTCTACGTAGCTCTCGACGACGGCGATGGTCTCCGGATCGGGAGCGACGACCAACAGCTCCGCCTGGGGCGGGAGCTGGGGCAGGAAGGCCTCGATGGCCTGCCCTACCGTGTGGGGCTCACGAAAGGCGGTGATCAGGAGGGTCAGCATCGCGGGGAGGGGCGACGGTTCGTCGAAAATCCCAATTTGCGGAAGTTAACCCAAATCTCTTGGGATAATTTTGGGATAACTTGGAAAAAGCTCAGCATCAATTCGTTGCCCACTTCTCGATCAACCCGGTGATCTGGCGTGCGGCCCTCTCCCAGGAGAAGCGGGTGAGGTTGAGCTCCCCCCGGACGACGAGGCGGGCCCGGAGCCGGTTGTCCTCCAGCAGCTGCCTCAACCCCTGAGCGATGGCCTCGGTATCGACGGGGGAGACGAGGAGGGCCCCCTCGCCGGCGACCTCCGGAAGGCTGGAGGTATTGCTGGTGAGGACGGGGACGCCGCAGGCTTGCGCCTCCAGCACGGGGAAGCCGAAGCCCTCGTAGAGGGAGGGGAAGGCGAAGCAGAGCGCCCCGGAGATGAGCGCGACCTTGTCCTCCTGCCGGATGTAGCCCGGAAAGAGCACCCGTCCCTGGAGTCCCAGCGCCTCCACCCGCGTGCGGATGGGCTCCGCCAACCAGCCGGTGGGGCCGGCGAGCACCAACAGGAGGTCAGGATGGTCCGGGTAGACGCGCATGAAGGCGTCCACGAGACGCACGAGATTCTTGCGCGGCTGGATTCGTCCCAGGTGCAGGATGTAGGGGCCGTTGATGCCGTAGCGGGCGAGGGCGTCGTCACGGCGGCGTCCGTCGCGGAGGGGGTGCAAGGAGCGGTCGTAGCCGGGATAGACGACGGCGATCTTCTCCGCCGGCGCGTCGTACTCCCGGATGATTGCGCTGCGGGTCGCCTCCGAGTCGGCAATGATCTGATCGGCGACCCGGACGTTCCACCGGGTGCTCAGGTGCAGGTAGAGGCGTTGGGCGGGCGGGTGCGCCTCCGGAAAGTAGCGGTAGCCCAGATCGTGGATGGTGACCACGGTGCGGCGGGGGCGGACGAGGGGCAGCACGTGGGCGGGTACGAAGAGCAGGTCGGGGGGCCGGCGTGTCATCTCCCAGGAGAGGCGCAGGTGAGTCCAGAGCCGCGGACAGGGGATGACGCGGTGCTCGGTGTCGGGGAAGAGCCCCGCCGGCGGCAGGGCGCGAAAGTAGAGTCGCACGTCTGCGTCGGGACGGAGCCGGGGCACGAGGGCCCGGATGAGGTGGTAGGAGTAGCCCTCGGTGCCCGTCGGCATTGCGCTCACCGCGCGGCTGGCATCTATCCCGATGGTAGTCACGTTCTCCCTGGGGTTACGGTGTCACGACCGTCAGTGGAAGGGGCACGAGCGTCAGGAGGAAGAGCCCCGTCATGATCCAGCCCATGATCCGCCGCTTGCGACCCAAGGGGGTGACGTCGTTCAACGGAGCGGGGTGGCGGGCGCCCACGAAGAGCCCGAGCAGCCCCCAGACGAACCAGGTCCAGCCCGCGGGATTCCCCCTGAGGTTGAGGACGAGGCCCCAGGCGAAGATGAGACCGACCACGACCTTGGCGATGGTCCAGGCCCTGCGTCCCCACATGGCGTAGGTGATGTGGCCGCCGTCCAGCTGCCCGATGGGGAAGAGGTTGAGGGAGGTCACCAGCAGCCCGGCCCAGGCGGCGAAGGCCACGGGGTGGAGCATCACGTCCACGCCGCCGGCGGGGAGCGGGCGACCGAAGATCACCCACTTGGTGAAGTAGTAGAGGAGCGAGTTCCCCTCCAGGAAGTAGGCCTGGCTGGTGGGCAGGGGCTCGACCTTGGAGAGGAGCAGTCCCACGACCAGCAGGGGGAGGGCGACGACGAGCCCGCCCAAGGGGCCCGCCGCTCCGATGTCGAAGAGGGCCTTACGGCTGCGCATGGGCCCCTTCTGCACGATGACGGCGCCCATCGTGCCCAGGATGTTGAGGGGGAGGGGGATGAAGTAGGGCAGGCTCACCGGGGAGCCGTATTTGCGACCGACGAAGTAGTGGCTGAGCTCGTGAGCGGTAAGGATACCCATGAGCGTGGCGGCGAAGGGCAGGCCCAGCCAGAGGTCGCTGAAGTTCTGCAGGGGATTGCCCCCCTCGTTGGCGGCACCGATGAAGAGCACGGAGAGCAGGGTCGCCAGAAAGAGCAGCAGGTTGACCCAGGGCTTCCCCCGGTTTTCCTCCTCGATGGTACCGGGGACGGCCCTGAGGACCTCGACGCCCTCCTCGGTCTCGCGCAGGGTGGGGGTGTACCCCAGCTCCCGGAGACTCCGGAAGAGCTCCTCGAAGGCTCCGTTCCGACGGTGGAGGTGCCCCTCGAACTCCACGCTCGGCTGAGCGTCGGTGGAGAGAATGCGGACGGTCTCCACCTCCATGAAGTCGTCCAATGTCTCGCGCAGGCGCCTTAGAGCTGCCTGTGCACTTACCTGTTCGTTCATACTTTCCATGGCTTTGCCTTTCGTCAGTTTATCCAACGGTACGGTCACGGTCCGGTAGATTCTGCCTATCATACCAGAAGAGTATTAGCAGAACGCTAGTGCCGCTTTGCAATCTTCTCTCGCTGCCGTCGCGACTCGCGCCCCGTGAGCTGGAGGGTCACGAAGAAGAGGGCGAGCCCGAGGAGCAGGACGAAGTCCAGCCGCAGGGCGCCCACGAGGGGCTCAGGATCAGCGCGCAGAAAGGTGAGGGCGCTCGTTGCGGCTGCGTAAAGCGCAGCGACGAGGAGGGCGTGCGAGCGCAGGAACATGCTCGACAGCGCGCCCCCCAGCGCCAGGAGAGCGCCCAGGTGCTGGACCGCCAAGCGGGGTGCGAGGGTGTGGTAGAGGTCGGGTCCCTCGCGGACGAGCCACCCCCATCCTCGGGGGGCGGAGCGCACCTCCTGCCCCCAGGCGCATCCCCGGTCGGCACAGCCCCACCAGGCGCCCGCAGCCACGAGGAGGGC
The DNA here is from genome assembly GCA_034437215.1 of Anaerolineae bacterium. GTDB lineage: Bacteria > Chloroflexota > Anaerolineae > B4-G1 > SLSP01 > DAOTVC01. Next base: position 10,754 of record DAOTVC010000054.1, on the reverse strand, counting down.
GGCGGGGATGAGGAGCGTCAGGGTGGGGCGACAAGCGGGGGCCCTCCTCAGCGTCCAGAGCCCCACACCGCACAGCCCTCCCCACCAGGCGCCGGCCCCATCGAAGCCCCCCACCTCCAGCAGATTGAGAAGGTGCGCGGGATTCTCCCTGAAGTAGAGCAGGTGCTCCAGCACGTAACCCAGCCGTCCCCCCAGGAGAGCGCCCAGGGCAGCCAGCCACACCAAGCCGGTGAGGGCGCGCCGCGAGAAGCCATGCCGGGGGGCCGCGTACCAGAGCCAGACCAGCCCGGCCCCGGTACCGAGAATGATGCGCGCGGTGTAAGGTGCAACTCTCAAGTCTATCGATCCCTCATAGGTCTGTAGCAAGTATAGCAGCTTGTCACCGAAAGCAACTTCTGCCGCCAGGAGGGTGGGCAATAAAAAGAGGTCCCCTCCGCGGGGGAGGGGACCTGCTGATCGGCGTTGGTAGGTCGAACTACTGGAGCTCGATGGTGGCGCCGGCGTCCTCGAGCTTGGCCTTGGCGTCCTCGGCGACCTCTTTGGAGACGGCCTCCATCATGGTGGTGGGGGCGCTCTCGACGAGATCCTTGGCTTCCTTCAGACCCAGGTTGGTGAGCTGCCGAACGGCCTTGATGACGTTGATCTTCTTGGCGCCGAAGTCCTTGAGGACGACGTCGAACTCGGTCTTCTCTTCCTCTTCCTCGGCGGCGGCACCGGGCATGGCGGCGCCCATCATGGCGACGGGGGCAGCCGCGCTGACACCCAGCTTCTCCTCGAGCATCGAGACGAGCTCGGAGGCTTCCATCAACGTAAGACCACTGATTTCCTCTGCGATTTTAGCAAGATCTGCCATTGTTCCTTTTCCTCTCCTGTTATGGATTGATTGATTTTACCGGATAAAGCCCAGCGTTAGGCTGCGGCTTCGGCGGTCGTGCCGCCCTCTTCTAACTTGTCCACGTACGCCTGCAGCACATTGAGTACCTGGCGGACACCACCGGCGACGACGCCCGCCACCTGCGTAGCAGGGGCATTGATCGTGCCGAGTACTCGGGCAAAGAGCTGATCGCGGGTGGGCAGATCGGCCAAAGTCCGTGCCTGAGTGGCATTGTAGAAGCGCCCGTCGACAAACGCTCCCCGAAGGGTGAACTTGCCCTCCTCCACCTCGCCGGAGAAGTCCCGGAAGATCTTCGCCAGGGGCGGGGTATCCTGATGGGTGAAGGCCACGATGGTCGGACCCGTCAACATCTCTTCGGGCGCTGCCACGTCGCGCTCTTCCAGAGCCTTCTCGAGAAGGGTGTTTTTGATGACGAAGACGTAACCCTCCTCACCCCGGGCCTGACGGCGCAGGGTCTCCATCTGAGCCACCGTCAGACCGGAGTAGTGGGCCAGGATCATACCCTGGCTCTGCTCCAGCTGCTCGCGGTACTCTTGTAGTAACTCTTCTTTTCGCTCACGTGAAATAGCCAAGCTCTCTCACCTCCTTACCATAAGTTTTGCTCTTACCAACGCTCATAAAAACTACTGGCCCCTGCACTTACCGATGCAAGGGCCAGTCGGGTCCTTCCCAGGAGAGGGAAAGTGACTCACAGTGGCTGACTTGCCTCGGCAGGAAATTAAGCGCTTAAGCAAGCGCGCCTGCTGTCTCGGGCAGAGGTTCAGTAGAGTGTTAACACTTTAGAACTAGAGGGGGCTCTCCATTTCGAGGGCCGCCAGAGGATCGACCTTGATCCCCGGGCCCATGGTAGGAGCCAGCGTCATCCGGCGGACGTATTTGGTCTTGTTGATCTGCGGGGGACGAACCCGGCGCAGGGTATCCATGATGGCGGCCAGGTTCCCCTGCAGCTGCTCCAGGGGGAAGCTCACCTTCCCCACCGGCATGTGCAGGTTTCCTGTCCGGTCGAGCCGGTATTCGACCCGCCCGGCCTTGGCCTCACGGACCGCGCGGCCCAGGTCGTCGGACTGAACGACCGTACCCGTCTTCGGGTTGGGCATCAGCCCTCGGGGACCGAGAACGCGCCCCAGGCGCCCGACCTTGGACATCATCTCCGGCACGGCGATGGCGACGTCGAAGTCCGTCCAGCCGTCCATGATGCGCTTGACGTCCTCGTCGCTGTTCACGACATAGTCAGCACCGGCTGCCTCGGCAGCGGCTGCGCTCTCGGCAGAGGCGAAGACCAGCACGCGCACGGTCTTGCCCAGACCGTGGGGCAGCTGGATCATGCCGCGAATCTGCTCGTCGGCACGGCGCGGGTCGAGCCCGGTGCGAATGTGCAGTTCGACCGTCCCGTCGAAGTTGCTGTAGCTGACGTCCTTCACCAGCGCCAGCGCCTCTTCGGGGCTGTAGGATTTCATCCGATCGACCTTCTCGGAGGCCTCTAGGTACTTCTTACCATGTGTTGGCATACTTCAATCTCCTTGTGGTCCTAGCGGGCTGTGCACCCTCCCACGGGATATATTTGGATTCCTACTTGATGATGATTCCCATACTGCGCGCCGTACCGGCGATCATGCGCTCGGCGGCTTCGATGTCGTGAGCGTTGAGATCTTTCATCTTCTGCTCGGCGATCTCACGCAGCTGCTGGCGGGTGATCGTCCCTACCTTGTCACGGTTCGGCTCCGAAGAGCCCTTGGGGACGCCGGCGGCCTTGCGCAGCAGGTCGGGCGTCGGCGGGGTCTTCAGCTCGAAGTTGAAGGACGAATCGTAGTAGATCGTGATCTCGGCCGGGATAATGTTGCCCGCCATGTGAGCGGTCTTGGCGTTGTACTCCTTGCAGAAGGCCATCAGGTTGATGCCGTGCTGCGCCAGCGCCGGCCCGATGGGGGGCGCCGGGTTGGCCTTGCCTGCCGGAATCTGTAACTTAACGACTGCTTTAACCTTTTTCTTTGCCATCTCTTTAACTCCTACTGGTTGCTGCCGGGCTGTGCTCGCTACAACTTCGCGCTCCAGCCCCCTCTTCCCGTCATTCCAAGGAAGACGTGGCGCAATGGATAACGTTGTTAGGTCTTCTCGACCTGTAAAAAGTCCAATTCCACGGGGGTCTCCCGTCCGAAGAAGGAGACCAATACCCGTACCTTGGTGCGTTCCTCGTCGATCTCTTCGACCACCCCGATGAAGTCGCCGAAGGGCCCCTCGATGATGCGCACCTTCTGCCCGGTGCGGAAGGTGGCCCGAACCTGGGGGGCCTCGGCCTCCATGCGCCGCAGGATGTTCTGTACCTGTTCGGGGCGCAGGGGCACAGGCTTGTTGCCCATGCCGACGAAGCCCGTGACGCCGGGTGTGTTGCGTACCACGTACCAGGAGTCGTCGCTCAGGATCATCTGGACCATGATGTAGCCGGGGTAGAGGCAGCGCTCGACATGACGGCGTTTTCCATCACGGATCTCAATCTCCTCGACGGTGGGGACCACGACCTGGAAGATGTAGTCCTGCATATCCATGGACTCGATGCGCTGTTCCAGGTTGTGCTTGACCTTCTGCTCGTAACCCGAGTAGCAGTGGATGACGAACCAGTCTCGCTTGTCGACGACGACGTCCTCTTCGAGGATGGCGAAGGGGTCGGGCAGCCACTCACCGGACTCAGGGTCCGGCATCTCGCCCAGCTCGATCTCCGCCGTCTCTTCCTCGACCGGGGCCTCTTCTTCCAGGACTTCGGCCTCTACCTGAGAAGCGTCGGCAGCCGGGACTTCCTCCGCGGCTTCCTCTTCCTCTTCCTCTGCAGTCTCGGTGGGGGACGCCAGACCAAACCGCTGTAACAGCTCATCCGGCGAGATTACCTGCTCCCTATAGTCGGGGCTGGTCTCTTCGACCTCGTGCTTATCCTCTGCCATAAACGCTAACTACACCTCTTCGCCCCGTCCGATCAGCACGGCGCTCGCTGCCAGGAGGAGCGCCACGATCAGACCAAGCACTATAAACAGAATATTCTGGCTGATGATGCCTCCCAGGATCCACTCGAAGAGCCGATCCACAGCCCCCAGGAAGGCCGCCATAACCAGTGTGACCAACAGCACCAGGCGGGTGAGAGCCCAGGCCTCTTTACGAGTGGGCCAACGCACCTTTCGGAGCTCGCTCATCGTGTTGCGCAAGTAGCGTACGAGGGCGTTCTCTTTTTTTCCCTTTTGATTACGACCCGCCATTGACTTCCTCCATGTTAAGGCTTCTTACACCTAGAGACACCGTCGGATTAAGGACGGTGTCTCCAAAACGGTGTCTCAAATAATTACGAGGCAGGCGAGGCAGGAATCGAACCCGCAACCTACGGTTTTGGAGACCGTTGCTCTGCCAAATTGAGCTACTCGCCTACGCAGACCCTACTTTGTCTGACGATGAAGGGTGTGCTCCCGGCAGCGAGAGCAGAACTTCATGATCTCCAGCCTGCCCGGATCGTTGCGCCGGTTCTTCTCCGTCAGATAGTTCTGCTCCTTGCACTCGGTGCAAGCGAGCGTCAGTGTATGTCGAACTGCCTTGCTTTTCTTAGCCATGATAGCCTCTTCTTCTCTTTCCAGACTGCGAAGGAGTCTCTCCTTCAGAGCCCATGCTCGGATTTGAACCGAGGACCCCATTCTTACCAAGAATGTGCTCTACCGACTGAGCTACATGGGCACAAAAAAGGTGGGCAGAGGCGGATTCGAACCACCGAAGGCTGAGCCAGCTGATTTACAGTCAGCCCCCTTTGTCCACTTGGGTATCTGCCCACACTGAGCCGACGGTGGGAATCGAACCCACATCCCTCCGCTTACAAGGCGGATGCTCCGCCGATTGAGCTACGTCGGCACGGCGTTATTATAGCATACCGCCCTGTCGGGTCAAGGTTTTCTCCCCCGCAGGCAACGCGAAGTATACCCGAACCTCTCTTTTTTGTCAACCGTTGTAAACAAAGAGAGTGCTTGCCAAAGTTTTGCATTTCTGTGTGACCTTGATGCGTGCCCCATTCCCCCTGCCCCCTTCTCTCAAAGCGTCACTTGTCCTCCGCGCCTCGCCACGTATAATTCTCCTATGGTTAAAAAGACGACCCCGCTTCGCAAGCAGTACCTTGATCTGAAGTCCAAGTATCCCGACACCATCCTCTTCTTCCGGTTGGGCGACTTCTACGAGACCTTCGACGACGACGCCGAACTGGTGGCGCAGGAGCTGGACATCACCCTGACCTCGCGCCCCGTCTCGAAGGGCACCCGGGTGCCCATGGCCGGCGTGCCCCACCACGCCGTCGAGGGCTACATCGCCAAGCTGATCGAAAAGGGCTACCGCGTCGCCATCGCCGAGCAGATCGGTGAGCCGACGGGGAAGGGGCCCATGGAGCGGCGGGTGGAACGCGTCGTGACCCCCGGAACCCTGCTCGAGCCGCTGATGTTGGATGAGAAGCGGCCCAACTACCTCGTGGCGGTGGTCATCGACGGGCAGCGGGCCGGCGTGGCTTACGCCGAGATCTCCACGGGCGAGTTCGCGACGACTCAACTGACGGACGACGGTAATGTCACCACTGCCGTCCGCCAGGAGCTGGCTCGTCTCCATCCCCGCGAGGTGCTCCTGCCGGAGGCGGGCACTTGGAAGGAGCGCGATTCTGACGAAGCCGCCCATCGCCCCGAGGAGTCGTTGGCGGGGCTGATCTCCGCCCACTTCACGCCCTGGCCCGTCTACCACTTCGAGGAGACGGCGGCCCGGCGGACGCTCATGGATCACTTCGAGGTGCGGACGCTGCAGGGCTTCGGCTGCGAGGGGAAGCCCCTGGCGGTGCGGGCGGCGGGGGCCATCCTCTCCTATTTGCAGGAGACCCAGCAGGGGATGCTGCCGCAGGTCACGGGGCTTGCCACCTACGCGACGGAGCGTTACATGGCTCTCGACGCTTCGACGTGGCGCAACCTGGAGATCACGGAGACGCTGCGCGGGCAGAAGCGGGGATCGCTTCTGGGCGTGCTCGATGAGACGGTGACGCCTATGGGGGGACGCCTGCTCCTCCAGCGGCTGGCCCATCCCCTGCTCGACATCGAGGATCTGGAGGTGCGCCTGGACCAGCTCCAGGGCTTTTACGACGACGGGGTGCTGCGGGCGCGCACGCGGGAGCTCTTGAAGGGGGTGCCCGACCTGGAGCGGATGACGAACCGGGCGCTGGCGAGCCGGGCCTCTCCACGGGATCTGGTGGGGATTCGCTCGGCCCTGGAGACGGTGCCGGCGCTGCAGGAGCTCCTGGCCGCGGAGCGGGGGGAGTCCCTGCCCGGCTTCGGGCTCTTGCCGGAGGACCTGGACGGGGTGGAGGCGGTGGCCTCCCTCGTCGCCGCCGCCATCGTTGACGAGCCCCCGGCTCAGGTGAGCGGCGGGGGCCTCGTGCGACCGGGCTTCTCGGCGGAGCTGGACGGCATCCTGGAGAAGAGCGGGCGGGCCCGGGATTGGATCGCCGATCTGGAGAAGACGGAGCGCAAGCGGACGGGGATCAAGAGCCTCAAGGTGGGCTACAACAAGGTCTTCGGCTACTACCTCGAGGTGACCAAGGCCAACACCGACGCCGTCCCCGCGGAGTACATCCGCAAGCAGACGCTGGTGAACTCCGAGCGCTACATCACCCCGGATCTGAAGGAGTACGAGAGCCTGGTGCTCAATGCCGAGGAGCGAATCGCCGAGCTGGAGTCCCGGCTCTTCGCCGAGGTGGTCGCCCAGGTAGGGACCTACGCCGCGCGCCTGCTGGGCACCGCCCGGGCCCTGGCCCGTATCGACGTGGCCTCGTCCTTGGCGGAGGTGGCGCTGCGTTACCGTTACGTCAGGCCCACCTTCGAGCGCGCGCCGGTCCTCGACCTCGAAGAGGGGCGCCATCCCGTCGTGGAGCAGGCCCTCAGCGAGCCCTTCACCCCCAACAGCCTCTCCATGGACGCCGAGAGCCGCCTCCACATCATCACCGGACCCAATATGGCGGGTAAGTCGGTCTTCCTCAGGCAGACGGCGCTGATCGTGTTGATGGCCCAGGTGGGGAGTTTCGTACCCGCCGACGAGGCGCTGATCGGCGTGACCGACCGCATCTTCACCCGCATCGGCGCTTCCGACGAGCTGGCGGCGGGACAGTCCACCTTTATGGTCGAGATGGTGGAGACGGCGAACATCCTCAACCACGCCAGCCCCCAGAGCCTCCTCATCCTGGACGAGGTGGGCCGCGGAACGAGCACCTACGACGGCATGGCCATCGCCTGGGCCGTCATCGAGTATCTCCACAACCACCCCGAGCGGCGGGCGCGCACCCTCTTCGCCACCCACTACCACGAGCTGATCGAGATGGAGGAGCACCTGCCCCACGTCCGCAACTTCAACCTGGGCGTGGCGGAGGAGGGGCGGGAGGTGGTCTTCCTGCACCGGGTGGTGCCCGGAGGGGCCGACAAGTCCTACGGCGTCCATGTGGCGCGTCTGGCGGGGGTGCCGGCGCCCGTCGTGCACCGGGCGGAGACCCTGCTGGCGCAGCTGGAGAGCGGTGAGTTCCGGCCCGGCACCGCAGCGCCCGAGCCCTTCCAGCCGCTGCTCATCGCCAAGGAGCACCCCATCGTCGAGGAGCTGCGGCAGATGGACGTGAACAACCTGACGCCCATCGACGCCATGACGAAGATCTACGAGTGGCAGAAGCAGGTGCAAGGCCAGGCCAAGAAGAAGCGGAAGTGACCGTCCCCCAGTTGCTCTCCAAAGTGCGGCTTTCCCTCTGAGTAATTTTAGGTTATAATCGCGTTATAGCACGTCTGGATGTATGCCTCTATCTAACCGCAGGTGGAGAGGGCCGGTGACTGTATGACCGCCAGGGTTGAGGAGACGCACGAGGAGAGTGGGGGCCGTCCGCCGTTGAAGATCGATATCTTCTACGGTCTGTTGACGCTGGGCAGCTCCACCCTCTGGTCGGTGCTCACCGGCTGGCTTCTCTACTTTTACCAGGCCCCGGAGGGTGAGGGGGTGCTCCTGGTGCCTCCCGCGCTGTACAGTGGGGTGCTCCTCGTCACCCGCGTCCTCAATGCCATCGCCGCGCCGCCCATCGGTTACTGGTCGGATCGCACCCGCACCCGCTGGGGGAGGCGGCTGCCCTTCATCTTCCTCTCGGGGCTGCCGCTCTTGATCCTCTTCGTGCTCATCTGGACCCCGCCCGTTCCGGGGGAGTCCATCTGGAACCTCGTCTACCTCACCGTCGTGCTCCTGCTCTACAACCTGGCCTACACCCTCAACCAGATCCCCTACACGGCCCTCCTGCCGGAGATCGCCCTGACCGATCACCACCGGGTGCGCATCTCCGCCTGGACCTCGGGCTTTCTCCTCGTGGGGGTGATCGTCAGCGCGGCGGCGGGCCCTCTCCTGGAACGGCTGGGCTACGCGGGCATGGCCCTCGTCTACGCCCTTCTCACGCTGCCCCTCTTCTATCTGCCCTTCCTCGTCCTGCGGGAGCGCCCCGCGCGCTATACGGCGCCGGTAGAGCGTCCCAGCTTCCTTCAAGATCTCGGCTCCCTCTTCCGCAACCGCGCCTTCGTCATCATGACGGTGACGGGCATCTTCTACTGGAGCGCCTCCACCTTCATTCAAGGGGTGATCCCCTTCATCGCCACCGAGGTCTGTCTGCTCTCCCCCGGAGACACCTTCTACTTCTACGTAGCGGGCGTGTTGGCCTCCCTCATCTGCTACCCCCTCGTGATGCACCTCTCCGACAAGGTGGGGAAGTGGCGGGTCTTCGCCGCTTCCCTCCTGGCCTCTGCGGCAATCCTGCCGGGGCTGTTGATCATCGGGGAGAGGCTGCCCCTGGGGCTGGGGGCGCAGGGGATCATCTGGATCTCGCTGCAGGCGGTGGCGCTGTCGGGGGTGACCATGCTCCCTCCGGCCTTCGGGGCGGAGATCGCCGACTACGGGACGGAGCTCACCGGGCAGCACCGCGAGGGGACCTACTACGCGACCTGGGGGCTCCTCGATCAGCTGATCAACGGGGCCGCGGTCTCGCTGCTGCCCCTCATCCTGCTGCTCGGTCGCAGCCGTCTCGATCCCCGGGGGCCCCTGGGGGTGCGGATGGTGGGCGCCATCGGTGGGTTGATGATGCTGGTCGGCTTTTTCGTCTTCCTCAACTACCCGTTGCGTGGACGTCGGGAGCCGGAGGCGGAGGTCAACAAGGCGCAGGTGGAGGCGCTATGAAGAGGTCGGGAGTTGCGGGAGCGCTATCCTGTACGCTAACCCCTAGTGGAGTAGGAGGAGAACCATGACAAACGTTGAGCAGATCGCGGCCCTCGAGTGGGCCAACTACGCCGCTACCGTCCCCCTGGCCGAGGTCACGCCGGGTCTCGAGGTCGCCCTGCGCGAGGACGTGATCATCACGAGCAGCGAGCTCTTCCCGACGGCGGATGCCAACCACGCCTGCCTGCTGCGCGCATCGCCCGAGGAGGCACCCGCGCTTCTCGACGAGGTCACGGCTCACTTCCAGGCGTTGGAGCGCCCGGTGACCGTCTACCTCTCGCCGGCCTGCCGGCCTGCGGATCTGGAGGCCCGCCTGCTGGCGCGCGGCTTCGTCCGGCAGGCGGAGGAGGAGTCGTGGATGCTCTTCGACCTCGAGGAGACCCCCATCCCGCCCCTCTTCAAGGGCGTCGAGGTGCGCCACGTGAACGAGGAGAATCTACCCACCTTCGCCCGGCTTTTTTTGAAGGCCTTCGAGCTGCCCGAGGAGTACGCACCCTTTATGGTTCAGCTCCTGCAACCCTCACTCCATCTGCCGACGGTCACCCACTACATGGCTCTGGCGAAGGAGACACCCATCGGCACCATGACCCTGATGCAGTACGAGGACGTGGGCATTCTCGGCAGCGCCGGGGTGCTCCAGCACCGGCGCGGGCGGGGCGCCGTGACCAACCTGGCGATCACCCTGGGAGTCGAGGCGCGCGAGCAGGGCGCCCGCTACGTCATCCTGCAGACCACCGCGGGCACGCTGTTGGAGCGGCTGTTGCGTATCGGTGGTTTTCGCAGGGTCTTCACGCGTACCGCGTTCACCTTATGAGTGTTCTCGTGCATACTACGGAGCTGGTCAAGACCTACGAGACGGGGGACGTACACTTCCAGGCCCTGGGCGGGGTCTCGCTGGAGATCGAGAGCGGCGACTTTCTGGCGGTCATGGGGCCGTCGGGAAGCGGCAAGTCGACGCTCCTGCACCTTCTCGGCGGGCTGGATCGCCCCACGTCGGGCTCCGTGGTGGTGGACGGACGGCGGTTGAACGAGATGGACGAGACGGCGCTGGCGAAGTTCCGCCGGGCGCACATCGGCTTCATCTTCCAGTTCTTCAACTTGATCGATAACCTGACGGTGCGGGCCAACGTGGAGCTGCCGGCCCTGCTGGTGAAGGGGCACGATAAGCGGGCCGTGCGGCGGCGTTCGCAGGAGCTCCTGGAGGCGTTGGGCATCGCCGACCAGGCGGAGAAACATCCCTGGGAGCTCTCCGGCGGGCAGCAGCAGCGGGTCGCCATCGCCCGCGCCCTCATCAACCATCCCACCCTGCTGTTGGGCGACGAGCCGACGGGGAACCTGGACAGCGCGAGCGGCGAGGCCGTGCTCGAGATCCTGCAGCGCTTCAACGCAGCGGGGCAGACCATCTTGATCGTCACCCACGATCCCGTCGCCGCCGCCTGCGCGCGGGAGATCATCTTCCTCCACGACGGGCAGGTGCGGGCGCGCATGCCCGGTGGGGATGCCAAGCGCGTGGCCCGGCGCCTGGCGGGGCTGTCGTAGGAGGAGAGATGGGTGCCGTGTGGGAGAAGGTCAAAGCGGATCT